>JARRPM010000007.1:0-81871 GCA_037382865.1 Halioglobus sp. | reverse complement strand
CTTGCATCTCCTGCCGGTGCCAGTGCTTTTCCCAGAGTACCCCTGATCCAGGTCAATCCTGGTTGTGTCCGCCCGGGCAGGTTCGGGTGGACAGTTTTTTATTCGGCCCTGGGATACGGCGGCAACCAGAGAACCCCGGGTCGATCCCTGCCGGCAGCGGCCCGACCTGTCGCCAAATCAAGCAGGTTTTCCGCAACCTTCCCCACTGGCCTGATTTAATCGAATTTGGGACTTGCAATTCACGACCAAACCACTGAGTATACGTACAGTAGTTTGGCCATATAACCAGGGGAGATTGCGATGGATGCGAACAGGGAAAAAGCGCTGCAGGCGGCATTGAGCCAGATTGAACGCCAGTTTGGCAAGGGAACAGTGATGCGCATGGGGGACACCGAGCGGGTTGCCATCCCCGCCATCTCCACCGGCTCCCTCGGCCTGGATATCGCGCTTGGCATCGGTGGCCTGCCCAAGGGGCGCATCTGTGAGATCTACGGACCGGAATCCTCCGGGAAAACCACCCTGACCCTGCAGGTTATCGCCGAGGCGCAGAAAGCGGGGGGTACAGCGGCCTTCATCGACGCAGAGCATGCCCTTGATCCCATCTACGCCGAGAAACTGGGGGTGCAGGTAGACGACCTGATTTTGTCCCAGCCCGACACCGGCGAGCAGGCCCTGGAGGTCGCCGAAATGCTGGTGCGCTCCGGTGCCGTTGACGTACTGGTCATCGACTCGGTGGCGGCATTGACACCGAAAGCCGAGATCGAGGGGGAGATGGGCGACTCACACGTGGGCCTGCAGGCGCGGCTGCTGAGCCAGGCCATGCGCAAGCTCACGGGGACGATCAAGCAGACCAACTGCCTGGTCATCTTCATCAACCAGATCCGCATGAAGATCGGTGTCATGTTCGGCAACCCGGAGACGACGACCGGGGGCAACGCGCTGAAATTCTACTCCTCGGTGCGCCTGGATATCCGCCGCATCGGCGCCGTCAAGGACGGCGACGAGGTGGTGGGTAACGAGACCCGGGTAAAGGTCGTGAAGAACAAGGTGTCACCTCCCTTCAAGCAGGCAGAATTCCAGATCATGTACGGCAAGGGCATCTACCACATGGGCGAGGTCATCGACTGGGGCGTCAAGCTCAACCTGGTGGACAAGTCCGGCGCCTGGTATGCCTACAAGGGCGACAAAATCGGGCAGGGCAAGGCCAATGCCGCCAAGTTCCTGGAAGACAATCCTGCCGTGGCCAATGAGATCGAGAGCCAGATTCGTGCGCAACTGCTGGGAGGCGGCGAGCCCCCCGTGGCCGGGAAAGAACCGGTTGTCGCCGAAGAGAGCGTCGGCGACGACTGAGTGACACCGCAGTTCCAGGGTTTGTTACCATAGCTTTGCGGGCGCCGGGCACCCACTTTCCCACTCTCACCCCGGCGCCTTTTTTATCGCACGGCAGAGGCGCCCATGCCAACCTCTCACACTCCCTACAGTGCCGCCACCGTAGAAGATAAACCGCTGGATGCCGCCGATATCCGGCGTGCTGCGATGGACCTGCTGGCCCGGCGGGAGCATTCGATCCGCGAGTTGCACCACAAACTCCGGCGCCGCTTTGGCGACACGCCCCTGATCGAAGAGGCGCTTTCGCGCCTGGCTGAGGAAAACCTGCAGAGCGATGAGCGCTACGCCGGGAGTTATGTCCGGCAACGCGCAGCCCGGGGCTACGGTCCGGTGCGGATACGGCAGGAGATGCGGGAAAAGGGGCTCGACAAGCCCGCGATCGCCACGGCACTGGAGAGGGCGCAAATAGACTGGCGGGGGCTGGCCGCGGAGGTTTCCCGCAAGAAATTCGGCGAAACACCCCCCGGTGATGCAAGTGAGCGGGCGCGGCGCTCGCGGTTCCTCCACTATCGCGGCTTTGATGCCGATGATGTCCGGGATTTGCTGGAATGGTGAAGGTGCTCTCCCGCAGCGGTCTGTTCTGCGCCAGTCGGCGCGCGGCGCCATGACAGAGATTCGCGAGTTCGACAGGGCTGACTACCCGGTGGTGCAGCGCATCTACCGTGAGGGGATCGAGAGCGGTGACGCAACCTTCCAGTCTTTTCCACCGGAATGGGACGCCTGGGATCGCGCGACACTGGCCGTCTGCCGGCTGGTGGCGGAAGAGAAGGGGGCAGTCGTCGGCTGGATAGCCCTCTCTCCGGCATCCGGCCGCTGTGTATTTGCCGGAGTGGCAGAGGTCAGTATCTACATCGCTGCCGCGGCCCGCGGAAGAGGCGTGGGCCAGGCGTTGCTGTCATGCCTCATCGAGGCTTCGGAGCGCGCCGGGATATGGACCCTTGAGGCGGGTATCTTTCCTGAAAATCGAGCGAGCATCGCCCTGCACGAGCGCAACGGATTCCGCGTCGTCGGGGTACGTGAGCGGCTGGGCAGGATGGGCGACCGGTGGCGGGATGTGCTGCTCCTCGAACGGCGCAGCAAAATAACGGGTGTCTGAGACGATCCGGCCAGGCCGGGGTATTGACGACCGTCGGGCAATCGACACAATCCGGAGGACATTTGATGGCGACTCTCACTTTTCACGGCGCGGCCCAGGAGGTGACAGGCTCCTGTTATCTGCTCGAGTCCCCACACATCGGTCGGGTGCTGCTGGAATGTGGTATGCACCAGGGCGGCGATGCGGTGGAGCGCATCGAGGACGAGGAGTTTGCGTTCGACCCGGCGAAGATCGATGCGGTGGTCCTGTCCCATGCCCATCTCGACCACTCGGGCCTGCTGCCGAAGCTCTACAACGAGGGTTTCACCGGCCCGGTGATCTGTACCCGGGCCACGGCTGAACTGCTGGATATCATGCTGCATGATTCGGTCGGGCTCTACCTGCGTGACCTGGAACGTACCAATGTCCGCAACGCGAGGCGGGGTCGCCCTGAACTCGAACCGGCCTACGGGGTAGAGGACGTGGAGGGTGTGCTGGGCGCATGCCGGGGCCATCGTTATGGCGAGCGGGTCACCCTGGGTGAGGGCGCGTCGGTCTGTTTTCACGACGCGGGCCATATCCTGGGCTCCGCTATTGTCGAGATCAGGCTGTCGGAGAAAGGGGAGGAGAAAACCCTGGTATTTTCGGGAGACCTGGGCAAGCACGATTCGGTATTGATGAATGACCCGGTTCAACTCGGCAGGGCGAACGTACTGTTGGTGGAGAGCACCTACGGCGACCGGGAACACCGCAGTGAAGAGGACTCGAAGACGCAGCTGCGTGACATTCTCAGGGAGACCTGGCGTCGGGGCGGCAGCGCGATGATCCCGGCCTTTGCCGTCGGTCGCACCCAGGAGATTCTTTTTCATCTCGGCTGCCTCTACAGTGAGGGTGAACTGGATCCCTGGCAGGTTTTCCTCGACAGCCCCATGGCGATTGCCGTTACGCGGGTATACGATCGCTGGCTGCATACGATGGACGGTGACGATGTGCGTCATCTCAGCGATGTCCACCGGAACTCCCTGGAAGAATTCCTGCCCACCCTGAACCTGGCCATGGAGACGGAGGAGTCTATGGCCATCAACCGGATCAAGGGCGGCGCCATCATCATCGCCGGCAGTGGCATGTGCACGGGTGGGCGTATCCGCCACCATTTCAAGCAGCGCATCTGGGATGACCGCAACACCATCATTTTCACCGGGTACCAGGCCCGCGGTACGCTGGGCAGGATCCTGGTGGATGGCGCCAGAAGCATCCGGATGTTCAACGACGATTTCGCGGTCAACGCCAGTATCGAGACGCTTGGCGGGCTTTCCGCCCATGCGGGGCAGAGCGGGCTGTTGGACTGGATAGGTGCATTCGAGCCGCCGCCCAGGACCCTGCTGGTCCATGGCGAGCCCGTCGCCCAGGACGCACTTGCGGAAAAGCTGTGGCAAGCCCAGAAGCTCAGGGTCGAGATCCCCGCCCGCGGCGACAGTATCGTGTTCTGAACCCTGTCAGCGGCAGATACTATCGGGCCCCGGGGTGAATCCCCACTGGCTCGATGACCTTGGGGAAGGCCGCTCGTTCACCCCCGCAAAGCATCCTCGATAAAGTCCAGCCGGTCCTGGCCGAAGTACATCTCGCCGTCCATGAAGAGCGTAGGCGCGCCGAAAACCCCGCGCGCCACCGCCTCCCCGGTGGTCTCGACCAGTTCGCGCTTGACCTCCGGGTCCTGTGACAGCGCCAGCACGGCCCCCGCGTCCAGTCCGGCAGTGGTCAGGGTATCGGCGACCACGGCGGGATCGCCCATGTTCTTCTCCTCGACCCAGGTGGCCTCGTAGACGGCATCGGCGTAGGTGTCGAAACAGCCCAGGCGCATGGCAGCGATGGCACCTCGCATCAGGTTGAGCGTGTTGATCGGGAAGTGCGGGTTGATATTCAGCGGTACCCCGTAACGCCTGGCGAAGCGGGGCAGGTCGTGTTGCATCATGTACTGCCCCTTGGCCGGTATCGCCACAGGCGAGGCATTGCCCGTGGCCTTGAACACGCCGCCCAGCAGTATCGGTCGGTACTCGATCTGCAGGCCATACTCCTGCGCCAGCTGCAGGAGGCGCCTGTAGGCGAGATAGGCGGTGGGGCTGCCGAAATCGAAATAGAATTCAACGGTGCTGCTCATGGTTGCTCTCCTGCTGCCCAGGGTCTATTGACGTTCTTGGTGGCGGCGACCTGACGCCCGGCCACCTGAGCCGCCCACCGGCTTACCAGCGCTCGATCCAGGGTCTGATATCCAGTTCGAAGGTCCAGGCGTTGCGGGGCTGGTCGTGGAGCATCACGTAGTTCGCCGCCAACGCGTCCGGGTCGACGATCCCGTCCTTCGCCTTCAGTTTCCCGGCATCAGGGACATTTGCAGCGATCCAGGCGGTATCCACCGCGGCGTCGATCACCACGTGTGCCACATGAATATTCCGGGGGCCGAGTTCCCGAGCCATACTCTGCGCCAGGGCACGCAGGCCGTGTTTGGCGCTGGCGAACGCGGCGAAGCCGGCTGCCCCTCTCACGCTGGCCGTCGCCCCGGTAAAAATGATGGTGCCCTCGCCCCGCGGAAGCATGTAACGGGCTGCCTCGCGGCCTGTCAGAAAACCGGCGAAACAGGCCATCTCCCAGATTTTGAAAAACTTGCGGCTGTCCGTCTCCAGGATACCCATCGGTACGTTGGCACCGACGTTGAACACCACCGCCGACAGCGCCCCGACGTCGCGCTCGATCCTGGCAAAGAGCTCCTGGACAGCTTCTTCCCGGCGGGCATCGCAGGCATAGGCGAGGGCCGTATGTCCGGCAGCCGTGAGTTCGTCCATCAGGGGATCCAGCCTGTCGGCATTGCGCCGGGCGGCGCAGACGGTGAGGCCGCGGCGAGCGAAGCGGCGCACAATGGCGCTGCCGATGGCGTCACCGGCGCCGACGACCAGCGCGACCTGGTTCCTGGCCATAATGTCTCCCGCGGTTCGGAGCAGGGTTCTAAATTAGAACCCATATTAGCTGCAGTCGAGGCCAGAACGCAAGACGGTTCGGTGGGCAGCCTCGGGGTACCTGCCGGGGCAGGGAGGATAGTCGCGCCGTGCCGCCTTGCCGGACACCCGGGCAGCAATGAGGTGCCGGGAGTGCCCCCTGGGTGCCGTTGAGGTCAGGCGGCGCTGACCGGGCAGACACCGATGTCAGTGATCGAGCTGAGCGCTTTGCCGCGGCCCCCCGAACAGCTCCTTGACCGGGTCACCGAGGTTCACGCTGCCAACCGTCAGATCCTCGGCGCCCACCTTGGAGGCGCGCTCTGCGGTTCCCTCGTTCCTGCCCAGCATCCCGGAGAGGAAGTAAAGGATTGCCAGGATGACCGCCGCGCCGATCACCCAGCGCAGCCAGGAGGAGGACTTTTCGGTGGCCGCCTGTGACATATCCGCGGCGGTGCGCATCGATGCGCTCGCCGACGCTGTGGTCGCGCTGGCCGCGGCGCCGGCGCTGCCCATCAGATCGTCGAAAATGCCGCTTCCCTGCAGTTGGCTGCTGATATCATCCGGGATGGCCTTGGTAATCTGGTTTTTCTGGCCCATCAGCTCCCCTACCAGGCCACCGGTGTCCAGTCCCTCGGACTTTTTCTTGCCGGCGAGCATGCTTATCAGCATGGGGGCCGCGAGGCCCATCAGGGATCGACTGGACTCCTTGGAGACACCGAGGCTGGAGGCGAGGGCGCCGCTCAGCGCGCCGAGCTTGCTGTCACCCATGAAGCTCGAGAGAAGCTTGAAGCCGGTACCGATCAGGGAACTGCTGTTGCCCCCGGACAGGAGACTTCCCAGGTTGCCCATCAGGTCGGTATTGGCCGAGCCCAGCGCTGAATCCAGCTCCTGCCTTCCGGCGGGCTCCTTTGCCGCACCGAGCACGCCGGCCAGTACTGCCGGCATGGCTGCCCCCAGGCCTTTCTTTACTGTATCGTTTTCCATGCCCAGCGCACCTGCGACGGCGCCGATGTTGTCCGGCGTCAGCGCGCCCTGAATCATATCCATCACATTGAAAGCCATAACAATTCTCCTGGTATTTTTGGCACGTCGCCGGCGCGGGAACCCGGGGACGTCAAGGGGGATTCACAGGGCGGGCGGATGGCACTTTGCGCTGAAGAGACCAACGGTAAAGACCGGCCAGATCCTGAGATCCCATGGAGAGTGTAGTCCAGCCCGTCAAAACTGCCGCATCCCATGCGCATGTTGATGGCCGGGTTACCCAGCCGGGGCAAACACCCGCCGCGGTGTGAAAATCAGGCAGCCGGGGCCGGGTGTGGAACCCGCCCCGCAGCTCAATAGGCGTATGTGGATTGCAGTCCGAGGGGTAAACCCGCAGCCCAGAAGAGGAGCAGGAATAGTGTCCAGAGCGTAATGAACACGACGGAATAGGGCAGCATCATCGCCGTCACCGTGCCGATGCCCGTGTCCCGGATATAGCGCTGGCAGTAGACCACGACGAGGGGGAAGTAGGGCATCAGCGGCGTGATGATATTGGTGGTGGAGTCCCCTACCCGGTAGGCGGCCTGGGTCAGGTCGGGGGAGATGCCGATCTCCATCAGCATCGGCACGAAAATGGGTGCCAGCAGTGCCCACTTGGCGGAGGCCGACCCGACGAACAGGTTCAGCAAGCCGGTGATGAAGACGATGCCGGTGATGGTCAGGGCGCCGGGCAGTTGCAGGGCCTGCAGCGCCGCGGCGCCCTTCAGTGCCAGCAGCACGCCGAGATTGGACTCGGAGAAAGCGTAGAGGAACTGGGCGATGAAGAACATGATCACCAGGTAGTAGGCCATGTTGTGCATCGCTTTGGTCATACCCTGGATGATATCCCGGGAACTGCGCACGGTGTCGGCGCTGATGCCGTAGACCACTCCGGGGAGGAGGAACAGGATGAAGATGAGGGGCACGATGGAAGCCATCAGCGGGGCTCCCCGCTCGGTCAGGGAGCCGGTTGGGCCCCGCCAGGCGGAACCCTCCGGCCACGCGGTTGCAGCCAGCACCAGGAAGCCCGCCAGCATCGCCAGCAGCGCGCCGCGCAGGCCACGACGCTCCTTGGCGGTCAGCGGCCTCATTTCCGGCAGGTCCTCGATGTCCTCATCGAGACTGTGGTCCTGAAGTCTCGGCTCCACGAAGCGATCCGTGACCAGCCAGCCCAGGGCGATGATCAGTACGGAGGAAGCCGCTGTGAAGAAAAAATTGTTGAGGGGGTTGAGGCTGATGTCGGGGTCGAGGATCTGCGCGCCGGACTGGGAGATTCCCTGCAGCATCGGGTCGATCGCCGACGGAATGAAATTCGCGGAAAAGCCGCCCGAGACGCCGGCAAAGGCCGCTGCAATGCCCGCCAGGGGGTGGCGTCCGGCCGCATAGAAGATAACGCCGCCCAGGGGGATGACCAGTACGTACCCCGCGTCCGCCGCCGTATGGCTGACGATGCCGACCAGGATGACCATCGGCGTCAGCAGCCACCGCGCGGTGATGCCGAGCATGGCGCGCAGGCCGCTGTTGATGAAGCCGGTGTGTTCCGCCACGCCGACGCCCAGCATCGCCACCAGGACCACGCCGATCGGGTGAAAGTGGGCAAAGTTCGTGACCATGCTGGAAAAGAATGCCGCGATCGACGGCCCCGACAGCTGGTTGGTTACCACGAGCGGCATCCCGCTGCGGGGGTCGATCAGGCCGAAATCGATCCGGGAGAGGGCCCAGGACAGCACCCAGACCACTACCAGCAGGGCGATAAACAGCACCGCCGGATCCGGCAGGCGATTCCCCAGGCGTTCCACGGCGGCCAGCGAACGGCCCGTGAGGCCTGTGCTTCCGGCTACAACGTCAGTCATGGTCTACCCCGCCCCGGTGGATGGCTTGTTGTGCGTTGAGGAACGAGAGATCATGACATTTATAGAAAGGTCTCTCCCGCCTGGTACAGACAGTGTACTGAACCCTGTGGCGGGATTGGAATCTGACTTTCAGGCGGGCGGAGGTCGTGGCTCCCGCGGCCCGCCTGTTAGGATAGCCAGAGACGGCACACGTGAGGAGTGCAGGCATGAGCGCCCAGGGCACCAGACAGAAACCACTGCGCCGGGATTTCTCCGGCGGCATCCTATCGCCCCGCCACCGGATCCGGCCCATCAGGGCAGTGCGTTCGATGCGGGCCCTGATCGCCAACCCGGAAGCGACGGGGGAGGTCTTTAAGATCATCGAGGCACTCAAGGGCGGGAGCCTGGCCCGGGCGGTGGCGCGCATGCGACAGTGTGAGTCCGGGCGCAGGCTGCTGGCCGCCAAACCCTGCATCAACGAGCTGCTTGGTTCACGCGAGCGACTTGGAGCCATGCCCGAGGGGAGCCTGGGCCGCGCCTACCTCGATTTCGTCTCGACCCAGCAGCTCTCCGCGGACGGGCTGGTGGCTGCCAGCGAGGAGGCGCCGCGCAACACCGCTCTTGACGCCGACGAGCACTGGATGGGGTCGCGCCTGCGCGACATTCACGACCTCCAGCACGTGCTCACCGGTTACGGACGGGATGAGCTCGGCGAGCTATGCCTGCTTGCGTTCATGACCACCCAGACCTACAACCGGGGCATCTCCTTTATCGTGTTCGTAGGGCGGCGCCAGTTCCGCAGGCGGCTTCCCGATCTGCCGGTCGACGCCTGCGTCGAGGAGGGGCGGCGCATCGCCAGCGCCGCCGCCTGGCTGCCGGCCATCCCCTGGGAGGAGCGCCTCGCGGAGCCCCTCGAGGGGTTGCGGACGGAGCTGGGACTGCAGTCGCCGCGGCAGTATGCCCGGGCGCATGATTGCTGGCCCGATGCGTCAGCCGCGGCGCCGGGGTGATACCGACAGCTGCCGCTGGCTTCCCTGCTCCGACAGGCAGGTCACGGGGGCCACGCCGCCGCCCCGGGTTGAATCGGGTATCACTGCTTCGCGCCTGTTCCGGGGTGTCTATACTGTTCAGACAGACCGACAGAAGGAGATCGCCTCATGTCCGATCACGTCTACAAGAAAATCGAAATCGTCGGGTCCTCCAGGACCAGTGTGGAGGACGCCATCAATAACGCTATCGCCAGCGCGTCGAAATCGCTCGACCACCTGGAGTGGTTCGAGGTTCAGAGCGTGCGCGGGCACATCGAGAACGGCGCAGTCGGTCACTATCAGGTCACCCTCAAGGTCGGTTTCCGGCTCAACGACTAGACGGGCGCGGGCGCCGCGACGGGGGTGCCCGCCCCCGGGCGGCGCGCCCCCGTTGCCGACAGTCCTGCGAGACACACTCCGGTCGAACGGCAGCGGCGGCTGCTCCCCCCGTGCCCGTTGGCAGCACCCGCCCAGGGGTAAATTTGCACCGGAAACGGAGGATATGATCTATAGTGTGGGGGTCCAATAAACAGATGAGGAGGATTTCCCATGCTGTACCCGATGCCAGGCACTGCCGACGCTCCTTTCACATTCCGTAACCGCTACGAAAACTTCATCGGCGGCGAGTGGGTCGCTCCTCTCGAGGGCAACTATTTTGAGAATATTACCCCGGTCACCGGGGAGGCGTTCTGTGAGGTGCCTCGCTCCACACCGGCGGATCTACATGCGGCGCTCGACGCTGCCCACGCCGCGGCGGACCACTGGGGCAGCACTCCCGCGGCGGAACGTGCCGGCATTCTGCTCAAAATCGCCGACCGCATCGAGGCCAATCTCGAGAAGCTGGCCTACGTGGAAACCTGGGAGAACGGCAAGGGTATTCGCGAGACCCTGAACGCCGACATCCCCCTGCTGGCGGACCATTTCCGCTATTTCGCCGGCTGTATCCGGGCCCAGGAGGGGTCCGCCGCAGAGATCGACACCAACACGGTCAGCTACCACTTTCACGAGCCCCTGGGAGTGGTGGGCCAGATCATCCCCTGGAACTTTCCCCTGCTGATGGCCGGGTGGAAGCTGGCGCCTGCCCTTGCGGCGGGCAATTGCGTGGTCCTCAAGCCCGCAGAGCAGACGCCGTGCTCCATCCTGGTTTTGATGGAGATGATCGCCGATCTGCTGCCGCCGGGGGTCGTGAATGTCCTCAACGGCTACGGTGAGGAGATCGGCAAGGCGCTGGCCAGTTCAGACCGTATCGCCAAGATCGCGTTCACCGGCTCCACCGCCGTGGGCCACCTGATCCTCGCGGACGCGGCGAAAACCCTGATTCCTTCCACCGTGGAACTGGGCGGCAAGTCGCCCAACATCTATTTTGAGGATGTCATGGCACAGGAGGAGGCGTTCGTCAGCAAGTGCGTCGAGGGCCTGCTCATGGGCTTCTTCAACCAGGGAGAGGTGTGTACCTGCCCCTCCCGCGCCCTGGTACAGGAGAGCATCTACGACGATTTCATCGGGCTGGTGCTGGAGCGGGCCAGGAATATCAAGCAGGGCAACCCGCTGGACACCGATACCATGGTGGGTGCCCAGGCCTCGCAGGAGCAGTTCGACAAGATCATGAGCTATATGGATATCGCCCGGGGGGAGGGCGCCACCTTCCTGATGGGCGGCAGTAAGGCTGCCGTGGGCAGCGACATTGCCGGCGGCTACTACGTCGAGCCGACCCTGCTCAAGGGCACCAACGAGATGCGCGTATTCCAGGAGGAGATCTTCGGCCCCACCCTCGGCATCACGACGTTCAAGGACGAGGCGGAGGCCCTGGCTATCGCCAACGCCACGGAATACGGACTGGGTGCCGGCGTCTGGACCAGGGACAGCAACCGTGCCTTCCGCATGGGGCGGGGCATCAAGGCCGGGCGGGTCTGGGTCAACTGCTACCACGTCTACCCGGCTCACGCCGCCTTCGGTGGGTACAAGAAGTCGGGTATCGGCCGGGAGTGTCACAAGATGGCACTCGAGCACTACCAGCAGACCAAGAACATGCTGGTCAGCTACGACATCAACCCGCTGGGTTTCTTCTGATAGGCCGCGCTGTCGGCGCATCGCGTGTGCGCCGATAGCGTCCTGGTAAATTCGCCGCCGTGACCCGGCGGCAACCAGACCATTCAGGACAAACGACACCAGCATGATGAAGCCGATGGACAGCACTATTGCCAGTGAGCGCATGCGATCCATGGCGAACATGGGGCCTCCACCATGATCTGTACCTGCCTGGCGCCCCGGCAGTCTAACGCGCGATATACTATGATGATTGATCAGTTTCCAGCATCGGTGTCGAGGCATTGCAGAGTAAACGCGGGCAGGATGAGACTCCCAGTGAGGATCTGCAGGCGGAGTTCACGCGTCTGTCCGAGCTGCTGGAAACCCCGGCCTACCCGGGCAACCGGGTCGATATGCTGGTCAATGGCGATTGTATATTCCCCTCGATGCTGCAGGCGATAGATGCAGCGGAGAGGGAGATATGTTTCGAGACCTTTATCTACTGGTCGGGCACGATAGCACACCGTTTTGCCTGGGGTTTGAGTCAGGCTGCGAAACGTGGCGTGAGGGTTCACGTGCTGCTCGACTGGTGGGGCGCCATGAAAATGGACGAAGAACTGATCGTCCAGATGCGTGATGACGGGGTCCGCGTGCGCTATTTCAATCCACTGCGCTGGTGGCAGCTGAGAAGGCTCAACTATCGTACGCATCGCAAAATAATGGTGGTAGACAGAGAGGTGGCTTTTACCGGTGGAGTGGGCATCGCGGATGTCTGGCAGGGTGACGCCGCGTCTCCAGACCAATGGCACGATCTGCACTACCGTATCACGGGGCCGGTTGTGCGCTGTTTCCACGACGCTTTTCTGGAGCTCTGGAGTGAAGTCCTGAAAGAGCCGCGCCTCGACGCGGCGGATGATACGCCCGCCGCATTTGAAGGCCGTGAAACGGTGACGGCCCAGGTGATGATGAGCTCGCCTCGACAGGGCAGCGAGCGCGCCTACCGGGCCTATCGTTACGCGATAGAGACCTCGCAGCAATCAATCCGGCTCATGACCGCTTACTTTGTGCCGGACCAGGACACCATCGCGGCAATGATTGCAGCCTCACAACGTGGGGTGCGCTTCGATGTCATGGTGCCGGGGCAGTACATCGACAGCACGGTGGTGAGATACGCGTCCAGGTCCTCCTGGGGCGAGTTACTGAATGCCGGGATTAATATCCACGTGTACCTGAACGACGAGATCATCATGACGGTGTTCAGTCGGCGCTTTGCGGCGGAACACAGGGAACTGTTTGAGCGTGACAGCAAACGCTGTCACAGGTTGACCTACCGTGAGTGGAAGCACCGTGGGATTGTTTGCCGGTGCCAGGAGGGTATCTCGAACCTGGTGAGGCCGCACCTGTAACGTTTCGTCGCGGTCTGTGCTGTCGATGCGTCGCCTGCCGCCCATCAGGGTGCAGCTTGATGGAAAATCTTCCGGTCATGAACTAGTCTTGAGTGGTCAAACCCACCCATGGACTATCAGCCGGGAGATGAGAATGGCCACAGCCAAAGAGAGAGAAGCGGAGTTATCCGCGAGCAAGGAAGCCGTCATGGATGCTTACGACAAGCTACAGGAGGCCAAGTCCCATTTCAGGCTCGCCGCCGAAGCCGCGGGCCTCGAACTCAAGGAGGAGGCAACGGATCAGCTGCGGCAGGGAAGAAAAAAAGTCGAAGATCTGAGCGAGCAGGCCAGCGGCTATATGAAAGAGCAGCCGCTCGCCACGCTGAGTTTTGCATTTATCGCAGGGTTCATTCTCGCGCACATATTTTCCCGCAAATGAGCGAAAGGCGCGACGCGACCGGGTATATCGGCGCTGAGGCGGAGGAGCTCCGTCTGGACACATTGCATCTCTGGGCCTCGTGGCTGCACCAGGCCTCCGGAACCGGATCCGAAATCGCCAAGCTGTTCCAGCTGGAGTTGCGGCTGGCCCTCGCTAACCTGGGTCGCATGACGCTGCTGGCAATCTCGGTCCTGCCGTTACTGCTGTTTCTCTGGGCAGGCGCTACCGTTACCATCGCCTGGGTGGTCTATGAGATCACGGGCGTGGCGTTATCCGGATTTATTGCGTTTACCCTGATACAACTGGCGGCGCTGCTGTGTATCGCCATGGCGTGGAACGCCTATCGCAAAGCGTTGACCCTGCCGTTGACGCGAAAGCAGTTGCGCATGTTCATCGGGGAGGAGAGCCTTGAAACGCCGGCAGCTGATCCGTGAAATCGACGCGGTCGATCAGGGCCTTGTCGGGCGCCAGCGCCAATTCCGTGTGATAAGCGGGGAGTCAGGCCAGGCCTGTCGGCGGTTGCATCCCCTCTGGCTGATTGCTACTGGCCTGGTCACAGGGTTCGCCGTGCGCAGCCTCGGCTGGCGGAGAATCCGATCCCTGGGGTTGGCCGGGGTGAAAGTCGTGCCGTTGGGGTTCAGGTTGGGCAGGGGTATCGCCCGATTCGGAGAGGGTGATTGACAGAGCCTGGGCCGCAAACCTCGACCGACGGGGACCGAAAAAAATTCATGCTGAAACGCGCGCTGGGTGCGAATACGGTTGCCAACTACCTGTTACCTTTCCTGGCCGTGGTATACACACTCTATTTCGCCCGCACACTGATCATACCCGTCGTTTTGGCACTGCTTTTTTCCCTGTTGCTGACGCCGCTCGTTAACTTTCTGGAGCGTTTTTACGTTCCGCGAACGCTGTCCGCAATTGTACTGCTGGCGCTGATCGGTGTCCCCTTCGTGCTGGTGGGCAATGAGGTCACGAAAGCAGCACAGGAGTGGGCGTCGCGACTGCCCTCTCTGGCAGAGGAGTTGCAGAAGGAGATGGGCAGTGTCGGTGAGTCAGTCGAGCCGACGGATGAAACGGAAGAGGGCGCGGCCGGGCAAGCGGCCCCCTCCACGATGGGATTTTTCAGTCACTCCCCAGGTGACGTTGACATGCCGGCCTCAGGGCCGAACGGGGAAGAGAAAAAAGGCAGTCCTATTACCGAACGCGTGGAGCAGGGGGGCATCGATTTGCTGGTTTACCTGATGAGCGCCACGCCGGCTATTATCGTCCAGCTGCTCACCTTCGTTGTCCTGGTGCTCTTCCTGCTCGTCTTCGGCCGCCAGGTGTATGCGACGGCGATTGGTAACCTGCCCAGTATCACGGATAAAAAACATGCACTGAAGCTCGTCGGCGACGTGCAAAGTGAGCTTTCACGTTACATTCTGGCGATCTCCGTTATCAACTTTTTCCTCGGCGCAATCACCGGCACCGTCTTGTGGTATATGACCGTGGAAGACGCATTCCTGTGGGGGGCGTTGGTAGGTCTGCTCAATTATGCGCCCTATGTCGGTCCACTGATCTCTCTCGTGATGTTGACCCTGGCTGGGATCGTGCAGTTCGGGCTGGAACTCTCTTCCTGTATACCGGCACTGGTTTACTTCGTGCTGAATCTGATCGAAGCCCAGTTTGTCACGCCACTTATTCTCGGGCGGCACATGCGCCTCAACCCGCTTGTGCTGATCGTCTGGATCGTCATCTGGGGCTGGTTGTGGGGATTTGCCGGGGTCTTGCTGGCAGTGCCGATGCTTGTCTGCCTGAAGCTGTCGGCTGAGCATTTTCAGGTTCTCAGCGGCTGGGTGAGCCTGATCGAATCTGAAAGCTGAGGGCTATCAAGGCGGACCCGCCGGTGCCGCCATCGCGACCGGTGGTGTTTCACTGTTTGCCCAGGGCCTGTTTGATCGTGCTCGCAGCGCAGGTGGCACTGCCTGTGGCAGAGTATTCGAGAAGGTGCCGGATACCGAGATTCCTGAGTCCATCGAGCCTGTTTCAATTTGCTTACGACCAGCTGGTTGTCCACATCGTCCACGCCTTCAACACCGGCGGCGAGCATACCGGCGAGATCTTTCTCCGCCGCGCTGCCGACGGTTCCACGTAAAATAATCTTGCGATCCTTTACAGTGACGTCGATGTCGAGCTCGCGTGTGCTACCGTGGCTGCGAAAATTGTCTTTGACATCCGCCAGCAGTGTTGCGTCTTCCAGACGCGCGGCAGCTTTTTGGGGATCGGCACTACTGTCACTGGATTTCTCTTCCGTCGTTTTAACGGCGACCGTCAGCTGGTTGTCGACTGCCTCGATGCCGTCGATGCTGAGCGCCAACTGCTCGGCGAGTTCCCTGTCGACCTCTGATTCCACTTCGCCTTTAAGAGTCGCGGTGCCGTCCGTGACTTCACTGTCGATTGTAAAATTATTGAGATGCCGGTTGAGCAGGATGACCATCTCGAGTTTGCCCTTTAACCAGGCAGAGCGAAGGGGTGAATCGGTCCCGTCAGCCGCTTCAGGCGCCTTCTCATCTGCTGCCTCGTCTTCCCGCGCGGGCGTGGTCGACCCGTTTTCCGGATTCGTATCACGACTCTGCCGCTGAGCTTCGCCACTTGTCGTCGCCGCGAGCATCGCACTGAGGAGCACCGTGGCGATGGCGAGAATCAGGTCTTTCTGTTTTGGCATTGGAGATCCCCTAGGGCTACGCGCGTTTGTCGAATGGAACCCGGTCTTGCAGGATGGCTTCAACCCTGCGCGCCCCGGGGTTGCGCCTTCAGTCCATATCCAGCCGATTCCGACTGGCGCTGGCAATTATCGTCCGTCGAGTCGTCGCAGGCGTCATTGAGTGTATCGCCTGCAGTGTCGGCGGTGTCGTCCAGATCGTCCTCGACGTCGTCCCGGTCATTGCCGTCACAGCCAACCGTTTCCCTGGCATACAGACCGCAGATCGGGAGAGTGTACAAATAGATTAGTGTAATTTACCACGGGCAGGCGTCAAAACGAGATGCATGCTGATATTTGATCAGCAGGACCCGCGCCGCAGCGTCGACTTCGCCCGGATCGTCATTACGCTGAGAAGAGGGCGGGCATGACGGCAGGCAATCGCCATATGCCTGGGCCATTCTGTCGGGTGCGGCCGCGGGGCTGGCCGGAATGCTGGTTAGCCGTGTCGCGGCCGGACCTGCCCGTAAATCAGATCTCCCGTTGATTGACAAATTAAATCGCTGGCTATCAGCGATCGGGGGAGAGGAGGTCGGCTGAAAGGGTGAATCTAAAAAAGCCGGGACTGGACGCTAACAGACCCGGCTGCTGTGAAGCCTACCTCGGTCGCCGTCGACCCAACACAAAGAATACGACGGCGAGTATGAGGCCGATGACGAACAGTGCCCAGGCGATGTCAGCCGAAATCGCCGCCACCCCGGTAAATCCCAGCACTCCCGCGACGATGGCCACGACCAGAAATATCAGTGCCCAATATAGCATAGCGTTTCTCCTTTAATGCTCGTTCCGTTTATGGTGCCTGTTGCAGCGCGGTACTGCCACCGATCCCGAGCGTGCGCCGCGTGTCGCCGGATTCCTCGGGGTCGGTTTACTACCACCTCGTTGTCGAGTGGCCAGCGCTGCGGCGCCTATCCATCTGTGTGAATGCGTCTTGCCTGGCCACTCGAACGGGTTCTCCAATGACTATAGCTGTTAATGCGAGAAAGATACTGCATTTTTTGTGCCCAGAGTCATCTGGCCTTGCTCTACCGGCGTACCGGCCCTCTCCGGGTGGCGAGCCCGCCCCAGGCCGATGACATTGTGTAAAAACAGGTTGGATAAATGAAAAATTTACACGTGAGGCCCAAATCGTTGTCGGCCAGGGTAATGCCCGGCCCGCGGTGGGGAATCGTGTGCAGTTTGCACACTGTCAGCGACAGCTTGAGCAGTGGAAGCCCACGGCGGCCGGCGCTCACAAGGACGGGAATACACTCCGGTAGCGGCTTACCGCCGGCGCGAGACGATCAAAACCCTTGTACCTGGCCAGTGCCGGCGGCGTCGCATCGAGTGCGGCAAACAGTGCCGGCAGGGCCCCGGGTATCCCCGCCAGTGTTTCCAGCGGATGCAGATAGACCCGGATGGTGAATGCGATGGCGCCGCTTTGCGGCAGGCGCATCAGGGACTGGCGTTCGGTACGATAAAAAAGCGCAGCGTCCGGCGGGCAGTCCTCGGTCTCTTCCAGACGCTGTGACAGGCGGCCACCAGCCTGTAGCGACCAGTTATAGCGCACCACCGGGTGCTCCGGTCTCAGGTGGTCGAAGAAGCGCTCGATGCTCGGGCTGAGCCTGCGATGAAAGCCGGGGATGGGGTCGTGGATCTCACGCATCGGGCGCCCGAACTTCTCCTCCAGTTGCCAGTGGCTGGGGGAGCAGAGGCTGGCAGCGGTCAGGTGGTATTCGCTGCCTCGCTTTTCCATGATCACCAGGTCATCTGCCACCCAGAGGGAGCAGCACCAGAGGGGTTCTGGGTCATCGATCACCACGGAGAAACCGCCGTGTTCGCAGACGAGTGCCCCCTCCGCCAGGCGATACAGTTGCGCCTGCTCCTCAGTCAGGTGCAGCAGCAGGCGGCGGCCCAGCTCCCGCTGCGCAGCGGTCGAGCCGGGATCTGCCCGGTAGACACGTTCACCATGGCGCGCCCGTTGCTGCTGCTTGTGCCGGTGATAACGGCCGAGGTCACTGTCCGTCTCGATCCACGGTTTTGCCTGCAGGGGTGACAGCCCCATCTGCAGGACCTCCGGCTGGGCCAGGTGGGGAAGATACCGTGGCCGGCTATTGTCATGCGGTACGGTGATCGCCGCAGGGTCATGGATCGAGAGTCGGGTCATGAGTTGGGCAGCGCCCCTCGCCTGGTTTGCGCACAATTCTAGCCCATGAAGCGAACGATGGGGTGGCGCCGGATTTGAGATGGTGCCAGGAACGGGCGTGGTCGGAGTCGGACGACATCCCGGGAAGGTTTGGTTTACCATGATCGCGCGCAGCAGGAGCTGCCGACTCAACAAGGGAGGCGACCACCCCGCCCCCTGCCTGCCGGGAGAATGCCACAATGCTTTCCAAGTTCGATGATTACCCTGTCCACCAGACCGCGGAGCCACTGGCGCATACTGCCTCCAGCGATCGCTGTCACTACGACCGCTACTGGTACAACGGCCATGCCCGCGACGGCAGTTTCTATTTCGGCGTGGCGCTCTGTCGCTACCCGAACCTCGGCATCATGGACTGCAGCCTGAGTCTGGCCGTGGACGGGCACCAGTACGCCTTTCACGGTTCCCGTCGCGCGCCCGAGGAGCCGACGGATACGACCGTGGGTCCGTTCGCGCTGCAGATCCTCGAGCCCATGGGGCGCCATCGGGTGGTCATCGCCGACAACGAGACCGGCATCACCTGTGACCTGCTCTTCACGCCCCGGACCGCCTGTATCGAGGAGGGCCGCCAGACCCTGCGCAACTCCCGGCACCTGGTCATGGATGCAACCCGACTGGACCAGTTCGGTTTCTGGTCCGGGTGGATCGGCTACGACGGCCGACGGCTGCAGGTGGACGGCGCGGCGACCTTCGGCCTCAAGGACCGCTCCTGGGGCATCCGCCCTGTCGGTGAGCCCTGGCCGGGCGGCGCCCCGTTGGCTGAGTACCAGGCAGTGCATTTCTGCTGGATGCCGATCCACTGGGAGGAGGAGTGCAGCCTGGCGGGCTGGTTCGAGGACGATCAGGGCCACCAGTGGCATACCGACCAGGCATTCCTGCCCGCCTACACAGCGATGGATGAGATTCCCGGCACCAACGATCCCGCAGCCCGGGTCTGGCAGGGCAGGGTGGCACACCGGATCGAGATGATCCCGGGTACGCGGCGGGCCCGCGCCGCACGGGTCACCATGCAGGACCGCTCCGGCGAGACGCTGGACGTCACCCTGGAGCCGGTGTTGGTGCACCGGATGAAGGGGCTGGGCTACCAGCACCCGGAGTGGGGGCACGGCAAGTGGCACGGGGAGCTGGCCATCGGTGGCGAGAGCTGGCAGGAGACTGAGCTGGACCCCCTGGCGCTGGAGAACATCCATATCCAGCAGGTGGTCAGGGCGACCTGTGGCGACCGGGTCGGTCACGGCGTGCTGGAGCAGTTGCACATCGGGCCATCCACTGCGCTCGGCTTTGCGGAGTGGTTCGACGGGGCGCGCTAGCCTGCGGTCAGTAATCGATCTTGCCGCGCAGGGATTTCACCTCGCCCCGGCGCGTCTTGCTGTCCATCCGTCTTTCCCGCGAGCGTCGCGTGGGGCGGGTCGCCTTGCGGTTCCTGGGCGTGACGGCGACTTTGTTCAGCAGTTCCCGCAGGCGTGCGAGCGCGTCCTCCCGGTTTTTCTCCTGGCTGCGAAACCGCTGTGCCTTGATCACGATGACGCCGTCGCCGGAGATCCGCCGGTCCCTGAGCTTTCGCAGCCGCTCCTTGTATTTCTCCGGCAGCGACGAGGCCGCGATATCGAATCGCAGATGGATGGCGGTGGCGACCTTGTTGACGTTCTGGCCGCCCGCCCCCTGGGCCCGGATGGCCCGGATCTCTATCTCCCCGGCCGGGATGACGACCTGCCCGGAAACTTGCAGGTCCTGTGGCTCGGCGGGCACGGCACTCACTCTCCCTCGCCGGAGAGGTCGTCCTGCAGGCGGGCCCGGCGCCTCTGCTCTTCCTCCAGCGCCGCCCTGATCTCGAGCATCACCGCATCGACGTCGGCGGCATGGGTATCCTCCTCCGCCAGACCGGTCAGCACGTAATCCGGATGGAGGTCGCCCTCTTCATAGAGCGACCAGATCTCCCGGGCGTAGTGACTCCCGAGCAGTCGCGGTGCGAACAAGCCGTAGTAGGCGGTCATGTTGTTCACGTCCCGGGCGAGCATCGCCTGGGCGTTGTTGTTGGCTGCCGCATCCACCGCCTGCGGCAGATCGATAATCACCGGGCCGTTTTCGTCCACCAGCACGTTGAACTCGGAGAGGTCGCCGTGCACCAGGCCCGCGCAGAGCATGCGCACCACGTACTGCATCATCAGCGCATGGTCTTCGATGGCCTGCTCCTCGGACATGGAGACATCGTTCAGGCGCGGGGCGACGTTGCCCTCCTCGTCGGTGATCAGCTCCATCAGCAGCACGCCGTCGAAGCAGCCGTAGGGCTGGGGCACCCTGACACCGGCGCTGGCGAGTCGGTAGAGGGCGTCCACCTCGGCGTTCTGCCAGGTCTCCTCCTGCTGCCGACGGCCGAAGCGCGACCCTTTCTCCATGGCCCTGGCGCGCCGACTGTTCCGGACCTTGCGGCCCTCGGTGTACTGCGCGGCCTTCTTGAAGCTGCGCTTCGCGGCTTCCTTGTAAATCTTGGCGCAGCGCAGCCTGGAGCCACAGCGCACCACGAAGACGTCGGCTTCCTTGCCGCTCATCAGGGGCCGGATGACTTCATCCACCAGCCCGTCGTCAACCAGCGGCTGTAATCGTTTCGGAGTTTTCATGGCGCCCTTATACAGAAGTTCGGGGTGTGATGGAATAGAGCGGGAGAGGGGGCGTGCGCGGTGAGGCGCTCAGAACAGCAGGTAACGGCCGACCCGTCGCCGGTAACGGTGGTAGGCCTCGCCGTGCATTGCGGCCAGGTGGCGCTCTTCCCGGAGGATCATGGCGTGAATCAGGGCAAAGCAGACCAGCGCCAGGAGCAACAGCACCAGGTTCTGGAGCAGTATCGTGTATGCGGCGCACATCAGGAGGTAGGCGAAAAAGTAGGGGTTGCGGGTGACGCCGTAGATCCCGTCCTGCACCAGCTCGGTCCGCTGGCCCTCGATCACCCCCACCCGCCAGGAATCGCCCAGGTGCCTGAGCGACGCCAGCCCGACCAGCAGGTTTGCCGCCAGAAGCGACAGGCCCAGCGCCATCGCCACGGGCCCCGGCAGCAGCGCGATGCGCCCCACCGTGCTTTCCGTGAGGGCCAGGAGGAGGGCCAGGCCGATGAACAGGGCGAGGCAGGCAATCGCCAGGTTGGCCTCGCGGTTGGAACCCCTGATCGGTTGCCCCAGTTTGCGGCGCAGGGCGACGTTTTTTGTCAGAAACATGCCCTGGAAGAGCAGCTGGTGCAGCAGTATTACCAGGGCCGTATCCTTCACGCCGGGCAGGACACTAGCGGTTGCGTCCCAGTTTCTCGTGGGCATCCACCCACTCGTTCTTGCGGGTCTTGTGATCGACCCGGGCCGCCGCCCCCAGCGACAGTTCCCCCGCCACCGTCAGCGCCGCGGCGATCTCGGCGAGCTTCAGCGCCTTGCCGGGGCCGAAACAGTCCATGATCTCCAGACACTCGCGCTGGGTGGGCAGGGCCGTGCCACCCCCATAGGTGGCCACGATCAGTGAGGGAAACGTGATCGAGAAGTAGTAATCGCCCCCCCGGGTCACGTGGTTGTAGGTCGTGCACTGGTTGGACTCGCCGATATTGGCGATGTCCTGCCCGGTGGCGAGATACAGCGCCGCCAGCCCGTTGGCCGGGTGGGCGGCGTTATTTGATGAACTGCTCAGGATCGCACTCATGGTGCTGATGCCCTGGCCGTAGTGCATCTGCTGGGGGGTGATGCGCAGGTTTTCGAGCATGACATCCCGCGGGATGGTGACCTCCGCCGTGACCCGTCGCCCCCGGCCCTTGAGCAGGTTGACCGATGAGGTCTTCTTCTCGGTATCGAAGTTGCCGGACAGCAGGTAGTGCGGCATCGAGGGGTACTGCTGTTTGATCCATTCGCAGGCGGCGAAGGTCGCCTTGCTCGTCATGTTCTGCCCCGCCGCATCGCCGGTGCTGTAGTCGAAGCGGGTGAACACCATGTTGTGGGCCAGGTACTGCTCGATCTCGTTGAGCTTGCCCACCGAGGTGGTGGCTTCCGCCACCGCCTTGACCTGCTCGAAGTGCTCGGTCAACCAGCGGGCGAACTCGCGGGAGTCCCTGGCATTCTTGAACACGAACACGGGCGCGCGCTGCATCGCCTCGCCGGCCACGGTGGTCAGCACCCCGCCGCTCTCGCGTATCACTTTCATCCCCCGGTTGTAGCTGGCGAGCATCGTGCCTTCCACCGTGGCCATGGGAACGTAGAACTCCCCCTGGGCATACTCGCCATTGACCAGAAGGGGGCCGGCCAGACCGACGGGGACCTGGGCCACGCCGAACATGTTCTCGATGTTGCCGGCCATCACTTCGGGCTCGAAAGAGAACTGCCGCGTGTGATGCAGGCGGGCGGGCGTGTTCTCCTCGATGAAAGCCTGGCGCTGGCGCAGGATCTCCGGGCTGTAATCGTCTTCGCTGGAACGGGGGATCTTTTTGCTCACGGCTGATGCTCCTGTCGGGTGAGAGTTCCGGTCACGTTGCACACCCGTTTCCGGTGGCGAAAAGCGGGCGCGGGCGGGATGTCTGTGGCGCGTCGACTCACGCCAGTTCGGGCTGGCGCGCTATGATGGCGTCCCTGAACGCTGGCGGGATAGCGGACGATTTGCGCGTTTCCTTGTCGGTGAACACCTGGGTGATCGACCCCCGCGCGAGGGCGGCGCCGGTTGCCTCATTGTAGAGCTCGAAAACGAGGTCCGCGCTGCTCCGGCCGAGCCGCGAGTAGCCGACCCGGACACGGACCGTGTCGAAGGCCTTGCACTCCTCGAGGAACTCGCAGTTGATGTTGACCGTAAAAATATAACAGGGGGCCTGGCGCGGATTCATCGCGCGGTAGCCGAGCTCCTCCATGTAAAAGCCCGCCACCTCGTCCGCGTAGACCATGTAGTTGGCGAAGTAGAGATGGCCCTGCGCATCCGTGTCGCTGAAGCGGACCCGGATAGTATCGCTGTAAGGCAGTGCGCTGTGGGCTGCCGGGCCGGTTGCAGCCTGCCTCACTGCACCTTCTCGGTCAGCCATCGGCCACCTTCCTCACCTGGAAACCCAGCCGCGGGAAATGGACCGCCACCTCGCCGACCCGCTCGTCCACCCGGCGCACGACCAGTTCATCCAGGGCGGAGAGTTGCAGGGTGCCCCGGACCGGCTGAAAGCCGTAGTCCGTGGGCATCACCTCGACCTCATCGCCGATATGCAGGTGATCGATTGCCTCGGTGGCAGCCTTTTCATCAGCGGAGGGCGCGGCACCCCTGGCGATATCCAGCGCCTCTGACCCGGTCATGGGCCGCTGCTCGCCGTGGCCGAAGGCGGCCATCCGCGCCAGCCAGTCAGTGACATGGGCAAAGGGCGAAAACGTCTCGCGCAGCAGCTCGTTGCCGTGCACGAACCAGCAGCAGTGGTAGGTGGCGAAGTCCGCCAGAATGGGCCTGTCGCCGAACAGAAAAGGAGCGGCAGCCAGCTGCCGGTCCAGCAATTTCATGTGCGCGGCGAACCACGCCTGGGCGCAGGCAAGATCCATGACCAGCGAGCCGGCGCCCTCGGTCAGTTTGGCGCGATCGGCCATGAACGCCTTTGCCGCCTCGGAATCCTGGAAGAGGTCGCTGTTCGCCAGGACCTGTGGCTGGAAAGCCAGGGTGACACAGGCCCTGAAGAAAACGCTGTCCGTCCACTGGGTGGCCGCGGCCGACATGGCGCGTGTTGCCGGCGGATAGATGCCCGGCTCCGGTGCCAGTCGGTCGATCACCTGGCAGATGAGTGCCGTGTCACAGTAGATATCCGCGCCGATCTGCATCACCGGGGTTTTGCGATAGCCGCCGGTCAACGGCATGAGATCGGGCTTGGGCATGATGATCGGGATGGTGACGGCCGCGTAGGAGAGCTTTTTATAGCCAAGCAACAGGCGTACCTTCTCGGCGAAGGGCGATTGGGGATAATGATGCAGGATGATGTCGCTCATGATAGTCCTCGGGTTTCCGGCTCGGGGAAATATAGCACAGACCGGAGGTCCAGCCGGTGAAGGCGGTCTGACCTCCGGGACGCGAATTGGCCGCTATGTGGTCTGTGGGTCTGGCGGTCGCCATCCGTCGCGAGATAAGCCATGAGCCACAACCCCTTTCTTTCCGGTAACTTCGCGCCGATTGCGGACGCACTGTCCGCTGCCGAAGTGCCGGTGACCGGCGAACTGCCTCGCGGGCTGGGCGGGCGCCTGCTGCGTATCGGCCCCAACGCCGTCCCGGGAGTGTCTAGATGCTGTCGACCAGGTGCTCCTCGAGCACGGCCAGGAATTCGGCCCCGTACTTCTCCAGCTTTCGCTCGCCCACACCGGAGATGCGGCCGAACTGCGCCAGGTTGCGGGGCAGTGTCGAACAGATCTCCTGGAGGGTGCGGTCGTGGAAGATTACGTAGGGCGGCACGCCCTGCGCCTCGGCGAGCTGTCGCCGCCGCTCCCGCAGCGCCTCCCACAGCCCGACGTCGATATCTGCGGGCAGGGGTGTGCGGGTCTGCTTTTTTGCCGCCGGCTTCGTCGCATCCCGGCGCAGCCGGATCTCCTCCTCGCCGCGCAGCAGGGGGCGACACTTCCCCTCCAGCCGCAGGGCGCCAAAGCGCTCCAGGTCCACACTGAGGTAACCCCGGGCCACCAGCTGGCGGAACACGGATCGCCACTGGTTGCCATCGAGGTCGCTGCCCACCCCGTAGGTGGGCAGGAGATGGTGGTCGAATTGGTGGATCTTGTCGCTCCCGGCGCCGCGCAGGACGTCCACCAGATGATTGACACCGAACCGCTGGCCCGTGCGATAGACCGCGCTGAGGGCCATGCGGGACGCCTCGGTGCCGTCCCAGGTGGTCACCGGTTCCAGGCAGTTGTCGCAGTTGCCGCAGGGCTGCTCCAGGGTTTCGCCGAAATAGCCCAGCAACGCCTGGCGGCGGCAGCTGGTGATCTCGCACAGGCCCAGCATGGCGTTGAGGCGGTGCTGCTCCGCCCGCTTGTGGTCCTCGCTCCCCTGGGAGGAGGCCATCATCTGGCGCAGCTTGATCACGTCCCGCAGGCCGTAGATCATCCAGGCGTCTGCGGGCAGGCCGTCACGTCCCGCGCGACCGGTCTCCTGGTAGTAGGCCTCCACCGTTTTTGGCATGTCGAGGTGGGCCACGAAGCGCACGTCCGGCTTGTCGATGCCCATCCCGAAGGCGATGGTGGCCACGACGATTACGCCCTCCTCGCGCAGGAAGCGCGCCTGGGTCTGCGCCTGCGTGGCGCTGTCCAGTCCCGCATGGTAGGGCAGGGCGGTGAAGTCCTGGTCCTGCAGCCAGCGCGCGGTCTCTTCCGTCTTGTTGCGGGAGAGGCAGTAGACGATACCCGCATCCGCGGGGTGCTCGTCCCTCAGGAACCGCAGCAGCTGCTGGCGGGCGTTGAGCTTGAGCGCGATCCGGTAGCGGATATTGGGCCGGTCGAACCCGGCGATGAACTGCCGGGCGCTGCCGAGGTCGAGCCGCTCGATGATTTCGCTGCGCGTCCGCGCATCCGCAGTGGCGGTGAGGGCGATGCGGGGGATGTGGGGAAAGCGCTGATGGAGCAGGCTGAGCTGCAGGTAGTCGGCGCGGAAGTCGTGGCCCCACTGGGAGACGCAGTGGGCCTCGTCGATGGCGAACAGGGCGACCGGGGCCTGCTCCAGCAATGCCTGGGTGCGCTCCAGGGCAAGCCGCTCCGGGGCGATGTAAAGCAGGTCCAGGGTGCCGGCGCGGAAATCCTCCTCCACCTGGCGCGCCGCCGCGGGCGCCAGGGTCGAGTTGAGGAAGCTGGCGCGCACGCCCAGCTCCAGCAGGGCGCTCACCTGGTCCTGCATCAGGGCGATCAGCGGAGAGATGACCACGGCGCAGCCGTCGCGCACCAGGGCAGGGATCTGGTAGCAGAGTGACTTACCGCCCCCGGTGGGCATCAGCACCAGGGCATCGCCGCCGTCGACGAGGGTCTGGATGATCTCGTCCTGGGGCGGGCGGAAGGCGTCGTAACCGAAGACCGATTTGAGGATGTGCCGGGCTGCACTCATGGCCCGGGAGTATACCTCAATCCCGGGGGCATGCCCGTGGCCAAATCAGTTCACGGCCAGCCCGGGTTGGCGGGGTTTCCGGAAGTCGCTCAGGCGGCGTCGGGCAGTGCGGACGGGAACCAGTGCCGGGTGCGGTTGGCGAACGCCACCAGGGAAAGCATGACCGGCACCTCCACCAGGACGCCCACGACCGTGGCCAGCGCCGCACCGGAGTGCAGGCCGAACAGGGAGATTGCCACCGCCACGGCAAGTTCGAAGAAATTGGAGGTCCCGATGAGGCAGGCGGGCGCGGCAATCGCATGGGGCAGTCGCAGGGCCCTGGCCGCCGCGTATGCCACGGCGAAGATGCCGTAGGTCTGGATCAGCAGGGGGATGGCAATCAGCAGGATCGTCTGCGGCTGCCTGATGATGGTCTCCGCCTGAAAGCCGAACAGCAGCACCACGGTCGCCAGCAGGCCCACCACCGACCAGGGTTTGAGGGCATGGACGAACTGCTCCACCCGGTGCCCGTCACCGCGCTGCTCCAGCCGGTGGCGGGTGAAGGTGCCCGCGAGCAGGGGCAGCACCACGTACAGCACGACTGACAGCAGCAGGGTCTGCCAGGGGACGTGAATGTCACTGACGCCCAGCAGGAATGCCGCGATGGGCGCGAAGGCGAAGACCATGATGACATCGTTCACCGACACCTGGACCAGCGTGTAGTTGGGGTCGCCGCGGGTGAGCTGGCTCCAGACGAAAACCATCGCGGTACAGGGCGCGACGCCGAGCAGGATCATGCCGGCGATGTACTCGGTGGCAGACTGGGGGTCTACCCAGGGGGCAAACAGCACCCGGAAGAAGAGCCAGCCCAGTGCCGCCATGGTGAACGGCTTGATCAGCCAGTTCACCACCAGGGTGAGTGCCAGTCCCCGGGGACGCTTACCCACCTCCCTCACTGCGGAGAAGTCGATCTGCACCATCATCGGGTAGATCATCACCCAGATGAGGAGTGCAACGACCAGGTTGACGTGGGCCACCTCCACCCCTGCGATAACGGAGAAAGCCGCCGGGAACAGATTGCCCAGCAGCACGCCCACGGCGATGCAGAGGGCCACCCACACCGAGAGATAACGCTCGAAAATACCCACTTCAGGTCTCCTCCGGGCCGGGTTCCGCCGTCGGGCATCGGCCTATTTCGGCGAGCCGCGCCTGCAGTTGCGCGGGATCGAGAGACGCCAGGGGGAGTTTGACGAAAAGGGCGATCCGGTCCCGGAGCTCGCGGAAGGCCGTGTCGAATGCCGCCTTGCGCGCCATCGCATCGCCCCCGACGGCGGCGGGATCTGCAATACCCCAGTGTGCCGTCGTGGGCCGCCCCGGCCAGACAGGGCACACTTCCGCACCGGCGTTGCCACAGACGGTGAAGACGAAGTCCATCTCGGGCGCGTCAGGGGCGGCGAACTCGTCCCAGCGCTTGCTGCGCAGCCCCGCTGTCGGGTACCCGTGGCGTTCGAGCTCCTCGAGTGCCAGGGGGTGCACCTCTCCTTTGGGTTGGCTGCCGGCGCTGTAGCCGCGAAATCGCCCATTGCCGAGCCGGTTGACCAGCACCTCGGCGAGAATGCTCCGGGCGGAATTACCGGTGCAGAGGAACAGCACGTTGTAGACGCGATCAGTCATGCTTTTTCCCGGGGCTGGTTGACATGAAGGCCGGGTCGCCGAGGCCGATGCACTGGACAGCGGTATCTGGCGCAGTGCGGGGGAATATATGTTCACCGGCGCAGATCGTCAATTAAATCGGCGTGACGGGGCTATGACCAGGGCGGGATGAGGTGTGAGGGGCAGGGCGCACTTGCCGTCAGCTTGATACCCGCTCGGTACCGCAATGCCAACACCATTCGAACGTGGTGGGGCTGAATTTTCCGCACCTTTCGCACCGCCACTCCTCTTCCGGGTTGTCGGTGCGTGATTGCTCCAGAAGCCTGCTGGCCCGCTCGTAATCGCGATCATTTACCACCCACAGCTCGGGCCAGGTATCGATCGGTGCCAGCTCCCCCATGGCGCCCGCCGCATACTCGTTGCGTAGGATGCTCTCGATCCCGGCCAGTTGCAGGGTGCTGCGGGCCTGGGCGACGACGATGCCGTTGGGATGGGTGTAAACCAGTTTCACGAGTGACGGTCTCCGGATTCGCTTCCGGGGCATTCTACACCAGCGCGGAGTGGCGCCCGTGGCTACCGCGACAGTGAATGTCGTTTCAGCTGTCCGTCCTGAATATCCACAACCGGTGGCGGTAGAGATAGAGCGCCAGGCTGCGATAGGTTTCCGGGAAGGTCCGGCTCAGCCACCACTGCAGCCTGGCATCCCGTTGCGGCAGGTCGTACATGCGGCGGCGGGCCATGGCGCGGATCAGGCTGCGCGCGATATCCTCACTGCCGTAGCCGGTCGAATCCATGTCACGCTTCAGGCCCTCGGCCGTCACCCCGGTCATCAGCCTGGTATCGTGGCCCTCGGGATCCATCAGGTGGGAACGGAAAACCGTCGGGCATGAGACCGTAACATCGATGTTTTGCCCGGCGAGCTCCACCGCCAGGGATTCCGACAGGGAGACGACCCCCGCCTTGGCGACACCGTAGCTGGCGATGTCCGGCCCGCCCAGCAGGCCGGCGGCGGAGGCGACGTTGACCAGGTGGCCTCTGCCGGCGCGAACGAGCAGCGGCAACAGCAGACGGCAGCCGTGGATGACGCCCCACAGGTCGGTCTCCAGCGACTGTTGCCACTCCTCCAGGCCTGTCTCCAGCAACTTGCCTGAAGTGAGGATCCCGGCGTTGTTGACCAGGATGTCGAGGCCGCCCCAGGCCTGCTCGACCTGGCGGGCGACGATTTCGAAGTCCTCGACCTGGGTCACGTCGAGGGTCAGTGCCAGCGGCTCGCCCCCCGCCGCCCTGACCCGCTCGCAGGTGGCGGCCACCTTGGCCGGGTTCCTGCTGGCGACCCCGATCCGGAACCCCGCCGCAGCGAACTGCAGGGCCAGAGCTTCCCCGAGGCCGCTGGTCGCGCCCGTGATCAGCACCCGCCTCAGGGGATAGCGCTCGCCAAGTCTCTTGATCGGTTTCATGGCTTGTCCCTTTTCACTTGCACCTTTAACACCTTCTGAAGTCTAGCCGGGCGGCCGCGCAACGCTGCGCTGCCGATTTTCGCGCTCAGTGGCAGGTATAACCCCCGTCGATGACCAGTTCCGAGCCCGTCACGTATTTCGATTCATCGCAGGCCAGGTAGAGGCAGCCGTTGGCGATGTCGAGGGGCTCGCCCATGGCGCCGCCCAGCGGGATCCCGCGCGCCAGGCGCTCCCGCATCTCCTGCTGCACCTCCTCGGGCATCGAGCCGATACCTTCCTCCACCATGGCAGTGAGGATGAAGCCGGGGTGTACCGAGTTGACCCGGATAGGGTAACCCTCTTTCGCGCAGTGCAACGCCGCAGACTTGGTGAAGATGCGCACACCGCCCTTGCTGTAGTTGTAAGCCGGCACGGTGGGCTCGCCAACCATGCCCTCGATGGAGGAAATATTGATGATAGAGCCGCCGCACCCCTTCATGACCCCGATCGCCGCACGGGTGCCGAGGAATACGCCTTCGCCGTTTACCGCCTGGGTAGCGCGCCAGTCTGCCACCGTGGCCTCCTCCATGCTGCCAGTGAGGGCAATACCGGCGTTGTTTACCAGTACGTGGAGGCCGCCATGGGCTGCGGCTATCTCCCTTATTGCAACAGCTATCGATCGCCCCGCCGCCTTCAGTGAGCCGTCAGGTAGCGGACCAGGCCGCGGCGCCCGGACTCAGGCAGGAATTTATCCAGCCATCCCCAGAGCTTCGCGGACGTGCCGAGAATGTAGCCGATCCGTTTCCCTTCGGCCGCCAGTTGTATGGCCTCTGCGACGTGCTCCGGTTGCATGTCGACGGAAAACTTCGTCATCAGCTCCGGCCGCACCGAGTGCCCCATCGCGGTATTCACCAGGGGTGGCTTGACCGAGGTGACGCGGATGCCGTAGCGGGCCCACTCCACGTGCAGAGCCTCGGTCAGGCCGTTGACATAGAACTTGGAAGCGCTGTAAACGGCCAGCAGAGGCAGGCCGTGGACGCTGGACACCGAGCAGAGGTTGACCAGGGTGGCGCCGGGTGTCTGCTTGAGCAGCGGGAATGCGGCCTGGGCGACGTGGGTCAGTCCCCGGATGTTGACGTCCACCATCAGGTCGTGGGCGCCGGGGTCGATCTCCTCGAACCTGCCGGAGGTCAGCACCCCGGCGTTGTTGACCAGCAGGTGCAGGCGACCGTCGGAGTGGCTCGCGAAATGCGCCAGCGCCTCCTCGATCGATGGGCGGCTGGTCACGTCGCAGTACTGGCCGCAGGCGCTGGGGAACTCTCCCGACCCCAGCAGCGTTTCGAGACTCTCCCGGTTGATGTCGTAGAGCCCCACGAACCAGCCCTGGGAGGCAAAGCGTCTCGCCGTGGCGAGGCCGATACCGTGGGCCGCGCCGGTGATGAAGACTGTTTTCATCGCCTTACACTCCTCTTAAGGATTGGACGGAGCGGTTAGTGTAATGGAGGGGGGCGGAGATTCGAATGTGCGACCGGGCCATTAAATTATGAATTTCGGCCAGCCTGATGACGGCCGTAATCACCTGACCGGGCTGGAGTCGTGACCCTGATCCGATTTCTGCAGAAATTTCTCTTACACAGCTCGCGGTCACGGTTGCCTGCCCCGGGGGTGATGGAGGGGCCGCGATGTCGCCCGGGCAGCGCTAGCCGGCCCGGTGCAGGACTCTCGGGGGCAGATCGGGCTTGGCATAGGCCATGCGGCGCGTCCGGCGCGCATGGTGGTAGCTGTCGAGGCCGCTCAGGGCCACCGTTCCCGCCGCCTCGATGTCGATGGCGCCATCTGCGGCCACGCAGGCGTCGGGCACGTCCACCAGTACCACTTCACCGATGATCAGGTGCGTGCCGTTGATGGCCAGCGTCTGGTGTTCCCGGAGGTGCAGCCCCATCCTGATCCTGGCCTCCGCCACGAAGGGGGCATCGAACCCGGGCTCCCAGTGCTCGGCCAGGCCCGTGGCGGCAAACTCGGAGATGTCCCGGTCATAGCGTGCGGCGGTCTGGTGTGCGGCTTCGATGAACGTATCCGCCACGTGGTTGAGGGTATAGCAGCGGCGCTCGAGAATGTTCTCCAGAGTATGACGTTCCGCCTGGTCGGGCCGGATCACCAGGGCCAGCAGGGGCGGGTGGGAGCCAAGATGCACGGCGGAACTCATGATGGCCAGGTTCGTGGTGCCGGCCGCATCGGTGGTGCCCACCAGGTTGGCCGGCTTGAAACCGCTCAGGGAATTGACGAAGGCGGCGCGATAGCGTCGCTCCATGGCCGCGATGTCAGCCTCGGCGAGGAGCATCAGTAGCAGCCTGACCGGGTGTCGCAGTTCCCGTCGCTGCGCTCACAGGTATTGAGATCCAGCACGTACCAGAGGTAGCAGCGCGAAAAAACGCCGTTGAGGATCAGTGCCGTGGCGACCACCATCACGACGTACTCCGTGAACCGCAGAGCGGGCTGATTCAGGGACCACACCAGAAAGATCAGGCCCCCGGCCAGCCGGATCAGCCGCTCCACATTGCCCAGATTCCGTTCGATCAAAACTTCGTGCCTCGTGTGAGTGGGAAGAACGCCGATGATACGGACAAGCGGGGTGGGCGGATGAATGCCGGGCGCGTTCGGGCGCCCCGCGGGATGAGAAATCCCACCGGCGAGGCCATTTTTGGTGTATAATTACCGGTTTCGTCACCCGAAGGGACCAGTTTTATGGCAAGTAAGCCCAATCGTTCTCCTGCTGGAAAGCCCACTCGCGCTCCAGCCAAGAAGAAACAGCCCGCCGCAGTCGAGACCTCAGAAACCATCGCAGAACAGACCAGCCGATTTCTCAAATCGGGCAACAAGATCCAGTACATACAGTCGGGTATCAGTGGCCAGCCGAGCATGGCGGTCAACAAGCATATCAAGCTCGGGAACAAGTCCGGCGCCCGCTAGCGCTGGTTTTGCGGGCCCGGTTGCAGTCGCCAGGCACCCTGCCAGACCAATATCCCGCCGCCAGAGGCCCTTGATCCGGCCGTTCCGGTGCCGCGTGCCCGCACGCGGCAAACCCAGAGGTATCAATATTTACCCGGATAGGGTAAGGTGTGCCTCCCTCACCGGTCGCACCCAAACAACCAGTGGTTGCGACCACGTCTAGCTAAGAGATTCCCCATGACATTTGAACAACTCGGCCTGTCCGCGCCACTGCTGCGGGCTGTCCAGGAGAAAGGCTATACAGAGCCTTCACCAATCCAGCGCGAGGCGATTCCGCCTGTTCTCGCGGGGCGCGACATAATGGCCGCCGCCCAGACGGGCACCGGCAAGACAGCGGGCTTCACGCTCCCCATTCTGCAACGCCTGAGCGCGGCACAGCCCGCCCATCCGCACCGGCTGCGCGCGCTCATCATCACCCCGACGCGGGAGCTCGCCGCCCAGGTCGCCGACAGCGTTGTGACCTACGGAGCACACCTGCCCCTGAAATCTGCGGTGGTTTTCGGCGGGGTCAAGATCAACCCCCAGATTGCCGCTCTGCGTCGCGGCATCGACATTCTCGTGGCGACGCCGGGCCGCCTGCTGGACCTTCACCAGCAGGGCGAAGTGCATTTCAGGGACCTGGAAATCCTGGTGCTGGACGAGGCCGACCGCATGCTGGACATGGGGTTTATCCACGATATCCGGCGCATCCTCAACCTGCTGCCCGCGCAACGGCAGAACCTGCTGTTTTCCGCCACTTTTCCCGCCGAGATCCGCGACCTGACCCACAAGCTGCTGCACGACCCGGCGGTGGTCGAGGTCTCCCCGCCCAATGCCACCGCGGAGCGGGTGGAGCAGTGGGTCTACCCGGTGGACAAACGGCGCAAGACGGCGCTGTTGCGGGAGCTGGTGCTGGACAACGACTGGCAGCAGGTCCTGGTCTTCACCCGGACCAAACACGGTGCCAACCGCCTGGCGGAACAGCTGGACAAGAGCGGCGTGCAGTCGGCGGCCATTCACGGCAACAAGAGCCAGGGTGCCCGAACCCGCGCCCTGTCGGGATTCAAGGGCGGGAATATCCGGGTCCTCGTGGCGACGGATATTGCCGCCCGCGGACTCGATATCGCCCAGCTTCCGCAGGTCGTGAATTTCGACCTGCCCAACGTGCCCGAGGACTACGTGCACCGTATCGGCAGGACGGGCCGGGCGGGTGCGGCGGGGCGGGCCTTCTCCCTGGTCAGCGCCGATGAGATCAAGCAGCTCAACAGCATCGAACAGGTGATTCAGCGTCATATTCTGCGGGAGTACGTGTCGGGATTCGAACCCGAGCACGAGGTCCCGCCCAGCGCGCCGCTGCGCAAGCCGCGCCAGCAGGGCCAGGCATCCAGGGCGAAGCCCGGTGCCGCTAATCCGGGCAGGGCGGCGGCTGGCCGCAGCCGTCCCGGGCGCCGGCGGCGCGCCGGGGGCAGCAGGGCCGCCCAGCGCTGAGCTGCCTTGTGGGCCTGTCGGCAGAGTGATTTACTTGGCGAGTGTAAGCCCTGCGGGAGATAACAGATGCCCAGGACCATTCTTGTAACCGGCTGTTCCAGCGGTATCGGCGCCGCCCTGGTGGAGGAGCTGCACCGGCGGGGCCACCGGGTCTTTGCCACGGCGCGCCGGCCAGAGAGTCTGGCCGCCTTCGGCCAGCGCGGGATTGAAACCCTCGCCCTGGATGTCAACGACGATGCCAGTATCGAAGCGGCGATGGCGGCAATCGAGCGCGACGTCGGCCACCTCGACATGCTGGTCAACAACGCGGGGTTTTCCCAGGTCGGCGCTGTGGTCGACCTCACCCGGGAAGACCTGCGGCGCCAGTACGAGACCAACGTCATCGCTCCGGCGGCGGTGACCCGGGCAGCCCTGCCGCTGCTGCGCCGGGCCGCAGAGCAGGGCGGCCCCGCCGTGGTCGCCAATGTCGGCAGCATCGTCGGCCTCTTCACCACCCCCTTTGCCGCCGCCTACTGCTCCAGCAAGGCGGCTGTCCACTCTCTGTCGGACGCGCTGCGCATGGAACTGGCGCCGTTCGGCATCCAGGTCGTCACCATCCAGCCCGGCGGGGTGCGTTCGGCGTTCGGTGAGCACGCGGAGGAGGCCCTCCGCCTCCCTGAAAGCTCGCCCTTCAAGGCCGCAGAGGGGGGGATCCGCGCCCGCGCCCAGGCTGGCCAGCAGGGCGCCACCCCGGCAGAAGAATTCGTGGTCCCGGTAGTCGAGAAACTGCTGCGCCAGCGACCGCCGGCGGTCATCCGCGGCGGACGCAACAGCGTGCGCCTGCCCCTGCTGAAGAAGCTCCTGCCGCTGCGCACCTTTGACCGCCTGATGATGAAGACCTTCGGCCTGGACCGCTTCAGGCCGTGAGGCGCCGGGCCACTCAGTAGCCGGCCTCGCCCGCGAGGATGGTTTTGGCATAGTCCCTTTCGAGGGGTTCGTAGCGGGTCGCGCCGGGCTTCATGACGTATAGCGGCTCCGTTACCTCCTCCGGGTCGTAACCCTGCCGCCGCAGCTCGCTCTTCACCAGCTTGTAGGTGCCGGTGGTGTCCATCTCCCGCTGGATGCGCAGGAACACCGGGCGCGCGTAGGGGGGCAGCTCGCGGTTCACATGGGCGGAGAAGTCTTCCGTGTCCAGCGCCTCGACGCCCTCCGCCAGCACGATGGCGGCCATGCCCGCGCGACCGTCCGCCCGGGGAACCTCCACCCCGTAGACGTTGCAGAAAGCTACCTGCGGGTGGCTGTTGATGATCTCGCCCACCTCGTTCGTAGAGACGTTTTCCGACTTCCAGCGGAAGGTGTCGCCCACCCGGTCGACGAACTGGTAGTGGGGCAGCCCCAGGGCGAAACCGACATCGACGGTGCGCATCAGGTCGCCCGTGTTGAACCAGGCGTCGCCCTCCTCGAAAACGTCGCGCAGGATTTTCTTCTCCGTCGCCTCGGCACTGGTATAACCCTCGAAGGCCGTCTGTTCGGAGATCTTGCCGAGCAGCAGTCCCGGCTCCCCTTTTGCCACCCTGATGCAGCGGCCCCGGGCATCCCGCACGACCTCATCGGCGTCGACGTCATACCTCACCAGGGCATGGGGAATGCTGGAGGTGCCGACGGTGCAATCCTTGTTGAGGACGTTGATGAATCCGACATTTCCCTCGCTTGATCCGTAGAACTCCGAGATGCGCTGGATGCCGAAGCGTTCCTTGAACTCATGCCAGACATCCGGGCGCAGGCCGTTGCCCATGACGTTGGTCAGCGGATTGCGGTAGTCGTCGGGCTGCGCCGGGGTGTTGAGCAGGTAGCGGCACAGCTCCCCGATGTAGATAAAGCAGGTCGAACCGCTGACGCGGATCTCGCGCAGGAAATTGCTGGCGGAGAAGCGGCGCCGGATATACATACTGGCGCCGGTGCAGAAGGCGGCCCCCACGCCCAGGAAGAGGCCGGTCCCGTGATAGAGGGGCAGGCAGAGATAGATGCGGTCGTTGACATCGCAGCGCAGGCCGGCGATGGCGGAAGTCGCCGCCGTGAGCAGGTAGCGGCGGTTGGACAGCACGGCGGCCTTGGGCAGGCCGGTGGTGCCGGAGGTAAAGATGTACAGGGCGGTATCGCCGAGTGTGACCTCGGCGGTTTCCGGCGGGTTGTCGCTGCTTTCGCCGGCCGATGCCGCCTCGAGATCCCTGGCCCAGGCGGGGCAGGGAGCGAGATGCGCATCGGGCACGAAAAGATAATCCTCTAACTCCGCCAGTGCCGACTCCCTGCGCACGTCCGCAACCGCATCCAGCCGCTCCTCCCCGAAGATGAACAGGCGCGACTGGGTAATGCTCACGCAGTGGGTCAGGGGGCGCCCGGTGAGATTGGTATTGATCAGCGCCGCGGTGACCCCGAGCTTGTTGAGGGCGATGATCGTGACCAGGAACTCGATGCGGTTTTCCAGCAGCACGCTGACCGCGTCTCCCCGGGACAGCCCCAGCGTCCGCAATGCCGCTGCGTAGCGGTTGGCGTGCCCGTTCAGCTCCCGCCAGCTGCAGCTTCTGCCTTCGAATACCACGGCGTTGTTCTCCGGGTAGCGTCGGGCAGTCTGCTCCACGCGCGCCGCGAAGCAGTCATGGGTATCCAGCGGGCGTATCTTGAGCGCCCTTGCCAGGCGCAGCAGGGCCGGCGCTTCCGCCAGCGTCGACGCGATTTCTGTGGGGCGCATGGAGACTCCTTCGAGGACCGGTGGGTGATTCGGCAAGATAGCGGCTCTCGCGCCTGCCGGCAAGGCGGGGCAGGTGACGGGCGGTACATTGCCGGGCGGTCAGCTCAGGGTCCGAGCAGGTTTGATACCTCACCGGCGGAAAGCTGCGAAAACCAGGCGGCATCATAGCAGCGCTGTAACAGGTTGATCGCCGACAGGGCGGTCACCACCTGTTCGGCAAAGGCCTCGCGCCGCTGGTGCAGCGCCACGGTCTCGCCGGTCAGCAATTCCTGGTACTCCGCCAGGCGCAGACCGTTGGCGAACAGGTCCTGGGAAACGGAGGCTTCGCAGCTGATGCTGCGGCGCAGCAGCATCTGTTCCCCCTGCGCCATGAGGCTGCCGGTCAGCTGCTTGCGGTTGGCCACCGGTTGGCCCTGGAGCTCGAGCAGGGTCACGGCAATCACCAGGTAGCCTTCAGTGATGGAGCGCAGAATGGCGTGGCCGAAGCGCGGAGGCCGCTCCCGCAGCAATTTCTGCAGGGAGGTCTTGCCGCTGTCCCACTCGGGGTATCGCTCACGCGTCTCTTGACGCACCTCCTCCCAGAAAGCCTCCCCGGGCTTGTAGAAGAATTCGAATTTGTAAAGGTCGCGCAGCGCCATCACCTGGGTTTTCAGCTGCCCTTCCCCGGGCATGTCGATACCCAGCGCGCAGCCGGCCAGACCGATCTCGCCCAGTGCGGCACTGAGGAAAAAATGGGTGATGGTATTGCGATAGTAGGCCGCCGCCAGGCGCTTGTCCCCCGGAATGAAGTAGACCGGCACAGTGGCCCGCTCGAAGGACTTCACCAGACCGGATCCCTTCATCGACAGCACGGCGGCTTTCACGTCCGTTTCACTGTCGAGGCGGAAGCCCGAGGCGGTGGGGAACCGCCGCTCCCGGATCAGCGCTGCGATCTCCTGCGCCTGCCGGTAGGTCTCCAGGGCGGTGAGCGCGCGCCCGTTGGCGCCGAGCAGGACCATGGTCAGCACGTCGGCTGACTTGATCGGTGTCACCTGCTCGATTCGGTTGCAGACCTCGATGGCGACCCGCATCACCTCGGTCTGTTCGCCCGCTTCGGGGTCCCCGGCCGCGTTCGTGGCCCGGTGGCCCGGGTCGTCCAGCGCCAGCGGCGCCGCGTACCGCACGTAGACCTTGCCGTAGGGCTGCTTCATTCCGAACACGAAGTCGAAGAACCAGCGCAGTGACTCCTTGCGCTTCGGCTGACCCCGCTGGATGGCGACGTAGTCATCGATTTCGGCGATCCGGTCGAAGGCGATCGAGACCGGTACGAAGAGTACTTTATCCATCTTTTCCCGGTGGCAGGACTCCATCACCCAGTTCAGGATTCCCAGTTTAGGTGGCGAGAGCTTGCCGGTGCGTGAGCGGGTGCCCTCGATCGACCAGGTCAGGGGCATCCGGTTGCGGATCAGGTGGTCGATGTAGTGCCTGAACACGAGCTTGTAGATCGGGTCTTCCTGGAAGCTGCGGCGCAGGAAAATGGCGCCCACGCGGCGCGCGAGGGCCCCAAACCCGAGAAAGTTCATATTGATCCCCGCGAAAATCAGGGGCAGCGGCCGGAACCCGTTCTCGTAGAGCGACAGCAGGAATACGAAGCTGTCCATATGGGATTTGTGCGACCACAGGAACAGCAGCAGGTGGTCCCGGGACAGTTCCCGCAGTTGCTCGATGGCCTCGCGGTTGATGTCCAGTTCCGGCTCATAGCTGCGGGTGTAGATGAAGCGCGCCAGCTTCGCCGCCGGCTGCAGCCACGACTCCCGCGGCGTGGCCTCGATCTCCCTGAGGCACTTGCGCGCATACTGGCGCGCCTGTTCCGGTGTCTTGCCCGCCGCGGTGGCCGCCTGCAGGAGCTCCCGGTCGAATTCGGGCGTATACAGCAGGCCGGCGGCGGTGCTGACCGGTGCGGCCCGGGCCATCCCCGCCTGGTCGTTCATGTGATTCGGAAGACCCCGAACAGTGCCGCGTGGTCGGAGAGATCGCGCCAGTGTCCCTTGCTCAAACGCTGGCAGCGGGTGGGCTGCAAACCCCGGTAGTAAATGCGGTCCACCGGCAGCACCGGTGCCCACACGGGGAATGTCCGGGCATGCCTCCCCTGCAGTCGCACGAACAGCTCCTGCAGGTCGAGATCGCTGTGCAGGTGATCCTCAGCGCGGCGTCGCCAGTCATTGAAGTCGCCGGCGATGATCATCGGCTCGTCCTTGGGTATATGCTGATCGATGCGTTCGGTCAGGGTCTGCAGCTGCCCCCTGCGCTCCTGCTCCAGCAGCCCGAGGTGCACGCACAGGGTGTGCAGGCGCGTCTTCTTGCCGGGTATCTCGATCACGCCGTGCAGAATGCTCCGGCTGGAGCGGGGGAATATCGATACGTCGATGTTCTCCCAGCTGACGAAGGGGTACATGCTGAGGATCGCGTTGCCGTGGTCACCCTTGCGGTAGATGGCGTTGCGGCCATAGGCGTAGTGGGGCCACGCCCGGTCCGCGAGGTACTCGAAATGGGGCTGGTCTGGATAGGAGAAGCGTTTGCGCCGGGCTTCGCTGTTGATGGCGGTGCCGTGGATCTCCTGCAGGAACACGATATCCGCGCCGGTCTCGGCGATGCGCTGGCGCATGGAATCCAGCATGAAGCGTCGGTTGCCGCTGCAGTAACCCTTGTGGATGTTGTAGGTGAGGATATGGATTTCGTCGGTCATGAACGACCCTCGCGGGCGCTCAGTGCCTTCCGGGTCCACGATGTCACATAGTCCGTGCCACTGGCGACGGCGATGACCAGGACCAGGATGCCCCCGGCGGTGATAACCGCGTCAGGAATCGCCGGCGCGAGCTGGGCGAGCAGCACCAGCACGCAGAAGACCAGCTGCAGGAACATATTGGCCTTGCTGAGGACGGTGGGGGAGAATTCCAGGGGGCCGATCAGCCAGTGGTAACAGAGGGCGCCGGTGACGATGATCGCGTCCCTGGCGATTACCGTTATAGCCAGCCACCAGGGAATCAGGCCGACGCTGGCGAAACTGAGGAACATGACGGTGACGAGTGTCTTGTCCGCCACCGGGTCCAGGGCGGCGCCGAACTTTGAGAACACCCCGAGGCGCCGGGCGAAAAAACCGTCCAGTGCATCCGTCAGCCCCGCGACGATCCCGGTGGCCAGGGCCCAGCCATACTCCTCGCGCAGAATCAGGGCGCCCAGGGGAACGGCCAGCAGCAGCCGCAGCAGGGTGAGACCATTGGGCAGGTAGCGCAGCATGCGGTCAACGCTCCTCTCGCAGCAGGAACGCCGCCAGGTCCCGGCGCTCTGCCTCGCTTAGCGGGAACACCGGCATGGGGGAGGGCGGCGCTCTCAGGAGGTCGATCACCGCCTGGTAACCGGCCCGCTGGGCGAGCCCGGTCAGCCGCGCCGCATACTGGCCCCGCTCGTGACAGCTGGCGCAGTCGTACTTCCGGTAAAGCGCTTCACCGCGATCGGCCATGGCCTGCAGGTCGGCCCCCGCCAGCCATTCCGGTGGCTCGGCATCGAGGCGGCTGCCGGACGCTGTGACGGCAAGGCTTGACGCACCGCCCTCGCCCCAGGCCACCCGGTAGATGGCGCCGGCATAGTCGTCGGAAACGTAGATGGCACCGTCCGGCCCCTGGGCGACATCCACCGGCCTGCCGAGGATCTCACCGGCGCGGTTGAAGCCGGTGAGGAAGTCCCGCTCCTCGACGCCATCTGCGGTCCAGTGCAGTGAGACCACCTTGAAACCGTCCGGGCTACTGCGATTCCAGGAACCGTGCAGGGCGACGAGGGCAGTGCGACCGTACCGATCCGGCCAGCCCGCCGTGTTCACGAAAGCGATGCCCAGGGGCGCGTTGTGGGGCCGGAAACCGTGCACGGGAGGAATGGGCTCCCGCTGGTCGCTGAGCGGGTCAGGTCCCATGTCCGGGTCGGGGACGTTATCGCCGTTGTACCAGGGCCAGCCGTAAAAACCGCCGCGCTCGATCCGATTCAACTCGCAGGGCGGGAAATCGTCCCCCAGCATGTCCCGCCCGTTGTCGGTGGCGTAGAGTTCACCGCTCCAGGGGGCCCAGTCGAACCCCACGCTGTTGCGCAGCCCGGTGGCGATGATTTCAGGTTCGCTGCCGTCGGGACGGAAGCGCATCATGGTGGCGCGGCGCGCATCCTCCTCCACGCAGACGTTGCAGGTTGAGCCCTGGCTCAGCCAGAGGTGGCCGTCGGGGCCGACCCGGAGCGTCTTGCTCCAGTGATTGCCGTTGTCGGTCAACCCTTCCACCACCGTCTCGTAGGGGCCGCTGGCGCTGCCGGTGGCGCTGTCGAACCGGATCCGGCCGATGCGGTTGGATTCGGCGACGTACAGCCACGGCCCGGCGAAGTCCATGCCATGGGGCCGCCGCAGGTCAGTAATGACGGTCTCCATGCCGTCGGGGTGGCCGTCGCCGTCGGCATCGCGCCGCAGCAGCACGATATCCCCGGCATGGGGGCGGCTGACCAGCAGGTCACCCGCGGCGGTGAAACGCAGGAGACGCGCCCGGGGCACGTCGCCGGTGTAGAGGGTCAGGGAGAAGCCCTCCGGTACCTGGTAGGCCTCCTCGACCTTCCCCGCGTCCGTCGGCGGCCCGGACAGGCCGAACAGGACGTTGAAGATCATTCGTGCACTGGTGGTGTCGACAGTTCCGGTCACCAGCAGGGCCCCGAAGGCGATGCCGAGCAAGCCCGCCAACAGCAGCAGCCCTATCATTAACTTGCGCAAACAGCTGTCCTCTTTTCCGCTTGGATCAGGCCCGGTCGGTACGGGCGCTCCGGACTATAGCACAGCAGAGCGGGGCGGTTTACCGGCGCCGGGCGGCCAGCTTGCGCAGTGCCTTGTCCGCCTCGATGGTGATGAAGCTGGGGAAGAAGCAGAGCAGGATCACCGGCCACCACTCGGCGGGGAATTCCGCAGTGCGGAACAGGGCCGCCGCAGAGGGCACCGCCGTCGGTATGAAGCGGATCGCAATGCTGAGCGCGATACCTGCCAGCAGCCAGCGGTTGGAAAAAGGGTTGAAAGTGAACGCCGACGCGTAGATCGAGCGGGCGGATATCACGTAGCCGAAATGGGCGAGCAGGATGGCCCAGAACGCGGCGGTCTGGGCCTGGGTCAGCAGGAGCTCGTCCACGAGCCGGCCGTCGACCACGGCAGGCGAACCGAAGTGGTAGTAAATGTAAAAGCCGGGAAGCGCGATGGCCAGCCCCAGCAGTATCACGCGCTGCAGAAACAGGGCGTTGATGATATGCGCTTTCCCGTCCCGCGGCGGTGAGTCGAGCAGGCCTTTCTCTTTTGCCTCCATCATCAGCGGCATGGTCAGCAGCACGGAGTCGAGCAGGTTGATCCAGAGAATCTGGACCGGCTCGAGCACGAAGCGCACCGAGAAAACGGGCACTGAGGCAGCCAGCAGAATCGCGCCCATGATCAGCAGCGCCTGGGCGGCATTGGTGGGCAGCGTGTAGAGGATGGCCTTCTGCAGGTTGTTCCAGGCGTGTCGCCCCTCTTCCACCGCGGCGACGATCGTGGCGAAATTGTCGTCGGCCAGAACCATATCCGACGATTCCTTGGCGACCTCGGTACCGCTGATGCCCATGGCGACGCCGATGTCGGCGGCTTTCAGCGCGGGGGCGTCATTGACCCCGTCCCCGGTCATCGCGACCACGTGGCCGTTGGCCTGCAGCGCCTCAGCGATCGCTTTCTTGTGCTCCGGAGCGACCCTAGCGAAGACGGAGACCTCTTCCGCGGCCCGCTCCAGCGCGGCCTCCTCCATCTGCGTCAGTTCTGACCCGGTGATGACCCGGTCGGCGTCGATGCCGAGCTGCCGGGCCACGGCCTGTGCGGTATCGGGGTGGTCACCCGTGATCATGACGGTGCGGATGCCCGCGCCTTTGCACTGGGACACCGCCTCTATGGCCGACTGCTTGGGCGGATCTATCATCCCCTGCAGGCCGACGAAACACATGCCCTGCAGGTCGTCGTGGTCCAGGTAGTCCTGCCCTTCCGGAAGCGCCTTGGTCGCAAAGCCGAGGGTCCGCAGCGCATCCCGGGCAAACAGTTTTGCAGTGTGCAGGGCCCCGTCGGCATCGAAAGGTTGCGACGCTCCTTTGGGATCGAGGCTGGTTGTGCACATCCTGACGACGATTTCCGGCGCGCCCTTGACCAGCACCGACCGTCTGCCATCGGACTCCACCAGTACCGCCATGAACTTGGAGGCGGATTCAAAAGGGATCTCCTCGAGGCGGTGGACGCCGTCCACCACCAGCTCGGCCTTGGCCCCCGAGATCCGCAGAGCCAGTTCCGTCGGGTCCCCGGTGCCACCTTGGCCGCTGAGGTGGGCGTTGTTGCAGTAGAAGCCGCACTCGAGCAGCTGCATCAGGGCGGGCTGCTCCTGCGGCGGCAGGGGTGTGCCGTCGAGGCGGAACTCGCCCTCGATGTCGTAGCCCGTCCCGGTGACATCGTAGATTTCACCACCGGCCCAGATCCGGGTCACCGTCATCCGGTTCTCGGTGAGCGTCCCGGTCTTGTCCGAACAGATCACAGAGGTCGCCCCCAGTGTCTCGGCCGCCGGCAGCTTGCGTATCAGCGCTTTCCTGCTGGCCATCACCACCCCGGAGAGGGCGAGAATGGAGGTGACCAGGGCCGGCAGCATCTCCGGGATGGCGGCGACGACCAGGGATACCGCGCCCAGGAAACTGTAGGATATTTCATACCCCAGGTAGATGCCGTAGGCGAAGTTGAACGCGCCCACTGCCAGGATCGCGATGATCAGGGTTTTGACAAACTCCTTCATCTTGCGCTGCAGCGGGGTGGTGCCAGTGTCCGCCGCCTTGACCATGTCGGCGATGCGCCCGAAGACCGTGTTCCGTCCCGTTTCCACCACGATGGCGCGGGCAGTTCCCTGGGTCAGGTAGGTGCCGGAAAAACCGACGTTGGTCTGGTCGCCGGGTACCAGGTCAGAACCGGTGAGGGCGTCGATGATTTTCTTGACCGGCACCGACTCCCCGGTCAGCGAGGACTCGTCCACATGGATGTTGTTCACGTCCTGGAAGCGCACATCCGCGGGAATCTTGTCGCCCCCCTCCAGCACCACCAGATCGCCGGGAACCAGGTCCCGCGCCGGAATGCGGCGCTGGTCGCGGTCCCGGACCACCAGAGCCTCCTGCACCATCATGTTGCGCAGCGCGTCGAGGGCACCTTCGGCCTTGCCCTCCTGGACGAAGCCGAGGACGGCGTTGAGCAGGACTACGCCGGCAATGACGATGGTGTCGGGCAGCATATGACTGCCCAGCGCGGTGAGCGTGCCGGTAATCAGGGCAGTCACCACCAGGATGATCACCATGGGATCGTTGAACTGCCGCAGGAAGCGGACCCAGGCGGGCGTTTTCTTGAACTCGATCTCGTTGGGGCCGTACTGCTGGAGCCGGGCGGCGGCCACCTCGTCGGTGAGTCCCGTGGGGGCGGACTCCAGCGCCTCCATGATTTCGTCGGTGGAAAGCGCGTACCAGTCCCTGTTCACTTTCGACTCCTCGTCCATGTCAATCAGGCGTAGTGGGGATAAATCGGCTGGAACATCTGCTCGCGCACCTCGGCCAGGATGTCCGCCGGCGCCTCCCGGCCGGCCAGTCCCCGGCGCCAGGCAATGGCCGCGACCTCTGCGGCGATCAGCGCCGAGACCTCCCGAATCCGGGAGAGTCCGGGGTAGATCCTGCCCAGGGCGAGGTCCTCGTCAGTGACCTGGTCCGCCAGGACTTTTGCCGCCGCCAGAAACATCTCGTCTGTCACCCGGCGGGTGCCGCTTACCACCGCGCCGAGGCCCACGCCGGGAAAGACGTAGGCGTTGTTGCCCTGGCCCGGGACAAAGGTGCTGTTGCCCATCTGGACCGGCTCGAAGGGGCTGCCGCTGGCAAAGATCGCCCGGCCGTCGGTCCAGCCGTAAGCCTCGACCGCATTGCACTCCGCCTTGGAGGTGGGGTTGGAGAGGGCGAAGATGATCGGTCGCTCATTCTGCTCCGCCATCAGCCGCACCACCTCCTCCCTGAAAACGCCGGGCTGGCCGGCGCAGCCGATCAGTACCGTGGGCCGCAGCAGCTTCACCGCATCGGCAAGGTCGGCCACGGGCGCATGCTCGTGAGCGTAGGGCTGCTTCTGCGGCGGGATAGCGCCGCGCGCGGCGGTGAGCAGGCCCTGGCTGTCGAAAAACCAGCAGCAGTCGTGAGCTTCACTGGCGGGAATACCCTGGTCGATCATCGCGGCCACGATGGTGTTGCCGATACCGATACCCGCCTGGCCCGCCCCGAAGATCAGCACCCGCTGCCGCGCCAGTTCGCCGCCCGCTATGCGCAGCGCGGTCAGCAGGCCGGCGAGAGCCACCGCGCCGGTACCCTGGATGTCGTCGTCGAACAGGCAGAGGCGATCCCGGTACCGGGCCAGCAGGCGGAAGGCGTTGCTGTTGCCGAAATCCTCGAGCTGCACCATGGCCCCGGGAAAGGCCTCCCCGACTGCAGCGATGAACTCCTCGAGCAGCGCATCGTATTTTTCGCCGCGCTCCCGCCGCCGCTCCAGTCCCAGATAGAGGGGATCATTGAGGAAACTTTCATTGTTGGTGCCGACGTCGAGGGTGACAGGCAGGCAGAGCGTCGGGTGAATGCCCGCGCAGGCCGTGTAGAGAGAGAGCTTGCCGATGGGGATTCCCATGCCGGCCGCTCCCAGATCGCCCAGGCCCAGGATGCGTTCACCGTCGGTGACGACGATGATCCGCGGGTCGCGGTGCGGCCAGTTGTCCAGCAGTTCCCGCACGCGGCCGCTATCCTGCAGGGAAATGTAGAGGCCACGGGGGCGCCGGTATATGTGGCTGAAATGCTCGCAGGCCTTGCCCACCGTCGGGGTATAGATCAGCGGCATGATCTCCTCGATGTGGTTGATCACCAGCCGGTAGAACAGCGTTTCATTGCGGTCCTGGAGGGAGACCAGGAACAGGTAGCGCTCCAGGTCGGTGACCTTGTTGCGCAGGTTGCCGAGTACCCGCAGTTCCTGCTCCGCAGGTGAACACACCCGTGGGGGCAGAAGGCCGCGCAGGCCCAGCTTGTCGCGTTCCGCCTCGGTGAATGCCGTGCCCTTGTTGCGTACCGGGTCGTGCAGGATCTTCACGCCCCGGGGCATTTCTCCTTGCTCGCTGGACATCACCCCCCCGCCGCCGTTCTGAACAGTGGAAACCTCGTTCAGAGTGTAGCGCGACGGGGTTGCCGGCAAAAATGAGCCGGATCAATAAAAGGAAGTTTTGGCTGAGATCAGCGCAGGAATTCAGCCCGGGTGCTGGGGTCGGCCTTGAAGGCGCCGCCCAGGGAGGTTGTCCGGGTCCGCGAGTTGGCATCCATCACCCCGCGCGACTTGACGCAGTAGTGCACCGCATCGATGGAGACCGCCACGTCGTCTGTTTCCAGCAGCGTCTGCAGGGCGACCAGGATCTGCTGGGTCAGGCGCTCCTGCACCTGTGGCCGCTGGGAGAAGAAACGCACGATGCGATTGATCTTGGACAGGCCGATCACCTTGGCCTGCGGGATATAGGCGACCCGGGCGCTGCCGTCGATGGTTACGAAATGGTGCTCGCAGGTGCTCACGAGGTCGATATCGTCCACCTGCACCATCTCCTCCACCTGCATCTTGTTCTCGATGACCGAGATCTTGGGAAACTGGCTGTAATCGAGCCCGGAGAAGATTTCGTCGACGTACATCTTGGCGATGCGGTGTGGGGTCTCGCACAGGCTGTCATCGGTCAGGTCCAGTCCGAGCGTGCGGGTGATGTCAGTGAAAGCGGCGGCGATACGCTGGTAGCGTTCATCGCGGCTCAGGCCATTGGGCACCAGCGGTGTTTCCAGACCCCGCTCCAGCAGCGCCTGGCGCACCAGTTCGGCTTCGGGGGACAGCTGGGAGGGAAAGGACAGCATGTTCTGGGCGAGTGATGAATCCATGGCAGTCTCCAGTCAGTTACCGGGAATATTTACGGCGACCGGGAGGAGGCGGATTGCCCGCGGCGGCTTTTTTTGGCGCTGTTCCTTGACCCACTGCCGAACCGTGCATTTAATGTAGTGGTCGTTTCTCAATTTCCGGGGCGTGCGAAATGGACCTTTCCACCTTGCAGGCATGCAGGGTACTTCCGGTCGTCACTGCCACTGACGTCGAGACAACGGTGCAGCTGGCCCGGGCGCTGCAGCGCGGGGGCATGAGCGCTATCGAGATCACCCTGCGCACCGGGGCTGCACTGGAGAGCATACGGGCGGTGCGCGAGGCCCTGCCGGGGATGCTGGTGGCGGCGGGAACGGTGACCGACCGGACCCAGCTGGACAGCGTGGTGGCCGCGGGGGCGGCGCTGGTGATCAGTCCCGGCGCCACTCCTGACCTGCTGGGGGCGGCGGTGGCGTCCGGCGTCGATTTCATTCCCGGGGTCGCGACCGCCTCCGAGTTGATGCGGGGCCTGGAGCACGGTCTTACCCTGTTCAAGCTCTTCCCGGCGGAGGCCGTGGGCGGGCGAGCCCTGCTGAAGTCCTTCGCCGGACCCTTTCCCCAGGCGCGTTTCTGTCCCACAGGCGGCCTGAACCCGGGCAACTTTCGCGATTACCTGGCGCTCCCCAACGTGATTTGTTGCGGTGGATCATGGATGGTGACCGCTGACCTGGTGGACAATGGCAAGTGGGATGAAATTTCGGCTCTGGCCCTTGAGGCCATGGCCTGACTGGACAATCAAAGGAGCACTCACATGACAGAGCACAGGCCCATCCGCGTAGGCATCATGGGCTTCGGCCAGACCGGTCGGCAGATCTATGATCTCGCCTCCCGCAGCGACGACGTCGAGGTGGTGGCAGTGGCCGACATCGGCAAGCCGGCCATCCTGCACTATCTTCTATGTTCCGAGACGGAAGAACCCGAGCGGCACAGCCTGGAGGGCAACTTCCTGGTCAATCCCCGATTCCGGGCGAGGCTGATGCAGATCGATCGCCCCGCCGAGACCCCCTGGGATATATTCGGGGTGGATATGGTCATCGACTCCACGGGCAAGTTCCGCGACCGCGCACTGATGGAGGACCACCTGCGCAACGGCGCGCCCCGCGTCCTCATGCGGACGCTGCCGGTGGACCCGATCGACCGGATCGTCATTCCCGCCATCAACGCCGGCACTGCCAGCCCGTCTGATCGCGTGATATCGGCCGGCTCCGCCACGACCACGGCCCTGTGCCTGCTCCTGCACGTCCTCTCGGGGCGCTTCGGCATCGAGTGTGGCAGCATGACGACCATTCACGCCTACACCTCGGACCAGGCGCTGCAGGATTACGCCGGCAGCGACTTCCGCCGGAGCCGGTCCGCCGCCAAGAACATTATCCCCAACAGCCACGAAGCGGGCCTCTGGCTCGGCGATATTCTGCCGGCTTTCGACGGCAAGATACTGACCTCGGCGCTCAATGTCCCGGTCCGGGAGGGCTGCCTGCTTGACGTCAATCTGGTGATGGAGGATGCCGCGGTTACCGCGGAGGATATCAACGAGGCGATGCGTGCCGGTGCGGCCAGCCATCCGGGCGTGGTCGGGGTGGTGGAGGATCCGATCGTCTCCTCCGACGTGATCGGGGATGCCCGCTCCCTGCTGTTTGACGCCAAGGGTACCATCAAGGCGGGAAACAACATCATCAAGACCCTTAGCTGGTACGAAAATCTCGGCCATGCGGCGCGCCTGCTCGATGTGGTGCGCCTGTATGCGAAGCTGGACAAGCAGGAGGCAGCGTAATGAAAGTCGGCATCAATGGATTTGGCCGGATCGGCCGCTCCGTGTTCCGCATCCTGGAAAACACGGTGGGCGTGGACGTGGTGGCGGTGAATGACCTGTTCGACCGTGAAGCTCTGCGTTACCTGCTCAATTACGACACGGTCATGGGTCCCTTCGGCAAGAGCCTGAGCCTGGAAGACGATCACTTCGTGACCCCCAAGGGGCGGGTGAAGCTGCTCAGTGAACGCAATCCCGGCGACCTGCCCTGGGGCGAGCTCGGCGTCGACGCAGTGGTGGAGGCCACCGGAGTATTTCGCAAGATGGAGCAGCTGCAGGGGCATTTGACTGCGGGGGCCAAACGCGTGGTGCTGACGGTGCCCGCCAAGGACCCTGTGGACTACACCGTGGTGCTGGGTGTCAACGACGAGGGTCTGACCCCCGAGCACCGGGTGATCTCCAACGCCAGTTGCACCACCAACTGCCTGGCGCCGATGGCGCGGGTGCTCAACGACGAGTTCGGTATCGAGGAGGGAGTGATCAACACGGTGCATGCGTACACCAATGACCAGCGTCTCGCCGATGTGCCCCACTCGGACTGGCGGCGCAGCCGGGCGGCGGCGGAGAATATCATCCCCACCTCCACGGGGGCGGCCAAAGCGGTGGGCGTGGTGCTGCCGGATCTCCAGGGCCGCCTGCACGGTATCGCGGCCCGGGTGCCGGTCCCCGACGGTTCGGTGGTCGACCTGTTCGTCAAGCTGGGGAAGACGGTCACTGCCGACGATGTTCACACCGCGGTGCGGGCCGCGTCGCAGAGTGATCGCCTGAAGGGTATCCTCCAGTTCAGCGACACGCCTATCGTCTCCACGGACATCATCGGCAATTCCCACTCCTCGATCTACGATTCCGGCTTCACTGCCGTGACTGCGGGACGCTATCTGCGCGTGTTGAACTGGTATGACAATGAGTGGGGTTACTCCTGTCGCGTCTGCGACCTGCTGGAGCGTCTGGCTGACTGGTGAGCGAGCCCGGGTCGCAACCTGACTACTCCTCCCTGCGGGGCAATGTCAGCTTTCTCGGCCGTTTGCTGGGAGAGACCATTGCCGCCGCCGAGGGTGAGGATTTCCTGGCCCTCATCGAGCAGATCCGGGGCCTGTCCAAGGGCGCCCGGGATGGTGGCGACACGGACCGCGCGGCGCTGCTGGCGCTGTTGCGCAATCTCGACAACGAGCAACTGGTGCCGGTGGCGCGGGCCTTCAGCCAGTTTCTCAATCTGGCCAATATCGCCGACCAGTACAACAACGTCTCCCGGCAGATGGATCCCCTGCTTTCCGCCTCACGCAACCTGGCGGCGGACCTGCGGCAGCTGGGAGAGGCGGGCGTCTCCCGGGAGGCGGTCAGCGCCGCTATCGCCGACCTCCGGATTGAACTTGTCCTCACCGCCCACCCCACGGAGATCACCCGCCGTACGCTGATTCACAAACACAGTGAAATCGGCCGCTGTCTGGGCGAGCTCGAGCTGCAGGGCTATACCGAGCGCGAGCGGGTGCGCCAGCATGCGCGCCTGCGGGAGCTGATTGCGCAGATCTGGTATGGCGACGACTTCCGCGCGGAGCGTCCATCACCGGTGGATGAGGCCAAGTGGGGCTTTGCCGTGGTCGAGCAGTCCCTGTGGCGAGCGGTCCCGGAGTTTCTGCGCAGGCTCGACCGCGCCCTGCAGGAGCACTGCGGGGTTGCGCTGCCGCTCGAGGCGGCGCCGGTCTCCTTCGCCTCCTGGATGGGTGGCGACCGGGATGGCAACCCCAATGTCACGGCGGCGGTGACCCGCGAGGTTCTGCTTCTTAGCCGCTGGCAGGCCGCTGATCTCTACCTGAACGACGTCATCGCCCTGGTGGAGGAACTCTCGATGACGCGTTGCACGGAAAACCTGCGGGCGCTCGCCGGCGACTCCCACGAGCCGTACCGGACCGTGCTGCGCGACCTGCGTGACCTGCTGCGCCGCACCCGGGATGCCATCGAGATGGAACTGCGGCGAGAGGCACCGCCGGCGGAGTGGGCGGTGCTCGAACAGGGGGAGCAGCTATGGCAGCCCCTGCACGCCTGCTACGAATCGCTCTGTGCCTGTGGCATGGAGAGCATCGCCGACAATGCATTGCTGGATCTGCTGCGCCGGGTGCGCTGCTTCGGGGTACACCTGGTGCGGCACGACGTCCGCCAGGACAGCGCGCGCCACACCGCCGTGCTGTCGGAACTCACGACCTGGCTCGGCCTGGGCGATTATGCTGGCTGGGACGAGGCCGCGCGCCAGGCGTTCCTGTTGCAGGAGCTGAGCAGTCGCCGTCCGCTCATACCCGCCAGGTGGGAGCCATCGGCGGAGGTGCAGGAGGTGCTCGATACCTGCGGCGTGGTGGCGGAAACTCTCGCGGAGGCCCTCGGCGCCTACGTGATCTCCATGGCGCGACAGCCCTCGGACGTGCTGGCCGTGCACCTGCTGCTGAAAGAGACGGGCTGTCCCCACAGCCTGCCGGTGGCCCCGCTGTTCGAGACCCTCGATGACCTGTCCCGCGCCAGGGCGGTGATCGACAGGCTGTTGCAGGAGAGCTGGTACCGGGGCCACATCAACGGGCGCCTCATGGTCATGATAGGCTACTCCGACTCGGCCAAGGACGCCGGCGTGCTGGCGGCAGCATGGGCGCAGTACCGCGCCCAGGAAGAGCTGCTGGAGCTTTGCAGCGGCCACGACGTCCGGTTGACACTCTTTCACGGCCGCGGTGGCACGATAGGCCGGGGCGGGGCGCCGGCAGGTGCGGCCCTGCTCTCCCAGCCGCCGGGATCGCTGCGCAACGGGCTGCGGGTCACCGAGCAGGGGGAGATGATTCGCGCCAAGCTGGGATGGACCTCGATGGCGGTCAAGACCCTGGCGCTCTATACCGGGGCCATCTGCCGCGCCAACCTGCTCACCCCGCCCGCACCGCGGGACGAGTGGCGCGAGGCAATGGAACGGCTGGCCGCGGAATCCTGCACCGCCTACCGCGCGGTGGTCCGGGAGGAGCCGGCCTTCGTCGAGTATTTCCGTCACGCCACCCCCGAGCAGGAGCTCGGCAAACTCCCCCTCGGCTCCCGCCCGGCGCGGCGCGCCGCTGGCGGCGGCATCGAGAGCCTGCGCGCAATACCCTGGATTTTCGCCTGGTCCCAGAACCGTCTCATGCTGCCCGCCTGGCTGGGGGCGGGCGAGGCGCTGGCCGCTGCCCTGAAGCGAGGCGAGGGTGAACAGCTGCGGGAAATGGCGGAGATCTGGCCCTTTTTCGCCACCCGCCTGGCCATGCTGGAGATGGTTTTTGCCAAGGCCGATGCGGGGTTGTCGGCCTACTACGACGAGAGCCTGGTGCCGGCGGCGCTGCAGCCGCTGGGTGTCGCCCTGCGCGAGCGACTGCAGCGCGATGTGGCGACAGTGCTGCAGATATCCGGGGATGCGGAACCGCTGGCGGAGGAACCCTGGATCCGGGAATCGATCCGCCTGCGCAATATCTACACCGATCCCCTCAACGTGCTGCAGGCGGAGCTGCTCAAGCGCAACCGGCGGGAACCACAACCGGTCCTCGAGCGGGCCATCATGGTGACGATCGCCGGCATCGCCGCCGGTATGCGCAATACCGGCTGATCCACGGGGTGGAAAGACTTGACCCGGGGCCCGCGCCTCCACAGAATAGGTGCGCCAGCCGGGGAGGGCGCCCGCAACGACGGTTCGTGTCTGCGGTGCCGAGGTTGCGATCCCGCTGAGCTTTCCCATTCCAGAGCAAGGTAGCTTCCCATGCAGAACATAGTTCGAGCAATTTTCATGGCGTCACTGTTGGCGCTGGCGGGCCAGGCAGCCCACGCGGACGAGTACACCGATGCCATCAATTCCTTCCGCAATGCCGGCGAGAGCGGGGCGTTCTTCGCGACGGCATACGGCTATGCCGTGTTCCCGACCATCGGCAAGGGAGGTATCGGTGTCGGGGGAGCGCACGGCAAGGGCCGGGTCTACGTCCAGGGGCAGCACGTCGGCAACGCGACCATGACCCAGGTCACGATCGGCTTTCAGCTCGGTGGCCAGGCGTTCAGCCAGATTATCTTCTTCAAGGACGAGCCCGCCTTCCGGGAATTCACCTCGGGCAACTTCGAATTCAGTGCCCAGGCCACCGCGGTAGCGATCACTGCCGGCGTCTCCGCCGAGGCCAGCACCGGTGGCGGCGTTTCCGCGGGGGCCAGCGGTGGCCGCAACGATGCGACCACAACCCATGGCGGCTATCGCAAGGGGATGGCGATTTTCACGATTGCCAAGGGCGGCCTGATGTACGAGGCGGCGCTCGGTGGCCAGAAGTTCAAGTATACGCCCCTCTGATGTAGGAGCCTGAATCAGGGGCCCGCGATCGCCCGGGCCCGCTCCAGGGCATCGGCGGGAACCTCCTCGCCCATCAGTATCACGTGCCAGCTGTGCGGGCCATGGGCGCCATACACCAGCTGCCCCTCGATGTCGGCGGTGCTCGAGGGGCCCGCGATGAAGTTGATTCCCCGCGGACGTCCGGTTGCCGCCATCTCCTCCCCGATCCATTGCCATGCCTCCTCCATGGTGGGCACCACGGTGTCGCTCGCGACCAGCACGATGTGGTACGCCGGCAGCAGGTTGTTCGCGGCGGGATTGCCCTTGCCGGTAAAGGTCACCACGGCGCCCGTTTCCGCCACGCCCAGCCGGGCGTAGCTGAGCGCCGCGGGCGCGCCGGGTTCCAGTTCGCCGAAGCGGGGCAGCAGTCCCGAATCCCGCCAGGGCATGGCCGCCAGGTTCGGGTCATTGCCTGCGACGAGGCGCTGGCTGCGCAGCTGGCGGTAGAGATAGTCGCCGATTGCCTTTACCGCTTCGCTGCGGTTGCGGGCGCAGTCGACAGTGCCACGGTTGCGCATTACGTTGACCAGGAAGGCAGTGACAAGGTCTGCGGCCGGCAGGTCGGCTGCCGGTGCGCTGCCCAGGCCCGCCAGCTCGCGCCGGACAGATTCCGCCGGCGCCCCCCGGCTGGCGCCGCGCACCCGGGCGAGAATTTCCGTGCGTGCGTCCGTCGTCATTGCGTCCGTCTCGCGCCGCGGCGGCGCGCCGCCTTCCGGTACTGCTGCATGAAGGTCCCGCCCTGGGGCGCGGGAAAGTCCCTCTGGCTGGTCCAGCCGTCGGCCATGGGCAGGCGGCGGAAACTGCCCCTGGTGCGGCCCAGGCGGTGGAGCAGGGGGATGCCCAGCCCGGTGAGGCGATGGTAGAGGCGGGGGTGCCGCGCCAGCCAGGCGTGCAGCCGCATGCCCAGGCGCCACCGCGACGGGGAGAGTTTTGCCGCGGTCTCGTCGCGGCGCAGGTCGCGCAACAGGTCGGGCAGTGGAATGCCGGCAGGGCAGACCTCGGCGCAGCGGCCGCAGGCGGTGCAGGCATTGGGCAGGAGGTGGCTTTTCTCCAGTGAGGTCAGCAGCGGCGTCAGGACCGACCCCATCGGACCAGGATAGACCCAGCCATAGCTGTGCCCACCGACGCTGGCGTAAATGGGGCAGTGATTGAGACAGGCGCCACAGCGGATGCACTCGAGCATCTCCCGGTAGTCGCCGGCCATGATCTCGCTGCGGCGGTTGTCCAGCAGGACGATGTGGGCTTCCAGCGGACCATCCAGGTCGCTTTCCCGCCGCGGCCCGGAGTAGAAGCTGGTGTAACAGGTCTGGGGCTGGCCGGTGGCGGAGCGCACCAGCAGGCGCAGCATGGCGGTGGCGTCCTCGGCGCGCGGCAGGATTCTGTCGACGGTGGTGCACACGATCAGCACCGTCGGCAGGTTGGCGCAGAGGTCGCCGTTGCCCTCGTTGGTCACCAGCATGCTGTAGCCATTCTCCGCGATCAGCGCGTTGGCGCCGATGATGCCCACCTCGGCATCGAGGAAATGCTGGCGCAGGATGGTGCGGGCCTCCCCGACCAGGTCCGCCGTGGTCTCCAGCGAGCGCTCCCCCAGGTCGTGCCTGGCCAGGAACAGTTCGCGGATCTCGGCAGCGGATTTATGCAGCGCCGGGCCCACGATGTGGCTCGGTGTCTCCCCGGCCTGCTGGATGATGTACTCGCCGAGATCGGTCTCTGTCACTGCCAGCCCGGCTTTTTGCAGGTAGTCGTTGAGCCCCGTCTCCTCGGTGACCATCGACTTGCCCTTGGCGATGCGCCGGGCGCCATGCTGCTGGCAGATATTGAGCACGATGCTGTTCATCTCGGCACTGTCCCGGGCGAAATGAACCCGGTTGCCGTTGGCGAGCGCCTCCTGCTCGAACTGGACAAGGTAGTGGCCCAGGTTGTCGAGCGCGTGTTGCCTGACGCGCTTGACGTGGTTGCGCAGCGCCTCGAACTTGCCGAAGCTGTCCATGGCGGCATCGCGCGCGAGCGGGGTGAAGCTGGCCATGAGCTCCCGTCGCCGGACCTTGGCGCTGTCCTGCAGGGCGTCGTGCGCCTGGTCGAGGAAGGCCTCGCTGTTCTGCTTCATGCCTCCAGCCCCGTCACCTGCGCCCTTCGCCGATGGCGGGCCCATCCAGGTCGCCGGCGAGCAGCTCCGCGATATGGCGAACCTCGATCGGTTTGCCGAGGCGCTGCGCCCGCCCCGCGATGTTGAGCAGACAGCCCAGGTCGCCGCCGGCGAGGATGTCGGCCCCCGTGGCCAGCGCGTTGTCGAGCTTGTCGCCCACCATCTTGCCGGAGATCTCGGGCATCTTGGCGCAGAAAGTGCCGCCGAAACCACAGCAGACCTCGGTCTGCTTCAGCTCCTTCACTTCCGTCTGGCACAGGTCCCGCAGCAGCTTTCGCGGCTGCTCCCGGATCCCGAGTTCCCGCAGGCCGGCGCAGCTGTCGTGGTAGGTGACCGTGGGCAAGCTGACGGCGGGGCGCTTGCCGCGCCGGACGCGGGCAACGTCGCTCAGGAACGTGGTCAGCTCGAAGGTCTTCGCCGCCAGCTCACTGGCCCGCGCCTGCCATTCCCCCTCCAGGAGGCGCGGATAGTGATGAACGATCATGCCGGCACAGGAGCCGGAGGGAACCACCACGTAGTCGGCGGGCTCCAGCATCTCGATGGTCTGCTGGGCCAGGGGAATGGCCGAGTCGAAATCACCTGTATTGTACGCCGGCTGGCCGCAGCAGGTCTGCTGGAGTGGCACGTCGACCTCACACCCGGCCCGCTGCAGCAGTTTGATACTGGCGAAAGCCACCGAGGGCCGGAACAGGTCGGCGAGACAGGTGACGAAGAGGGAAACGCGAAATCGCGGCGGCGGGCGGTGTTGCTCCGGCTGGTCGGTACGCATGCGGATTGTGTTCTCTCTCGGTGCTGATCCCGGGTGGGCGGACCGGGCAACGCCCGGGCGTTTGCGGCGCAGTATAACGGATCGCCGCCGGGGCTGCAGTAAGAGGGCAGTCAGCCCGGCAGTGACAGCAGGACCGCCGCTGCCAGCAGCGCCACCAGGATCGCGATGGCGCCCCTGGCGAACGGGTGGCTGCTCTGCAGCAGCTTGACCAAAACGGTCTTACGGTCGACCCGCACGCCGGCCTGAACCAGCGGGTTCACCTTTGATGCGACCTGAGCCTGGTCGAAAGCCGGGAGCAGCCGGTTGCCGGCGAACACCAGCACGTCGTCGATCATCAGGAGGTTTCCGCGGTACTGGATGCGCGCTCCGCTGCCGAGATGGTAGGTCCCGGCGTGGTCCGCCAGCACCAGCTCGCGCTGCAAAACCCCGATGTGCCCCACCGGGCTGCGCCGCAGGAGCGCGAGCGCCACCGCGGGCCCGGACAGTGCCACGAGCAGTGCGCCAAGCTGGATGGTGGACACGCCGAAGCCGACCGCCAGCAACAGCAGCGCGAGAGCCAGCAGTGCATAGTGAACGGTGCGCTGTCGCAGTATCCGGTTGCGCTGGCTGACCGGATCGATCCATTCCACGGCGTCGGCCCGCTCGTCCAGCGGGTCGGCGCCCCGCTCCCGTCGGGGCCTGTAGACCAGCGCCCGCAAGCGCTGCAGACCGGCGTAGCCCAGGCCGAGCAGGGCCAGCGCCGCGCACAGGATGAGTCCGGCACGCCACGCGATCCCGATCAGCCTCGCGGACCGTTCCTGTCCCTCGACCAGCGCCCGCAGGGGTGCCGAGACAAGCGGCACCTCCCCCCCACCCTGGGCATTGAAACGCTGCACCGGGACCTGCCCGCTGTCGTGGAGCAGGACCTTGTCCCCCCAGGCGACCAGCGCTCCCAGACGCCCATCCGCTGTCAGATCGACCTGGTTCAGGAAGTCCCACTGCGCGTCGAAGCGGTAAACTCCGGCACTGCCGGTCTCCGGGTTGTCGAGGGTAACCCACCAGGCGCCGCCGGACAGGAGGAAGTCGCGGACAAGGGACTGTTCTCCCACGGCCGCGGCCGGCGGCAACACCAGAATCTCGTCAAGCTGGCGGCCGAAGGCTTCATTCTCGTAACGGAACACACTGATGGCCGGCCCCTGAGAACTATTCATGAAAAGCAGTCCGGAATCGAGCCGCAATACCGGTTGCGCCGGCATCGCCAGCGGGGCGCTGGCCTGCAGCTCGCCCCCGGCGCTGAATTTGAGCAGCTGCCCACTGTTCACGTCTGCGGCAAACACGACGCGCGTCAGCGGGTGGATGGCCAGGGCGGCGGCCTGGACAGGAGCCGCCGCGGGGGCGAATGGCCTGCACGCCGGGGTGTCCAAGGCGCATCGCACGAGTTGCAGGGACTCAGTCTCCGCCGCTGCGGGGACGCCGGTCAGCCTGCCCATCCCGAGCAGGTCGCCGCTGGGTTCGAAGGCGATCGGCGCCTGGAGCGTCGCAAGTCCCATAGTCTGGAGCTCGATCGCTCCGGTGCCGGTGCCGGAGCGATCGTGGAGGAGCAGGCGGTCGTCCGCGATCATCACGAGTCGCAGACCGGCGTCGACCGCAATAGCGCTCGCACCGCTGAGCATTTCGGGGGCGGGCAGGCTCAGGAAACGGCCACCCATGAAAAGCAGGGCCGCGAGAGCGGCCACCGCGAGTTTGATGCCATTGCCCATCCGACGCCGTGCCTCGGTGGCCCGATTGCGTACCCGCGGCGTATTGCGGAAGGGCCTGAGGCTGTAGATATTGGGTGCCCCGGGCTGTCGCCGCCGCGGTGTCCTGGCCGGCGCGGTGGAGGGGCGCCGGGCTCTCAGGAGCGGGGCGATGGAGACGTCGGCCCCGGGCCGCTTTGCGGTCGGTTGCAACGCGGGCTGGCGCGCGAGGGCCGTGGCCGCGCGGCGCATCGCCTGGTCCTCCATGGCCTGCAGGGCCCTGCGCCGGGCGTAATCCGCGTCGCGCCTGCCGCGCTGCTTCGCGGCCTCTTTCTCGGCCGCCTCGCGGTGCGCTTCAGCTTCTGACCTCTGCGTTTGTGCGCGCTGCTCACGAGCGGCCTTGCGGGCGGCCGCTTCGCGCAGGGCTTCCCGGCGTTGCGCCTCTGCAACCTCCCGGCGCTGGCGTTCCGCCTCCTCGACCGCTTGCTGCTGGCGCGCCGCCGCTTCGCGCGCCCGCAGCCTGGCGGCTTCCGCAGCGGCCGCTTCGCGGAGGGCTTCCCGGCGTTGCGTCTCCTCGGCCTCCCGGCGCTGGCGCTCTGCCGCCTCGGCTACTCGCTGCTGGCGCGCCGCCGCTTCGCGCGCCTGCTGCCTGGCGGCTTCTGCAGCGGCCGCTTGGCGTAGGGCTTCCTGGCGTTGCGCCTCTTCAACCTCCCGGCGCTGGCGTTCCGCCTCCTCGACCTCTCGCTGTTGGCGCGCCGCCGCCTCGCGCGCCCGCAGCCTGGCGGCTTCCCCCTTTGCTTCCTCGCGCTTTTCCGCGTCTCGCCGGGTCTGGTTCTCCTGTACGGCCAGCGGCTCGGCGCGGTGACCAGAGACCTGCGCCGGGGCCATCGGGCCTTTTGCACCGCGCGTTCGTTTGGTGGCGTGCCTGGCGGCTTTTCTGGCCTGCTTGCGCCTGGCCTTTTTCTCCAGCGCCCTTTGCCGCGCCGTCTGTCGCCCACGCCGATTTGCGGGTCCGGCTTTTCGGGTGGGGGCTGCGGTCGTGGCAGGCTGCTGCGGTGCGTCGCTGCCGTCGCGCGCCGACTCTCCCGCGGGCGGTATGTCCAGCGGCAGTGCCTGCTGGCGGGGCGTTTCCTCAGCGGCTGCCGGGCCGTGCCCGGTGCCGGTGTCGGGGGAGGCATCTCCGGCGGGCGTGGCAGTGGCCACGATAGCGGGCGAGTCGTTGGCGGCGCTGTCGTCCCCGGCCACCTTGACCAGCCGTATTTCCACCCCCAGTCTGCGCAGGGTCACGAAATACTCAGCGGCTGCCTCGCGCTCCAGATTGCGCCGCAACACGATTGTCCTGCCCGAGAAAAACCGCTCCAGCCGCTCCGGATCGTCGATCGCAAAAAACCGGCCGAAGCGGGCCTTCACCTGCTCCGGGTCGCGGTCGGGCAGAATTGCCCCGGTAAACTCGAGGTTGAACCTGTTCACCCCGCCCCTGTGGTCCCCTGGCTGCTTTATAGTATTGTCAGCAAAATGTACGGGGTTTCGGGCGGCTTTGCCAGCGCGGCGTCCCCTGACGGCTCATTCTGTCTCCACCACTTCGAACGTCAGGCCCGCGTTCTCCTCGAGCCGCTGCAGCAGTTGACCGTCCATGGCGGAGGAGGGGGTCCAGAACCCGCCGCCTACCGCCGGTTCGTCACAGGCGAGGCAGACCGCCGCCTCTCCGAGCATTTTCGCGGTGGAGCCATAGCCCGGGTCCATGTCCCCGGTGACTTTGACCCGGATATCCTTGCTGCGATCATCGGGGTGAATACCGTGGAAGAACATCTCATAAAATCCCGCCTCCCGCTGTTCCCGGTCCGGCCCTTCACCGGGCTTGGGCAGAAAACGCCTGGCCAGGACGCGCGTGGGCCCCGCCGCCAGGGTCAGCATGCCGGCACCGGTTCCCAGCGCCATCGCGACGGCGCGGGCCCGGGAGGGGCACAACAGTGACTCGTCGTAGCGGAACGCCTCACCCCAGGGAAATCCCAGCACCGCGTTGCTGCGCCTGACGACCCGGGAGTTGGTGGCAGAGAGGACGAACGGGGCGGTCCACTGCCGGAAGTCCTGGTCGTAGCGCGCCCCGGTCTGGTCCGGACCGTCCCTGCCCGGGGCGACGCCCGGTGGATAGAGCGAGTAAGGGTCTGCCACCAGGCGGCGGATAGAGGGATCTTTCCTGGCCTCTTCCATGAGATGCATGATGCTGGCCACCGTGCCGCCACTGGCAGTGCCACGGGTACGACCGATGCGTCCCTTCACCCGGGAAGCGGGCACCCCATACCGCTCCAGCATCGTCTGCTGCAGATACCAGACGCCGAGGTCCGACGGAATCGAGTCGAAGCCGCAGGTGTGGACGATCCGCGCCCCGCTGGCCTCTGCCGATGCCTGGTAGGCTTCGATCACTCTCGCCATCCATTGGGGTTCGCCGGTGAGATCACAGTAGTCGGTGCCTGCCTCGGCACAGGCCGCAACCAACGGTGTGCCGTACCGCGCGTAGGGGCCGACGGTGGAACAGACCACCTCGGTCCGTTCGACCATCGCCGTGAGGCTGTCCGGGTCCGCGCTGTCGGCAATGACGATTGGCAGCTGTCGCCTCTGGCCACTCGGCACCAGGGCGGCCCGCAGCCCGGTCAGCTTGTCCCGGTTGCGCCCGGCGATCGCCCAGTTGAGATCACCCCCGATACCGTACCGGTCCAGCAGGTACTCCACGACGAGCCCGCCGGTAAACCCGCTGGCGCCCCAGATGATGAGATCGAATTCTTTTTCGGCCATGGCACTCCCCCTCAGTCTGGCATCATTGTAGCGGCTGCGGCAGTAGGTGTCCCGGGAAGCTCTCCAGGCAAAGTGCCCGCCGGTTGAGGGATTTTGCGCGCCGTTCGTTTCACAGGCTGGATCGCACGGCGGCAGGGCCGCCCGGGTTCGCCGGATTGCCTGTATGGGGCAACCCCATTGGGGCAACCCCGCTGCTGGCTCCCCGTGGCCGTGAGAGGTATCCTTGCGCGTTCGCACGGACCGATCCGATACCGTGTCTGATACAAGGTGAGTTCAGTCGTTCATGACCCGTTACCCGTCTTCGCAAGTCTGCCCGCCCCGGCGCGTCACGGCCCGGCCAGGTGAGGCCCGGCCAGGCCAGGCCCGGCCAGGCACGGCCCGGCCCGGCCAGGCGAGTCCCGCCCGGCTGAGACCGACCGCCCTGCTGCTCCTGGCGGCGACGGTTGCCCTGCTTACCGCCTGTGGAGAAGGTCCCTGGAACAATCCGCATCCGCCTCAGCCCGAGGACAAGGTCACCTACCAGTCGGTGATGACGCCGGCCCCGCCCAAGCACCTGGACCCGGCGATCTCCTACGCCTCGGACGAGAGCCTGTACCTGATGCAGATCTACCAGCCACCCATGGGCTACCACTTTCTCAAGCGGCCCTACGAGTTGCTGCCCCTGGCGCTGGAGGATTTCCCCGAGGTGACGTTCCTCGACGCGGACGGCCGCGAGGTGGAGGAGGGCGACGAGGCACTGGCGTTCACCCGTTATACGCTGCACGTGCGAAAAGACGAGCACTACCAGCCCCATCCGGCATTCGCCAAGGATGCCGATGGCGGGCCGCTCTACCTGTTCGACAGCGCCCGCGAGGCAACCCGTTTCAGGCAGATCGCCGACTTCGCCGAGGTGGGCGACCGGCCGGTGCATGCCAATGACTATGCCTATGCCATCAAACGTCTTGCCGACCCGCACAACGGCTCGCCCATGCTGGGGTTCATGGCCCATCACATCGTCGGGATGCAGGCGTTCTCCGAGCGCCTCGCCGGCGTGCCCCGGGAGGGCTGGGTCAACCTGGACGACTACGAGATGGAGGGCCTGCGGGTGCTGGACGAGCACACCCTGGCCATCACCATCACGGGGCGCTATCCACAGTTCGTCTACTGGCTGGCCATGCACTTTTTCTCGCCGATTCCCCCGGAGGCGGACCGCTTCTACCACAATCCCGGGTTTGCCGATCGCAACCTGACCCTGGACTGGTGGCCGGTGGGATCCGGTCCCTTCATGATGGTCAAGAACAATCCCAACAGCGAGATCATACTGGAGCGCAACCCCAATTATCGCGCGGATTTCTATCCCACGGAGGGTGCCCCGGGAGATCTGGAGGCGGGATTCCTGGAGGACGCGGGCAAGCCGATCCCGTTCATCGACCGGGCCGTCTTCCGTCTGGAGAAGGAGGTGCTGCCCCTCTGGACAAAGTTCCTGCAGGGTTATTACGACCGCTCTGGCGAGGTGCACGGCAACACCAACGGGGTGTTCGACCAGGCCTTCGTGGTGGGTCCCGATGGTCTGGAGATGTCGGAGGAGCTCGCCGACCACAACATTACCATGTCCCCCGATGTGAAGCCCGGCATCTACTACTACGGCTTCAATATGCGGGATCCGGTGGTAGGAGGTTACACGGAGGACAAGCGCAAGCTGCGCCAGGCGCTGCAGATCGCCTTCAATACGGAGGAGTACCTCAATATCTTCTACAAGGGGAACGGGATTCCCGCCCATAACCTGATCCCTCCGGGTATTCCCGGCCACCTGGAGGGAGAAGCGGGTATCAACCCCTACACCTATGACTGGGTTGACGGGGAGGCCCGGCGCAAGCCGATCGAGTATGCCCGCAAACTGCTGGCGGAGGCCGGTTATCCCAATGGCCGGGATGCGCGCACGGGCGAACCGCTGAAGATCTTCATCGACGTCCAGTCCCAGGCGATCGGCAACACCTCAATGAACTGGATGGATCGCATCTTCTCCCAGCTCGGCGTGCAGGTGGAGTTTCGACCGGCCGACTGGAACCGCACGCGGGAAAAACTGCTCACCGGCAATACCCAGATCTACTCCCACGGCTGGCTGGCCGACTATCCTGACCCGGAGAATTTCCTGTTCCTGCTATACGGTCCGGAGAGCCCCTTGCTCTGCAAGTGCGACGGCGCCAACAACTCCAACTACGACAACGAGGAGTACAACGAACTGTTCCGGCAGGTACGGGTGCTCCCTCCGGGGCCGGAGCGCGCGGCACTGGTGGCGCGCATGGTCGAACTGTATCGCCGGGATGCCGTGTGGCTCTATGCGTTCTACCCCAGGGACATCTACCTCAACAACAGCTGGGTCTATAACACCAAGCGCCATGGCATCTCCAAGGGCACCCTGAAGTATCTTCGCATCGACGTCGAGGAGCGGGCGCGCAAACGGGTGGCCTGGAACCAGCCGGTCACCTGGCCGCTGTATGCCTCGGCGCTGGTCGTGGTCGGCCTGTTATGGCCCGGCGTCGCGGCCTACCGCCGGCGCCAGAATGCCACCGCACGCGAGAGAGTCGAATAATCCATGTTCGCCTACATTATCCGCCGCCTTTTTTATGCCATCCCGATTCTCATCGGGGTGAACCTGCTCACCTTCACGCTGTTCTTCGTGGTGAATTCCCCGGATGACATGGCCGTGTCACAGCTGGGGGAAAAATACGTGACCCCGGAGGCAATCGATGCCTGGAAAAAGAAGAACGGCTACGACAAACCACTGTTTTACAATCCCGGTGCCGAAGGCGTCACGGCGCTGACCGATACCATTTTCTACAACAAGTCCCTCAAGCTGTTCGCCTTCGATTTCGGCCGCTCGGAGAGTGGTCGCGATATCACCACGGACGTCTCCACCCGCATGTGGCCAAGCCTTGCCGTCGCGCTGCCGACCTTCGTGGTGGGGATCTGGGTGAATATCTGCGTAGCGCTGATGGTCGTGATGTTCCACGCCACCCGGCTCGATCGCTGGGCGGTCTTCGTGTTCGTGGCGCTGATGTCGATTTCCTATCTCTTCTACATCATCGGCGGCCAGTACCTGGTGGCCAAGACCTGGAAACTGGTGCCGATCTCCGGCTTCCACGCCGAAGGGCAGCCCTGGAAATTCCTGATCCTGCCGGTGCTGGTGGGCGTGGTGGCGGGCATCGGGTCCGGGGCCCGCTGGTACCGCACGCTGTTCCTGGAGGAGGCCAACCAGGACTACGTGCGCACCGCCAGGGCCAAGGGCGCCAGTGAGATCAGCATCCTGTTCCGGCATATCCTGCCCAACGCGCTGATACCGATCCTTACGGGTATTGTCGTGCTGATACCCTCGCTGTTCATGGGTAGCCTGCTGATCGAGTCCTTTTTCGGGATTCCCGGGCTCGGCAGCTACATGCTGGACGCGATCAAGTCACAGGACTTTGCGATCGTGCGCAGCATGGTGTTCATCGGCTCGATCCTTTACATCCTCGGCCTGATACTCACCGATATCTCCTACACCTGGGCAGACCCCCGGGTGCGCCTGAACTGAGGGAAGGAACCCCGATGAAGCACCCGCATGCCCGCCGCGGTCTATCCCGGCCCCGCCCATCAACACAGGTGGTGCTGCGGCGATGAAGCCTATCCTGCTCTGGTCGGACGCGCTGATCTTTCTGCTGGTCGCCTCCCTCACCGTCTTCTTCTACCGGCTGCGGCATGACCCGCAGACCCGGGAACGCTGGGGCGAGGTCTTCTCCTCCCGACTCGGCATGGTCACCTTCACCATCGTGCTGGTTTATGTGCTGATTGCTCTGCTCGACTCCCTGCACTTCCGCAGGGCGCTGGAATCCGCCGAGGGGGTTCCGAGCCAGGAGGTGTTCTACGACAACAAGGTCACCAGCGTGCTGGATGTCATGCTGGGGGGCATGGGGGAGCGCTTCGAGCGAACCTACTCCGCACCCTTTGCCCTGAAATCCTTTGAGAAAAAGAACATGAAGGACGAGCACGGCCGGGACATCCGCGACTACCCCCCGCTGGAACATGCCGGGACGCACCTCGCCGATCCGGCCGACAAATGGCCCGACGTCGCGGCCAAAAGTGTCGTCGCGCTAGCCTGGGGAATGCTGCTCTCGGCGCTGGTGGTGGGTCCGCAGTGGCTTGTCCTGCGCGGCAGCGCGTACCCCTGGCATGCGTCCTGGGGAGTGCAGGCGGCGGTTATCTGCCTCTTCGTCTGGATGGTCACTGTCAGCCGGCACTACCATATACTGGGGACCGACCTCGGCGGGACCGACGTGCTCTACCAGAGTCTCAAAGGGGTCCGCACCGGCGTGCTGCTCGGCACCCTGTCGACCCTGATCATGCTGCCCATCGCGGTGACCCTCGGCGTGCTGGCGGGGTATTTCAAGGGCTGGGTGGACGACGTCGTGCAGTACCTCTACACCACGCTCAGTTCGATCCCGGGTATCCTCCTCATCGCCGCCTCGGTTCTTCTGTTTCAGGTCTACATCGACCTCAATCCCGACCAGTTCGCGATCGGCATGGAGAAGGCGGACGCGCGCTTTATTGCGCTCTGCTTCATTCTCGGGGTAACCAGCTGGTCCTCTCTGTGCCGGCTGATCAGGGCTGAAACCCTGAAGATCAGCCAGCTCGGCTACGTGCAGGCGGCGCACGCCTTCGGGGTGAGCCACACGCGCATCCTGGTCCGCCACATCCTGCCCAACGTGGTGCATATCATCCTCATCACCTTCGTCCTCGATTTCAGTTCCCTGGTACTGGCGGAGGCGGTGCTCTCCTACATCGGCGTCGGCATCGACCCTTCCATGGGGAGCTGGGGCAACATGATCAACGGCGCCCGCTCGGAGCTCTCCCGCGAGCCGGCGATCTGGTGGACGCTGACGGGGGCCTTCATCTTCATGTTCGTGCTGGTGCTGGCAGCCAACCTGTTCTCCGACCTGGTGCGCGACGCATTCGATCCGCGCACCAGCCTGCGGAGATCTGCGACATGACGCGCAAGGGAGAGATCCGCATGGCCGTCCGGGATCTCCGGGTGAAGGCGGTGGAGTCCGGGGAGGAGATCCTCAAGGGGGTCAGCTTCGACCTGAAGGCGGGGCATATCTTCGCCCTGGTGGGGGAGTCCGGCAGTGGCAAGTCGGTGACCTCCATGGCCGCCATGCGCCTGCTCCCCGATGCTCTGGCGATCACGGATGGTTCGGTCCACGTCGGCAGCCGGGACCTCTTCGCGCTCCCCGAGGCGCGCATGCAGGAGGTGCGTGGCCACCGGGTCGCGATGATTTTCCAGAACGCGATGACGGCCCTCAACCCGGTGCAGTCTGTGGGCAAGCAGGTGGCAGAGACCCTGAAACTGCACACCCGCCTGCGCGGCAACGGCCTGCGCAACCGGGTGGTGCAGCTGTTTCGGGAGGTGGGCATTCCCGACCCCGAGGACCGCATCAACTTTTTCCCGCACCAGCTCTCGGGTGGGCAGCAGCAGCGGGTGATGATCGCCATGGCGCTCGCCTGTCAACCGGAGGTGCTGATTGCCGACGAGCCGACCACGGCGCTGGATGTCACCATCCAGCAGCAGGTGCTGGCCCTGATCCGCGAGCTCACCCGCTCCCGGCAGCTGGCGGTGCTGTTGATCACCCACGATATGGGGGTGGTGCGCAACAGCGCGGACGAGGTGGCGGTGATGTACCGCGGCCGGATCATCGAGCAGGCCCCCGTCGACGACTTCTTCCACAACCCCCGGGAGGCTTACAGCCGGCGCCTGATCGATGCCCTCCCGGACCTGACCCACTTCCAGGAGAAGGCGGTGGAGGCGCCACTGCTGCAACTGGATGACGTCAAGGTCCACTTCCCGATCCGGCGCGGTGTGCTGCAGCGGGTGGTGGACTACACGCGCGCGGTGGACGGGGTCTCCCTGGCTATAGGGCGGGGCGAGACCTACGCCCTGGTGGGCGAGTCCGGCAGCGGTAAGTCCACCCTGGGTCGCGCCATCCTCAACCTCGAGGAGATCGCCGCCGGCACCATCCGCTTCAAGAGCCAGCTGATCGGATCGCTGTCCCGGGGGGAGATGCTGCCTTTTCGCAAGAGCATCCAGGTCATCTTTCAGAACCCTTACTCCTCCATGAACCCCCGCCTTACGGTAGGAGAGATCATCGCCGAAGGTATGGTGAGCCTGGGTCTGGGGCTGGACAGCGCCGAGCGGGAGGCGCGTATCGGCGCTCTGCTGGACAGGGTGCAGCTCCGGCGTGACTACGCCCAGCGCTATCCCCATGAGTTCTCCGGAGGGCAGCTGCAGCGTATCGCCATTGCCCGCGCCCTGGCGGTACAGCCGGAGCTGATCATCTGCGACGAGCCCACCAGCGCCCTGGACGTCTCGATCCGGGCCGAGGTGCTCGAGCTGCTGCAGGAGCTGCAGCGCGAGTTCGGAGTCTCCTACCTCTTCATCACGCACGATCTCTCCATCGTGCCGAGCCTCGCCCACCACGTCGGGGTGATGCAGCACGGCAAACTGGTGGAGCAGGGGAGCGCCGAGCAGATCCTGACCCGCCCGCAGCATCCCTACACCCAGGCGCTGCTGGCGTCTGTTCCGCGGGTGGATACGGTCACGGTTTAGCTGTGCTAGTCTGCAAGAGAGCATCCCGAAACAACCCTGGAGGTCAACCATGAACGGCGCCGAGAGCCTGGTAAAAACACTGTTGAACAACGGGGTCGACGTCTGCTTCACCAATCCCGGGACCTCTGAGATGCACTTCGTGGCGGCCCTCGACGAGGTGGAGGGCATGCGTTGTGTGCTGGGGCTGTTCGAGGGTGTGGTCAGCGGCGCGGCCGACGGCTATGCGCGGATGGCCCGCAAGCCAGCCTGCACCCTGCTGCATCTGGGGCCGGGGCTCGGCAACGCCCTGGCCAATATCCACAACGCGAAAAAGGGGCATGTGCCGATGATCAATATCGTCGGCGACCACGCCACCTACCACCGCAAATACGACGCGCCCCTGACTGCCGACATCGAGGGGATCGCGGGCCCTGTTTCACACTGGGTCCACACCTCTGCCTCTGCCTCGGAAATCGCCCGGGACGCGGCGGAGGCGGTTCGCCAGGCGGGTGCCGGCCGGATCGCCACCCTGATGCTGCCCGCCGACGTCTCCTGGAGTGACAACCCCGACGGCGAGGAGGGCCCGGTCAGCCTGCCCGGGCCCACCCCGGTCCCCGCCGAGCGCCTGGAGGAGGCGGTGACCCGCCTGCGCAGCGGCGGCAACTGCATGATCATGATCGGCGGGCGCGAGATCGACAGCCAGCGGGGCCTGATGCTCAGCCGCATCGGCCGGGCCTGTGGCGCGCGGGTGAGCACCGAAGTTTTCCCGACGCGGATCGCCCGGGGCGCCGGCACGGCCGTGATCGAGCGGCTGCCCTACCTGGCGGAGCTCGCGATCGACAGCCTCAAGGGACTCGACCAGCTGATCCTGGTGGGCGCGAAGCCGCCGGTCTCCTTCTTCGCCTATCCCGACGTGTCCAGTGCCATCGCCCCGGAGAGCTGCGAACAGTTTGTCCTGGCCGGCCCCGAGGACGACATCGACCAGGTCCTGGAGGACCTGCTGGAACGCCTCGACGCAGTCGATGTGCTGCCCGACGTCCAGTCGCTGGACATCCCGGAGCTGCCCGCCGGCGAACTCGACGCCAACAGTGCCTCACAGGCGATCGCCCACTTCCTGCCGGAAAACGCGGTGGTGGTTGACGAGTCGATCACCGCCGGGCTGTTCCTGTTCAGCCTCACCATGAAATCGCAGCCCCATGACTGGCTCAACCAGACCGGCGGCAGCATCGGCTGGGGTCTCCCCATCGCGGTGGGCGCAGCGATTGCCTGCCCCGGGCGCAAGGTCCTCTGCCTGGAGGGGGATGGCAGCGCCATGTATACGATCCAGTCCCTGTGGACCATGGCGCGGGAGAACCTGGACGTCTGTGTGGTGATATTTAATAACCGCAAGTACAGCATCCTCGAGCTGGAATTCGCCCGCACCGGCGCTCGCGGCGGCAAGCCGGGACCCAACGCAGCCGGCATGCTCGCGATCGGCACCCCGGACATGGACTTCGTGGCCATGGCCCGGGGCATGGGTGTGCAGGCGTGCCGGGCGAGCACCGCGGAGGAATTCAACGCCGCTTTCGAGGAGGCGATGGGGTCCCGGGGGCCGCGCCTGATCGATGCGATCATTCCCAGTATCTCCGGCTAGACTTTTTTGCATCGGGGCTGCCCGGGCGGCGCCAGGCGAGCCGGCGATGGCGTCCCCGGAGCGCCTGCTTTATGATACGGACCAGCGACAGGCTCCGGCGCAGGGGCCTATGCCACCGGGGTGATAACAGATGCAGGGAGACCTTTTTGCACAGGGACTGGAGCTCATGCTGTTTGGCATGGGCACCGTGGTGCTGTTCCTGGCCCTGCTGGTGGTGATTACGGCCGCGATGTCCCTCCTCGTGGAGCGCTGGTTCCCCGAGCCGCAGCCCACGCCGACTGCGGCCGAGGCGCTGCGTCGCCTGCGCGCCGGACAGGCCGCTGCCGCGGCGGGCGCTCCCTCGGAAGCAGAGCTGGTCGCCGTGATCGGCGCCGCCGTGCACTGCCATCGCGCTCGCAGACGCTAGTCCCATTAGGCACCCATTCAGCGAGCCGCCACGGGCGGCATGATCCGAAAACAAGAGGTCCGGCTCCATGGAAGAGACAAAACGCCCGCTGGGCATCACCGACGTCGTGCTGCGTGATGCGCACCAGTCTCTGCTGGCGACCCGGATGCGCCTGGACGACATGCTGCCGATCGCAGCCAGGCTGGACGAGGTGGGATTCTGGTCCCTGGAGTCCTGGGGCGGCGCCACTTTCGATGCCTGCATCCGCTACCTCGGCGAGGACCCCTGGGAGCGCATCCGGGAACTCAAGAAAGCGATGCCGAAAACCCCCCAGCAGATGCTATTCCGGGGCCAGAATATCCTTGGCTACCGCCACTACGCGGATGACGTGGTGGAGAAGTTCGTGGAGCGCGCGGCGGTCAACGGGGTCGACGTGTTCCGGGTCTTCGACGCCATGAACGACATGCGCAACATCGAGGTGGCGCTGAAGGCGGTGAAGCAGGTGGGCAAGCACGCCCAGGGCACCATCTCCTATACCCTGAGCCCGGTACACGACATCGAGACCTGGGTGGAACAGGGCCGGCGCATCGAGGACATGGGCGCGGATTCCATCGCCATCAAGGACATGGCCGGCCTGCTCCATCCCTACGCAGGCTACGAACTGGTCAAACGGCTCAAGGCGGCCTGCGCCATTCCCATCCACATGCAGTGTCACGCCACGACCGGCCTCTCCACCGCCACCATACTCAAATGCGTGGAAGCGGGCATCGACAACGTGGACACCTCCATCTCCTCCATGTCCATGACCTACGGCCACTCGCCCACCGAGTCGGTGGTCGCCATCCTGCGGGGCACGGCGCGGGACACCGGTCTCGATATCCACAGGCTGGAGGAGATCGCCGCCTACTTCCGTGAAGTGCGCAGGAAATATGCGAAATTCGAGGGTTCCCTGCGCGGCGTGGATGCGCGGATCCTGGTCGCCCAGGTCCCGGGGGGCATGCTGACCAACATGGAGAGCCAGCTCAAAGAGCAGGGCGCCGCCGACAAGATGGACGAGGTGCTCGCGGAGATTCCCCGGGTGCGGGAAGACCTGGGTTTCATCCCGCTGGTGACACCCACCTCCCAGATCGTCGGCACCCAGGCGGTGATCAACGTGCTCACCGGAGAGCGCTACAAATCGATCTCGCGGGAGACAGCCGGGGTTCTCAAGGGCGAATATGGCGCTACCCCGGCGCCGGTCAACGCCGAGCTGCGGCAACGGGTGCTGGAGGGGGCAGAACCGATCACCTGCCGCCCGGCCGACTTGCTGCAGCCCGAGCTGGAGAATCTGACGTCGGAGCTGCGCACCCTGGCCCGGGAGAAGTCTGTGGCGCTGACCCCCGGGGAAGGCGAGATCGACGATGTGTTGACCTATGCCCTGTTTCCCCAGATCGGCCTGAAATTCCTGGCGAACCGCGGCAACCACGACGCCTTCGAGCCCGCTCCTGGGGACGAGAGCGAGGCTGAAGCGTCCGCCGCAGCTGTCACGGCGGCCGCTGAGCCGCCTGAGCCCGCCGGCGCTGAAGTCTATACCGTGACCGTCAACGGCCATAGCTACGTGGTGGAAGTCGCCGAGGGTGGCGAGGTCACCAACGTGGCGCCGTCCGCCCCGCCACCCCCGCCCCGGGGCGCCGCACCGCGGAGCGGAGCCGGCGCAATATCTTCCGGGTCAATGTCAGCGTCGGCGACCAGGTCGCCTCCGGTGACGTGATCGTCATCCTGGAGGCCATGAAAATGGAGACCGAGGTGCGCGCCACCCGCGGCGGTACCGTGGCGGCCGTCCACGTGAAAGTCGGCGACGCGGTCAAGGTCGGCGACGCGCTCATCACCCTGAGCTGACCCTGGATGGACAACCTTCTCAGGCTCTGGAACTCATCGGGGTTGGCCCAGATGGAAGCGGGCCAGCTGCTGATGATCCTGATCGGTGTGCTGCTGCTGTTTCTGGCGATCCGCAAGGGGTTCGAGCCGCTGCTGCTGGTGCCGATCGGTTTCGGCGGCATCCTGGCCAATATTCCCGGTGCCGGTATGGCCTACTCCGCGGTGGAGAACGCCCTGCACCACGCCGACGCCGCGATGCTGGCGGAGTTCGCGCGGGCCCTCGGCGTCGCCGCCGGCGACATGAAAAGCCTGCTCGCCGCCTACGATGCCAGCGATGCCCAGACCCATGCCCTGCTGCAGCAGCTGGCCCAGGACGCCGGTTACGGCAACGGCATGCTCTACAACTTCTATACCGTGGCCATCGCCAGCGGCGTCGCGCCCCTGGTGATTTTCATGGGCGTGGGCGCCATGACCGACTTCGGCCCCCTGCTGGCCAATCCCAGAACCCTGTTCCTCGGCGCCGCGGCCCAGTTCGGTATCTTCGCCACGGTCCTCGGTGCCGTGGGCCTCTCCTCGCTGGGCGTCATGGATTACAGCCTCGCCGATGCCGCCGCCATCGGCATCATCGGCGGTGCCGACGGTCCCACCGCGATCTATGTCTCCAGTATTCTGGCGCCCGACCTGCTGGGCGCCATCGCCGTCGCCGCCTACTCCTACATGGCGCTGGTGCCGATGATCCAGCCACCGATCATGCGCGCCCTTACCAGCGAGGCGGAGCGCAGGATCGAGATGGTGCAGCTGCGCCCGGTGAGCCGGCGCGAGAAGATCGTCTTCCCCCTGCTGCTCCTGATCCTGGTCGCCCTCCTGTTGCCCGACGCGGCGCCGCTGCTCGGCATGTTCTGCTTCGGTAACCTGATGAAAGAGTGCGGTGTGGTCGACCGCCTCAGTGACACGGCGCAGAACGCCCTGATCAATATCACCACCATTTTCCTCGGTCTCTCGGTGGGCTCCAAGCTGGTGGCCGACAAGTTCCTGGATTTCAACACCCTTGGTATCCTCGGCCTCGGTATCGTCGCCTTCGCCATCGGTACCGCTGCGGGGGTGCTTATCGCCAAACTGATGAACAGGCTGGGCGGTACCCCCCTCAATCCGCTCATCGGCTCCGCCGGCGTCTCGGCGGTGCCCATGGCGGCGCGGGTCAGCAACAAGCTCGGGCTGGAGGCGGACCCCCACAACTTCCTGCTGATGCATGCCATGGGGCCCAACGTCGCCGGCGTGATCGGCTCGGCGGTGGCGGCGGGGGTGATGATCAGTCTGGTGGGGGGGTAGTTCTTTAGTGAGATGTAATTAGTGTGATGGTAGGTCCGGCGGCTGGTGGTGCGACGTCACCGGTCTATAGGGCGAGCTTTAAGTTTGCGGGAATTTTCGGGGCAGTCTGCGAGGACTGTTCGAGTCCCGAATTTTGCGAAGCAAAATTGGTCGAGTTCCGCAGCAGCCGAAAATTCCCGCAAACTTACGCCCGTGCCGGTGACGTCGCACCACCAGCCGCCGGACCGGTGGTACAAGAGAGAGGAGATAAAATTGGCAGGCTTTGCATTGACGATCACCCCGAGATTTTACGAGACCGACGCCCTCGGCCACATCAACAACGCGGTGATCGCCGCCTGGTTCGAGGTGGCGCGGGCCAGCTTCCTGGAGTCCCTGGCGGACGGTGACGCCCGCTCCCCGGAGAACTGGGTACTGGCGTCCCTCAAGATCGACTTTCTCGCCGAGACCTTCTATGGCAGCGACGTCATTGCGCGGATAACCGGGGTGCGGGTGGGCAACAGCTCACTCACCGTCGAGTGCGAGATGTCCCAGGGGGGCAAGGCGACCGTCAGGGGCACGGCGGTGATCGTACACCTGGGCCAGGCCGGCGGCTCGCCCACGCGAATTTCCGACGCCCTGCGAGAGAAGCTCGCGTCACTCTGACGGTGGCTGCGGGTGCACGGCCTCTGGGCCACCTGCGAGGAGTAAAGCGCCATGATTGATCTTATCAGCGATACCGTCACCCGGCCGACCCCGGGCATGCTGGAGGCCATGCTGCGCGCCGAAGTGGGGGACGATGTCTTCGGCGAAGACCCCACCGTCAATGCGCTGGAGGAGAAAGCAGCCGATCTGTTCGGGATGGAGTCGGCCCTGTTCTGCGCCAGCGGCACGATGACCAACCAGATCGCCATCAAGGTCCACACCCAGCCCGGAGACGAGGTGATCTGCCACCAGCTCGCCCATATCTACCTCTACGAGGGCGGCGGTATGATGTTCAATTCCGGCGTCTCGGTGAGGCTGGTCGGGTCGCTGGACGGCCTGATGAACGCGGCGGAGGTGGAGGGCGGCATTGCCGCACCCGATAATATTCATGCCGCCCGCACCCGGCTGGTGGCGCTGGAGAACACCAGTAACAGGGGCGGTGGTACCTGTTTCGACTTTGCCGACGTGGAGGCGATCGGTGAGGTCGCGCGCCGGCACCGACTTGGGTTCCACCTCGACGGTGCGCGCCTGTTCAATGCCCTGGCCGCTGCCGGTGGATCCACCCGGGATTACGGTGCGGTTTTCGACTCCATCTCCATCTGCCTGAGCAAGGGGCTGGGTTGTCCGGTGGGTTCCCTGCTGCTGGGAGAACGTGACTTCATTCGCGAGGCGAGGCGCATCCGCAAACGCTTCGGCGGCGGCTGGCGCCAGGCCGGTATGCTCGCCGCCGCCGGCATCTACGCCCTCGACCACCACGTCGAGCGCCTGCCCGAGGATCACGCCCTGGCCGGGCAGCTTGGCCAGTGCCTGGCTGAGCAGCCCTGGGTGGCCGGCGTCAACCCGGTGGCGACGAATATCGTCATCTTCACCCTCCACGATCCCGGCCGGGGCGAGGAACTGGTGAGAGCCCTGCGGGAGAGGGGGGTGCGCGTCATGAGCATGGGGCAGGGCAAGCTGCGTATGGTGACTCACCTCGATGTCGGTGCCGCGGAGATTGATCGGGTCTGCGAAATTATCCCCAGGCTCGCCCTGGAGTGACCCGACGGCGGCATGGTCCAGTTAGGATATCGCCGATTTCACAACGCAGGGTTGTCAAGCATGCGACAGTCGGGACGCCGGCATCCCTGTTAGGATGCAATCAAAGTCAATGACCGGAGAGAACACATGAACGGAGCACAATCGCTTTTCAAGGCGCTCACCGATGCGGGCCTGGACACCTGCTTTGCCAATCCCGGCACCTCGGAAATGCAGCTGGTCTACGAGATCGGCAGGTCCGACACTGTGCGGCCGATACTGTGCCTGCAGGAAAACGTGGTAACCGGGGCCGCTGACGGCTATGCGCGGATGGCGGGCAAGCCGGCCTTTACCCTGTTACACGTCGGGTCCGGTTTCGCCAACGGCATCGCCAACCTGCACAACGCCGGCCGCGCCAACACCCCTGTCGTGAACGTGGTGGGCGCCAACGCCACCTACCACCAGCCCAATTTCCCGGAGCACGAACTGATCGGCGGCAAGATCACCGACCTCGCCCGCGGTGTCTCCCACTGGGTGCGGGAGGCGAAGTCCGCCAGTGAACTCGCGGTGCTGGGGGCCGAGGCGGCGCGGGTGGCCATGATGGGGTCCGGCAGGATCACTACCCTGATCGCCCCGACCAACTGCCACTGGGATCCGGCCCCGGGGGCGCCGGTGATCGAAGCGCCCATCCCGACCCCGCGGGTGTCCGCCGAGACCGTGGACGCCGCGACCGGGCGGCTGGCGGAAGGGCGCCGGACGGCGCTTCTTCTCGGTGCCCATGCGCTGCGCGAGGAGAGCCTTGAACTGGCCGGCCGCATCGCCGCCAGCACCGGGGCACAGCTCCTGGCCGAGACCTTTCCCGCGCGCCTGGCCCGGGGTGAGGGTCGGGTGCAGGTGCAGCTCGTTCCCTATTTCCTGGAGATGGCCCAGCAGTTTTTCGCGGAGTTTGAGCAGATCATCCTGGTCGGCGCACTGCCGCCGGTGTCGACCTTTGCCTACCAGAACTCCGCCACCGTCAAGGTGCCGCCGGGGTGCGAGGTCTGGACCCTCGCCTCTCCCGAGCATGACGTGACGGCGGCGCTGGCGGATCTGGTGAACGCACTGGATGCCGGCGACGCGGCGGTATCCCGTGAAGAGCGGGTGGAGCCGGCCCGGCCTGAGGGCGAACTGACCGCTGCGGCAATCGGCCGGAGCGTCAGCCTGCTGATGCCGGAGGATGCCATCCTGGTCGATGAGGCCGCTACCGCCGGGCCCGATTTATATACGGAAACCCAGGGCGCAAGCCTGGGCGCGGCCATCGCCTGCCCCGATCGCAAGGTGGTGGCGCTGCAGGCGGACGGCAGCACGATGTATACCAACCAGGCGTTGTGGAGTATCGCTCACGAAGACTGCGATATCACCATCGTGATTCTGAAGAACGATGCCTATGCGGTGCTCAATGTCGAACTCGCCCGGGTGCGCGAGGGCGAGGCCACGCCGAAAATGCAGTCCATGCTCGAGCTGGACCGGCCCTCCATAGACTGGGTAAAGATCGCCGAGGGTATGGGCGTTTCCGCCGTGGCTGTGGCGACTGCCGAGGCGTTCCACGCTGCGTTGGAGGAGGCCATGGCGCAGAAGGGCCCGCGGCTGATCGAGGCCACCATGGTCCAGAACCTGCAGCCTGTGGTCGATTACATCCTGCAACAGAGCCGGGGGGACTGATTCGCCGTCGAGAAGGAGATCTTCCCTGCATCGCGCTGTCTCCGCGGCCCCGAGCAACCGGAGTTTTCGATATGCTTTTGGTACGAAGCTTGCTGCTTCACCTGACGAGGCTGATGCTCTATGGCAGCCTGGGCGTACTGCTGACCCTGTTGGCCGTATTCGTCATGTATCTCGAGGGCAGGCCGGACCTGGAGGTCTGGCATCTCGCGGATCTCGACGAGGAGTTTACCGCAGACTCTCCGGTAACCGCCTTCGGGGAGTACCTGGAACTGGAGGACCGGCTGTTCGAGCAACTGAACGACAAGGTCTATGCCAGGACGGGGCCGCCGGGCAGCGACCAGATCAACCGCTACAAGCGGGGCAGCCTGGCCGACCCGGCGCGTTGGCCGAGGAACTGGAATCGAAGTTACGTTATGGAGGCCGACGAGCCGAGCGCCAGGGTCCTGTTGTTGCACGGTCTCTCCGATGCACCCTACAGCCTGCGTGCGATGGCGCAGCGCCTCCACGCTGCGGGGGCGACCGTGCTCGGTCTGCGGATACCGGGCCACGGCACTGCCCCTTCAGGCCTGGTCGAAGTGCGCTGGCAGGATATGGCCGCTGCGGTGCGGCTGGCCCTGCGTCACCTGTCCGCTCACGATAATCTCCCCGTCTATATCGTCGGCTACTCGAACGGCGCGGCTCTCGCGATCGATTACGCGCTTGCCAGTCTGGAAGAGGAGGACCACCCCACGGTAGCCGGGCTTGTTCTGCTGTCGCCCGAAATCGGGGTGACGCGGACGGCGGCACTGGCGGTTTGGCAGGCACGCCTGGGCCACCTGCTGGGGCTGGAGAAACTGGCGTGGAACAACATACTGCTAGAGTACGAACCCTTCAAGTATGGTTCCTTTGCGGTCAATGCGGGGGACGTCTCCTACCGCATAACGCATGAGATACGGCGCAAACTGGACAGACTCAGCGCCGGCGACCGGCTGCAGGACATGCCGCCTGTACTCGCCTTCTCCTCCCTGATTGACGCAACTGTCGTGGCGCCCGCCCTGGTCGCCAACCTGTTTAACCGGCTGCCTGCAAATGACCATGAGCTGGTGCTGTTCGACATCAATCGGCAGGCGGGGATAGAACATATCCTGCGCTGGCAGCCCGATGCGATGATCGATGCCCTCAGACAAGCGCCGGGAAACACCTATAGATTCAGCCTTGTCACCAATGAAAACGAGCACACTCCGAAGGTAGTGGTGCGGCACTGGCAACCGGGAAAGGCGGAGGCCAGCGTGGAGGCACTGGGGCTGGAGTGGCCCGGCGACGTCTATTCGCTCTCCCATGTCGCCCTGCCATTTCCGCCTGACGATCCTGTCTACGGCGCAAACCCGACGGCTTCGGGCCCCGGCATTCATCTCGGCGACATGGCGCTGCGGGGTGAGCGCGGCGCGCTTCTTATCAGCGATTCCGCCATGCTGCGCCTGCGCTGGAACCCATTCTATACCTATCTCGAGGATCGGGCGCTGGCGTTCATGGGCCTGGGGCCCGGGCGCACCCGTGGCGGGCGGGCCGGCACGGGCGGATTATAAGCCGGCCCTCAGGCGCTATCATCCGCCCCGCCCCTGGCACGGCCGGGCTCGCGAGGGGACGTATTGCAAAAAATTGCAGCTTCGTCAGGCAGGGAGGAGATGCGAATGAATCGCTTGCACGGCATGAGGTGCCGCTATTCGTTGGTTTCCGGGGCCGGCGCCGCCTGTGTCGGCGGCTTCACCAACCTCTCCGGTCTGCAGGTCGGCGAGCTGGCGGGCCAGAATTACGGGATGGTAATGGGCGGATTCCGGTATCATGTCGCCGGATCCGGCCTCTTTCCCGCATACCTCGGGGGAACCCTCGAGTACGGTCAGATGGCCGACGATACCGCGGACCTTATCGATGATGGCATACTCAATGGCAGCCTCTACTTCGCATACCGTTCCCCCATCGGTCCGCTTTATGTGGGCGCCGGTTTAGCCGAGGGCGGCAGGAGAACTTATTCCATACGGATCGGCAACGTATTTGGCAACTCCGACATCGTTCAGTAAATTGAGAAAGATAAAGACAGCCGCGCAGTCTCCGGGGAGCCGCCTCCCGCACCTGTGTATCTATTATCGAGAACCGGGCCGTCGGCACGAACTGTTGATGTTTTTTTGCTACCATGTCATCGGCTGTTATGCCCTCATGACGGAAAGGAGAGTCTCTCGATGAAGACCAGAGCCTGGATCATATCGCGCCATTTGCCAGTACTGTTTGCAGGTTTACTGCTCACCGCACCGTTTGCGAACGCCGACGGCAAGGGATTCATGGTGGGCGCCGGCGGCTATTTTTCCACCGTCGATGGCAAGGTCGACTCGGGCGACCCGGACCGCGGGGATGTCAAGTACGATGACAATTCGTTCGCCTACAACCTGGCCGTTGGCTGGCGTTTCAACAAGTGGCTGGCGATCGATGCGGGCTACTGGGACCTGGGCGACTACGATTCGGACAAGATCGATGACCAGGAGTTTTCCCTGGACGGGGAGACCTGGAGCGTCGGCGGGATGGTCTCCGTTCCACTGTGGATCGTCGATGTCTATGCCCGCGGCGGCGTTTCCTGGTGGGAAGCCACTTCCCGCACCCTGGATGACGATGGAACCGATCCCTACTACGGCATAGGCGGGTCGTTAAACATCGGCGGCAGCCTGGACCTCTACGCCGAGTGGATCCGCTTCGATATCGGGACTGACGTCGACACCTTCGGTGTCGGTGCGCGCTTCACCTTCTGATTCCGGGACGGCCACCGGGCCCGTGGGGTGGCCAGCCTCCGCGGACCTGCCCACGCATCAGTCGCTATCGCAGGGCGGGGAGTCGCGCAGTCGGGTGTCGCAGTGCTCAGTGCACAAAGCGCTGCAATACCGCCGCGCGCAGCAGCTGCGGGGGCAGCAGGCCCTGCTCCAGAATGAAGTCGTGGAAGGCGCGCTGGTCGAAGCTGTCACCCGCCGCGATCTCCACCTCGGTGCGCAGGCGCATCATATTCATATAGCCGACGTAATAGGAGGTTGCCTGACCGGGCAGCCAAAAGGCGTAGCGGTCGGCCTCCGAGCTGGCCATCGCCTGCGACAGCGCCAGCTGCTCGACCAGGAATCGCTCTGCCTCGTCGCGGCTCATGCGCCCGGTATTGTTGATCAGCTGGGGCGGGGTCATGAACGATGCCGGGGATGCCGCTGCCTCGGCCTCCGTGGCCAACCTGATCGCGGCCTTGCGTTGCGGCAGGGTCAACAGGCTCTCACGGCGGATAATCTCCTCGATCTTCCCGAGGCGCTCGCGGTACAAAGCCAGCAGCGCGTCTTCCGGTATCTGCTCCTGCTTCAGCGCGCGAATCACCGAGACCAGGTCGCGCGCCTGCCAGCCGCGTTGTTCCGCGATACGCCGCGCCAGGGACTTCATCTCGCCGCGCAGCAACTGGTAGCTGTACTGGCCCTGCTCGATGAGCTCCTCGGGCAACAGCCTGACGCCGTAGTTTTTCAGGCTGTCGGCGTAGACCGCCGGCGGCAGGCGCGGCGTCGGTCTTGCTTTCGGGAGCAGATCCTGCTCGAGCCACTGCCGGTAGGCCGCGAGCTGGCCTTCGAGAATGTGGAGATCCTCCTGCCATCCCTCCAGCCCGGCAGTCTCGAAGAGTGAGCGGATGCCGGTAATGTAACTGGGGATATTCGCGAGATCTTTTTCGAGCTGCCCCCGGTAGGGGGCGAGCAGGGCGGGCTCATCCATGCGCTCTTCTGTGCGTGCCCGGGCCTGCAGGGTAAGCGGCTTGAATCCCGGTTCCTCCCCGGTGTACTTGTGCAGGCGCTGCAGCGCCGCCGGGTAACGCGCCGGATCGTTGCGCGGGTCGAGCAGGGCTTTGAAGCTGAGAAAAAGCAACTGGTGCAGGTTGTAGTAGGGGAGCAGGTGGCTGTCCTCGATCTGCGCGGTGGTCGCCTCATCGCGCAATGCCTCGATCATGATCTGCAGGTCCTGGCGCACAGCCGGGTTCTTCTCCTGCGGCAGGGCGTCAGCCAGGCGCTCCGCCAGCTGCCGGTTCAGGGCCTGCCAGCGCCGGGAAATATCGGCCCCCAGGTCGCTGATATCGGCATCGAAGCGGTCGACGCCGTAATAGCTGGCGTACTCCGGCCGCAGCGTCGCCCTCGCATCGATCACCTCTTCGGCGTAGCGATCGCTCTGCTCTATCCAGTCGGCCCGGGTAACCGTGGTGCAGACCAGAGTGGTCAGCGACAGCAGCAGGTTCAGGAAAATCTTCATCATTTTTTCCATGCGGGCCTGCGCGGAAGCCCGTTGTCGGTTGCCTTCCGGGCCCGGCCCGCGCGGCCGAACTTGCGCGGCCCGACCTGCGCATGGTGTGACGCGCAGATCAGGACTTGCCCAGCGCGCGCTGGTAGGCTGCAATGGTGTCGGCCAGCCCCATGCGGATCGCGTCGACGATCAGGGCGTGACCGATGGAGACTTCCAGCAGGCCGGGCACCTCGGCGGCGAAGCGGGGCAGGTTGTGGAGATCGAGATCGTGGCCGGCGTTGAGTCCCAGCCCCTCCTCCAGCGCCACCTCCGCGGCGACGACGAACTCGCGCAGCGCGGCGTCCACACCAGCCCCTGTTCTGACTGCCCGCGCGTAGGACTCCGTATAGAGTTCGATCCGGTCCGCGCCAAGCCGGGCGGCGAGGCGGATCTGCTCCGGGACGGGGTCCATGAACAGGCTGGTGCGGATCCCGAGCCCCCGCAGCTCCTCTACGAGCGGTGCGACCCTGTCGCCGTCGCGCTTCAGGTCGAAGCCGTGGTCTGAGGTGAGCTGGCTGTCCGCGTCCGGCACGAGGGTACACTGGTCAGGTCTGATTTCCCGGACCAGCGCCATGAAACCGGGGTAGTCCCCGATCCCCGGTCTGTCGCTGCGCCGCGGGCCCGTCATCGGGTTGCCCTCGATATTGAATTCCACACTGAGCATTCCGGCCAGGTCGAAACAGTCCTGCGCCCGGATGTGGCGCTGGTCCGGCCGGGGGTGCACGGTGATGCCGTCGGCGCCGGCGTCGATGCACATCTGCGCGTGCTGCGGGATATCCGGGTTGGTGGTATCCCGCGAATTGCGGATCAGGGCGATCTTGTTGAGATTGACGCTGAGGGCCGTCACTGGAGGGGCTGGCGCACGATTTCAGTGATGACGATCGGCTCGAGGGGTACGTCCCCGAAACCGCCGACCTTGCCGGTGGGGGCGGTGGCGATGAAATCGACCACGTTCATGCCGGTGACGACCTCACCGAACACAGTATAGCCGTCGCGCCCAGGCGCCCAGTCCAGCCGCAGATTGTTGCGCTGGTTGATGAAGAACTGGCTGGTGGCGGAATCCGGGTCGTTGGTCCGGGCCATGGCGATGGTGCCCCGATTGTTGTGCAGCCGGTTCTTCGACTCGTTGACAATCGGATCCCCACCGGCCTTCTCCGTCATGTCCGGGAGAAAGCCGCCGCCCTGGATCATGAAATCCTGGATCACCCGATGAAAGACGGTGCCGTTGTAAAAACCCGCGTCGACATAGCGCAGGAAGTTCTCCACCGTTACCGGGGCCTTGTCGGGGAACAGGCGCAGGGTGATATCCCCCTCGCTGGTGCGGATCACGACCAGGGGATCGGAGGTGACCGTAGCTTCATCCGCGGCCAGGAGTGTGACGGGAAACAGCAGCGCCAGGCACAGCAACAGGTATCGCATTATCTTCTCTCTCCTTCGATCAGGCCCAGCTGGAACTTCTGCGCCGCTTGGGCCACAGCCTGGGCACCACCAGGGTGATAATCACCCCCAGCAGCACCGCCATGGCGCCGTTCATGAAATCCTCACTGCGCAATTTGTCCTGCAGGCGCTGGGTCTCCGACTCCAGCATCTCCACCTCCGAGCGCAGGGTCTCGGTCTCCACGACCAGGCGACGGTTGTCGACGTCGAGCTGTACCGCCTTGCCCGAAATCTGCTTGAGTTGCGCCAGCTCCTCCGAGACGCTGCCCAGTTGCGAATCGGTCTCTGTCACCTTGTCCAGCAGTTCCCCCCGTTCGCCCTGCAGCTGCTCCAGCTGCGCGGTCAGCGCGGCATTCTTCTCCGCCAGCTGTTCCGCGCGGGCCACTGCTTCGTCCACCTTGTTCTGGGCGGGCAGGTCCTTCATCAGGTACTGGGTGCGGATCCAGCCGGTAGTGCCCCGTTCGGTGGTGATCTCCGCCCAGACACCGTCGCCGGAGACCCGGGCGACCTCCAGCTTCGTTCCCGAGGGAATGCCCCGGTGGACGATGCGGTATTCGTTCCCGGCGCCGCTGCGCAGCGGGATGTACTGTTTGTCGCTGACATAGCGGATGTCCCGGGCCTGGGCGGCGCCGGCGACGAAGAGCGTTAGCAGTAACAGAGGCAGCGTGTGTCGCAAAATATCGTTCCTCGAGTGACGGTAATGGCAGTGGCGGTAAAAGGCGGCTAGTGTCGTGAATCATGAGTTCGCATATTTTCAGAAAGCCTCCAATGCGATTCTGTGAGGCGCAGCCCGCAGGGCATGGTGGTTCCATGTTCAAGGGTTGCAACGAAGCAGAATCG
>JARRPM010000006.1:0-55904 GCA_037382865.1 Halioglobus sp. | reverse complement strand
GACCCCCGGCGTGGATCGGCTCGGGGATAAAAGAATGGCCGAGGGTGTGCATCTTCATCAGCGGCGTGAGGCCGGCGGTGTCGCCGAAATCGTAGCGGTACTGCCCCTTGGTCAGGGTCGGGCAGGCGGTGGGCTCGACACAGCGGATTACCGGGTTCATTCTGCCCGCCAGTTTTTCGCGCAGGAAGGGGAAGGCCAGGCCGCCGAAATTCGAACCGCCGCCGGTGCAGCCCACCAGCACGTCCGGGGTCTCGCCCACCTTCGCCAGTTGCAACAGCGCCTCTTCGCCGATGATCGTCTGGTGCAGCAGTACGTGGTTGAGCACGCTGCCCAGGGCATAGCGGGTGTGCGGATCGGCCACCGCCTCGCTGACCGCCTCGGAGATGGCGATGCCGAGAGAGCCGGGATGATCGGGATCCTGCGCCAGCAGCGAGCGCCCGTACTCGGTCACCTCTGAAGGGCTGGAGTGCACCACGCCTCCCCACACCTCCATCATGGTGCGGCGGTAGGGCTTCGCGCGGTAGGAGGCGGCGACCTGCCAGATCTCGCACTCGAGCCCGAACTGGGCACAGGCGAAAGCCAGCGAGCTGCCCCACTGCCCGGCACCGGTCTCGGTAGTCAGCTTCCTGATGCCCGCCTGCGCGTTGTACCACACCTGGGGCACCGCGGTGTTGGGCTTGTGCGACCCGGCCGGGCTGACCCCTTCGTACTTGTAGAAAATTTTCGCCGGGGTGTCGAGCAGCTTCTCCAGGCGGTGGGCGCGGAACAGGGGGCTGGGGCGCCACAGCCGGTAAACCTCCAGCACCTCCCCGGGAATGTCGATATACCGCTCCCGGCTCATCTCCTGCTCGATCAGGGCCGGCGGGAACAGCGGGGCAAAATCCTCGGCGGTCGCCGGCTGCAGGGTACCCGGGTGCAGCTGTGGCGGCGGCGGAACCGGCAGGTCGGGTACCACGTTATACCAGCGGGTGGGTATTTCCGATTCTTCCAGGAGGATCTTGGTGTAGTCGTTCATCAGTCGGGCTCTTGTCTGGGGATCCGGGCGGCGCACCGGCGCACGTCTCGCGCGCCGCGCAGTGGCGCATGGTAGCCAATCGAAAAGAGTATTGCCATGGGGATCAGCGGGCGCCCCATGGGCGTCAGAGCCGGACCTGACCGGACTAAGAGAATGCGTCGCAGACGCGGCCGGCGGCAGGCCCGGGGCGGCGCTATCGCCGCAGCCGGGCCCGCAGAAGAGCTGCGGGCAACTGACAGGACAGATTACGGCGCCAGACTATGACCTGGCAGGCCGGGATAGCGGTCGGTCAGGCGAACAGCTCGCCCCCTGCCGCCTTGTCGATGGCAATCTGCGGCGGCAGGAAGCGGTCCCCGTACTGCGCTGCGAGCTCGTTGCAGCGCGTCACGAAACGATCGGGCCCGTAGGTGTTGACGAACTGGATGAAGCCCCCGGTCCACACCGGAGCGCCGATGCCCATGATGGAGCCGATGTTGCCGTCGTCCACGGACCGGAGCACACCGCTCTCGAGGCACTTGAGGGACTCGATCACCTGGCGGAACAGGAGCCGGTCCTTCATGTCCTGCTCTCCGACCTGGTACTCCGGCTTGTAGTAGAGGTCATAGAGACCGGGCCAGATAGTCTTGGTGCCGTCCCCGGCATACTCGTAGAAGCCACCCCCGTGGTGGCGACCGCCGCGGCCGTGCTCGCCCACCAGGGTATTGACCACGGAGCGGGTGATACTCTGGTCACCGAACTGGTCCAGCACGCCCATCTGCTCCCAGGTCTCCTGGGCCTTGCGGGTCAGCTCCAGGCTCACCTCGTCATAGACCGCCAGCGGGCCGACAGGCATGCCGATGGCCCTGCCCACGCTGTCGATCTGCACCGGGTGCGCCCCCTCGCTCAGCAGGCGGACCCCCTCGTCGAGGTAGGTGCCGAAGGTCCGGGAGGTGAAAAAACCCAGGGAGTCGTTGACCACGATAGGGGTCTTGCCGATCTGGCGCGCGTAGTCGAAGGCCCGCGCCAGGGTGGCGTCCGAGGTCTTCTCCCCGCAGATAATCTCCACCAGCGGCATTTTGTCCACCGGCGAGAAGAAGTGGATGCCGATGAAATTTTCGGGGTTCGCGCTGGCCTCGGCGAGCCGGGTGATCGGCAGGGAGGAGGTGTTGGAGCCCCATACGCCGTTTTCCGCCAGGAAGCCTTCGGTCGCGCGGGTGATATCATGCTTCAGCGCCATGTTCTCGAATACCGCTTCGACGATGAGGTCGCAGCCCTGCAGATCGGCGTCCTTGTCCGTCGGCAGGATCATGCCGAGGACGTCGGCCTTCTGGTCCTCGCTCATGCGACCCTTCTCAACCCGCCTGGTGAGCAGCTTTTCAGAGTAGGCCTTGCCTTTTTCGGCGGCGTCCAGGGAGATGTCCTTCAACACCACCTCGATTCCGGCCATGGCCGAGACGTAGGCGATGCCCTGGCCCATCATGCCCGCGCCGAGGACACCGACCTTGCGGGTGGCAGTGCGCTCGATACCCTGCGGACGACTCGCGCCGCCATTGACCCGGTTCATCCCGAAGAAGAAGGTGGAGATCATGTTCTTCGCCTCCGGGGTGGTCACCAGGTAGGTGAGGCCGCGCGACTCGATCTCCAGCGCGGTATCCAGGTCGAGGCGCGCCGCCTCCACCGCGCAGTCGAGGATCTGCGCCGGCGCCGGCAGCAGGCCCCGGGTTTTCTGGGAGAGCATGGCCGTTGCGACGGGAATGAGCTGCGCTATCTTCGGCGAGTTGGCGTTGCCACCGGGCACGCGGAACCCCTTGCGATCCCAGGGCTGCACGGCCGCGCTTTCGTCGTCCCCGTGGGCGAGGATCCACGCCTTCGCACGCGGCACCAGCGCGTCGAGGCTGTCCACGATCTCGTCGACCATCCCCTCTTCCAGCGCCTTTGCGGGGGCGACCTTCTTGCCTTCCAGCAGGTAGGGCAGCGCCTTTTCCAGCCCGAGCATGCTCACCATGCGCACGATACCGCCGCCGCCCGGCAGCAGGCCCAGGCCCACCTCGGGCAGCCCGATCTGCACGGCCCTGTTGTCCCAGGCGATACGGTGGTTGCACACCAGGCAGATCTCGAAACCGCCGCCCAGGGCGGCGCCGTTGATCGCCGCCACCACCGGTACCGGCAGTTTTTCGATGCGACGCAGGACACCCTTGGTCTTGCGCAGCATATCCAGGAAGGCGCCCTCCTCGCCCTTCTGCACCGCGAGCAGTTCATGCAGGTCCCCGCCGGCGAAGAATACCTTCTTGGCGGAGGCGAATACCACGCCGGTGAGTCCCTCCTCCTGTTCCAGGCGATCCACCGTCTGCGCCATCGCGCTGCGGTACTCCTCGTTCATGGCATTGACCGGACCGGTCATGTCCATGGTGACGGTCACGATGCCGTCGGCGTCTTTCTCGTACTTGAATGCGCTCATAATCTGCTGACCTCGATTCGTTGCCGGTAACGCGCCTACACGCGCTCGATGATGGTGGAGATGCCCATGCCGCCGCCCACGCAGAGCGAGAGCATGGCGCGCTTCAGGTCGCGGCGCTCCAGCTCATCGAGCATGGTGCTGACCAGCATCGCCCCGGTGGCGCCCAGGGGGTGGCCCATGGCGATCGCGCCGCCGTTGACGTTGGTCACATCGTGGTCGATACCGAGATCCTTCATGTAGCGCAGGGCCACCGAGGCGAAGGCCTCGTTGATCTCCCACAAATCGATGTCGGCTGGTTTCAGGCCGGCCCTGTCCAGGCACTTGCGCGCCGCCGGCCCGGGACCGGTAAGCATGATGACGGGGTCGGTGGCGAGCACCGCGGTGGCGACGATCCGGCCGCGGGGGGTCAGGCCGAGGTCGCGCCCCGCCCTCTCGCTGCCGATGAGCACGGCGCTGGCACCGTCGACGATACCGGAGGAGTTGCCGGGGGTGTGCACGTGATTGATCTTCTCGAGGGTCGTGTACTTGCGCAGGATGACGTCGTCGAAGCCGAGCTGACCGATCCCCTCGAAGGAGGCGCGCAGCCCCGCCAGCCCCTCCATGGTGGTCTCTGGCTTGATGAAGTCATCGCGCTCCAGAATGGTGATGCCGTTCTTGTCCCTGACGGGGACCACCGAGCGGTCGAAGTAGCCGCTGTCCCGGGCGTGGGCGGCGCGCTGCTGGGACGCGAGGGCGAAGGCGTCCACGTCCTCCCGGCTCCACCCCTCGAGGGTGGCGATGGTGTCGGCGCCGATGCCCTGGGGCACGAAGCCCGCTTTCAGACCGAACGCCGGGTCGCCGCCCATGGCGCCGCCATTGGACCCCATTGGCACCCGGGACATGCACTCCACCCCGCCGGCCACCACCAGGTCCTCCCAGCCGGAGGCCACCTTCTGGGCGGCGATATTCACCGCCTCCAGGCCCGAGGCGCAGAAGCGGTCGAGCTGGACGCCGGCGACGGACTCGTCCCAGTCGGCGTTCTGCACGATCATCTTGGCCACATCGGAGCCCTGTTCGCCCACCGGCGTAACGCACCCCATGACCACATCGTCGACGTAGGCGGTATCCAGGTCGTGACGGGCCTGCAGCGCGCGCAGCAGGCCCGCGCCGAGATCGATCGGTTTGACTTCGTGCAGGGTGCCGCCTGCCTTGCCTTTGCTGCGCGGCGTCCGCAGGGCGTCGTAAATGTAAGCGGTGTTGGACATTGGCAATACCTCTGATTGGCAGATTGTGCGACCGGGCCGATACGGGGCCGGTCCCATCCGGCGTGAACAGGCGGCCAATGATCTGACTCCAGGCCGGGGAGATCAATGATGCCAGGGCGTAAAAAAATTGACCGTAGATTACACCCGCCCGGCGCCGCGGACAGCGCTGCTGCCGCTCTCAGTCCTCGAGATTCCAGCAGGCCCGGGCCTGCACATAACCGGAGTATTTCGGGTTGTCGATTTCCAGCGCCTTGAGGGTGCGCCGCTTGAGGTACTGCAGGACCTCCGGGTCGGGCTGGATCGAGCCGTCCCGCAGGCGGATGGCCAGCTGCTGTGGCACGGGCCCCTCCTGCGGATCGATAGCGAGGCGCACACCGGCCCGGGCATCGATCTCGGAGAGCGCCTCGCCCAGTTCCAGCTCACGCAGCACGATCGCCAGGCTGTTGGCCGCAACCCGCGCAGTGTAGGCGCTGAAACCCTCCAGCTGCGGCACCACGTCGCTGCGCAGGAAGGCCCTGACCGCCGCCAGCAATTCCCCCGCCTGGGTCTGGCTCACGGGTGCAGCTCCCGGTCCAGCAGTAACAGCAGGTCGATTTCGGATTCGGACATCCGCCGCCCTACCGCGGCGCGTTCCAGGCTCGGGTCCTGGCCACTGCGGTACATATCGAGCATGGTAAGGCAGACAATGCCCCAGCCGAGGGCGGTATAGACTTCCCAGTAGCGGATCTCCTCCAGGGAGGGGGCGTAACCGGTGACGCCGGCATAACCGGCCAGCAGTTCCTCGTACTCGCCAAAGCCCCCCACCGGTTTCTCGAAGCGGCCGAAACGCCAGACATTACCGCAGATATAACCCAGGTCCTCGGCGGGCTCGCCCACGTGGGCCAGCTCCCAGTCGAGCACCGCCACGAGCCCTTTTTCATCCACCAGCAGATTGCCGTTGCGGAAATCGCCGTGCACCAGGCAGCGCCGCGAATTGTGCGGGTGGTTCTCGCGCAACCAGTTGAGGCCCAGCTGGTGCACGGGCGAGGCGTTGCCGAACTGATCCAGCAGACCCTGCAGGCGCTCGAAATCCTCTTCCGGTGAAAGATCCCGCAATCCGGCCGGCAGCGCATCGAGGGGGATCCGGTGAATGCGCCCGAGCGTTTCACCGCACTGCCGGGCGAGCGCCCGCCGGGCGCCGGCATAGCGTTCATCGCCCAGTATGCGAAAAGGCAGCGCTTCGCCGGGTTCCCGGCTCATGATGTAGCCACTGCCCAGCCCGTGCTCCGGCGCCAGCACCTGCACTACCTTCGGGACGCTGACCCGATGCCGCCGCGCCAGCCTGAGCAGGCCGGCCTCCGTTGGCAGGTCGATGGTGCCCACGCTCACCGAATCGGTCACGGCACCCGCCGGCATGCGTCGCAGGATCAGCGGCCTGGCTCCGTCGTCGCGGCGCCAGTCGAAAGCCCAGGTCTCCATATTGGCACCGCCGGAGAGGCGGCGCAGTCCCTCGACCCGCGCCGGGTCGCCGCCACCGGCCCCTTCGGCCAGCGCGGCCGCAATCGCCTCCTGCATCGGGCGAGCGCCCTCGACCATCGCCTCCCCTGCACTCAAGCCGGCCCGCTCCAATCGGTCCCTACTTGCGCTCGCTCATCAACTTGCGCCGGGAGTGTTCCATCAGGGCCCAGAGAATATTACTGGAACTGACCTGCCCCACCAGCCTGCCCTCCTCGATCACCGGTCGCCGGCGCTGTCGCGTCTCGACCATCGACCGGGCCGCCTCGACGATGTTGTCGGTCGGTTTGCAGGTGATGAGCTCGGTGCTCATGGCTTCCCCTACCAGCGTGTGCTCCGGGTCGCCGTCGTTGTAGATATCGGTGAGCACGGCCTGGATGCAGTCCAGCTCCGACAGAATACCCACGGGCTGGCCCTGCTCGTCCGTTACGGTCAGTCCGGTCAGCTTGTACTCCAGGATCAGCTCGATCGCCTTCACCAGATTGGCTTCGGCGTTGATGGTTAGGGGATTGCGGTGCATGCAATCGTTGACCACGGTCGGTTTAGGCATAATCGCGCTTCCACAGTTATCGAAACGGTGTGGACTCACGGGTCCACTGATCGACCAGTATAACCCGCCTGTGGGGCCAGACCAGCAATTCGCCAGCCAGGTCGGTCGTTCTATTGAACTTTATGGCGTAATCCCTATCTTATACGCCGACCGTTCGAATCGACCCTGTTTTCGAATATGAGCCCCGCAGCCGAACATTGCATCACAGTATCCGACAGGATTGCATTAACCATCCACGCAGCTCGCCCACCGCCGGCCTGAGCGGTCACCCCCGCCGATCATCACTGGCCGGGCGGCGCCCGTCAGTAACCCCTTTAGCACTCATGGGAGCAAGACATGCTGGATGTCAGTCAGTTAACCCGCTGCTACGGCAGCCTCAGGGCCGTCGACCGGGTCAGCTTCACCATCGGAAGAGGTGAAATCGTCGGCCTGCTCGGCCACAACGGCGCGGGCAAGACCACGATCATGAAAATGCTTAGCGGCTTCCTGGAGCCGGACGAGGGCACTGTGCGGATCGAGGGCCTCAACCTGGGGCAGCACACCAAGCAGCTGCAGCGGAACCTGGGCTACCTGCCCGAAACCCTGCCGGTCTACCCGGACATGGTGGTGGTCGACTACCTGGATTACGCCGCCCGCATGAAGGGCCTGCCGGACGATGCCCGGCGGGATGAAATCCGCCGTGCGGTGCGGGCGACGGAGATCGGCGACCAGCTGCTGACCCCCATCGCCAATCTCAGCCGTGGTTTCAAGCAGCGCGTGGGCGTGGCCCAGGCCATTCTCGGCCGGCCGGGCGTGCTGATTCTCGACGAGCCGACCAATGGCCTGGACCCGACCCAGACCGACCACATGCGCCAGCTGATCCGGGAGCTGTCCAGGCACGCCACGGTGCTGCTGTCGACCCACATCATGCAGGAGGTCGATGCGCTCTGCGACCGCGTACTGATTCTGCGCGCAGGCCAGCTGGCGGTGGACGCGAAGCTGGAGGAGTTGCGCCGCAGCAATCGCATCATGCTCACGACATCACTGGCACCGGAGCGCGCCCGAGCCGCCTTCGATACCGTGGACGGTATTGCGGCGGTGGCGGGCGGCAGCCCGGGCCCGGCTTTTGACTACACGCTCGACACCGCGGAGGGACACGAGGTGCAGGCCGTAAGCGCCGGGCTGGCCCGCGCGATCGTAGCCGCCGGTGGCGAGATCTACACCCTGCAGCGGGAGCACCGTGACCTTGAATCCCTGTTCCGCGAGGTGAGCAGCGCGCCGCTGCTGCGCCACGTGGCCGGCAGCGAGCGTGACGAGGAGGCCGTCGATGTCGCAGCATGAAATCCATACCCTGCCCTCCCTGAGGCGCATCGCCGGCAAGGAGATCACCCTGTTTTTCTCCTCCCCTGTGGCCTACCTGTTCCTGGCCACCTTTGCGGCCGTCAGCCTCTTCGTGTTCTTCTGGGGCGAGGCGTTCTTTGCTCGCAACATTGCCGACGTCCGCCCGTTGTTCGAGTGGATGCCGATACTCCTCATCTTTCTCGCCAGCACGCTGACCATGCGCATGTGGAGCGAGGAGCGGCGCAGCGGCACCCTGGAGTACGTGCTCACCCGGCCGGTTCCCCTGTGGCATTTCGTGCTGGGCAAGTTCTTGGCGTGCCTGACGCTGCTGGGTATCGCCCTGGTGGTTACCCTACCCCTGCCCATCACGGTGTCGCTGATCGGCGACCTCGACTGGGGTCCCGTGTGGGCGGGTTACCTGGCGACCTTCCTGCTCGGCGCGGCATACCTCAGCATCGGCCTGTTCGTCTCGGCACGCAGCGACAACCAGATCGTCAGCCTCATCACCGCCACCGCCCTCTGCGGTGTCTTCTACCTGCTCGGGAGCCCGACCATCACCCAACTGTTCGGCACGAGCGCGGGGGAGTGGCTGCGTCTGCTGGGCACAGGCTCGCGCTTCGAGTCCATCACTCGCGGCGTGATCGACCTGCGTGACCTTTACTACTACCTGAGCATTATCGTTACCTTTCTCGCCCTGAACGTCTACGTGCTGGAGCGCGAACGCTGGGCTGGCGGCGCTGGCAGCACCCGCCACGGGCGCTGGCAGATCCTGATCGCCCTGCTCGTCGCCAATGCCGTCGCCGGCAACCTCTGGCTGGGCCAGATCAAGTCCCTGCGGGTCGATACCACCGAGGGCAACCAGTATTCCATCTCCGAGGCGACCCGCAACTATCTCGACCAGCTGCGCGAGCCGCTACTGTTGCGCGGCTACTTCAGCGCGAAGACGCACCCGCTGCTGGCCCCCCTGGTACCGCAGCTGCGCGATCTGCTGGAGGAGTACGAGGTGGCGGGCGGGGGAAAGGTCCGGGTGGAGATCATCGACCCGGCGACCCGACCCGAGCTGGAGGAGGAGGCCAACCAGAAGTACGGTATCCGCCCCGTGCCGTTCCAGGTCGAGGATCGCTACCAGTCCTCCATCGTCAGCTCCTATTTCAACATTCTCGTCCAGTACGGGGATGAGCACCAGGTGCTCGATTTCCGGGACCTGATCGAGATCCGCGCCGCCAGTGAGTCGGACATCGACGTCCAGCTGCGCAACCCGGAGCACGACCTCACCAGGGCGATCAAGCGGGTGCTGTCGAGCTACCAGGCCGGGGGTGATCTGTTTGACACGGTCCGCGGCGACCTGGCCTTTACGGGATACGTCTCCGCCGATGAACGGCTGCCGGAGCCGCTGCGGGCGTTCCGCCGCGAGGTGGCTGACATAGCCGGGGAGATGGCCCGCGACTCCGGCGGGCGCCTGGCGGTGACATTCGTGGACCCCGACGCCGGGGACGGCGCCGTCGCGCGCCAGATCCTGGAGGAGTACGGCTTCCAGCCGATGGCCACCAGCCTGTTCAGTGACGAGCGATTCTATTTTTACCTCACCCTGAGCAGCGGTGATACGGTCGTGCAGATCCCCATCGAGGAGATGTCCGCTGACAATTTCCGGCGCAACCTCGAGTCGGGCATCAAGCGCTTCGCCAGCGGCTTTACCAAGACGGTGGCGATGGTCACCCCGCTGCCTGACCCGATGGCGGGGCAGTTCGGCCAGGCGACGCCGGGCTTCAGCCAGCTCCAGAGTTTCCTGGGCGCGGAGCTGAATGTTCAGGATGAGGACCTGTCCGACGGCAGCGTCTCCGGCGAGGCGGATCTGCTACTGTTGCTGGCGCCCGACAAGCTCGACGACAGGTCGCTGTTTGCCGTGGACCAGTTCCTCATGCAGGGCGGTACCGTGGTGATCGCCAGTTCGCCGTTCACGGCCAACTACACGGGGAGTGGCCTCAGCGTGCAACGCCACGACAGCGGTCTGGGGGAGTGGCTGTCCCACAACGGCCTGGAGATCGGGGAGCAGCTGGTCATGGACCCGCAGAATGCCGCATTCCCCCTGCCGGTCACCCGCAACGTGGGTGGATTCCAGCTGCAGGAGCTGCGCATGCTCGACTACCCCTACTTTATCGACATACGCCCGGACGGCATGAACGAGGACAATCCCATCGTCGCCGACCTGCCGGAGGTCACCCTTGCCTGGGCCTCCCCGATAACGGTGGATACGGAAAAGCAGGGAGAGCGGCGGGTCACGGAGCTGCTGCACAGCAGCGACGGCTCCTGGCTGTCGGCCGACACCAATGTGCTCCCCCGTTTTGACGGCAACGGGATGACCGGCTTTCGCCCCGAGGGAGAGACCGGCTCCCACCTGTTAGGGGTGATCAGCGCCGGCGTATTTGATTCCTGGTTTGCGGGCAAACCCTCCCCGCTACTGGCCGCGGAGAGCGACGCCGGCGAGGGGGACGACGAAAACGACGGCCAGGCAGGCGAGCCCGGGGCGAGTGCGGCGACGACCGTATCGGGCGTCATCCAGCGCGCCCCGGAATCCGCCCGCATCGTGCTGTTCAGCTCCAACGATTTCCTGCAGGACCAGGTGTTCAACCTTGCCAGCGCCGCCGCCGGCAGTGAGTACCTGAACAACCTGCAGCTGCTGGCCAACACCGTAGACTGGGCACTGCAGGACGAGGGGCTGCTGGGCATCCGCGGCCGCAGCCACTTCAACCGCACCCTGCCGCCGCTGGACCATGGGGAGCAGGCTTTCTGGGAGTATCTCAACTACGCCCTGGTCGTCCTGGCCCTCGGCCTGGTGGCCCTGATCCAGCGCCGGCGCCAGACCCGCCGCCAGCGCGACCTGGTAGCACTTGTTTTGGAGGAGGCCTGAGATGACCAATGCGCGATTGTGGCTCACCTTGCTGCTGGTCCTGCAGCTGGCCCTGGCCACAGGGCTGGTGCTCACCCGAGGGGCGGCGGATGGCGGCGGCACCCCGCAGCCCCTGCTGCCGGTGGCAGCGTCCGCAGTAGACCGCATGGTGATCAGCGACGGCGAGTCGCAGGCCACCGTACTGCGGCAGGACGGGGGATGGTTTTTGCCCGATGCAAAGCTCCCCGCAAGCGCCCGCAAGGTAAACGATATCCTTGCGCGTTTAGGGGAAACGGTCACCGAGTGGCCGGTCGCCACCACTGAGAGCAGTCAGGCGCGCTTTGCAGTGACGGAGGCGGGCTTCCAGCGACGGGTCCAGCTGTTCCGGGGCGATGAACAGGTCGCCGAACTCTACCTGGGCACGTCACCGGGCTTTCGCAAGGTCCACCTGCGCCGCGCCGGGGAGGACGCCGTCTACGCCGTCAACCTCAATACCTTCGACCTGCCGGCCAGCGAGGATGCGTGGCTCGACCAGTCCCTGCTGGCGGTGGCGGAGCCGACCCGCATTGTCGGCCCTGACTACACCCTGACAGAATCGGAGGACGGTGTCTGGACGCTCGCCGACGGTGAGGCGACAAAGGGTACCGCGATGGCGCCGCTGGACGATGACCGGGCCCGGCAGCTGGTCTCCGCGCTCGCCAACCTGCGCGTGCAATCCCTGGCGAGCGGTGACCCGGCCGCGGCGCAGGGTCAGGCTGTTACCATCGAGGTCGAGACTGCGGACGGCAGCTACCGCTATGACTTCTACCGGGATGACGAGAGTTACTATGTGCGCCGTAACGACCGGGCGCCGGTGTTCACCCTCAGCCAGTATGATTATGACCGCATTACCGGGATGGACCGGGCGGAGCTGGTGCACAAGAGTGAAGAGACGGAGACAGACGAGCCTGGCGGGGAGAGCGAAACCTGAACCCCCCGCCTGGGCCCGGGCAGGGCCTCGCGTCCCGGGCGCAGGGTCAGAGCAGGCTGTATGAGAGTGTCACGCCCGCCATCACGATGGCGACGATGCTCATCAGCTTGACCAGGATATTCAGGCTCGGCCCCGCCGTATCCTTGAAGGGATCGCCGACAGTATCGCCGATCACGGAGGCCTGGTGGGCGCGGGAATTCTTGCCCCCGTGGTGGCCCTCCTCGATGTATTTCTTGGCGTTGTCGAAGGCGCCACCGGCATTGGATAGAAAGATCGCCAGCACGAAACCGCTCGCCAGCCCGCCTGCCAGCAGGCCGATCACCCCCGCCACCCCCAGCAGCAGCCCGACCGCCACAGGCGCCGCGGCCCCCAGCACCGCCGGCAGCGCCATTTCACGCTGGGCACCGACGGTTGATATCGCGACGCAGCGGGCGTAGTCCGGTTCAGTGTCGCCTCGAAGGATACCCTCATCCTCACTGAACTGGCGGCGCACCTCCTCCACCATCGCGGTGGCGGTGCGGCCAACCGCCTGCATGGTCATGCCACTGAACACGAAAGCCACCATGGAACCGATGAACATCCCCGCCAGCACCGCCGGGTTGAGCAGCGTGACGTTGAAGTGGGCCATGAAATCCGCCAGGCTGGCCTCGCTAACCGGCACCTTGGCGCCCACTACCGGTTCCAGGTAGAGGATACCGGCCTTGAGCATTTCCTGGCGCAGCACCTCGATGTAGGACGCGATCAGGGCCAGCGCCGTCAGGGCCGCAGAACCGATGGCGAATCCCTTGCCGGTGGCCGCGGTGGTATTGCCGAGGGCATCCAGCGCGTCGGTGCGGGCCCGCACCTCCGGACCGAGATGGGCCATCTCCGCATTGCCTCCGGCGTTGTCCGCGATCGGGCCGTAGGCATCGCTGGCCAGGGTGATCCCGAGGGTGGAGAGCATGCCGACGGCGGCGATTGCAACGCCATAGAGGCCCAGGTCCAGCCGCGCGAGGTCGAAGCCGCTGGCGCAGAGGAATGCGACCATGGTACCCGCCGTCACGGCGAGGACCGGGACCGCGGTGGACTGCATCCCGACCCCGATGCCGGCGATGATGGTGGTTGCCGCGCCGCCCTCCGCCTCGAGGGCGATACCCTGCGTTGGGCGGTAACTGGCGGAAGTGGCGTACTCGGTAGCCCGCCCCACCACGATACCGGTGAGCAGGCCCGTGACGACCGCGCCCCAGGTCCCCCACATCATCGGCACCTGGAGCCAGTGGAGCACCGCGGCGCTGGCCAGCACGATCAGCACGGCGCTGGTGTTGATGCCGCGGGACAGCGAAGCCAGCAGGTCGCGCTGGGTCGCTCCCTCCCGGGTGACCACCAGGAACACGCCCAGAATGGAGAGGATGATGCCGAGCCCCGCGATGGCCAGGGGCGCCACGACCACCCGCAACTGCAGCACCGGGTCGTGCACCCAGGCGGCGGCGCCGAGGGCGCAGGCCGCCAGCAGTGAGCCGCAGTAGGATTCGAACAGGTCCGCCCCCATGCCCGCCACGTCTCCGACGTTGTCGCCCACGTTGTCGGCGATCACCGCCGGGTTGCGCGGGTCGTCCTCTGGAATCCCCTTCTCCACCTTGCCCACCAGGTCGGCGCCGACATCCGCCGCCTTGGTGTAGATACCGCCGCCCACCCGGGCGAACAGGGCCTGCAGGGACGCCCCCATGCTGAAGGTGAGCATGGTGGTTGCCACCAGCACCATGCGCGCCCCGTCTCCCGCCTCGCCCGGGATCAGCCGGGAAATCAGCGCAAACCAGGCCAGCACATTGCCGAGACCGAGAGAGACCACCACCAGGCCCATCACCGCCCCGCTGCGGAACGCGATGCGCAGGGCGCCCGGCAGGGAACTGCGCGCGGCGGCGGCGGTGCGCACCGAGGCGCGGGTCGCTGTCTGCATGCCCACGTAACCGGCAACGGCCGAGAAGAAGCCGCCGGCCAGGAAGGTGAGCGGCAACCAGCGGCTCTGCAGGTCGAAGCCGTAAGCCAACAGGGCAAACAGGGCCGCCAGACCCGCAAAAACCAGCAGCATGACCCGGTACTGCTGCCCCAGGTACGCCATCGCGCCCCTGTGGACGTGACCGCCGATGCGCTGCATGGAGTCGGTCCCGGCGTCCTGGCGCAGCATATCGCGGAGAAACAGGGCTGCGAAGACCAGGCCAGCCAGCACGCCGACCGGCGCGATCCAGAAAACAGGTTCAGTCATAATCCTTCCATGCGGGGGACGCCGCTGTTCGCGTCAGGTGCCGGCGAATGGCAGGGTCTGGGCAGAGCGCCACCACTGCCGGTATTCGCTCTCCAGCTCCTCCGGGGAAGGGAAGCGATAGAAGGCGAAGTCATACTGGTCGCCAACATAAAAACCGCCCTCCACCATCCGGTAGAGCACGCCCTCGTTAACCTGTTTCAACACCAGCTTGCTCGGTTTTTCTCTGTCGGCAATCTGCTGCAGGCAGTCCCGAAGGTGTTCGATGTTGGCATAGGGGAGATCGTCGCTGGCGCCATTGACCGGGTCGGTGGCGAGATCGTGCAGCATCAGTTCAGAGAAGACGAGGCGCGGCACGTGGACCGGCTGAGAGGCATCCGTAATGAACCGGCAGAAATCGAGGGGTTCCAGGCGACTCGCCACCATCGGCGTTATCGGGCAGAACTCCTGGTAAAGGTGCAGCCTGCCTGTTTCGCCTCTCTCGTACTCGGCGCGATTCAGTTCCAGAGTCTGGCCGTCACTGGTGACGAGGTAGAGGCTGCCGAGGGCGGCGACCGGAATCCGGGAGAGCACCCGGTAGATGCCGAGATAGACGGATTTTTTCGGCTCGCCGGCCGGGCCCGGCACGCACTTCTCCTCGATAATATGAAAGGGAAAATCGCCGGACCGGAACGCCGGATCCAGCTCGAAAAAAATCGCCTCTCCCTGTACGTGGACTCTGGTGCCGGTGGCGTAGTAGCGACCGAACTCCTCGGGTGGCAGCATCGAGGCCACCAGCGCCTGGGGAATGAGTGACAGATAGAGGTGCACCTCGGACATCGGGGTCAGGCAGCCTCTCGGGCGCTTTTCTCACTCTTCTTGGATGCTGTCTCGGCGGTTTTGCCGACCGACGCCCCCTTGCCCCGGCCAGCGGTTTTTTCCCTGGCCGCGGCCTTGCGTGGAGCTGCTTTTTTGCGGGCAGCGGACTTCCCACGACTGGTCGACTGTTCCCGCTCCTCGCGCTTCTGGTTTTCACGCAAAGCCTCGCGATCGGCGCGCGTGGGCAGCGGGCGTCGACGCGATGAGCGCGGGCGCCGGATGGTACCGGGCTCCGGGCGGAGGTCGCCGCTCTCGAATCGCTGCAGAATCTCCTCCATGGTCCGGCTGATCCTGGTGCACAGGCGGATGGTCTCGATCTGGGGATAGGTGGAGTGCTCACCGCCCTCCATAAGCTCCATCAAGTCCTTCTCGGAAAGGTGTGAGAGGATCTTGGTCGGGTTGTACCAGCGGAAATTCGGCACAATGTTGATATCCCCGGTGTACTCCTGGTCCATCATGGCGTGGATGCTGTGCATCAGCATGTTGAATCGCGGCCAGTTATCGCCCTCCTTCTGGACCATCCCGCGATAGAAGTTGAGCAGCTCCCGCCCCATACCCACGCCGAGGGTTCCCAGCGCGCGGGCCATGGCCCCACGCTCACCCTCCTTGTGCAGAAATGGGGTAGCTATCGGATTCACCATGCTGACGATGTGGTGATTGGTGCTGTACAGGCGTGACAGGCGCTTGGCGGGTAGGTCGTCGGCGATCGACCCGTCCACCCAGCGCCGGGTCGGCAGGTAGGGCTGGGCCTCACCGTGCACGTTTTTGGCCATCAACATTACCGGAGGGAATACCCCGGGTACGGCGCAGGAGGCCATCACGGCTGAGCGCACGTAGACATTGGGAGACGTAATGGCGTTGAGCAGCCGCGACCGCTGGTGCGGCTCCGAAGGGGCAACGCTGATGCTGATCTGGCGGCCGGTCTTGTCATAGGCCTCCTCGAAGGTCAGGTCGGGCACCTGCCGGGCGACAATCTTCTCGAGGTCGGTCACGTCGATGCTGGGATTGGCGCCGAAGAACATGCGGGAGAAGGCGCTGGCCTCCTTCTCCGCCTCGAAATGGACATGGGCCGGGTCGAAGAATCGCACAAGCTCCTTGTCGGTATGGGTCCCCACCACCGCCGCCACCAGCGACCCGGCGCTGGAGCCCGAGATCACCCGGGGCAGCAGTTCCCGTTCCAGCAACGCCTTGACCACACCGAGGTGGTAGAACCCTAATACCCCGCCGCCGCTGAGCATCAGCGCCGAGCGGCCGAAGCAGATATTGGCGCGGTAGAAGAAGTCGAGCTTCTGCTGCAGGTCGATCTCATCGGTGTCGAGTTCGGCGAGGAAACGCAGGGCGTCATCGACCTCCTCGATATACTGCTCGATGAGTCGCTTGGTGCCAAACTTGGCCTGGCGGTAGAGTACACTGCGCCCCATCCCCCCCATGTTGCCGTGAATCCCCTCGTTAAGCGTAAACAGCATGCCCTGGTAGTCGTGTTTGGCGCGAAGACTGCGAAGGCGGTCGAGGCGCAGCCGGATCTGGGCATAGTCGTACTGGCTGCTGTGGTCCATCTCCCGCCAGCGCCGCTGTCCAGACCGTTCATCGTGCTCGATAGCCGCCGTTCGCCACTCTTCATAGCTCGTGGCCGCAGCCATCTGCTTCTCGAGGTTTTTCAGCTTGCGCGAAGTAAACAATGGTCGTACCTCCACCTGGGATAATCCGAGCCGTCATGGCATAATGCTAGTTTATACTAACACTCACCGGGCGCGGCCGGCATACTCGATTCACACTAACAGACAAGTAGTGTGCTTGCAGCATACTGGAAGGCCCATGATCTCTGTCAATGTCCCTTCTGTTTATGACCCCGCCAGCTTCGGTAATTGTTGCCGGTTTTGCGGCTGCCGGGGTGCACGGCAGGGGCAAACCACCTAGAATATCGGCGGCTGGCGGCTGCAAGAATTCTCTGCCAGATCGGCGAACCGACTGGCGATCCGCCCAAAAACAGTGACGAAGGGGTTGTCTTGCGCGCATACCTTGTTGTTTTCCTGCTGTTGCTGGTGATTTTCGGCAGCATCTCCGGCTACCTGTACCGCAAGTTCGCGGTGCTCTCCGGCAGTGACTTCACCCCGCCACCGGTCACCGTAGCCGCGGCCAGCGCCGCCACCGAGCGCCGGGACCTCACCCTCGAGGCGGTCGGCACCATCAGGGCCGCGCGCGGCGTCGAACTCAGCACCGAGGCAAGCGGCGAGGTCACCGCCATCAACGTCGAGTCCGGTGCCACCGTGCGGGCCGGGCAGCTTCTGCTCAAGCTCAAGGACGACGTCGAGCAGGCCAGCCGCGAGCGACAGATCGCCAACCTGGAGCTCGCGCGCCTGCTGTTCGAGCGCGATCAGCAGCTGGTCAAGCAGAAGTCGATTCCGCAGAGCCAGTTTGACCGTTCGAAGGCGGATCTGGAGAGCGCCACCGCCCAGCTGGCCGAGACCGAGGCACGACTGGATAACAAACGGCTGCACGCCCCCTTTGCGGGCACGGTCGGCATCATCCAGGTCGACGTCGGCGACTACGTCGAGCCCGGCACCTACATCACCACCCTGCAGGACCTGACCGAACTGGAGGTCGATTTCAATGTGCCGGAACGCCATGCGCCCGAACTGCGCGCGGGGCAGGATATCGACGTCCAGGTGGATGCCTACCCCGGCCAGACTTTTCACGCGACGCTGCAGGCACTGGACGCGAGGATCGAGACGGGTACCCGGAACCTGCAGCTGCGCGCATCACTCGATCCCGGCTCGGGGCTGCTGCCGGGCATGTTCGCCCGACTGACCATTTTCCTGGGTGAGACAGAGACGGTGGTGACCGTCCCGGAAACCGCCATCTCCTATTCCCTGCATGGCAACACGGTCTACGTGGTGGAGCAGAGTGACGGCGAGTTGACGGTGCAGCCACGCATCGTTGCAACCGGCAGAGTCAGGCAGGGACGCATCGCCGTCAGCAGCGGCCTGCAGGCGGGGGAGCGGGTCGTCACGGCGGGGCAGAACAAGCTGCGCCGGGGTACGCGTATTGTCATCGATGAATCGGTCGCATTGCAGTGAAGGCATTCACCGATATTTTCATCCAGCGCCCGGTGCTCGCCATCGTGGTCAGCAGCCTTCTGCTGCTCCTGGGCACCGCCTCCATTTTCCGGGTAGGGGTGCGCGAGTTTCCGGAACTCGAGCGCAGCGTGATCTATATCGATACGTTCTACCGCGGCGCCAGTGCGCGCACCGTGCAGGGCTTCGTGACCACACCCCTGCAGATCAAGATTGCCGGCGCCCGCGGCGTCGACTACATGACCTCCACCAGCAACCCCGGCAGTTCCAGCATAGAAGTCCACGTGCGACTCGGGGAAAACAGCAGCGACGTACTGGCCGAAGTGATCGCAAAGGTCAACGAGGCCCGGGGTGACCTGCCACGGGGCATCGAGGATCCCGTGATCACCACGGCCGCCGGCGGCGACGCAATGATCTATCTCGCCTTCACCAGCGAGCAGATGACCCCCTACCAGATCACCGACTTTCTCATGCGCACCGTGCAGCCGGAACTCGCGACCCTGGAAGGAGTCGGCAAGGCCCACATCTTCGGGCGCTACCTGGCCATGCGTATCTGGCTCGACCCGGTGCGCATGGCAGCCCTGGGGGTCACCGCGGCGGACGTCAGTGAGGCGATCCAGCGGGAAAACTACATTGCGACTGCCGGTTCTACCGAGGGTGGCCTGGTGAAGGCGACGGTAGATGCTCGCACCGACCTGCAGACACCGGAAGAATTCGAGGCGTTGGTGGTGCGCCAGGAGGGCGAGGAGCAGGTCCGGCTCGGCGATGTGGCGACCGTCTCTCTCGCGGCGGAGAACAGCCAGATGAAAACGCTCTCGAGCGGGCGGGAAGCGGTTTTCATGTCGATCTCGACGACTCCCGACGCCAACCCGCTCGACGTCTCCAGGGCGGTCCACGATGCCCTGCCCCGCATCGAGCAGATGCTGCCCGCGGACCTGGAAATGTTCCTGGACTGGGACGGCAGTGTCGTCATCGACGAGGCGCTGCGCGAGGTGGTAATCACCCTGCTGGAGGCTGCCCTGATCGTTATCCTCATCATCTACCTGTTTCTGGGCTCGCTGAGGGTAGTGCTGATTCCGCTGGTTGCGATACCGCTCTCACTTATCGGCGTGGTATTCCTTATACTGGCCATGGGCTTCTCGCTCAATCTCCTAACCCTGCTCGCCATGGTCATTGCCATCGGCCTGGTGGTGGACGACGCGATCGTGGTGGTGGAAAACGTGCACCGGCATATCGAGTACGGTGCGACACCGTTGGAGGCCGCGCTGACAGGCGCCCGGGAGGTGGCTCTGCCGGTGGTGGCCATGACCCTGACCCTGGCGGCCGTCTATGCACCCATCAGCTTCGTCGGCGGCCTCACCGGCGCGCTGTTCAGCGAGTTCGCCCTGGCCCTGGCCGGCGCGGTGGTCGTGTCCGGCATCGTCGCCCTCACCCTCAGCCCGATGTTGTGCTCGCGCCTGCTCGACGACAACCAGCACCAGGGGCGCTTCGAGAACTGGCTCGACGATCGCTTCGAGTGGCTGACCGAGCGATACCGGATGGCGCTGTCAGTATGCCTGGACAATCGAGGCGCCGTCATGCTGTTCGCCGCCTGCACCCTCGCCAGCCTTCCGCTTTTCTTTTTCCTCGCCCAGGAAGAGCTGGCTCCGGAAGAGGACACCGGGGGCGTCTACATCACCGGCACCGCACCGCGCTATGCCAATATCGAATACATCGACTACTTCCTGGGAGAGGTGGTGAACGTCTGGAAGAGCATTCCCGAGTTCAGCCACGCCTGGCAGGTGATCAGGCCGGACAGCAACTTCGGCGGCATCACCATGTATCCCTGGGACCAGCGGGAACGGACCCAGCAGGAAGTACTGGTGGAGCTGCAGGACAGGCTCAAGGGCGTCGCAGGGATGGAGATGTTTGCCTTCGGCTCCCCGCCCCTGCCCGGGTTCGATGCCGGGCTGCCGGTGAGCTTCGTGATCGCCTCCACTGCCGACTACGAGGAGGTCATGCGCGTGGGCGACGAGCTCCTGCAGGCGGCCCGCGAATCCGGCCTTTTCATCTTCGTCACCCAGACCCTCGATTTCAATCGTCCGGAGATCAGGGTCAATATCGACCGGCAGCGTGCGGCGTACCTGGGCATCTCCATGCGTGACATCGGGCAGACCCTGGCAGTGATGCTGGGCGAGGCGGAGATCAACCGCTTCAGCCTGGAGGGGCGCAGTTACAAGGTGATACCCCAGGCGGAACGCGGCTTCCGCCTGACCAAGGAGGAGCTGGAAAAATACTACCTGCGCACCGCCACGGGTGAGCTGGTGCCGCTGTCGGCGGTGATCCGCCTGGAATCCAGGGTCGAGCCCAACGAACTGGCCCAGTACCAGCAGCTCAACAGCACCACGATCCAGGGAATGATGATGCCGCCCAACAGCCTGGGAACCGGACTTGAGTTCCTCCACGGAAAGCTGCAGGAGATTGCCCCGGCAGGGTTCCGCGAGGGCTATACCGGCGCCTCCCGCCGCTTCATCCAGGAGGCCGCCTCCTTCCCGCTCCTGTTCGGACTCGCGCTGACCCTGATTTTCCTGGTGCTGGCGGCGCAGTTCAACAGCTTCCGGGATCCGGTGGTCGTCATGATCACCGTGCCGCTGTCGATTTTCGGGGCGATGGTGCCGATCGCCCTGGGCTTCGCCACGCTCAACATCTACACCCAGGTGGGGCTGCTCACTTTGATCGGGCTGATCAGCAAGCACGGCATTCTGATCGTCGAGTTCGCCAACCAGCAGGTGGCGAGGGGGCTCGAGCGCCGCGAGGCGGTCCTGCAGGGGGCATCCCTGCGCTTGCGACCCATCCTCATGACCACCTTTGCCACGGTGCTCGGCGTATGGCCCCTGCTCGTTGCCAGTGGCGCCGGCGCCAACAGCCGCTTCAGTATCGGGCTGGTCATCACCGCGGGAATGCTGGTGGGCACCCTCTTCACCCTGTTCGTGATACCGGTGTTCTACCTGGCACTGCACCCCGGCACTAAATCAGCCACCGCGGCGCAAACAGCAGCGGCGGGCCGGGCAGCGCAACCCTCGCCCCCCTGAGCCGCTTCAGCCAGCCGCCTGCGGGCAGTGCAGCTCCGCCCCCGGAACGGATCCGCTCAGTCGTCGTCGCCCCTGCCCTGGTCATGCCGCGACCGGTATTCGTCGATCAGGTGGCGCTTGTAGAGCTTGCCGGTATCGGTGCGGGGAAGTTTCTCGTGAAAATCGAGGGACCTCGGCATCTTGATATGGGAGATGCGCTCGCGCAGCCACTCCAGGATCTCGAAGGCGGTCTCGTCAGTCGCGTCGGCCCAGTTCATCGGCTCCACCACGGCTTTCACCTCTTCCCCGAATTCCTCGTGGGGAATGCCGAACACGGCCACGTCCGCCACCTTGTCGTGGTTGATGATCAGGTTCTCGATCTCCTGGGGATAGATGTTGACCCCGCCGCTGATGATCATGAAGTTCTTGCGGTCAGTCAGGTACAGGTAGCCCTCCTCGTCCACGTAGCCGACGTCGCCGGTGGTCGCCCAGCCCTTCTCGTTGTAGGCGCTCGCCGTCTTTTCCGGCTCGTCGTGGTATTTGAACCGGGCCTGCTGGCCACCGAAGTAGATGGTACCCACCTTACCCGGCGGGAGCTCGTTGCCGTCGTCATCGACGATGTGCAGCTCTCCCACCAGCGCGGGCCCGACAGAGCCCTTGTGCGTCAGCCAGTTTTGGGAGTCGATGATGGTCACACCGATGCCTTCGCTGGCGGCGTAGTACTCGACGATCACCGGCCCCCACCACTCGATCATCTTCTCCTTGACCTCCACGGGACAGGGCGCCGCCGCGTGAATGGCAAACTGCATGGAGCTGACGTCATAGCGGTCGCGGACCTCCTGGGGCAGTTTGAGCATGCGGATGAACATGATCGGCACCCACTGGCTGTGGGTGACCCGGTGCTCCTCGATCAGGGCCAGCGCCTGTTCGGGATCGAACTTCTCCATGATCACCGAGGTGCCGCCCTGGAACATGAGCATCATGTTGTAGTGCAGCGGCGCCGCGTGATAGAGGGGCGCCGGGGAGAGGTAGACGGTCTCGTCGCTGAAGCCGAAGGCCCTGCCCATCGAATCCACCAGGGGATGCGGCGTGTTGACGTCGTTGCTCTCCGGCGGCACGAACACCCCCTTGGGCTGGCCCGTGGTGCCCGACGAGTAGAGCATGGGCACGCCGTTGCGCTCGTCCTCGATGCGGGTGCTCGGCTGGCGGTCCGTCGCCTCCTCCCAGGACTCGAAGCCCGGCCTTATGCCGCCGACCATGAAGAAGTGCTGAACCCCCGTCGATCCGGCCCGGACCTGCTCGGCCACCTCGGCCAGCGCATGGGAGCCGATGAAGAGCCTGGCGCCGCAATTGTCCAGGATGTACTGGGTCTCTTCCTTTTTCAGGTGGGTGCTGACCGGGGTGAAAATCAATCCGGCGCGCTGTGCCGCCCAGACGATCTCCATGAATTGCCGGTTGTTCTCCAGCATCATCCCGATATGATCGCCGGCCTTCAGGCCGAGGGAACGGAACAGTTGGGCGCCCTGGTTGGAACGCTCGTCCAGTTCGGCGTAGGTAACCATCTCCCCCGATTCGCCCATGATAAATGCGGGCTTGTGCGGGTAGGTCTCTGCGGTAACGCTGGGATGCGGCATCGGGCCGTTCCTCCTGATTTATGGTTGTCCCACTACGAGTTGCCATTATCCGGATTTGTGAATCTGTGCCAAACTTTAGCAATCGGCATTACAGCCGCTGTTTCACGATGACTGTTTCACGACGACTGTTTCACGATGACTGTTTCACGACAACCGCTATAACGGGAGTTTCAATGCCAGGAACATCCACGCCCCAGGCACTGCGCCAGAGCATACGCGCAGGCCGCCACACCGGCAACACCTCCGGGCTGGCCCCGGGTTACGTCCAGTGCAACATTGTCATCCTGCCGGCGGATTGGGCCAATGACTTCCTGCGCTTTTGCCAGTTGAACCCCAAGCCCTGTCCGCTGGTGGCCGCGTCCAATGGTCCCGGGGACTATTCGCTACCACCTTTGGGGGATATCGACATACGCACCGACGTGCCAAGCTACCGCCTGTTCCGCGACGGTGAACTGGTCGAGGAATTGCCCGACGTCACAGCGCTGTGGCGGGACGACCTGGTGACATTCGCCCTGGGCTGCTCTTTCTCCTTCGAGGAGGCACTGCTGGCGGACGGGCTGGATGTGCGCAACGTGAGCGAGGGGGTCAACGTGCCCATGTATCGCACCGACATCGACTGCAGGGCGGCGGGCCCGTTCGCCGGCAGGATGGTGGTGAGCATGCGGCCGTTCCTGGCTGCCGATGCAATCCGGGCGGTACAGATCTGCACGCGGTTCCCGGCCGTGCACGGTGCGCCGGTACACCTCGGTGACCCGGCGCTGATCGGTATTGCGGATCTCGCCGCACCGGACTACGGCGACGCGGTAACCCTCCGCGAGCACGAGCTCCCGGTCTTCTGGGCCTGCGGCGTGACGCCACAGGTGGCGCTGGCGGCAGCGAAACCGCCTCTGGCCATCACCCACAGCCCCGGCTGCATGCTGGTGACGGATTTACGCAACAGCCAGCTGGCTGTCTTATGAAGAAACGCAGGTAGACGAACGCGATGCTTCTCAATTGCGATCTCGGGGAGAGCTACGGCCCCTGGACGATGGGCCTGGACGCCGAAGTCATGCCGCATATCGACCAGGCGAACATCGCCTGCGGCTTTCACGGGGGCGATCCGCTGACCATCCGCAAGACGCTGGCGCTCGCCGCCCGGCATGGGGTCATTATCGGCGCCCACCCGGCCTACCCGGATCTGGTGGGCTTTGGCCGGCGCCCGATGAACCTGAGCGCCGACGAGATCATCGCCAACCTGCACTACCAGGTAGCCGCACTGGAGGGGATGGCCCACAGCCAGGGACTGGAGCTGTCCCACGTCAAGCCCCACGGGGCCCTTTACAACGACATGATGGCGAACAACGAGGTCCGCGCCGCCATCATGGAGGCGGTGGCCAGTTATCACCGCCCGTTGGCCCTGATGCTGCAGGCCACGCCCGAGGCGGACCAGCACCGTGCGGAGGCGGAGAATTTCGGTATTCGACTGCAGTTCGAGGCCTTCGCCGACCGCTGCTACGACGACGACGGCAAGCTGCTCTCCCGCAGCCGGCCCGGCGCCGTGCACGAACGCCAGCGCATGCTGGAGCAGGTGCAGCAGCTGCAGCGGGACGGCACCGTGACCACTGTCAGCGGCAGGGTGCTGCCAATGCAGGCTGACACCCTGTGCGTGCATGGCGACAATCTGGAGGGCGTGCAGGCCATTCAGGCCATCCGCGCCCTGGTAAATGGCGACTGAACAGGGATGGAACTGCACTCGGCCGGCGAGAACGCCCTCATAATCTACCTGGGATCGGAAACCAGCCCGGCGGTCTCCGCCCGCGTGCAGGCCGCGGCGGCCGCAGTGGGACCGGCACTGGGCGATGACCTGGTCGACCTCGTCCCCTCCTATGCCTCCCTGCTGATCATCTACGACGCGCTCCGCACGGATCATCTCAGCGTCGCACAACGCGTCCGCCAGGCCGTCGCGGGGGTCGAGGCCGGCGAACAGAGGGAGGGGCGCTGCGTGGTGTTGCCCGTTTACTACGCGCCCGAGGCCGGGGCCGACCTGGAGCCCCTCGCCGCGCGCTCCGGGCTCTCCACCGAGGAGGTGATCGCGCTGCACAGCGGCACCGAGTACCGCGTCTACGCCATCGGCTTCGCGCCCGGCTTCGCCTACCTCGGCCAGGTCGACGAGCGCATCGCCGCACCGCGGCTGGCCACACCCAGACAGAAGGTGCCGCGCGGGGCGGTGGCCATCGCCGACCGGCAGACCGCCGTCTATCCAGCGGTCTCACCCGGGGGCTGGAACCTGATCGGGCGCTGCCCGGTGCGGATGTTCGACCCCGCGGCGGATCCGGTGATGCCAGTCGCGGTCGGCGACCGGGTGCGCTTCGAGCCGGTCAGCCGGGAACGTTACCTCGCGCTCGGGGGCGACCTCGCGTGAGCCTGCGGGTCGTGCAACCGGGGATTCTCAGCCTGCTGCAGGACCGCGGCCGTCTGGGTCAGCACCGTATCGGGCTCACCAGCGGCGGCCCGCTCGATCCCACGGCCTTCGCCTGGTGCAACCGCCTGCTGGACAATCCCGACAACACCACCGTGGTGGAGATCAGCTTCGGCGGCATGCAGCTGGAGGCCGGGGAGGATACGTTTATCTGCATCACGGGCGCGGCCATGCCCCTGCGTATCAACGGCGCCGAACGGCCGCGCTGGGAAGTGCTCCCGGTAAGGGCCGGCGACATCGTCAGCCTCGAATTTGCGGAACAGGGCTGTCGCGCCTATCTCGGCGTGGCCGGCGGTTTCCAGGTCGAGCCCAGCTTTGGCAGCACGGCCACCGTCATGCGGGAGCAGATCGGCGGGCTCAATGGCGGCAGACTGCAGGCGGGCGATACCCTGCCGTGCGATCGGGTCACGGAGCGCAGCCGCCGCTACCTGCCGGCCAGCCAGCAACCGCACTACCAGCGGGAGGTCACGGTCCGGGTGATACCCGGTTACCAGCAGGCCGCCTTTTCCCGGCTGCAGCAGCGCCGCTTTTTCAGTCACGCCTACACGGTCTCCGAGCGCTGCGATCGCATGGGCTACCGCCTGGAGGGACCGGCTATCCAATGCGGGATCGACGGCATACTGTCCGAGGGAATCTGCTTCGGCGCCGTCCAGATCCCGGCAGACGGCCAGCCCATCGTCCTGCTCAACGACCGCCAGACCATCGGTGGCTACCCGAAGATCGGCTCGGCGCTCTCCCTGGATGCGGCGCGCCTGGCACAGCTGCCGCCCGGCGGTATCGTACACTTCGCCCCCATCAGCCCCCACGGAGCCCACAACGCCCTGCACCTGGCACACAGTTTCGCCAGGCGCCAGGCCCTGCCGGAGCGTCGATCGTGACGGAACTGGAACTGAGTATCGCCATCGAGGAATTGCTGGTGGCGCGCAACCCGCGCCACATGCAGGTGGCGCGCGCCGCCCTGGCGCCGGGCTACTACCTGCGCGCCGCCGACCGCCTGCAGGGCGTCGCTGGCAACGTGCTGATCGGTACGGGTTTCCCGGTTACCGCCACCTTCGAGACCGACGGCCCGGTCGGCGCCATCGCACTGTACGATACCCTCGCGGCGCTGGGCGCGACCCCCTGGCTGGCCTGCGGAAAGCCGCTGGCGCCGGCGTTGGCGGATGACTACCGGGTGCTGGAGCTGACAGCAGGGAGCCTGGCGGCGGCGCGGCTGGAGGCGCAGGACAAGCTCGCGCATCTGCAGCCCGCTGCCGTGATCTCCATAGAGCGGCCCGGCCTCGCCGCAGACCAGCGCTATTACAACATGCGGGGAGAGGATATCAGCGCGCGCTGCCATTTTTTCGATCCCTACGTCGACGCCGCCACCTGCCCGACCATCGCCATCGGCGATGGCGGCAATGAGATCGGCATGGGCAATATCGCCGCGGCTATAGCCGGGCTCGATATCAGGGCCTCGGTGACCCGCTGTGACGAGCTGCTGGTCGCCGACGTCTCCAACTGGGGTGCCTATGGCCTGATTGCCATCCTGGCGACCCGCACCGGACGCGACCTGCTCGCGGAAATTTCCCCGCTGGACATTCTCGACTTTCTCTCCGCCCGGGGCAGCGTCGACGGGGTGACCCGGGAAAACACCCTCACCGAGGATGGCCTGGAAGCGGCGGAAGGACTGCGCATCATTCAGGCGCTGCGCATACTCACCGGGTTCCTCGATGAATGACTACTGCAAGGACAGGTACACACCATGAGCACGGTATTTCTGAACGGCGTCTACATGCCGATGAGCGAAGCCCGCATCTCCCCCATGGATCGCGGTTTCCTGTTCGGCGACGGCATCTACGAGGTCATCCCCTCCTACGACGGCAGACTGGTCGGCTTTGCGCCCCATCTCCAGCGCATGGAGGACGGGCTGGCTGCGCTGGAGATCCGCATGGCGGTGGATCGCGCGGCATGGCATCACATTGCGGAGGAGTTGATCGAGCACAACGGCGGTGGCAATCTCGGTATCTACTTCCATGTGAGCCGGGGCGCCGACACCCAGCGCCACCACGCCTACCCGGAGAATATCGAGCCCACGCTCTTTGCCTTCGCCTTCGAGATTCCACCTGCCCCCGTCCCGGAAAAGAGCGCCGCGACCTGCTACCGGGTCTCCACCGCCGAGGACCTTCGCTGGAAACGCTGCAATATCAAGTCGACCGCACTGCTGGGCAACGTGATGCACTACCAGTACGGCCACGCCAGGGGCCACAATGAGACCATCCTCTACAACCAGGAGCGGGAGCTCACCGAGGCCGCCGCGTGCAACGTCTTCGTGGTCAGGCACGGCATCGTCGCCACCCCGCTGCTGGATCACCAGAAACTGCCGGGGATCACCCGCATGATGCTGCTCGAGATCCTGCGCCGGGACGGCACCATCCCCGTGCAGGAAAGGATCGTCACACTGGACGAACTGGCCTCCGCCGACGAAGTGTGGATCACCAGTTCCAGCAAGGAGATCGCCCCGGTGATCGAGATCGACGGCAGGCCGGTGGGCGATGGCGGGGTCGGCGACGTCTGGCTCGCCGCCCAGACCCTCTACAGCGCGCACAAATTCGATTTCTGATGGCCAGGCCCAACCAGGCGAGACTGGATCTCGGCGCCCTGCGCCACAACCTGGGCGTGGCGCGCCGCCTGGCCGGCAGCGCCCGGGTCATGGCGGTGGTCAAGGCCAACGCCTACGGCCACGGTGCGGTCACCGTGGCGCGACAGCTCGAGAACCTGGCGGATGCCCTCGCGGTGGCCTCCATCGAGGAGGCGGTGGAGCTGCGCGAGGCCGGCATCAGCGCCCCCATCCTGCTGCTGGAGGGTGTTTTTGAAGCGCAGGAGCTCGGTGTGGCCGCCCAGTGCGGTTTCTGGATTACCATCGACAACGAGTGGCAGCTGCGCTGGCTGGAAGAGGCGCTGCTCCCCGAGCCCCTCCACTGCTGGCTGAAAATCGATACCGGGATGCACCGCCTGGGCATCGATCCGGCGCGCATCCGGCACTTCTTCGATCGCCTGCAGGCGACCGCCAACGCTCGCGATGACCTGGTCTACTATACCCACTTTGCCTCCGCCGATGAGCCGGGGAGCGCCACCACCCGGGAGCAGATGGCGCTGTTCGAGGCCGCCTGTGCCGACCTGCCGGGGGAGCGCAGCGCCGCCAATTCACCCGGCCTGCTGGCCTGGCCCGCCGCCCGCTACGATTGGGTCCGCGCAGGCTACATGCTCTACGGCGACTCGCCGCTGCGATCGCCCCTCCCCCACGGGGACGAGCTGCAGCCGGTGATGACCCTGGTCTCGGCCGTCATCTCCGTGCGCGACGTAGCCGCCGGTGATCGCGTCGGCTATGGCGGCAGCTGGGTGGCGCCGCGTCCCTCGCGGATCGCGACGGTCACCATCGGCTACGGTGACGGCTATCCCCGCTCCGCCGCCAACGGCACACCGGTGCTGGTCAACGGTCACCGCGCCACGCTGGCGGGCCGGGTCTCCATGGACATGATCACCGTGGACGTAACCGACCTGCCCGACGTCAAGATCGGCGATGAGGTCGTGCTGTGGGGCAGGGACCTCCCCCTGGGCGAGGTGGCGCGCCATGCGGGCACCATCGGCTACGAACTCACCACGCGTATGCCAGCGCGCACCCCGCGGATCGTCGTCGCTGAATAAAGCCGCCGGCGCCGCGGTAACGCGGCGAGGAGACGGAAAATCTGGCGCCCGGGCATGTACCGGTGGCGATATTCCATTACCATTGGGCCTGCAGTCGCTGACACAGGGTAAGGACAGACTTGGAACCGGAAACGCGCGAACCCCTCCCCGACGGCAGCCAGCTGGCTGCCATCGACCTCGGCAGCAACTCCTTCCACCTGATCATCGCCAGGACCGAGCACGGGGAAATGCGCCCGGTGGAGGTGCTGTCCGAGAAGGTCCAGCTCGGTGCGGGCCTGGTCAAGGGGCGCCTCTCCCAGGAGGCGATCGACCGCGGGCTCGAGTGCCTGACCCGCTTTGCCCAGTTGCTCGGCAGCGTGGAGACTGAGCGCGTGCGCATCGTCGGCACCAATGCCCTGCGCGTGGCCAAGAACCGGCGGGACTTCACCCGTCCGGCGAGACGCATCCTGGGCACCAAGGTCGACGTCATCTACGGCCGGGAAGAGGCCCGCCTGGTCTATCTCGGTGTGGCCCATACCCTGGCGGACGATGCCCAGTCCCGCCTGGTCATCGATATCGGCGGCGGCAGCACGGAGTTCATCATCGGCGAGCGCTTCGAACCGCGGCACCTGGAGAGCCTGCAGATGGGCTGTGTCTCCTACAGCCGCAACTGTTTCCCCAAGGGCAGGATCAGCGCCGATCACTACCGGCGCGCATACGATCGCGCCCGTCTCGAGGTCTCCCACATCCGCTACCGTTACAAGTCGGAGCACTGGGAGGAGTGCATCGGCTCCTCGGGCACCCTGCAGGCGATAGAGACCCTGCTCACTCTCAACGGGTGGGGCGAGGGGGGCATCGACCGCAAAGGCCTCGCCAAACTGGAGAAAAAGCTTCTCAAGTTCAAGCGCTTCGACGACATCAAAGTGGAGGGCCTGTCGGACCAGCGCCGCAACGTCATCGTCGCCGGCGTGGCGATTGCCAGCGCGCTGTTCGACGTGCTCGGTATCGAGCGGATGCGGACCTCGAAGGGGGCCCTGCGCGAGGGCGTTATCTATGACCTGATGGGACGCCTCAGGCACGAGGATGTGCGCGAGCGAAGTATCAACGCGATCACCCAGCGCTACTCCGTGGACAGTAGCACCGCCGACATCGTCGAGCGCCGGGCCCGGGTCTTTTTTACCGCCACCCGCAAGAGCTGGCAGCTGGACAAAAGCGACCGGGACCTGCTGCGCTGGGCAGCGCGCAGCCACGAGATAGGCATGGCCATCTCCCACAAACATTTCAACCGCCACTCCGCCTACCTGCTGCGCAACGCCGACCTGCCGGGTTTCTCCCAGGAGGAACAGGAGCAGATGGCCATCCTGGCCGAGGGGCACCGCGGCAAGCTGAAAGAAGAGCTGCTGGCGGAGATCCCGGACCTCGACCGTCCGCGCATGCTGCGGCTGCTCACCATCATCCGCCTCGCCACCAGTTTCAAGTACGTGGAGGCCCTGGAGCAGCTACCCGATTTCACCATCGAGGCGACTGAGCGGACTCTCACCCTCGGCTTCCCCGATGGCTGGCTGGCTCAACACCCGCTGACCGCCCAGGAGCTGGAGCAGGAACAGCGCGTGCTGGCCAAACTGGGGCTGGAGCTGGCCACCCGCTGAGAGGGTGGCTCTTGCTGCACCGTCAAAGGTCGTAGCCGCGCTCGTCGTGGAGCACGAGGTCGAGACCCTGGGTCTCCTGGTCGCTGTCGACCCGCAACCCGATCACCATGTCCACCACCTTGAGGATCACGAAGGTGACCACCGCGGTGTAGACGAGCGTGGAAACCACCCCGGTGGCCTGCACCAGCAGCTGGCCGCCGATGCTGTCGATGCCGTCGGAGAAGCCGTTGCCGCTGAAAATGCCGAGCTGGGTGGAGCAGAACACACCGGCCAGCAGCGTGCCGAGGATGCCACCCACCCCGTGGACCGGGAATACGTCGAGGCTGTCGTCGACCTTGAGCACGTTCTTCAGGTAGTTGGTGGCGAAATAGCAGATGACACCGGCACTGAGGCCTATCACTACCGCCGCTGCCGGACCCACAGAGCCGGAGGCCGGGGTGATGGTTCCCAGGCCCGCGACCATACCGGTGACGATACCCAGCACCGAGGGCTTGCCGTGGCGCACCCACTCCATGGTCATCCACGCCAGGGAACCGGCGGAGGCGGAGAGGTGCGTGACCAGCATCGCCATGGCGGCGCTGTTGTCCGCCGCCACCGCGGAACCCGCGTTGAACCCGAACCACCCCACCCACAGCATACCGGCGCCGGCCACGGTAAGGGTCAGGTTGTGGGGCGGCATCGCCACGGTGCCGAACCCCCGGCGCGGCCCCATGACCGTCGCGGCCACCAGGGCCGCCACCGCCGCGGTGATGTGCACGACGGTTCCGCCGGCGAAATCCTGCAGACCCATGCTGCCCAGCCAGCCGCCCCCCCACACCCAGTGACAGACCGGGGAGTAGACCAGGATCAGCCAGCAGGTGCTGAACATCAGCATGGCGGAAAACCGCATCCGCTCGGCGAAGCCGCCGACGATCAGGGCCGGGGTGATGATGGCGAAGGTCATCTGGAAGATCGCGAAGAGGGTCGAGGGAATGCCGCCGTTGAGGCTCTCCATCGTCATACCGGCGAAAAAGAGGTTGCCGAAGTCTCCGATCCACCTGCCCTGCTCCACCCCGTCACTGCCGAACGCGATGGTGTAGCCCACGGCGAACCAGAGCAGGGACATGAGGCAGGTCAGGGCGAAACACTGCATCAGCACCGACAGCACGTTCTTTACCCGCACCAGTCCGGCGTAGAAGAGTGACAATCCTGGGATTGTCATGAACAGCACCAGGGCCGTCGAGGTGAGAATCCAGGCCGTGTCCGCCGGGTTGAGCTCCCCGGCACTGGCTACGGTGGATGCCAGCAGCGCCGGCCCCATCAGGGCGATTCGCGAAATCGGTTTCATCTTTAATCCTTATTAGAGCGCCCCGCTAGGTTCGGGCCGGGGCAGTTACGCGGGAACCCGAATCCTGCCACAGCAGGCGCCAAAGGTTAAGCGCCACCGTGAGGTAGCGCTCAGCACAGGCTGAGGAGAGAGTGATGTTGATCCGGGCGCGCCTCTTGCTTCAGAATGCCGCCATCGTGTCGATTCTATCCCGCACCATCCTGCCGGCGACGCTGCTGGGGCTGGCAATCGCCCTGGTCCCTGCCGCCACCCTGCCGGCGCCTGCCCCGGAACCCGCGGCCGGCCCGCGCAACGTCATCCTGGTCATCGGGGACGGTATGGACGAGCAGCAGATCACCATAGCCCGGAACTACCTGGTTGGCCCCGGGGGACGCCTGCTGCTTGACCGGTTGCCACTGCGCGCCTCGGTGCAGGTGCTCACCATGGAGGACCGCGTGGACGGCCGGCCGGTCTATGTGGCGGACTCCGCCAACACCGCGACCAGCATGGCCACGGGCGCGGTGACCAGCCGCGGCCGTATCGCCACCACAGCCGGGGATGACCGGGACCTGCCCACCATCGTGGAGCTGGCGGAGGCCGCCGGTTACCGCACGGGACTGGTCACCACGGCCAGCGTCACCGACGCCACCCCCGCCGCATTCGCCGCCCATATCGGCTTCCGGCTGTGCGAGAACCCTGACGACATGGAAGAGAGCGTCTACGGGAATCTCAACCTCGGGGCGCGCTGCAGTGCCGACCGCAAGGCCAGTGGCGGCGCCGGCTCGATAGCCGAGCAGCTCGCCGAGTCCGGCCTGGACGTGATACTCGGTGGAGGCCGCAAGCACTTTGCGCCGCTGGCGGAGGGGAAAGCGACAAGCGTCCTCGATATAGCCCGTGCGCGGGGCTTCCAGGTGGTTGCCACGGGGGAGGCGCTGGCCGCCGTCGACAGGGACCAGCGCCTGCTGGGACTGTTCTCCGCCGGCACCATGCCGGTGCGATTGCGCGGCGAGGGCGGCCGCGTCGCGGAACAGGCCCTGCCCGATTCCCGGCAGCCGGGTGACCTCAAACTGCCCCAGCCGATGACCTGTGAACCCGATCCCGCCTTCAGGGGCGTGCCCGACCTGCAGCAGATGACCGATGCCGCCCTCGCCCACCTGGCCCACGGCAACGAGCGCGGATTTTTCCTGATGATCGAATCCGCCTCCATCGACAAGCAATCCCATGACCGCAAGCCCTGTGGCGCCATCGGCGAGATGGCGCAGCTGGAGGAGGCCCTGGCCAGCGTTCTGGCATTCGCCGGGGCCCATCCCGATACCCTGGTTCTGGTCACGTCAGACCACACCCATGCAGCCCAGCTGGTACCCCTCGAGAGTCTCTTCGCCGTCTACGGCGTGGCCAGCCATAGCCCCGGCAGACTGGCTCGTATTATCACGCCGGACGGTGGCCTGATGGCAATCAACTACGCCACCAGCGGGTCACCCTGGGAGGAGCACACGGGAGCTGCGGTGCCGCTGTTCAGCAACGCCCGGGGGGTGGGGCGGATTCCCGCCTTTCTGCAGCAGCCGCAGATTTTTCAGTTGATGCGCGACTACCTGGAAATCCAGGGCCCGTCCACACAGTCCGGGTCAGTCCAGACTAGAGATTGATCCAGCTGTTCAGGGCGCGCAGCCTGAATTCCCGGCCATCGTGGCTCAAGACCACCGAGTCGGGAAGTATCTCCACCACCTTCACCCCGGGGGCGGCCGTGCCGCCGACGCGCAGCTGTTTGCCGTTGAGCACCACCGTCGAACGCGACGCGTCGCCGGCGTAGTCGTGGCGCTGGTAGAAGATCGTCGGGATCTGGTCCTTGGTGTGCTGCGACAGCTCGACGAGGAACGGTGCGGCGTGTTCTGCCAGCTCCCGGTTCTTCAACTCGCTCTCGGCCTGTTCCACCAGCTTCGCGATATCGACCGGTTCCTCGCGGGCAGCGGGCGCCTTCGGGGCATCGGCCTGTGGCGGGCTGCCCGCGTCATCCGGTGGCGGCGCCGGAGGGGTTGCGCTGACAGCCGGCGCCGGTTCGGGGCGCGGCTGCCGATAGAGAGCGGTTACCGCGGGATCGGCAGTCGACGGCGGTACCGACGTCCGGGACGCCGGGGCGGCGGGTGACGGCGAACGGCGCGCCGCAGGCGTGACCGCCGGTTTCGTGCTCCGCTCTGCGCCAGCAGCTGGAGGCGCCGGTGCGGGAGCCGGTTCCCGCGGCGCCGGCTGTTCCCGGACCGCCGCGGACGCGGGGGGTTCGGGAGTAGGCAGGGGCTGCCCGCCGGGGGCCTCCCGCAGCAGCAGCCAGGCAATGACCGCCAGGGCCGCGCCCAGACCCGCCCAGGGCAGCGCGCGGCGCCAGCGGGGCGGTGCGGCGGCGGGCTCCGCATAGTGCTGCGTCGCCAGTCCGGGTACGGCCTCCTCTTCCCGGCGGGACCGGTTGAGGGCGTCGAGAATCAGGGACATTGCCCGGTCCCCGTCACTCCTGTGGGATTTGCCCGGTTCATCGCTGCACGACTTCATCCATGTCGCCGCCCAGACGCACCCGCGCCTCTGCGGCCGAGACATCGACGCCGAGCTGCTGGTTGAGCTTGAGCAACGTCTGTATCCCCACCACCCCGTCGGCGGCCAGGCCGTGCTCGCGCTGGAACAGTCTCACCCGCTGCTGCAGAGAGGCGTTGAAACGCTCCCCGGCCAATGGCTGCTGCTGCCCGTCCAGGCGGGCGAAAAGTTCTGCGACCTCCGCCACGGTCCCGCTCTCGTCTCCCACGGCCAGGGGCCGCTCGTAGCCGGCCGGCGGTCGCCACAGGAAGCGATAGCGGCCGGTCCACCGGGGCCCCAGGTCCGCCAGGGCGGCGCTCGCCACGCCATCACCGGTCGCCACCCAGGCGCTGCGCCCCTCAACCCCGAGCAGCAGGGTCGCCGCGGCGAAGCGCTCTGTCGTGACCATGTCGAGCAGGAGCGGCCGCTCGAGCCGGGCGAGGTCGTCCCAGGTCAGGGCCTCGCCCTCGACGCAGGCGAGGCCCGCCTGCACCGGCCCGGCACAGGGTGCAATTGGTTCGGGGGCATCGGAGGCCAGCGACCATAACTGCGCCATCGCCGCCGCCGGGGGCAGCAGCCACCCGGGCGCCTCTGCCGCGGGTGCGGTGGCAATCGCCGCCATGGGTGCTTCGGGGCCAGGGTCGGCGGCAGCGACAACAGGCGCTTCCACGGCGGGTATCTGCGGCGCTGGCGGGGAGCGCTCCGGCGGGACCACTACCGGCGCGGCTGCGACCGCCGGCTCCCGGGTGGCAGCAGCAACGGGCGGCTGCACGGCGTGCCGCCACCACCCCTGCTGGTAGAGGTACCAGCCCCCGGCCCCGAGCGCCGCGAGCAGCACCAGTGCGGCGCCTGCCCAGACCCGGCCGCGCCCCTCGCCGCCGGCCTCGCCGAGCACCTCGCGGGCCGCCACGTCCAGCATGGCCTGGTCCGCACGCGTCCGGTTGCGCCCATAGGCGCCAAGCAGGATGCGATCGCAAAGCACATTGATCAGACGGGGAATGCCGCGGGTGCGCTGGTAGATGCCGCGGATCACGGCGCGCGGAAAAATCTCCCTGCCGGCTGTCATACCCGCCACCTGCAGGCGGTGGCGGATGTAGGCTCCCGTCTCCTCGAGGTTGAGCGGCTCCAGGTTGTAGCGCGCGGTGATGCGCTGGTTGAGCTGGCGCAGCTCCGGCCGCGACAGCATTTCCGCCAGCTCCGGTTGCCCGATCAGGATGATCTGCAGCAGTTTCTCGCTGTTGGTCTCCAGGTTGGTCAACAGGCGGATCTGCTCCAGCACCTCGAAGTCCAGGTGCTGGGCCTCGTCGATCATCAGCACGGTCTTGCGGCCGCGGGCGTGATTGTCCAGCAGGAAGGCGTGCAGCTTGTCGGTGAGGGTCTTGAGAGTGTGGCGCTCGGCGTCGTAGGCGATACCCAGCTCGTCGCAGACGGAGGCCAGCAGCTCCATCGCATTCAGGGCGGGGTTCAGGATGATGGCGACATCCGTATCCTGCGGCAACTGCTCCAGCAGGCAGCGGTTGATGGTGGTCTTGCCGGTACCCACCTCGCCGGTCAGCAGGATGAAACCGCCGCCCGCGCCGACCCCATAGAGCAGGTGCGCCAGGGCATCCCGATGGCGGGCGCTCATGAACAGGTAACGCGGATTGACCGCGATGGAAAAGGGCGCTTCCGTCAGCCCGAAATACTGGTAGTACATGCCACCCTACAGGTACCGCGTGGATTGCAGGTCGGTCATTATGCACAAGCGGTGGTGGTAAAGCCATGTCGCTGTGTGCGCCTGGCGCGGTGAGTTTGCGGGGCGAGGAAAGCCAGGTCTATGGCGCGTGCTTACTCATCATTCAACTCCGGCCCTCTTTGTCGCTGCCTTTGTCACCGGCTTGCCAACTCCCCTCCTGGTTTTTTTCCGTTTCGGCCTCGGCTTCGGACTCGACTCGAGATAATACTCTACAGTCCTGACCGCCTCATCCAGACAGCCACGCATGGCCTCGGGATCGGGCATCATGTTGCGCCCGGAGGTAAACGTCAGGCCGACCGTATCGCAATAGGAGCTGGCGCTGAACATCAGTCCGCAGCCGCTGTACAGCGGGGAGATCCCGGTGAATCCCAGCAGTCGGGCGCCGATCAGGTAGAGCGGCTTGCTGGAGCCGTGCAGCTCGGACAGCCCGAAATTGCCACCTTGCATGACCGTGCGGTTCAGGCTGTTCTGCTTGTTGGCATTGCGACTCAGCCAGGCCAGCAGGGGCGCCGGCAGATGCTCGTAGAGCGATCGCAGTCTGAAACTGGTCAGCTCGGCAGATTCGGGGGAGTGCAACTCCGGCTGGGTTGCGCAGATCGCCTGCAGTCTTCCCTCTGGATATTCTACCAGGGTATGAAGCTCCACCTGGTTGATCGCCAGGCGATTTCCCGCAAGGGCGTGCGCCCCGGCGTTACGCACATTGACTGCCAGCAGCGCTGTGAGAGGCGCTCCCTCCCACTCACCATGTCTCTCCAGGTAGAGTCGCACCGCTTCGCTGCAGATGGCCAGCACCGCATGGGTTAATGTCGCTCCCGTCACCAGTGCGGCATAACGGTCCAGCGTCTGGCGCGAGTAGAAACCCCCCTCGAACACCCGGGAAGAGGTCAATGGCATCGCGAAGCGCGTACGCGGCGCATCCGCGAGAGAGTCTCCCCCCATCGCGCTCCCGGCGGCCCGGATCGAGAGCCGCGTCAGGATCTTGGACAGCGTGGGCAGGTTGTTTGCGGACTGCACAATCAGCCGGCTGGTCCTGACCGAGTTGTTCAGCAGGCCGCGCATTACCATCTTCAGGGGCGACGGCGCCGTGGCCGGCAGGTGGGAAATATGCTGGGCGGAGGATTCGTACTGCCGTGGGTCGGGAGTCTGCCCATGCAGTGATTGCAGCAGTTCCTGCGCCGTGAATTCATCCATGGCGCAGTGATGTACCTTGAAATAAAGGGCAAAGCAGTGGGACGGGAAGCCCGCCATGTGGTCCAGCCCCTCGATGACATACATCTCCCAGAGGGGCCGGCTGAGGTCCAGCGGGCGGGAATGCAGGCGCGCGACCTGGATGCAGAACTGCCGCCAATCACCCGGCCTGGGCAGAGCAAGGTGCCGCACATGAAAATCCAGGTCAAACTGTTCATCATCGACCCAGTAGGGGTAGTCTATATTGCCAGGCGTGAAGCGGATCTTCTGCTGGAACACCGGCGCCGAATTCAGGCGATTGCCGATATGCTGCCTGACATGGGTAAAACGGAGGCCGCCCTCCTCCCGCCGCGGCTGATCGTAGAGAGAGATCAGGCTGATATGCGTTGGACTTTCCGTCCGCTCGAGAAAAAGGAAATTGGCATCTTCGCTGTCGACCTGGTACATCGTACTGCGCCTTGTCAGGTTAGTTTGGGGACTCAGGCAACTGCCGGTTCAGGCATGTGCGCCCGCAAAAACGCCGCCGCCTTTTGCAGCGCATCGCGGCTCTCGGGCAGAAAGGCGAAAATCTGCCAGACATGCGGCACCTTGCGCCAGATATCCACCTTGACCTCCACGTTATAGGTATGGCCACGGCGCGCCATCCTGAGACTGTCGTCGAGCAGCATTTCACTGTCACTGACCTGGATATACATGGGCGGCAGCTGGTGATAGTCCCCATTGATGGGTGAAACGATGGGGTCATCCGGGCTGTTTTCACCCAGGTACAGGGGTCGGGGATTTACCGCACGACGCCACGGCGCCGGCAGGGCGCTGTCGCTCAATGCATTCTTCCACCGCGATGCGGCACTGTCACTGACATCCAGTAGCGGCGACAGCATGTAGGCGCAGGCGGGAAGCGGCAGCCCCCTGTCCCTTATGGCTATCAGGGCAGAGAGGGTCAGACCGCCTCCGGCGGAATCCCCTGCTACAGCGATTCTCCGTGGCTCGACTCCCTCCTCGAGCAGCCATTCATAGGCCCTCACGGCGTCCTCGAGACAGGCGGGAAACGGGTGCTCCGGCGCGAGCCGGTAATAGGCCATCAGCGCTTTTGCGTTGCATTGCCGGCAAAGTCGGCTGACCATGGCGCTGTGGACGTTGGGCGAGCGCATGACATAGGCCCCCCCGGGCAGGTAGAGCAGTACCCGATCAGGTTCCGCGTCACCCGCCCTGACCCACTCCGCCTGAAAATCCGCACCGGGGATGGCGACCGCCTGCCGCCGGGTGCCCCGTGGCAGGGCCAGGGGACCCATGACGGTATCAGAGAATTTAACCAGTTTGCGGATCAGATCCACATCGCCAATATATTTCAACATTGGCTTCATGGTGAGATTGAGCTGCAGGTTGAGGAGGTCTGTTTGCCAGCTTTGCATACACTTATTGTCCAGAAATAACTGAGCGGCCGTCGCGCTGCCCGGGCCGGGTACCTGACTTTGACACCCCTCTGGCGGCTCTGCAAGTCCGGGCAGGAGGGGGGAGCGCGGCCACTTACCCGGCCGTTATGACCGACAGGCTGCCCGGGTCGGTCCAGTGCCACCGCACGGCGGCATCCCGAGTTCCGTGCAGAGACCGTGGCGCCCGAACGTTTAACTAAGCGCAAGAGACGGATATCCTTGTTGTTCAGGCGGTGGGGAATGACCAGGGCCGCTGAATGCGGATATTGCCGCCAACCACGTTGACAGGACATTGACAATGCTGCAGAACCTTCGAGTCGTCATCACCGGTGCCGCCGGCACTCTTGGCCAGGCCACGGCGGCAAAAGCGAGGGAGCAAGGGGCCTGCGTCATCGGGCTCGACATCGTCGATACCGCATCGTTGCCCAGCGCGGACGAGTACAGGCAGGTAGACCTGCTGGATCGTGCTGCGACCCTCGCCTGCTTCAACTCCCTGGGCGACGTCGACATCCTGCTGAATATCGCCGGGGGTTTTGCCATGGGCGACGAAGCCTTCGACCCGGCGTCGGATCAGTGGGAAGCGATGTTCAAAATCAACGTGGAGACGATGCGCAACGTCACCATGGCTGCCGTCCCGCTGCTGCTCGCCCGGGGTGGCGGCGCCATCGTCAATATCGGCGCCCTCGGGGCCCTCAGCGGCCAGGCCGCGATGAGCGCCTACTGCTGCGCCAAATCCTCGGTGATGAAGCTCACCGAGAGCCTGTCCGATGAACTCCGGCACAGGGGAATCAACGTCAACGCGGTGCTGCCGAGCATCATCGATACACCGCCCAACCGGAAGGGCATGCCCGACGCCGACTTTTCCCAGTGGGTCGCGCCGGAACAACTGGCGACCGTCATCTGCTTTCTGGCCTCCCCCGCGGCAAGCGCGGTGCACGGCGCGCTGGTTCCCGTCAGGGGACTGGTGTAACAGCAACGGCGTCTACTGAACGACTCCCGGCAATAGAGCGCCTGAACCTGACGTCCGGCCCCGCCATCGCGTGAGCAATTATCCCCGTCGTGGCCTATCATCGATAACCTGATTTACTGTCGCATCGCTGGAATCAATGTCCCGAAAATTCGGCCAGACCTGGTGGGGCCAGCAGTGGCTCAACGCCTTCAACGGCATCGACTACGGCAACCGCCTCCCGCGCGGGGCGCGCTATGCCCGCTCTGGCGCGGTCTCCGGGATCGCCATAAAGCCGAGGGGGGTGGAAGCCCGGGTGCAGGGAACGCGGCTCTCCCCCTACCGCGTCAAAATCAGCCTGAACGTATTCACTGCCCCCCAGCGGAAGACGATTCTGAGGGCGGTGCAGCAGAATCCCGCCCTCCTCTCCCGGCTGTTGAACCGGGAGCTGCCGGCGCAGCTGCTGAAGGTGCTCGACCAGAAGCGGATCAGCCTGTTTCCCGCCAGCTGGCAGGACATGCACGCCACCTGCACCTGCCCCGACTGGGCCGTGCCCTGCAAGCATATCGCCGCCGTGATCTACCTCATCGCCAGCGAAATCGACAAGAACCCCTTCATGGTGTTCACCCTGCACGATCTCGACCTGGTCGCGGCGCTGGAGAAGGCCACCGGATTCAAGGCAGCTACGCTCACGCCCCCTCCCCTGTTCACTACCGTTTGGACTCAGCCCTCAGGGCCGTACACCGAGCCCGGCGTACAGGCACCGCAGGCCCTGGACCTGGCCCGCATCCCGCGACTCGGCGATCGCCTGTTCGCCATCCTGACCCCCGCTCCGCTGTTTCACGACAGGGACTTCCACCAGCTGATGGCCGCGATGTACCGCCGGGTCGAGCGCGTCGCTGCCCGGTTCGGGGAGGGACCGGCCCCCGCTACGCGCGCTGCAGAAGCCCTTGAAACAGTGACCTGCGTCATCGATGAGACCGGGGAGCTCGCGGCTTTACAGGGCAGCGGTGACCTGACGCGGGGGTCGGGGGTGAACGACTTCATGGAGGCGCTGCATGGCATTCCCGCCGCGCTGGAGACCCGATTGTCGCCACACCTCCTGCTGTGGACCCGCCTGTACCGGCTGGCATCCCGACTTGCGCGGCAATCGGCGTTCATACCCGCAGTATTCACCACGTCGGAGGGAGCGACCCAGATTCAGTGGCGCCCGGCGACCCTCAGCCCGGAAGTCAGCGACCTGGTGACAACGCTCTACCCCCACTGCCCTGCCGATCTCGTCACCCTGCGCCACGGGCATGAGAAGGCCGGCAACCTGCATGCCGACGGCCGGAACCAGATCCTCGCAGCACTCAACCTGTTTCTCGCCGCTTTCGCCCGGATGGCCCTGGAAACGGCACCGGCCACCGTGCGCGGGGATCCCCTGGCGCAACTTTTCTTCGGGAGCAGGCCGCTGCGATTTGACGATTTCGAATCGGCGGAACACCCTTTGCTCATCCAGCACTGGCTGAGTCGGCTTTCACTGGGTGAGCGCGACCACCGTCTCTGCCTGGCCGTGAGCATCGATCCGGAGGACCCGGCATCCCTCGCCCTGAGCATCGAGGTGGAGAGCGACGAAGGCCTGCTGCCCCTCGCCGGATTTCTGGAGCGCGGTACAGAGCAGCCCGGCTACCTCCCGGTACTGGCGGACCTCGCTGTACTGGCTGACTATCTCACCGGCCTGGAAACGCTGTATGGCGATGCCCCGGTCGCCAGCCTGCACCTTGACCTGGCCGCATTTACCCCGGTTTTCACCGATATCCTGCCCGCCGTTCGCATGCTGGGCGTGCAGGTCCGGCTGCCGAAATCCCTGCAGAAACTGGCCTACCCCCGTCTCAACCTTGCGCTGGACGCAACCGCCAGGGACAGCAGCCCCGGCTACCTGAACCTGGACCAGCTGCTCCACTTCGACTGGCGGGTCGCGCTGGGTGACCAGCGGGTCTCGGCCGCGGAGTTCGGCAAGCTGATCGAGCACGCAGAAGGGCTGGTCCACATACACGGTCAGTATGTAATGCTCGACGACGCCCGCCTGCGCGCGCTGCTGAAGAAACTGGAAAAGCTGCCGGAGTCGCTGTCACGCATCGAACTGCTGAAGGCGGGACTGTCCGGCGAGCTGGCAGGCGCCAGCGTCGACCTGGGAGAAAATGCCCGTGGCCTGTTCGATAAACTGCTGAGCAGTCAACCGACGCCATTGCCGACCGGTCTCCAGGCAACCCTGCGCCCCTACCAGCAGCGCGGTTTCGAGTGGCTGGTGCAGAATGCGCGCATCGGTTTCGGCTCCCTGCTGGCCGACGACATGGGCCTGGGCAAGACTATCCAGGTCATCGCCCTGTTGCTGCACCAGCTCGAACAGGGACAGCTGGAGCGACACAAGGTGTTGGTGGTAGCCCCCACATCGCTGCTCACCAACTGGCAGAAGGAGCTGCAGCGCTTCGCCCCCGCCCTGCAGACCCACATCTACCACGGCGGCAGGCGCGCAGTGCCGGACCCGGAACACCAGGTCATTCTCACCAGTTATGGCCTGGCCCGCACTGACCAGAAAACCCTTGCCGGGATACCCTGGCGGACCCTCGTGCTGGATGAGGCGCAAAACATCAAGAACCCCGGGGCAAACCAGACCCGGGCCATCAAGCAGTACCGGGCAGACATCCGCATCGCCATGAGCGGCACGCCGGTGGAGAACCGACTGAGTGAATACTGGAGCCTGTTCGATTTCGTCAATCGCGGCTACCTGGGTACGCAAAAGCAGTTCGGCGACGAGTTCGCCGCCCCGATAGAGCGCGAGCGCGATCAGCAGGCCCTGCTGCGTTTTCGCAGAATCACCGCGCCATTCATCCTGCGCCGCCTGAAGAGCGACCGCAATATCATCGGCGACCTGCCGCAGAAGATCGAGGGCAACCGGTACTGCACCCTCTCCCCGACCCAGGGCGCGCTCTACCAGAACACCGTCGACGCCCTGCTGGACGAGGTCTCCTCGAGCGAGGAGCCTATCGAGCGGCAGGGCCGGGTATTCAAGCTGCTGAATGCCCTGAAGCAGATCTGCAACAGTCCCGCCCAGTACCTCAACCAGGCCCGCGCCACTGTGGAGGATTCCGGCAAACTCGCCGCCTGCCTGGAGATCATGCGCGAAGCCGATGCCGCCGGGGAAAAAGCCCTGATCTTCACCCAGTACGCCGGCATGGGCGAACTGCTGAGCGACACCCTGCGGCGCGAACTCGGGCTCGCCGTGCCCTTCCTGCATGGCGGTCTCTCGCGCAGGCAGAGAGACGAAATGGTCAGCTCGTTCCAGTCAGACCGCCGGATCCGCGCCATGGTGCTCTCCCTGAAGGCCGGCGGTACCGGACTCAATCTGACTGCCGCCAGCCAGGTCATCCACTACGATCTGTGGTGGAACCCGGCAGTGGAGGCCCAGGCGACCGACCGCGCCCACCGCATAGGGCAGAACCAGCGGGTACAGGTGCACCGCCTGATTACCTCTGAAACGCTGGAGGAAAAAATCGACCAGATGATGCAGGACAAGAAGGAGCTGGCGGACCTGACGGTCGGCAGCGGTGAGAAGTGGATTACAAAACTGTCCGACGGCGAACTGCGGGAGCTGGTGGCGCTGGGCTGATCCCGCGCTCATCCAGGTACGGACTATGGCCCGACCTGCCTGCGTCTCCCAGGTCAGAGCTCAGCGCGGGCCCTGGCCAACAAATCGGTGAAGATCCGGAAACTTTCGTCTGCGGCCAGTTTTTCCGCCAGCAGCAGCGCGAAGGCCTCTTTTTCCAGCGCCAGTAATTCCTCTCGAAGATGCTCGGGCGGTTCCGTCACGGCCCGTTCCCGAATGGCGAGCACCCGGGTATAGAACGTGTCGATCCGGTCTTTCTTGCGCTGAACCCGCCATCGGAAAAGGGCGAAGAGACCACTGGCCAGCAGAATCGCGAGGTACACCAGCAGATTGATGGTCTCGGCGTAGCGCTGCAAAAATCCCGGCTCGTCCCGCTCGATATAGCGCCGCGCCCCGTCGTGCAGGGGAAAGCTCAATTGCTCCCGGTCGAAATTCTCTGTGAGCCAGCTGAAGACGTTGGGCGCGATGGCGGCGAAGCGTGGTTTTTCCTTGAGAATCGTGCGGGTCAGGCGGTAGATAGCCATCTCCGGCGTGTCTGCGCGCGCCACCAGCAGGGTGTCTACGGCGAGCGTTTTGAGCGCCCGCTCATTGCCGGGCAGATCATAGGTCAGAGCGGGAATTTCGGCGTTTCGCAGCTGCGGTACCAGGTAACTGATTCCCTTCTCAAAGAACTCGCTGCCCGGATGGTTCACCTCATCCAGCGAGAAGAGCCGGTATCCCCGCTGGTACCAGCCGGGATAGCGCGGATCGACCGGACCGAAATAGATGAACATATCGGTCTCTCCCGGCCTGAACTCGCTCACCAGCTGATAGTTCTCCGCCAGAAGATCACTGCGCTGCGAGGCCAGCTCGACAAAGGTTTTACCGGCATTGGAGTCGTTGAGGACATAAATCGTGATCGGCCGGGTAGCCTGCCGCTCGATGGCGAGATCGAGCCCGTCCCGAACCATTAGATGCATCACACTGCGATACAGGGGCAGTACGGTACGCACACCTGGCACATACGGGGTACTGTTCTCGACAATCGTGAGGTCGGCCTGATCAGTGGTCAACGCCTCCAACGGAGAGAGCGCTTTCAACGGCTGCACCAGGAGCAGACTCGTACTCAGGTCCTGTTGCAGGATCGCATTGATCTGCTCGACGTCGACCTGGTGATAGTCAGGCGGATAAATACGCAGCTGCCAGTGGGCCAGCTTACAGCTGGCGAGGAGCGCCGCGGTCAGCGCTGCCAGGACCAGGGCGCCTGGCCGCCAGGCTATCGCGCCCGACCTCACTCGGCCCGCGCACCGTCGGACTGCGCCTGCCCCGCCGCGGGACCGGCTTCTTCTTCGCGGTGCCCACCGGCCTGAAGCTGCCCGACCGTCTGCAGGTGCTTCTCCTCCAGCCCCGCGATTTCGCCGCGTATTTTACCGGCGATGACCGCGAGATTCCGGATCCGCGCCGCAACGGCGTCCAGGCCGGACTGCTCCGATTCCAGTGCCTCGATCCGCTGCTCCAGCTCAGCCGCCGCGCTGGCAACCTGCTTCCGGGCCCGTTCCGCGACGCCGGCCGCATAGGCGTCTGCCGCCGTCTGGCACTGTTCCTGCTCCGCCCGGCCCAGACCCTCCGCCAGTGCGGCAGCGACAGCCTGGCGGATGTAGTCGGCCGTGTCCCCGGCAAGACGCTTCTGCTTCACTCTGGCCGGCAGCGCCTCCTCCGGAGCACCGATTATCCTCCTGCGGATGGACTCCGCAGACCTGAACAGGAGTTTGTCCGCCAGGGTACGATGAACCGGCATGCCGTCGAGGGCTGGTATCTGCACGTCCTCCGCGACCGGCGCCGGCTGCAGCGCAGCAGCGGCCTCCTCCACCACAGCCGTGAAGTCCAGGCCGGCATTACGGATATCATCCGCCGCCGCCGCGTCCAGCTCGGCGCCCCCGAATGCGCTGCCGGCAACCTCGCTGAACCCCTCCGCTGCGGCAGCGCGATAGTCGGCAAGCGCCTGCGCAAGCACCCCCTGCAGCTGGTCTTTCAGCTGCTGCAGGGACTGATCAGACTGCAGCCACTCTCCGGCCAGGGAATGGATCCCTGAGTCCACAGCCTGCAGGCCCTCCTCCCGCAGTTTCTCCCGGCCCTTCGCCCGCCGTTCGAAGGGGCCGGCGAGCCGTTGCCGCCAGTCGATCTGTCCGACCCGAGCGGCCGCGGTCACCCGGTCCTTCAGCCTGGCCAGGTCGAGGTCGAGACTGTCCCGCTGTGCCTGCAGCCGATCGATGTTCTCAGAGGAACAGTGCCGGATGATCTCATCGCTCAGCTTGCCCGACTGCCGTATGGAATCGGACATGAACTCCACCAGGTAGTCCGTGCTGTTGAGGTAACTCATCAGGTCCGACAGAAACCGATCGAACCGGTCGGGCTCCTCGGGCTCGGTACCGCTTGCGGCAGCATCTTCCTGCAGGCGCCGGGCCGCCGCGCTGCGCAGGTCGATGGGGTAGATGTGAAGGCGTCCACTCTCGGCGGCGCGCCGCAGAGGTGCGCTCATGGTCAGTACTTCGAAGGCCCTGACGATCTGGTCCGGATCCCGGCTCTCCAGGCTCGGCGCCAGACTGCCGTCGGGACAGAGATCGCTTTTGCCCGTATCTATGTTGACGACCACGAACACGCGGCTGAACTGGTCCAGCAGATCGTTGAAATCGCTGAATACCTGCTCCAGGAACAGGTTGTCGGTCTTGACGATGAATACCGCGCAGGCCGCGCTGTCGCGGAACTCCCTGGTCATGTAGTCGTAGCCGAACTTCATCTTGCTGTAGAGTCCCGGCGTGTCCACCAGGACGGTGCCCGATTCTCTCAGACCCTCCACCGGCAGTTCGACCGTGACACGGCGGATCGCGGATGGCAGGTGAGCGGCGGGATCAAAGGTTTCGCCGAAGTCATCCATGGCGCGGATCCGCTCCGACAGCGTGCGGTGGCTCTTCTGCAGGAGTTCCTTGAGCGCCTCGGCCGATTCTATGCTCTCACTCTTGCCGCTGTAGCGGATTACGGAGTAGGAGGGTTCTTCGCCGTGTTTGAGATATACCATGCAGGGATAGGCGGGCAGACTGCTGACCTCGCTGACGTAGGCCCCGCTGATCGCATTGATAAGGGTCGATTTTCCGCTCTTCAGCGGCCCGAACAGCAGCACATAGGCCTCCTGCCCCTGCACCTTGTTGACGAGTGCCTCGAGGCGATGCCTGACGTTCGACAGGCCCTCGGTGATACCGCCGGTCCACTCCCCGGCCAGGGGTTCGATCGCGTGAACCGTGTCTCCCAGTGCCTCGGCCAGGGGAAACAGCGCTTCGCTGAATTCGACACAGAAGTCGGAGATGTTCGTTTTCATAGCGTCCTCCCGACGGGAAATGCTGAGTGCACGCTGCCACTGGTTCCCGATCACTGGCAGCCGGCACGACGGATCACGGACGGTGATGTGCATCTGTCGCTGCAACGGACGATTCTACAGGGACGGATCGAGGGTTGATACAACCGATCGGGCAGCCCGGCATTACATTTACCCGCCCATGTCCCGTGGCCTACAATGGCGCCTTTTCCGGGCAACCCCCTTGGCCGATCGACCGCATACAGTCCGTTACGCGATTTATCTTTCGTTCCTCATGGTCTCCGTTGCCAGCACCGCGGCGGCGGCCACCAAGTTTGCCTCCGGCCGTGCCACCACCGAGGCCATCGTCACGATCCAGTTTCTCGTCTGTACGGTCCTGTGCGTTCCCGCCACGTTGCGCCCGGGTCTTGCCAACCTGGCGACCAGCAGGCTCCCGCTGCACCTGTTCCGGGGCGCCGTCGGTGTGCTCGGTTTCTACCTGTTCTACGCCGCACTGGACAACATCCCGATGGTGGATGCCATGCTCCTGCGCCAGAGCGCACCGCTCACCGTACCGCTGGTGATGTGGGTCTGGAGCCGGGAGCGGGTGCCGGCCAGCGCCTGGCTGCCTCTCGGCATCGGCTTCCTCGGTATCGCCATCATCCTGCGGCCCAGCCCGGAGGGCCTCAGCTGGTGGCACGCGGCGGGATTCGGGTCGGCGCTGACGCTCTCCATCTCCATGGTGGCCACTTACCAGCTGGCCAGGACAGAGCCCGGTGAGCGGATCCTGTTCTATTACTTCATTCTGTCGCTGGCCTGCGTTGCGCCGTTCAGCCTGGGGGATTTCGAAGGCCTGCGCTGGCAGGAGTGGCTGGCGATGTGTTACGTCGGCACGGCGATCTATGTCACGCTGAGGCTCTATACCCGGGCCTACGCGATAGCGCCGGCGTCAGCCATTGCGCCGATCAACTACTTCGCCGTGGTGCTGGCGGGCTTCTGGGGCTGGCTCTTCTGGGGACAGGTGCCGGATCACTGGTCGCTGCTGGGCAGTGCACTGGTCATTGCCGGGGGGCTGCTGACCGTTTTCCTGGCCAAAGAGGTGACGACCATTGCGGCGCCGGAGTGAGGCACGTCGCCAGGGGCATGTCGGACAGCAGGGGGTCGGGGGACAGGGGGTGTGGAAAAAACAGTGGCCGCCGGATCGCTCCGGCAGCCACCGCCAAACACTTCTTATTAGAGGGTTTCAGCCAGTTCCCTTTCGATCTGGTCCAGACAGTCGTCCAGTTCCAGTTCGAATTGTCCGGAGCCCTCGTTGCCACGGTGTGCCCGGGTGACGGGCGTACCGGCGGCGTAAAGGGTGATACCGGACAGGATCGCAAGCACAACATACACGATAGTATGACTGATCATATTCAAACCTCCTCTAAGTCATGGTTTGAAATATCATTCAAGCAATCCGGCCTAGAATGAACATACTAATCCAGGCGGCACTATTGACTGAATGATCAGGTCTGACTTTGAATTATTTATATATTTCAATATGTTACGATATATTCATAAAAATGACATAATGTGAATAGTGCCAACATGGTGATACACAGCCGCTCTTTTTACCCGAAAGGACATTTCCTGACCCATCACGCAGGCAGCGCATGGAACAGCTAAGCGCATGGTTTTCCGCCTATGGCAGCTACCTGCTGATACCCTTCATCGCGGCCGCAGCAGGCTGGGGCACCAACTGGCTGGCGATCAAGATGACCTTCTACCCCCTCAAGCCGATCGGCAAATTCCCACTGGGATGGCAGGGCGTGGTGCCCTCCCACATCCGCAAGTTCGCCGGAGGGATGATCGACACCACCATCGGGCGCATCGGCGGCCTGCCCGCCATCGTGAACGCGGTGGACATGGACGAGGTGAAAACCTATTTCCTCAAGAGCGCCACTCCGATGATCGCCGAGGCGGTGCACGGCCTGATGCGCGAGCGCAACCGGATCCTGTGGGAAAACCTGCCGGCCCCCACCAAGAAACTGGTGTTCCAGATCGTGGAGATCGAGCTGAACGAGGGTATAGACAGCCTCTCCGAGGATATCCACGACCATTTCGAACGCCTGCTCGACCTGCGCGAACTGGTGGTGAGGAAATGTGAGGAAAACCCGGACCTGCTAAACCGCATGGTCTTTGCCTGCGCGTCGAAGGAACTCAGCTTCCTGGTCTATTCAGGCGCCTTTTTCGGCTTCGGTTTCGGCGTCGTACAGGCGCTGGTCTGGTATTTCCTGCCCCAGTGGTGGGTACTGCCCTTTTTCGGTTTCCTGGTGGGCACCCTCACCAACTGGATCGCCATCCAGCTCATATTCACGCCGGTAGAGCCGATGAAAGTCGGGCCATTCGTCTTCCAGGGACTGTTCCTGAAACGCCAGGCAGAGATCTCCCGGGAATTCAGCCGGGTTTTCACGGAGGAGCTGCTCACCGCCCGGGAGGTGGTGCATACCCTGATCCACGGTCCGCGCAAAGAGCGCACCCTCGCCATGCTGAGGACCCACATCTCCGACATCATGGAGAGCAAGCTCATCGTACAGCTCGTCACCCAGGCGGCGATGGGGCCGGAGGGTTACGCCGACCTGAAGGACGCCGCGCTGCAGACCGCGATCCAGTACACGGAGGAACTGTCGGAGGACAGCACATTCAACCGGATCCAGGCCGAGGCGGTACAGGGCATGCTCAACGAACGACTTGCCAACCAGCCGCCGAGGGAGTTCCAGGACCTGGTACGCCCTATTTTTCACGAGGACGAATGGATCCTGGTCGCTATCGGCGGGGCCCTGGGGGCGCTGGTGGGCTGGGCCCAGCTGGTCCTGGTATTCGGGGAGCGGCTGGTCGCCACTGGCCTGGGCGCGAACTGATCCCGGGCGTGCGAGCCGGGGAACCGGGCTGGCCGGCACTCAGGTAATCGGGGCGCTGCTGATATCGTCTTCCAGGTCGGGCAGGAGTTCCGGCTGGTGTTCCTCATGAAACTGCTCCACGTGTCGCTCCACCGTGCCCACCTTGCGGCCGTAGCGGGCGATATGGAACGTCGCGTCGCCCTCGTAGACCAGTGGCAGGTTGGTGCGCCCGATGACGACCCCCGCGAAGGGCGCCTTCATTTGGGTCTCCGTCACACCCAGAGGGTCGGCGACCAGAGCGATAACCTGCCCGCTGGTCACTTTCGCGCCGAGCGGCACCAGGGTGCGCAGGATGCCGCTCTCCGGTGCGCGGATCCAGGCGGTCTGGTCGCTGATCACCGGCTGCAATGGCGGCTTCCTGCTGCGGCTCTTGCGCAGCATGCCGATGCTGCGCATGACATTGATGATCCCGTTGACCCCGGCGCGGACATACATCTCCTCGAAGCGCAGGGCCTCCCCCGCCTCGTATAGCAGCACGGGGATCCCGGCATCCCCTGCGCATTCCCGCAGGGAGCCGTCACGCAACTTCGCATCGATCACCAGGGGCACGCCGAAAGCCTCGGTCATGGCCCGGGTTTCGTCGTTCTCCAGGTCCGCCCGGATCTGCGGAAAATTGGAGCGGTGGCGCGCGCCGGTGTGAAGGTCGATGCCGTGGGTCGACTTGAGCACGACCTCCTGCAGGAAGGTGTGGGCGACCCGCCCGGTCAGGGAGCCCTTGGGCGACCCCGGGAACGACCGGTTGAGATCGCGGCCGTCGGGCAGGTAACGGGCGTGGTTGAGGAAACCGTAGACGTTGACGATCGGTATGGCCAGCAGCGTGCCGCGAATGTACTGCAGGGATTTGTGGCGCAGCACGCGGCGAATGATCTCAACCCCGTTGATCTCGTCGCCGTGGATGGCGGCGCTGATGAACAGCACGGGACCCGGGCGCCTGCCGCGCACGACCTGCACGCTGATCGAGAGATCGTCGTGGGTGTACATGGGGGCCACCGGAATATCGATCAGCCGGCGCTCGCCGGCACCTATGGCAACCCCGCCGATTTCGAGCGCGGGCAGCGACCGGGCCAAGCTCAGCGCCTCTCTTCGCGGGGTTTTTTGCCGCTCAGGTAGGACCGGCCGGAGTCCACCAGGTATCTTCCCCGCAGCGCCCCGCGCCCCAGCAGCACCCGAAACTTCATGGAATCGCGGTCGGTCAGCGTCACCTCGGCGCGCAGACGATCCTCGCCGATCTGCAGGTCCGTCTCGATCACGTAGCGCAGCTCCTCGTGCCCGCCGGAATCGCGCACCACGCGCTGATCCAGCACCGGTGCCTCGCACTCCACCACCTCGCTGGTGTCTCCCTGCAGGGGGTGAATGGCGAAACGCACCCAATCAGCCCCGTCGCGCTCGAAGGGTGTGACGGTGAAGGCGTGCAGGGCGCTGGTCCGTGCCCCGGTATCGACCTTGGCCTTGATCCGGGAAATACCCAGCGCGGGAAAACCGATCCACTCGCGCCAGCCAAGGGTCTTGTGCCCGGCCATCTCGTTCCTCATTCTCAACAGACAGTGTCCGCATTATGGGTCAAATGCGCAGCGTGGGGAATGGTTTACCGTCAGGCGGGGCGACCTGCGCCATGTCCGGACACCCGATGACAGGCTACAGGGCGATCTCGTAACAGGGCTGGTACTCCCCGATCCCTTCGCCGAGCTTCATGCGCTGCTCCCTGACCATCACCTGCAACAGCCGGTCCATGCCCGCCAGCAGAGCCGACTCTCCCTGCAACCGGTAGGGGCCGCGGGCGCGCACCTGCTCGATGCCGAACGCCTTGACGTTGCCAGCCACCAGACCGGAGAACGCGCGGCGCAGTTCACTGGCCAGTTCGTGTCCCGGCAGTTCGCGGTGCAAACGCAGAGCCGCCATATTCTCGTGCGTCGGCTGGAACGGCCGCTGCAGGGTTTCATCGACGTTCAGGTCCCAGTTGAAATAGTAGGCCTGGCGATTCTGGCGCCGGCGCGCATGGGTCTCCTCGATCGCCTCGTTGACGGCGCGCCCCACCCTGCCCGGCGCACCGACGATCAGCCGGTAGTACTCCCTGACACCGCTGCCGAGGCACTGCTCGAGGAAAGCCTCCAGCTCGGCGAAATAAGCGCCGCAGCTTTCCGGCCCGGCGAAGACCACGGGGATGGTATCGCGGTTATCCGGATGCATCAGGATACTCAACAGATAGAGTATCTCCTCCACGGTGCCGACGCCTCCGGGAAAGACGATGATGGCGTGCGCCAGGCGCACAAACGCCTCCAGGCGTTTCTCGATATCGGGCATGATCACCAGCTCATTGACGATCGCGTTGGGCGATTCCGAGGCGATGATGCCGGGCTCGGAGATGCCGATATAGCGCCCGTCCTTGAACTGCTGCTTGGCGTGCCCCACCGCGGCGCCTTTCATCGGACCCTTCATGGCGCCGATGCCGCAGCCGGTCACGATATCCAGTTCACGCAGGCCGAGTTCGTAACCCACCTGTTTCGCGTAATCGTACTCCTCCCGGGGGATGGAGTGTCCGCCCCAGCAGACCACGAGGCCCGGCGCGACGTCCGGCCGCACGATGTGGGCGTTGCGCAGGATCCTGAACACCGTGTTGGTGGTCTCCGCCGACGTCAGGGGCCGAGTCTGCGGCGCGGTGATCTTGAAATCGGTGTAGACGATATCGCGCAGCGCGGAAAACAGGTGCTCCTGGATACCGCGGATCATCCTGCCGTCCACGAAGGCCTGGGCCGGGGCGTTGAGGACCTCCAGCCGCAACCCGCGCGACTGGGGCACGAGACGGATGTCGAAGTCGGAGTAGTCCGCGTAGATCTCGGCGGCATCGTCCTTGTTGCTGTCCGTGTTCAGGATCGCCAGCGCGCAGTTGCGGAACAGGGCGAAAAGGTCGCCCCGGGTCGTCGACAACCCTTCGATCTCCTCCCGGGACAACAGGTTCAGGGACTTGAGGGGGTTGATGATGGCGCTGGGTATCTTTTCCATGGGGGCAGCATAAGCCCGCGGGCATCAAAGGACAATTGCCCCGTCGGCGTGAGTGAGCGGGCGCTGATACTCACCGGGATACTGCAGGGCCTGGGCATGGGACTGGTGTTCGTACCGACCTCCACGCTGGCCTACGCCACCCTGCCGCCGCACCTGCGCGGCGATGGCACCGCCCTGTTCAGTCTCTCGCGCAACCTCGGCAGCAGCATCGGTGTCTCCATCGTCATGTCCATGCTGTCGCGCAGTCTATGGATCAACCAGCAGGAGCTTGGGGCACGTGTCCAGATCACACCGGACCTGCTCGCGACTTTCCCCGCGACGGCGGATCCCGGAGCCCTGCCGCTGGAACTGATGCACGAGGTCACACGGCAGGCGGCAGAGATCGCCTACGTCAATGACTTCTACATGCTGATGTGGATCACCCTGGCGGCCATGCCGCTGGTGCTATTGCTGTCCAATCCGGATCGCCGCTCCCCGGCACCGTCGTCTGCGTGAGGCGCGGGTCGCGTCGCCCACCCGATATCGCTCAGGTCTCTTCAACCGTCGCCAGCAGGGCCAGCGCCTCGTCGCACCAGGCCAGGAACTGCTCCCCCTGGCGGATGCCCGCCGCCAGGGCCAGATAGACCCCCTTGCGCCGGGTGGGGAGCAGGGCGGGATCCTGATAATGATGCCGCCGGATCTTCTCATAGAGATAGAGCCGACGCATCATCTCGTCCCGACGGGCGGTGATCTCTCCCGCCAGGTGAGCGGCATTGTCGCTGCTCAGGTTGTAAAGCTTGACCAGCAGTTCATCCTTGGCCACCTGGGTTCTCGTGGCGCCGTAGACCCAGGCGTTGAGCGCCTCGTGGCCCTCTTTGGTCAGGCCGTAGATGATCTTGTTGGGCTTGCCCCTCTGCTTCACTTCGCGTTTATCCAGCCACCCCTTTTCCGCCATTTTTCGCAATTCCTGGTAGATCTGCTGGTGAGACGCCTGCCAGAAGAAGCCCAGGGATGTCTCGAAATCCCGCGACAGTTCATACCCCGAAAGGTCGTCCTCGATCAGGGCGGTCATAATGGCGTGTGCGAGGGCCATAGTCTCTCTCCCGTTGGTTGTTATGGATTGCCGGTAACCCAGTGTGTCTTTTTTATCAGTCCATGCTGACAGAATACTTGATATGCAACTTGTTGCATAGTAAGCTCTCGCACAAATTCCACCCCTGAAATGGAGGTTTGCCCAGTGGCTCTGCCCGAAACCCTTGCTGCAAAACTTACCCTGCCCCTGGTCGGGGCGCCCCTGTTCATCATCTCCAACCCTGACCTGGTGATTGCCCAGTGCAAGGCGGGCGTGGTCGGCTCTTTTCCCGCCCTCAACGCACGCCCCGCGGAAGAGCTGGAGAAGTGGCTGCAGCGCATTACCGGGGAGCTCGCCGCCCACGACACGGCAAATCCGGAGCGGCCGGCTGCGCCGTTTGCGGTGAACCAGATCGTGCACGGCTCCAACGACCGGCTGGAACACGACCTTGAGCTCTGCGTCAAATACAAGGTGCCCATCGTGATCACCTCGCTCGGGGCCAGGGAGTTCGTCAACGAGGCGATCCACTCCTACGGCGGCCTCGTGTTCCACGACGTCATCGACAACCGTTTTGCACGCAAGGCGGTGGAAAAAGGCGCCGACGGACTGATTGCCGTGGCGGCAGGCGCCGGCGGTCATGCGGGGACCACCTCTCCCTTCGCGCTGGTGCAGGAGATCCGCGAGTGGTTTGACGGCCCGCTGCTCCTGTCCGGCTCGATCGGCAGCGGCGACGGCATTCTGGCGGCCCGGGCGATGGGCGCCGACCTGGCCTACATGGGGTCTGCTTTTATCGCCACCGAGGAAGCCAACGCAGACGCGGCCTACAAGCAGGCAATCGTCGACCACTGCTCCGCCGATATCGTCTACAGCAACCTCTTTACCGGCGTGCACGGCAATTACCTGCGGCCCTCCGTCGAGTCGGCGGGCCTGGATCCCGACAACCTGCCCGAGAGCGATCCCTCCGCGATGAATTTCGGTTCCGGCGGCAATGCCAAGGCGAAGGCGTGGAAAGACATCTGGGGCTGCGGCCAGGGCATCGGTGCGGTGAAGCAGGTGCTGCCCGCCGCAGAGCTGGTGGCGAGGTTGCGCCGGGAGTACGAGGCGGCGCGGGAGCGCCTGCGCGCGGCCTGAGCCGGCATCGTTTCTCACCCCGGCTACCGGTGGTGGGCCGGCGCCGAGACGGGCAGCAGGTCTGTGAACGCCGTCACACTCCGGGTGTCCGACACGTACAAAACCTGCCGTTTCGACTAGCCTGTAAAGAAGCAGAGGTAATACGAGCGGCAGATATTGTTAATAAATCGGGTTTCGCTTTACCAGGGCGGCCCGGCTTCCCGCAATTACCCGTCGCTTGCAGGAGGAGAGATCATGCAAGCACTGATAACGGGCCATCTGCGCAGACACGAGCCGGGGCGGCGGGGCATGTCTGCTGTGTCCATGGCACCCGCTTCTTATTGCTGACGGCAGGCGCCGTTGCGGCGCTGCTCTGCGCCAGCCCGCCGGCCGCGGCGCAGAGTGAGGTGGCGCTGGCCACCCGGACGACCAAACTTCAGGCGCTCTCCGAGGCACTCAAAAAGCGCGATGAGGACAATCGGCAGCAGGCGCAGGCCTGGGCCGGTCGCGCGGGGATCCCCCTCAGGCGCGAGTTGCCCAATGGCGGGCTGCTGGAACTGCAGCGCATCGCACCGGGCGTCGGCCCGGTTTTCTATATCACCAACAACCTCAATGCGGCAGACACGGTATCCACCGATGACGTCTGGCCGGGGGGCTCCGCAGGCCTGGCGCTGGACGGCACTGGCCTGACCCTCGGGGAATGGGACGGGGGCGCTGTCGCTTCGCATCCGGACCTGGTTGCGCGAGTGACCCAGGTGGATGGCGCGAGCGCGGTCAGTAATCACTCGACCCACGTCGCAGGCACATTGATGGGTTCCGGTGAGTGGCTGTTCGAAAACCAGGGAAACTACGCCGCTCGGGGTATGGCGTATAACGCCTGGCTCAATGCGTACGACTGGAACTCGGACACTGCCGAGATGGCCGGTGCCGCCGGCGCCGGCCTGCTGCTCTCCAATCACTCCTACGGCATCGCCGCGGGCTGGATCGATACCGGCGGCGGCTGGTGGTGGATCGGCGGCGAGTCCAGTGACGAGGATGCAAATTTCGGCTACTACGACAGCGAGACCCGGCTGTGGGACCAGATCGCCTTCGACGCGCCCTACTACCTGATCGTCAAG
>JARRPM010000005.1:7330-83678 GCA_037382865.1 Halioglobus sp. | reverse complement strand
CCCTTGAACATGGAACCACCATGCCCTGCGGGCTGCGCCTCACAGAATCGCATTGGAGGCTTTCTGAAAATATGCGAACTCGTGATTCACGACACTAGGGAAGCGGGAACCCGCTCAGGTATTCTGCCCGGTCTCTCCGGAGAGCACCTCTTCGCAGGCCCGGGCCACGTCCTCGACGCCAATGCGGGTCATACAGATCTGCTCCTCGAACGGGCACTTCCTCCGGTGGCAGGGCCCGCAGGGCACCGTCACCCGGACAATGGCCTCACTCTCGTGGCCGCTCCCGCTCCGGCGCGGATCCGTGGGCCCGAAAACCGTGACCGCCGGGACACGGAACGCGGCGGCGACCTGGCGGCCCGCCGAGTCGTTGCCGAGTAGCAGGTCCGCGCGTGCGACCAGCGCATTCATTTCGGCCGGCTCGAGGCAGGGGGAGTCCAGCAGTACGGCGGCGTGCCCCATGGCGCGCTGGATGGCCTGCCCCGCCGCCGACGCTTCCGGCGCCGGACTGATTACGATAACCGCGCCGCGCCGCCGCACCAGGTGATCCGCCACCGCGGCAAAACGCTCCGCGGGCCAGCAGCCGACAGACCCTGAGTCCGCACCAGGGTAGAGCAGGACCAGCGGCCGCTGTGCACCGACGCCGGCCACCTGCAGCCGCGCGGCTACCGCTTCTTCAGCAGCCGGGACGACCTGCAGCCCGACCCGGGTATCGGGGGGCGGGCAGCCCAGAGCGCGCGCAATGACGGCATAGCGGTCCGCCGGCGGCATCAAGCCGGCGCCGGCCACGGCGGGCGCCGGCAGGGGGTCCGTCAGCAGCAGACCCCGCCTGTGCCGGTCAAATCCCAGGCGGCGCCGGGCACCGCTGCGCCAGCAGAGCCAGGCACTGCGCAGCGAGTCAGGCAGCAGGATCGCCAGGTCGAAGCGGTCGCCTCTGAGTTGTGCCAGGAGTTTGCGGGCGTGCGGCCGGGAGCCCGCGCCGCGATCCGGCGGCATCCGGAAACGGCAGCGGCTCACCCAGGGGGTGCCCTGCAGCAGGGAGTGCTGGCGATCATCCAGCAACAGCGTGATCTCGGCTTCAGGGAAACGCGCGAACAGCGCCTCGATGAACGGCGGGGCCTGTACCGTCTCGCTGAGCAGGCAGGGAAGCAGCAACAGGATGCGTCGTGGTTCCTCCCGGAAGCTGAGGGGCGGCGCAGCCGACGGATGGTCAGACATGGTGTGGAGCGATCCCCGACGCGGACTTGGCCCTCGAGTATAGTTTCTGCCTCCAATCCTCGCTACACTGCCTCCGTCAGGTAAGCCGTTCGATCAAACGCATCAGACAGGGAGATAGTTGCCGTGAATCGCAGGAAAAGCTGGCCGCTGGCCGCGGGGCTGCTGGCCGCAATGATCAGCGTCATGTCGGCAGCCGCAAGCGCGGACAGTGAGGCGCTCGATCGTGTCATAGAGGCGCGCGGCGAGGCAGACCGGGCCAGGGACGACGCGCGCCACCCGGCGGCAACCCTCGCTTTTTTCCGGGTCGAGCCCGGCATGACGGTCGCCGAGGGCCTGCCGGGCGCGGGCTGGTACACCCGCATCCTGGCCAATTACCTGGGAAAAGACGGGACCCTGTACGGCGTCAACTATCCCGAACACATGTGGCCGCTGTTCGGTCGCAGTGACGAATGGGTCGCAGAGCGGCGCGCCGCCACCGGCAAATTCGTCGACCAGGTGCGCGGGTTCACTGACAACGGCATCTCCGCCAGGGGGTTCACCTTCGATACCGTGCCGGCGAAAATTGCCGGCTCTGTGGATCGCGTCCTGCTGATCCGGGCGCTGCACAACCTCAACCGCTTCGAGCAGGTTGCCGGCACCCGCAGCCAGGCGCTGGCCGCGGTGCGCGGCATGCTCAAGGAGGACGGCCTGGTCGGCGTGGTGCAACACCGCCTCCCGGAATCCGCACCCGACGAGGGAGCCGACGGCAGCCGGGGTTACCTCAAGCAGTCTGCAGTCATCGACATGTTCGAAAAAGCGGGCTTCGAGCTGGTCGCCAGCAGCGAAATCAACGCCAACCCCAAGGACCAGCCGGGGGCGAACGATATCGTGTGGCGGCTGCCACCTTCCCTGAGCACCAGCAAAGAAAATCCCGAACTGCGCGCCGCGATGGAGGCCATCGGCGAGTCCGACCGCATGACGCTCCTGTTCCGCAAGGCGCCCTGACCGCCGTCAGACCAGATAATCGCCCGTCATCTGTTCCGCGGTACGCCACAGGCGCCGGGCCATCGCCTGGTCGAACATGTGGTGATCGCCGCTCACGGTCACGGGATTGCAGTCCTCGAAATAGGCGCCGCTGACCCCCGCCAGGGCCGGCGCCGTCGCCACGTAGACCTGGGTCGCAGCGCCCTGTTCCGGCGTTTTGGCAAACAGAGGTCCCAGCTTGTCGAATGCCCAGCGCAGGGGTCCAGGGGCCGTGCGGGCGATATTGGTGACCACCAGTCCCGGATGGATGACGTTGGAGGTGACGCCGGTTCCCTCCAGGCGACGGGACAGCTCCAGCGAAAACAGGGCATTGGCCAGCTTGGAGCGCCCATAAGCCTCTCCCGCGTCAAAAGCCTTTTCACCGCGCAGGTTGTCGAAGTCGATGCCCACCGGCGGCGCCTGCCGGTACCCCGAGCGGCTGCCCACGTGCACGATGCGGCCGCTCCCCCGCCCCGTCATCATCGGCAGCAGCCGGTTGACCAGCACGAAATGGCCCAGGTAGTTGACCACGAACATCTTCTCGATGCCGTCGACCAGTTCCAGTTCACCGAACGTATTGATGCCGGCATTGCAGATCAGCATATCGAGATTGAAGCCCGAGGCCCGGACGGCGGCGGCGCAATCCACGGCGGACTGGAAGTCGGACAGTTCCAGCGCCAGCGGCGTGGTCCGCCCCTCGACACTGGCACAGGCCGTCTCCGCCCTCTCCAGGGTGCGTCCAGTGCCGATCACGTGTGCGCCCCGCAGGGCGAGCACCCGCATGGTCTCGTAGCCGAGGCCGGAGTTGCAGCCCGTCACCAGGGCAGTCTGGCCGCTAAGGTCGAGGCCCGCGGTCACCTGCTCGGCGGTGGCATCGGCGCCGAAGGGCCCCACCGGCAGCCGTTCGTCGATTGACGGCTCGGGTTTGTCACCCTGACAGCCGCCCAGCAGGGGGGCGACGGCGGCGGCCGCGGGAAGCATCAGCAATCGCCTGCGTTGCGGGTCCATGGCTTTTCTCCTTTGCGAGGCTCACGATTGCCCTCCAGTGTAACCCTCCTGAAGGTCCACGGGATCAACAACATGAAATAATCTTTGGTTATTAATAGAAATAATAAAATATCATGGTGGAATTTCTTGCCTCCGACGCGAAGATCCCTATACTGAGAATCAAGGCGGTTGATTGCAATGGAATGGGACCACTTGCGATCTGCGGTACCGCCCGATTGGGGGAAAGCTTGCGAGCATTAGTCAGAGATGTTTGCGGCCAGGGGGACGTGATCCGGTAGCGGGCCGGATCAAACAATACCTGGGTAGAAAAGTAAAAATGGCTTTACCCTGAAGCGCCGTCGCTACCTGCCTTGCGACGGCGCTTTTTTCTTTGTGCCTCCGTTTTAGCCCCACGACCTCACCCGCGCATCGAATGTGGACAAAATACGCTATGCTATGGACGACAATAAAAGGAAAGGTCCATGGCAAGCCTGAAACAACTCCAGAAGGATATCGATGACGCGCCGGAAGGGCCGGCGACCATCGCGATTTTCGACTTCGATGGCACCATCATTGCCGGATTCTCGGCGACGGTCTTTATAAGAGAGCAGCTTAAACGCGGCGATCTGTCGCCCGGGGATTTCGTGGAGCTGATGCGGGCCATGGCCAATTTCGGATTGGGCAGCCTCGGCTTCTCGGGCATGATGGCGGTCAATGCACAGTTCATGCGGGGTATCGACGAGGCGACCTACGAGGAGGTGGGAGAGAAGCTCTACACCACCCAGATTGCCCGGCGCATCTATCCCGAGTCGCGCGCGCTGGTGGACGCGCACCTGGCCAGAGGCCACACCGTGGCCATCATCTCCTCAGCAACACCCTACCAGGTGGCACCCGCGGCAAAGGACCTCGGTATCGACCACGTGCTCTGCACCCACCTGGAGGTGGAGAACGGCAGATTTACCGGCGGCGTCGTCCGGCCCACCTGCTTCGGGCAGGGCAAGGTGGATGCCGCCGAGTCGCTGGCCAAGGCCAGCCGCGCCGACCTGGACAACGGCTTCTTTTACTCGGACAGCACCGACGACCTGCTCCTGCTGGAGCGCGTGGGACATCCCCGGGCCCTCAACCCCAGCGGTAAGCTGGAACGAATCGCCCGTGAACGGCAGTGGCCGACAGCCCGGTTCGGCAGTCGGGGCCGGCCCACGGTCGCGCAGTTCGTGCGCTCGGTGGCGGCCACCAGCAGCCTGGTGACCAGCTTTGCCGCCGGGCTGCCCATCTACGCCCTCACCGGATCCCGGCGGGCCTCCCAGAATTTCTCGTTTTCCCTGTTCGCCGACACCGCCAGTGCGCTTATCGGCCTGGAACTCAATGTCAGCGGCGAGGAGCATCTCTGGTCCCACCGGCCGGCGGTATTCGTGTTCAACCACCAGAGCAAGGCAGACGTGGTGATCATCGCCAAGCTGCTGCGGCGCGATATCGCGGGCATCGGCAAGAAGGAGATCAAGACGGAAAACCCGCTGATCGGGATCGTGATGGAGATGGGCGGCGTGGTCCTGATCGACCGGGCCAACGCCAAGAGCGCCATCGACGCCATCTCACCCCTGGTCGATGTAATGAGGAAAGAGGGGAAATCAGTGGTTCTCGCCCCGGAGGGCACACGCACCGTGTCGCCGAAGCTCGCGCCTTTCAAGAAGGGGGCCTTCCACCTCGCCATGCAGGCCGGGGTGCCGATGATACCCATCGTCATCCGCAACGCCGGTGATGTCGCGCCCAAGGGTGATTTCGTATTCCGGCCCGCGACGGTGGATATCCAGGTGCTGCCACCGGTCGATACCAGCGACTGGACCCCCGGCACCGTGGAAGAACACGTGCGCGAGGTGCGCAATATGTTTGCCCGCGCCCTCGGCCAGCCCGAAGAGCCCGCCCCGGGAAAGAGAGCCGCCAGCCGCAGGAAAGCGCCCGCCAGGAAAAAAACCGCCGCGAAGAAAGCCGCCGCAAAACGCAAAACCGCTGCCAGCGGCAAAAGCAGTCCGGGCGCGAAGCGCGGCAAGCGAGGGGCTGCCCCGAAGGCCGCGGCGAAAGCAAAAACCGGCAGCGGGCGGACCGCTCGCGGCAAGGCAACGAGCAGCACCCGTAGCAGGAAGGCCTGAACGCCGTGGATCTCGCCGCCAAGTACCAGCTGCAGAGCCCCTGGCCATCCCGCGAGGGACAGCAGGTCCTGTTCATACTCGATGCCCGCAACCGCCTCGAAGAGGAGATACTCAAGGGCTGGATACACCACCACACCGCCAACGGCAGCGAGGAGTTCAAGGCGCCCCAGGTGCGGCTTGACCTCGGCGACGACCGCAAGGGATTCGACAGCGCCCAACTGCTGGTCGCGCTCGCACTGCCCCCGGAAACCCTCGTCGCACCACTGCGCGTGGCCTGGCTGCCCTCCCAGGAGGCCATCAACTCCGGCCCGCGCCTGCGCGACCTGGTACTGGGTGACCCGCGCCATCCCGGCGCCCGGCGCGGCCGCCGGATACTGGAAGAGGCGCCGGAGCGCATGCACCTCATTGCGGGAGCGCCTGACTCGATAGGCAGCCTGCGCACCCGGTTCGAGCATCACCACACGGCCGAGTACAGCGACGCCCAGCAGGCCTTTGCGGACTTCGTGGCGCGGCAGGCGGCGGTCGTACTCGACATGGGGGAACGTCGCCTCCAGGGGGGGCGGTACAAGGTACCCCGCCACGTCGCCGCCAGCCTGCTGGTGGACCCGAACTTCAACGAGGCAGTGTCGAGACTGGCCCGGGAGAGCGGCAGGGACAAGGCCGAACTGCTCAAGGAGGCGGCCGGCTACATGGACGAAATGGTCTCCGTCCCCAGTACCTTCTGGCTGGACTGCTACGCCAAGTTCAACGAGTTCTGTCTGGGTCTGGGCTATGAGGAGGACATCGTCTACGACAGGGCGGCGGTGGAGAAACTGCGCCAGATCGTGCGCGAGTACCCGTCGATGCTGCTGTGGACCCACAAGACCTATCTCGACGGCATGGTGGTCCCCAAAGTGCTCTACGACAACGACTTCCCGATGCCTCACATGTTCGGCGGCGCCAACATGAACTTTGCCGGCCTCGGTTTTCTGCTGCACCGATCCGGCGGGATCTTCATCAAACGCAGCTTCCAGGACAACGAACTCTACAAGACCACGCTGCGCCATTACATCGGTTATCTGATGGAGAAGCGCTTCCCCATGAACTGGGCATTCGAGGGAACCCGCTCGCGCCTGGGCAAGCTCATGCCGCCCCGCTACGGGCTGCTCAAATACACCCTGGAGGCGTGCCACGCCACGGACGCGAAAAACATCCATATCATTCCCATTTCGATCAGCTACGACCTGATCCGGGATGTGGAGGAATACGCCACGGAACAGACTGGCCGGGCCAAGGGTGCCGAGTCTCTCGGCTGGTTCATCGGCTACATCCGCAGCCTGGCCAAGCCGATGGGCAAGGTCTACATGGATATCGGTGAACCGGTTGTCCTGCCCCAGGCACCCGAGCCCGAGGACAGCCTGGCGCTCTCCAAAATTGCCTTCGAGGTCGCGGTGGAGGCCAACCACGTCACGCCGATCACGTTTCCCTCCCTGGTCACCATAAGTCTGCTGGGCGCTGCGCCCAAGGCCCTGACCGAAGCGGAGGTTATCGGGGATCTCAATACGCTGCTGGCCTGGGCGGAGGATCGCCAGGTGCGGATCTCACCTGACTTCGATCGCACCTTCGCCGACCAGCTGGAAGGCCTTCTCGGTATCATGATCGACGAGAACATCGTTACGCGCTACGACGAGGGGCCGGAAGTGGTGTACGGCATCGCCCTGGAACAGCACCCGGTTGCCAGCTATTACCGCAACACAGTGATTCACTTTTTCGTCAACAAGGCCATTATCGAGCTCGCCCTGCTGAAGGCTTCCGAGCAGGACGGGGCAGAGGCGCTGGAAGCCTTCTGGGGCGAGGTGGATAACTTGAGAGACCTGTTCAAGTTCGAATTCTTCTACGCCCCCACGGAACAGTTCCACCAGGAGATCCGGGCAGAGCTGGCCCACTATGGCGACAACTGGGAGACCCTGGTCGGGCAGGGTACCGCGGGTTTCGGACAACTGCTCAACAGGATGACACCGCTGATATCCCACGTGACGCTGCTCACCTATGCGGAGGCCTACTCGGTGGTGGTCGGACTGCTGGCCCGCATGGACGCCGCGGAATCGCTGAAGCAGGAGGACTGTGTCGCCGAGGCCCTGAAATACGGTCGCCAGGCCTACCTGCAGCGGCGCATCAGCAGCGAATCCTCCATCGGTAAAATCCTCTTCCAGAATGCCTTCCGAATGCTCCAGAGCCGGCAGCTCACCGAGGGAGGTGACCCCTCCCTGGGGGAGCGGCGGATGGCCCTCGCCCGCGAGCTGAGGGAGCTGCTCCGGCGACTAGAGGTATATCGCGCCATCGGCATCTCAAACCAGGGCGCCTTACAGGAGAAACAAGCATGAGCAATCTGAAAATCGCCGTCCTGGGCGGAGGTTCCTGGGGAACCACGGTGGCCGCACTGGTGACGCGCAACGCGCCGGTCACGCTGTGGGCCAGAAACGCCGATACCGTCGAGGAGATCAACACGCGGCACACCAACGAGACCTATCTGCCCGGGGCGACCCTGCCCGACAAACTGGTCGCCACCAACGATATCAGCGAGGCTGTACGCAATGCGGACGTGGTGGTCATGGGTATACCGTCACAGAATTTCCGCAAGGTGCTCGAGGAGGTCGGCAGACACATCCGCGCCTGGGTGCCGGTCATCAGCCTGACGAAGGGGCTGGAACTCGACACCGGCATGCGGATGACCGAGATCATCAACGAGGTGATGCCCGGCCACCCCGTGGGGGTGCTGACCGGCCCCAACCTCGCGCGGGAGATCATGGCCGGGCAGGCGGCGGCGGGGGTGATCGCGATGGAGGACGAGATCATCGTCAAGGCACTGCAGGAGGTCTTCAAGAGCGGCCTGTTCCGGGTCTATACCAACACCGACGTCACCGGCTGTGAACTGGGGGGCGTTCTCAAGAATATCATCGCCATTGCCGTCGGCATGGGAGACGGCCAGGGCGCCGGGGACAATACCCGGGCCGCGCTGATCACCCGCGGCCTGGCGGAGGTGACCCGCCTCGGGGTCGCCATGGGCGGGTGCCCGGAGACCTTTGCCGGCCTCGCCGGCATGGGCGACATGATCGCCACCTGTACCAGCCCCCAGAGCCGCAACCGCCACGTGGGCATCGAGCTGGGCAAGGGGCGCAACATGCAGGAGATCATCGACGAGATGGTGATGGTGGCCGAGGGCGTCAAAAGCGCGCCCGCGGTGATGGCGCTGGCGGAGCAGTACGGCGTGGAAATGCCGATCGCCACCGACGTCTACACAGTTCTGACCGGGGCATCCAACGCCAGAGCCGCGTACCGCGGCCTGTTGCGAACGTCGGCGGGGGCCGAATCCGAGCCGGGTTGATTTTCGGCACATTCCCGCTGGCGATTTTGACGCGGCTGGGGCAGACTTGGGATACGCGGAGGGGAAAGGCTGATACCGCGCTATGAACCATAAAAAAAGTGTCAGAAACAGAGCAATAAAAAGGGAAAAAAGGGGCGTGTCACCCATCGTGCTCGATGGCGAGGGCAACGTGATCTATGGCAAGGACGTCGACACCGTGCGCCCGATCGCCTCGATCACCAAGCTGATGACGGCCATGGTGGTACTGGATGCGGGCCTGGATCTCGACGAAAAAATCACGATCACCAAGGCAGATCGCGACCTGGTCCGACTCACTGGCTCCCGCCTGGATTTCGGCGCCACGCTGTCGCGCAGGGAGATGCTGCTGCTCGCCCTCATGTCGTCGGAAAACCGCGCCGCTTCGGCGCTTGGACGCAACTATCCGGGAGGCCTCAGCCAGTTCATTTCGGACATGAACCGCAAAGCCCAGGCGCTGGGGATGAAAAACAGCCGTTTTGCAGACCCGGCGGGGCTCCGGGCCGAGAACGTCTCCACCGCCGCCGACCTGGCCAGGATGGTGGCCGCCGCGGACCACTATCCGCTGATCACCAAGGCGACCACCACGACCCGTCTGGAGGTCCGGCCGTGGGCGAGGCGGGGGCCACTCACCTTCGGCAATACCAACCGGTTGCTGAAGAACGAGAACTGGGACATCGAGCTGAGCAAGACCGGCTACATCAACGAGGCGGGCCGCTGCCTGGTCATGCAGGCCAATATCGAGGGTGAGGATGTCTCCATCGTCCTGCTCAACTCCTTCGGCAAGCTGACCCCCTTTGGTGACTCCAACCGCCTGCGCAAGTGGATGCTCGCCAGCAGCTGAGAAAACCCCGGGGCCGGCGAGTGCGCTATACTGCAGACGCGCGATAGCCACAACATGACAGGTACCCGAGGAGAGCACTCAGCATGCTGGACCGGCGACAGGTTCTTAGGTTGGGGGCCGGCACACTGGCGTTGCCGGTGCTGGCCCTGGCGGCACAGGTCACACACGAGGGTGAGTCGAGGCAGGCCATGATCCGGCGCCCGATACCCAGTTCCGGAGAGTTGCTGCCGGTGATGGGCATGGGAACCTCGCGCACCTTCGATTCACCCGCGGATCCCGGCTCCCTGGCCGAGCTTTCAGCGGTCATGGCGGCTTTCTTCGCCGGCGGCGGCACGGTGATCGACTCATCTCCCATGTACGGCAATGCAGAGAGCCGTGTCGGTGACGTGCTTCGTGCGATGGACGAGCGCCCCGATGTTTTTGCCGCCACCAAGGTCTGGACGGAGGGTCGCGACGAGGGCATCGCCCAGATGGAGGAGTCTGCACGGCGCATGGATGTCGAGGTATTCGATCTTATTGCAGTCCACAACCTGGTCGACTGGAAGACGCAACTGGATACGCTCAAACGCTGGAAGGATGCCGGCAAGGTGCGGTACATCGGCATTACCACCTCCCACGGCCGCAACCATGCGGAACTGCTGGAGATCATGCGCAGCGAGCCCCTGGACTTCGTGCAGTTCAGCTACAACATCGAAAATCGCGTGGCGGAGGAGCAGCTGCTGCCCCTTGCGGCTGATCGGGGCATCGCGACCATGATCAACCGGCCCTATCAGCGTGGCGCCCTGTTCACGAAGTCGCGGGGTGCAGATCTGCCGGATGTGGCCGCCGACCTCGACTGCAGCACCTGGGGGCAGTTCTACCTGAAGTTTATCCTGGGGCACCCCGCGGTAACCTGCATCATCCCCGCGACCGCCAAGGTGCACCATATGGAGGACAACATGCAGGCCAATTTCGGCAGGGTGCCCGATGCCGGCCAGCGGGCCGAGATGCTGCGCGTGTTCCAGAGCCTCTAGCCCGCGGTGACCGCCCCCACAACGTCACTGCCGCAGCGCATCCTGGCGCGGGCCTGCGATATCCAGTCCCACGAGGTACGCGCGACGCTCGCCTCCTTTACGCTGGTCCTGGTGCTGATGGGTTCCTACTATATCCTGCGCCCCGTGCGGGATGCCATGGCCAGCGACTGGAGCGATGCGGAAGTTAGCTGGCTGTGGACCTTCACGTTCATTTTCAGCACGATTGCGGTATCCCTCTACGGGGCAGCAGTCGCCCGGGTCCACACCCGGCACCTGGTGCCCGCCGTTTACGCTTTCTTCTCCGGCAGCTTCCTGCTCTTCTACCTGGGCACGCAGACCCTGCCTGACCGCCTGCTGCTGGATAAAGGTTTCTATGTCTGGATCAGCCTGTTCAGCCTGTTCCACATCTCTGTCTTCTGGAGCTTCATGGCTGATACCTTCTCCAAACCCCAGGCGACGCGCCTGTTCGGCTTTATCGGGGCCGGGGCCAGTATCGGGGCCATCGCCGGGCCCGCTTTCGCCGCGCTGCTGGTCGGCGGCCTGGGTACGGACCCGCTGCTGCTGGTGGCAAGCGCCCTGATCGTCACAACGCTGCCGATCATCCTTCTGCTCCAGCGCCTCAAATCAACCGACCTGCACAACGACCATATCGCCGCGGGCACGGCGGATTTCGACTATATCGGCGGCAACCCTCTCGCCGGCTTCGCAGAGTTCCTCCAGAGCCGCTACCTCCTGGGTATCGGACTGTTCATCTTCTTCTACACGTCAATTGGTTCCTTCGTCTATTTCGAATTGAAGAACCTGCTGGCGGACTACGATATAGCAACGCGCTCACGGATCTGGGCCAGCATGGACCTGGTGGTAAACACCCTGACGGTCCTGATCGCCGCCTTCGCCACCGGACGGATCGCCAGGCACATGGGGCTCTCTTTCACGCTCGCCCTGGTGCCCGTCGTCATCGGGGCGGGCCTGCTCACGCTTGCGGCGGCACCCATGGTCTCGGTGGTGGTGGCGCTTCAGATCGCGAGGCGCGCGGGCAACTACGCCATCTCCCGGCCGGCGCGGGAAATGCTGTTCACCGCGGTGGACCGGGAGACCCGCTTCAAGGCCAAACCGGTGATCGATATCGTGATCTACCGCGGCGGGGACATGCTGAACGCCTGGGCTTTCACCGCCCTCACCCAGGGACTGGGGCTGGGTCTGGCCGCGGTGGCCGCGGTCGGTGCCGGCATCGCCGCGCTGTGGGCCGCCACCGGTATTTTCCTCGGGCGCCGCTTCCGCCAGATGAACAGTTGATAACACTTCCCCCCGAGAAGTTGAAATAGTTGAGCCGAGGGGCGTTCCTTTGCACCCCTGGCTGCAATGAGCCACACCAGACGACGGGACTGTCGCTATACTGCCCCTCTCGAAGCGGAACGGTGATACTGACATGGCCAAAGCAGCAGAATATCAACTGGGACCGAATACCTTCCCGCGCGGCTGGTTCATCGTGGCGGAGAGCTCGGAGCTGGACCAGGGTCCGATGGCAGTGCGCTTTTTCGGCCAGGACCTGGCGCTGTACCGGGGGGAGAGCGGCAAGCCCATACTGCTGGATGCCTACTGCGCCCACATGGGTACCCACCTCACTGCCAGCGACAGCGCGATGATCGTGAAGAACGGTGCCCAGATCGAGGGGGATTCCATTCGCTGTCCCTACCACGGCTGGCGCTACGGGCCGGACGGCCACGTCGATGATATCCCCTATTTCGATGGCCCCTGCCCCAAGTCGGCGTCGATCCGCTCCTACCCGGTGATCGACAACATGGGCTGCGTGATGGCCTGGTACGACCCGGACGGTCGCGAGCCCGATTTCGATCCGCCCTATCTGCCCGAGTGGGATGATCCGCAGTGGGTCCAGTGGCAGCTCGACCACCTGGGGGAGCTCGCCATTCACCCCCAGGAGATCCTGGACAACATGGCGGATGTGCGCCACCTGGGGCCCACCCACGGGGCGCCCAGCGAATATTTCGAGAATGAGTTCAAGGGCCACATCTATGTCCAGCGCCAGGGCGGCCCGATGCAGCTTTACGACACCTACCTCTACACCACGACCTGGTATACGGGACCGGGCCTGCTGCTCTCCAAGCAGGCGTTCGGCGACAAGCTGATCTTCGAGCTGATCGCCAATACCCCGGTGGATGACGGGGTGGTGAAGTGCTGGCACGGCTGTCTCTACCGCGGCAGCGGGCCGCAGGCGACCGACGCCGACCGCACCGCGGCGAAGCAGGCCCAGGCCGGCGCCCTCGAGGCCTTCGGTGCTGACTTCAACGTCTGGCAGTACAAGCGGCCGGCGCTGAAAATCATGCAGCTTAAAACCGACGGCCCCTTCCGCACGGGGCGCAAGTGGTACTCCCAGTGGTACGCCCGGCCGGAAGATATGGCCGCGATCCGGACGGAGATCGACGGCCTGCATCACACCCAGGGCATGGCCACTCCGGCGGAGGCCGATCACAACATCGACGACGGACTCCCTTTCTAGACGGGAGCCCGCGCGACCGCGCCTGCCACACCGCAGGGCCCCGTCGCTGCGTGTGCTCGCGACCGCAAGACGATGCCACCCCGGCACCCCACGCCCCCGTCCTGGCGGGGCGTGTCGGCACAGGCAATCTTCGCTAGAATACGCGGTCTAACCTGCGTCACCACCGACAGCACCGGATATGAGAAACCCGATGACAAGAGCGTTCCTGATCGCCCTGGCGATAAGCCTGCTGACGGCCTGCGCCACCAGCCCCACGGGCCGCAAGCAGCTCATGCTGATCTCCCCCGAGTCGGCCATCGTCCAGTCGAAGGCGGCCTACCTCGACACCGTGGGCGATTTCGACAAGCAGAACAAGCTGGTGGACGACCCGAAACTGGCCGACCGCGTGGCCACCATCACGGGCCGCCTCGTCACGGAGGCGATCGCCATGTACCCGAACTCCCGCAACTGGGAGTGGAGCGTGGCGATCGTCGATGACCCGGAGACCGTCAACGCCTGGTGCATGGCGGGCGGGCGGATGGCGGTGTATACCGGCCTGTTCGAGAAGCTGAAGCTGACCGACGCGGAGTTCGCCCAGATCATGGGCCACGAGATATCCCACGCCCTGGCCAACCACACCGCCGAGCGCATGTCCCGCGCCATGGCGACGACAATCGGCGTGGTCGCGGTCGGGGCGATGTCGGACAAACCGGGTGTGACCATGGCCGGGGCCGCCGTGGCGGCCAAGCTGGCGCTGGAACTGCCCAACAGCCGCACCGCCGAGTCGGAGGCCGACAGGATCGGCATGGAACTGGCGGTGCGTGCGGGCTACGACCCGGATGCGGCGGTCACCCTGTGGCAGAAAATGGGGGCAGTGGGTGGCGCCAGCCCGCCGCAGTTTCTCAGCACCCACCCGGCGCCGGGCAATCGCGAGGAGGCGCTGGCGAAACTGACGCCAGAGATGCGCAAGCTCAACCCCACCGGGAAGCTCGCGCCGGTGCATCCGGTGCAGATCGTTCGCTGAATCCCGGCGCCCCCGGCTTTCCCGGGACTACGCCGCAACCCGGGGAACCGGGCTAGACCATCCGCTTGCTCTGCACGATCCGGAACCGGCTGGCGACAAAGGCCAGGTCCGTGAGGCAGGCGTTCCCCGCCGGGTTCAGCCCGCTGACGTGGTAATCGGAGTAGGCCGCGGCGAAATTGATCGGCATCCCCACCAGGTTGCAGGCCACCGAGGCGCCGGCCGCGTGGTAGGCGTCCACCGCGTGCTCGAGGAAGTCGTCATTGACTGAATAGACGTGCGAGGTGATGGCGCCGCGCTCCCTGGCGTTATCCGTGGCATCACGCAGGCAATCCTCGACGCTTTCCCCCCGGATCAAGAAAGAGACCGGACCGAATATCTCGTCGCGGTAGATCTCCCGCGCTGCGCCGGTGACCTCCAGGATCAGGGGTGAGGCCGTGCGCGCGTCGGGAAAGTCCGGGTAGGCCAGCGGACCCGAATTGCGCAGCAGACGTCCGTGGCGCTCCGCCAGCGCGCGGTAACGCTCGATGGTACCGAGAATCGCGTCGTCCACCAGGGTGCCACAGAGCACCTGGGGGTTTTCCAGGTATTTTTCTACCGCCGCCACGATCGCCGCGGCCACCTCGTCGAAACCGACCCGTTCGCCACCGGCGAGAATACCTTCCGCCGGGACATGGATGTTCTGCACGCTGGTGCACATCTGGGCAGACGCCTGGCACAGGGAGTGGGCGATAGCGGACGCCATGGCAGGCAGGTCGTCGCAGGACTCGACCACCACCGAGTTGCAGCCGGCGGTCTCCGTATACACCAGCCTGTCGGCGCAGTTGCGCTCGATCCACTCGCCGAAGCGGGGACTACCGGTAAAGTCGATGATTGCCGTCGCGGGATGCTGCAGCAGGCTCATGGTGGCCGGCTCCTCACGGGTATCGGCCACCAGGGTCACCAGGTTCGGGTCGAAGCCGGCCTCCTCAAGAACCTGCCGGGCCACCGTGGTCAGGAGCGCGACGGGCAGGATGGCACTCGGGTGGGGTTTCAGGACGACGGGATTGCCCGTGGCCAGGCTGGCGCAGAGCGCGGGGTAGCCATTCCACAGGGGGAACGTGGCACAACAGACCACCACGCCGATGCCCCGCGGCACCAGCCGGTACTGCTTTTCCAGGCGGGCCGCGCCGCCCTTGCCGAACTGCCGCTCCCAGGTGGCGGTCGCGGGCACATCCGCCATCGCCTTGTGGGCGTAGGCCAGCGCCTCCAGGCCGCGGTCCAGCGCGTTGGCGCCGCTGCCGGCAAAGGCCATGATGTAGCTCTGGCCCGAGGTGTGCATGGTGGCATGGGCATTCTCGAACAGCTGGCCTGCGCAGCGATCGAGAATCTCCAGGCAGATCCCGATACGGGTCTCGGGCGAGGCGTCGCGCCAGGCCGGCATGCCCGCGGCGATCGCCTCGTACAATGCCTCCACCTCGACTTTCGGGTAGGTAATGCCCAGGGGCTGGCGGGTATAGGGCGACACCTCCGCCCCGGTGCGCCCGATCTCGCCGGGCAGTTGCAACGGGTATGGCCGGCCGAGCATCGCCTCGAAGCGGGCCTTTCCCGCCGCCGGCTTCTCCTCGCCGTGGATCTTGCTGCTGGGGCTTTCCGGGTAGGCGGTCCAGGAGTAGCGCCGGGCGCAGGCATCCAGCGCCTTCTCCAGGGTGTCCCGGTGTCTGGCAAAAAACTCGGTCATGCTGCTGTCCTGTGTGGTCGGGCTCAGCGGTAAAGATCCTCACCCCGGGCCCAGGTGGCGTGGAAGCCATAGGGTACCCGGTGCGGCATCTGCACCCGCGCGACGGGCCCGGGCGTGATGTCCCTCGCATCGAACACCAGGCACTCGGAGCGCCAGGTGTTGCTGTCGGTGACCAGGGTGATGACGTACCCGTCGTCCTCTGCGGAGCTGCGGCCGGCGCCCGGTTTCGGGGCGTATACCGCCTCGCTGCCGAACACGCCCGGGCCGTAATCCCACTGGGTGTGCTGCCCCGTGTCGTTGTTGTACTTGACCAGGCCGGTAAAGCGCAGGGTGTGCCCTCCCTCGTGCAACAGCGGGATACGCTGGTGGTAGGAGAATTTGCTCTTAACCCCGTGGAAAACCGGGTTCGACTTGTTGAATTCGGTGTTGAGCGTGTCGATATCTCCCTCGCGCACCTCGCCGGTGACCATGTTGAAGCGCCAGCGATAGGCATTGGCCTCCAGTCGCATATAGGCCAGCATGTGCGCCAGCTCACCCTCACCGGGCTGCGCATCGGGCATCGGGTTCAGCGAGCGACAACCGTCCATCACCACCCAGTCGCCCTCCTCCCAGCAGTTGGTCACGTGGAGGATGTAGCAGGGCTCGCATTCGAACCAGCGAACCTCACCGCCCTGTCCCCGGCGGGGAATCACGCCAAACCGGGTGGGGATGTCCCGGTGGAAAGTAAGCACGCGAACCTTGTGCTGGCGCAGGACATCGATGTCATGGAAAAAGGGCAGGTCGTGGAGGATGGCGTAGTGGGTGGTGAAGCCGATATCGTGGGGCAGCCGCGGGCCGGGCAGGTCGATAGCCACCTCGTGGAGCAAACGGCCGGCGGGATCGGCCACGCCGTAGGTCATGTAGGGCGGCTCGTCCCCGTAATCGAAGAACAGCAGCTCGCCGGTGCTCCAGTCCACCTTCGAGTGGGCGGACATGCGCCGGTGATCCCGGCCCTGCAGATCATAAAAACCCCTGGTTTCCAGGGTCTGGCTGTCGAGCCGATAGGGGTGTCCCGCGTTGTACCACAGGGTCATGATGTCCCCGTTGTACCAGAATAGATCCGTGTTGGAGGTGTCCTTGATGCCGAAGGGAGACACCGAGTAATCGAAAGGCCCCATTACCCCCGGGGAGACCGATTTGCCGTTCTGCGCCTCCTCGATGAAGGCCTCGGTCTGCACATAGCGATTGCGGTAGGCCACCCTGCCGTCGCGGAAATACACCCCGTGCACCATGCCATCCCCGTCGAAGGGGTGATAGCGGTTTTTGGGGGGGTGTACGGGGTTGGGCCCGTTGCGGAAATAGGCGCCGACCAGATCGGTGGGCAGCTCGCCGACCACCGGCAGATTTTCCACGCTCATCTCATCCAGCGTGGGGGCGTAGGCGCCGTGCAGATAGGGGTTGTCGAGGTCGTAGATCCAACCGGGGGCGTCCTCGAAATGGGTGACGCCGCCGACACAGCGGGTGGTGGCGGGGTATTCCCGGAGTTTCTCTGCGCTTCCCATGTGATCTCTCCTGTAAACGGGGCCGAGGGACCCCGGTAACCGCACTTTCTCCGATTATAGGCTTTGGGTTCTTTTATGCAAGCACACCGCCCGGCACTGCCCCGGGCCTGAGGTCAATGAGCGGGAAGCCGCTCCAGGAGCAGCGCGCTGCCCGCCCCGGCCGCCCCACTGGCCGCCACGATACCCAGCCCCAGCCCGCGCCGCTCCAGCTCGTCGAGCAACACACCCGCCATGATGGCTCCGGTCGCGCCCATGGGGTGGCCGAGGGCGATCACCCCCCCGTTCACGTTGAGCCGGTCTGCGCCGATGCCCAGTTCCTCCCGGGCCTTCACGACGGTGGCGGCGAAGGCCTCATGGAGTTCAAACAGGTCCACGTCCGCCGCGACCAGGCCCCGCTCCGCCATCAGTTTCCGGGTCGCCGCCACGCAGCCGGACAACACCTGCAGCGGATCGTCGCTGGCGGTGGCAGCGGCGACGATGCGGGCCCGGGGCGTGACCCCCAGCCGCTCGCCCAGGGCCTCGTCCCCCAGCAACAGCAGCGCGGCCGCGTCGGCCATCGCCGGGGAGTTCCCGGCGGTGTGTATATGCTCGACCCGCGCCAGCTGCGGATACCGGGAAAGCTGCAGGGCATCGACCCCCTTGCTGCCGATGTCCGCAAAGGCCGGCGGCATCTCGGCCAGACCCTCGAGGGTGGTCCCCGCCCGGATGCACTCATCCTCCGCGACCGTTATCCCTTTCACCGGGTTCTCGATCGGTACGATGGAAGTGAAGTAACCCTCGCGCCGCGCGGTCTCCGCGCGCTGCTGGCTCTGCAGCGCCACCGCATCCGCCTGCTCCCGGGTCACCCCGTGCAGGGAGGCGATCAGGTCGGCGCCGCTGCCCATCATCAGCATCCGGCACTCGGCGGCGAAACGGGGATCGACGAAGGCAGCCGCCTTGTCCGCCAGCATGGGCACCCGTGACATCATCTCCACGCCGCCGGCCACCACCGCCTGCTCCTGGCCCGCGGCGATTTTCAGGGCGCCGAGACTGATGGCATCGATGCTGGAGGAGCAGAAACGGTTGACGGTCAGGCCGCCGATACTGTCCGGCCAGCCCGCATAGAGCGTCGAGGTCTTGGCGATATTGCCCGCCTGCTCGCCGTGCTGGGTGACACAACCGAGCAGCACATCGCCCACCCAGGCCGGATCCAGGCCGGTGCGCTCCTCCAGGCTGCGATAGAGGCACTTCAGCAGGTCATGGGGACGCAGATCATGGAGGCCGCCGCTCTCCTTCGCCCTCGCCCGCGGGGTGCGGATGGCGTCGTAGACGTAGACCGGCTTCATGAGCCCACCCCGACGACGAAACTGACGCAGGTGGTAGTGCTGCCCCCGACATTGAAGGTGATCATATTCTCGGCCTTCGGAAGCTGGTAGCCACCGGCCCGCCCGGTAACCTGGCGGGCGCAGTCCAGCACCATGCGCACGCCGGTGGCGCCTACCGGGTGGCCGAGGCCTATCAGGCCGCCGCTGGGATTGATGGGAAAGTCCCCGTCGCGGGTGATGCGCCCCTCTTCCACCGCTTTCCAGCTTTCGCCGGGAGCGGTGAGGCCGCTGTGATCGATAGCCATGTATTCGGTCACGGTAAAGCAGTCGTGGGTCTCGAGGCCGTCGAGGTCGGTGATCTGCCGGTAGCCGGCGCGCTGCACTGCCTCCCTGATCGCGTTACCGGCGTGGGGAAACAGCAGCGGCTGGCCGGCGCTCAATTCCAGCTTGCGCTCCAGCAGCAGCGGCGCCGAGCGGTGGCCCCACCCCTTGATACGCGGGATATCCGCCAGGCTGAGGCCCAGTTTCGCCGCGTGCTCTCTGGCTTTGGCCTCACTGGCGAGGATGACGCAGGCAGCGCCATCGGTGATCTGGCCGCAGTCCTGTTTGCGCACACAGCCCTCGATCACCGGGTTGAGATCGTCGTCGCAGCTGAATGCCCCTTCGGCGAACTGCCAGTTACGGGTCTGGGCGCGGATGTTGTCTTTGGCGTTGCCGAAATTGATTTCCGCGATACGGTTGAGATGATCACTGTTGATGCCGTGGCGCTGGTCGTATTCCCGGGCGATGCGGTCAAACAGGTAGGGCCAGGGGAAATCACATTCCGCCGAGGTCGCCTCCCGGCCGTGCCAGACGGCGCTGCCCAGGTAGCCGGCCCCGGTCTTGCCATCCACGTTGCGCATCAGTTCCAGGCCCAGCACGCAGGCGATATCGTAATGCCCCGCCTCGATATCGCGCATCGCCGACAGGATGGCGATCGAGCCAGATGCGCAGGCGGCCTCGTGGCGGGAGGTGGGCAGGTCCGCCAGTTCAGGATAGACATGGCCGAAGAAGCCCCCGATCAGGCCCTGGCCGGCAAACAGCTCGCCGACGAAATTGCCGACGTGACCCACCTCGATCTGGGCCGGCTCGATATCCGCATTCACCACAGCCTCGCGCAGGGATTCGGCGAACATGTCGTAGATCGTCAACCCTTCACGCTGCCAGTTGCGGGCAAAATCGGTCTGGCTGCCCCCCAGGATGTAGATATCGGATGTACGCTTCATGGTTTCACTTCTCCGGTTGGGCAGAAACGGCTTCCTGCAGCGCGAAGCGCTGCACCTTGCCGAGGGGGTTGCGGGGTAGCCGGTCGAACAGTTCGATGCGCTCCGGCAGCTTGAACCGGGCAAAGCCGCGCTCCAGCAGGTAATCCTGCAGGGACGCCAGGTCAGGGGGCGAATGTTCCGGCTGCATCACCAGGCAGGCGCAGATCTTCTCCCCGAGCCGCTCGTCGGGGAACGCGCAGACCGCTGCCTCGAGCACGTCCGGGTGCTGCTCGAGCACCACGTCCAGTTCCGCGGGGGATATCTTCATGCCCCCGCGGTTGATGATGTCCTTGCTGCGGCCGACGATGCGGTAATAATTGCCGCCATCGCCGCAGATCTCCACCAGGTCGCCCGTGCGAAAATAGCCATCAGCCGTGAACACGTCGCGGTTGTCGTGCTCGAAATAACCATCGAAGACGGTCGCCCCGCTGATCAACAGCTCGCCGCGCTCCCCCGCCGCCGTGACCTCCTGCCCTGACTCCGGATCCACCACCTTCGTCGCTAGCGTGGCATCGGCTGCGGGACGGGGGAACATGCTGGCCCGCACCTCCGGCTCGGGTGCGGTCTCCGGGGTGGCAAACAGCGAAATGCCCTCGTTGGAGCCGTAGAAATTCACCACCTCCTTGCCGTAGTCCCTGCTGAAGGTCTCGATCATCCAGGGCGCCAGGGGCGCTGAACCCGAGCCCACCCGGCGCAGGGCGCTGAAGTCGAACTGTCCCCACAGCTCCGGCGATTTCGCCAGCTGGTTCAGCAGTGCCGGCGGGGCGATCGTGAAGCTGATCCGCTCGTCCTGCATCTGCTGCAGGAACAGGGGCGGATCCAGGGGGTGGTGCAGGACGATGGCACAACCCAGCAGGGCAGAGGGAAACAGGAATCCCCCCAGGGCGGCCATATTGACCAGCGGGAAGGGATTCAGCAGCACATCGTCCGGCACGTAGCTGCCGGCGGCGGCAGAACAGCGGCCGGTGGCCAGCCACATGTTGTGGGAGCGCGGAACCCCTTTCGGGGTGCCGGTGGTCCCCGACGTCCAGCAGATGCTGAGCACCCGGTTGGCATCCTCGGCGGCGCGCCGGCAGCGTCCCGCACCCGCTGTCGCATCGATGGTCAGATCCTCGCCGAACACCAGGATGCGCGCATCGGGCAGTGCCTCCCGGGCCGTGGCGGCCAGTTCGGTGTCACGCAGACGCGCCATGGTCAGCACGACCCCGGCATCCAGAGCCGCCGCCAGGGACTGCAATTCGTGTCGGCCATACTGCACCGGAACCGGCGATACGATGGCGCCCAGTTTGCTCGCGGCGTAGTAGACGACCAGGAGTTCCACGACATTTGGCAGCTGCACCAGCAGCGACTGCCCCTCCCCGACGCCGGCAGACTGCAGCTGGAGCGCGAGGTTATCACTGGCCTGATCCAGTTCGCGCCAGGTCAGGGACCGCGGGGCATCCCCGGTAAGTGCCTCGCGATTGGGCTGGTCCTTCACCGCGAGACGCTCAGGCCGCCGCTCAGCGTGCTGTGCGAGGAGGCCGTGCAGGGTATCGGTGCCCCAGGCACCTGTGCGGGTCAGCTGCTCCACCCGTTCCGGGCTCGATGTGATCATCCGCTACTCCAACGGGCCTACTCTCGACCCGATTGTCGCAGGCCCGTTCGCCTGCAACAGGCCCCGCTTTTATAAAAAGACTGAGGCACGGATTATAAGTAAGCCGTCTCCACCGGGCAAGCCGGGCGGGCAGTGCGCGGACGGCCCCGGGGCGCGCACCTGCCCGTCGGCCGCCAGGATTTTATAAGAAGACCTTTGGATTATAATGTCCAGACGTCGCAAGCCCGATAACAAGGAGTGCTGGAGATGCCGAGCTGCCGGATTACCCTGCAGGGAAAGCCCAGAAGAGCCAATTACCTGATCCGGACGGGACGCTTGCGCCACCGGGAACCCAAATCATGCAACTGAGCGTCGTTACCCCTCTCTGGCAGGATCGCCCGCCCGCTGAAAACCTGGAGGTGGTGCGCAACGCGGACCGGCTGGGATTTACCGAGCTTTGGATTGGTGAAATGGCGACCTTTGACGCCTTCGCCTTCGCCACCGCCGCGGGACTGGCGACAGAGCAGATCGGCCTGACCCTTGGCCCACTGGCGGTCTCGGTGCGCACCCCGATGACCATGGCCATGGGCATTGCCTCCGTCGCGGCCCTGACCGGCCGGGAGACCCGCCTGGCGCTGGGAGCCTCCAGCCCGATGGTGGTGGAGGCCTGGCACGGGCGGGCCCGGGCGCGCACCGCGAAACACCTGGACGAGACCGCCCGGATCGTGCGCGGCCTGCTGGCCGGCGACAAGGTGGACTTTTCCGGGGAGATGGCCAGCTGCAGGGGATACCGCCTGCGGCTCGACCCCGCACCGGGACCCCTGACCATCGCGGCCTTCGGTCCGGCAGCGGTGCGGGTCGCCGCGCGACAGGGCGACCGCATGCTGCTCAACATGGTCACGCCGCAGAGCCTCGCGAGGCTGCGGGAACAACTCGCGTCGGCCGCCGCGGAGGCGGGCCGGGCAGTACCGAGACTGGCCGTCTGGCTGACCTGTGCAGTCGATCCGCAGCGCGAGGCCCTCGACCAGTTGCTGCACGCCGTGGTCGGCTATCTCGCGGCTCCCGGTTATGCCGAAATGATCAGTGAGGCCGGTTTTTCGGAACTGGTGGAATTTGCCCGCACACGCCCCCATCCCAGGGAGCTGCGCGCCGCAATGCCGGACGAACTGGCATCCACGATCGGCCTCGTGGGAACCGGCGAGGCCATCGACAGGCGCCTGGAGGCGTATCGCGCGGCGGGGGCTGACGAGATCTGCCTGGTGCCGGCCACTGCCGCAGACCCCGGCGGGCTGAGGAGTCTGCAGGCCATGCGCGAGCGGATGGACTGAACAGGCGCGGCGCGCAACGGCCGCTACCCGCGGCGAAAATTCTCTGCCCGCGCCGCGTCGCCCCGCCGGAACCGGGGAACGCCCCATCCCGCCCCCTCGCCACCGCCTTATCGATCCGCAAACCCGCGGCGCCCGATCAGTCCCGGCGCGGGGGCCGAGGCAGCAGGCCGCTGGTCCTGCGCATGTACTCTGCGTAGCCCGGCTTTTCCCGGGACAACTTCTTGTCCAGGGTGCGCTGCCCCGTCACGTTGATCACCAGCCAGCTGTAAACCAGCGGTCCGATCACACCGCACCAGGCCCAGGGCGCCTCCAGCGCAATCACGAAAAGCCCCCACCACTGGCACAGCTCCCCGAAATAGTTGGGGTGGCGCGTGTAGCGCCACAGCCCGGTATCCAGAACCTGCCCACGTCTTGCGGGGTCACCCCTGAAGCGGGTCAGCTGGTGGTCTCCGACCGTTTCGAAAAAGAACCCCAGACACCACATCGCGAGCCCGACCCATGCCAGTATCCCGAATCCGGCCTCATCCCCCGTCACCATGAGGATCTGTTGCGGCAGCGTGAGCACCCAGATGGTGACACCCTGCAGGAGGAACACCTGGCGCAGGCTCAGCCAGTGGAAAGGCCATCCCTCGGGCACCCACTGGCGCAGGCGGGTATAGCGCGGGTCCTCGCCGTGGCCCCAGTTTCGCCAGACCAGGTAAGCGGTCATCCGGGCGGACCAGATGAGTACGAGAATCACAGTCAGTGAGGGGATGACTCCCCGGGCGCCGGTTGACCAGTAGGCGGCCACGACCAGGGCCGCGACCAGCACCGCAAAGACCATGTCGATGATGCTGACGTCGCGCAGGGGAATGCTCGCCAGCCAGAGCAGGAGCACCAGTGCCAGCGCTATGGCGGCAGTCAGCGTCGCTGTCTGCGCGAGTTCGACCCACGGCATATCGGTATTCTCATGGAAATGTTGACCGGGATTATAATCACGCTATCCTGAGCAATTCAATTGCATAAACAGACCGATGGGGCCCGTTATGACGATCCTCTCGCAAGGGCAGCAGGAACCCGTCACTGCCCCAAGCCTCTCCGGACAGGTGGCCATCGTAACGGGCGCCGGAACCGGTCTCGGCAGCGCCTATGCCCTGCAACTCGCATCCCAGGGCGCCCGCGTCGTGGTCAACAACAGGACAACCAACGGGCGCTCCGCCGACCGGGTTGTCGAGGCGATTCGCGCCCGGGGCGGCGAGGCCTTGGCCAACTATGAAAGTGTCGAGGCGCCTGATGCAGGCAGTCGCCTGGTCGCGGCGGCACTGGAACACTATGGCCGCCTGGACATCATCATCGCCAATGCGGCGGTCGATCGGGCCGCCCGGTTCCAGAACATCGAGCCCGAGACCTTCGACGCGGTGATGCAGGTCAACTTTTTCTCGGTTGTGCGCCTGCTGCACGCCGCCTGGCCGCTTCTGCTGGCGGCGAAATACGGGCGGGTGCTGGTCTCGACCTCGACCGCCGGTCTCTACGGCAACCATGGGCAGGCGGCCTACGCGTCGTCCAAGGCCGCCCTGCTGGGGCTGATGAGAACACTTGCCATCGAGGGGCGCTCCAGCGGGGTCACTGTCAACGCGGTCGCGCCCTACGCCGTCACCCGACTCACCGAGCCCTGGTTTCCTGAGCGGCACCGGAGTGCCTTCACGCCGGAGGCGGTCGCCCGGCTGGCGAGCTGGCTGGTCAGCGACAGGTGCCATTTGAACGGGATAACCGTGGTGGCCGGGGCGGGCCATGCCAGGCTGGCGCGAGCCCTGGAAACCGCGACCGTTTCCCTCGGCGCAGACCCGGAAACGGCGCTCGAGCGCCTGACGGGCATGTCCTTCGAAGCGGCACCACAGACCGCCACCGCGGAGTTCGAGGCGTTCATGACATCGCTCTGACAGAGTTCGGACCGATGTGCTGCCGCCGGGGAATCCTTGCGGAATGGCGCAACGGCAAAAATCAACTATATTTTTCATGTCAGGATCGCTACCGCGCACTGCTCTAAACAGGCAGCGGAAGGAGTTGTCATGAAGGTTATTGTCGTCGCCGTGTTGCTGCTTGTCGGCGTATTCTGGATGAGATCGAGAACCGCACCCGGCGCCGAGCACAAAGCAGACCGGGACTACCTGAAGAAGAAGCTGAAGGACAAAAGGCGACAGTCCGCGGCGATTGCCCAGAACCCCTACGCGGCAGTCTCCATCAGGCCCGGCGAGGGCGCCTGCGCTGCGGCGAAGGCTCTGCGTCAAACCCGTTTCCTGCCGAGCGAGGCGCCGATCACGCCCCTCGCCGACTGCAATGCACGCCACTGCGAATGCCGCTACGTTCACTACGCAGACCGGCGCTCCGGTGACGACGACCGGCGCTCCATCTCCGCGGCCGGCGCGGATTCCTACGCCAGGGCCGGCAAACCCGAGCGCCGCCGCATGCGCCCGCCCGGGCGGCGCGCGGCAGACCGCGAGGAATGGGGGGTGACGGCCTAGCGGCGACCGTGACAGGATGTCGCCGCCCGACGGCGCGGCGCCCGACACCGACAGGCTGCTAGAAGGCGGGGATGTCCGTCTGGGTACGGCCGAGGATAAGGGCGTGAATATCGTGCGTTCCCTCGTAAGTATTCACCACCTCGAGGTTCACCATGTGGCGCATGACCGGGTACTCGTCTGAGATGCCGTTGCCGCCGAGCATATCGCGGGCCTGGCGCGCGATATGCAGCGCCTTGCCACAGGAGTTGCGCTTGATCAGCGAGATCAGCTCTGGCGCGATCTGACCCGCATCCATCAGTTCCCCCGCCCTGTGGCAGCCCTGCAGGCCCAGTCCTATCTCGGTCTGCATATCGGCCAGCTTGAGCTGGACCAGCTGGTTGGCGGCCAGGGGCCTGCCGAACTGCTTGCGCTCGAGCGTATAATCCCGGGCCGCGTGCCAGCAGGTCTCTGCTGCCCCCAGCGCCCCCCAGGCGATACCGTAGCGGGCATTGTTGAGGCAGCCGAAGGGACCCTTCAGCCCCTGGACGCCGGGGAGGAGCTGCTCCTCGGGCACGAACACACCGTCCATGACGATTTCACCGGTCACCGATGCGCGCAAAGCCAGTTTGCCCTCGATTTTAGGGGCACTCAGCCCTGCCATGCCCTTCTCGAGAATGAACCCGCGGATGGCCTCGTCGTCGGTTTTCGCCCAGACGACGAAGACGTCGGCCACCGGGCTGTTGGTGATCCACATCTTGGCGCCGCTGAGGCGGTAGCCGCCATCCACCCGGCGGGCCCGGGTCACCATCCCACCCGGGTCGGACCCGTAGTCCGGCTCGGTCAGGCCGAAACAGCCGATCAGTTCGCCCGAGGCCAGTCCCGGCAGGTATTTCTCGCGCTGCTCCTCGCTGCCGTAGGCGTAGATGGGATACATCACCAGGGATGACTGGACGCTCATCATGGAGCGGTAGCCGGAATCGACCCGCTCTACCTCCCGGGCTATCAGGCCGTATGAGACGTAATCCACGCCCGGGCATCCGTACCCCTGTATCGTCGACCCCAGCAGGCCCAGCTCGCCCATCTCCCGGAAGATCGCCAGGTCAGTCTCCTCCCGCCGGAAGGCCTCCTGCACCCGCGGCAGCAGTCGATTGCCCGCGTACTGCCTGGCGGTGTCACGCGCCATCCGCTGCTCGTCGGTGAGTTGCTGCTCCAGCAGGAAGGGGTCCTGCCAATTCAGTTGCTGCCAGCGCCTGCTCTGTGCCATCGGAACCGCCCGTTGTCGCCTAAGATTGGGAGCAGGGCAAGGTAACAGAAAATACTTTATTTATAAAATAAATAATAGATATGTCGTTCCATAACTCTGATTCGATATAGGCATATTACGGCCGGGCCGACCGGAGCCGGGTTGCCCCGGAGCCGCCCGGGCGTTTTTTGGATTGGGCGACTTCCACGGTATCATGGCGCCACACCCTCCCCGACACGGCACCGCGCATGTCTGTTCTCGCCCGATTCAGCCAACAACTGGCGACGCTGATACCTGACGTGGGCAAGGGGGGTTTCCCCGAAAAGCTGGTCGCCACGATCCGCTCGGTGGTGCCGGTGGACGACGCGACGATCGTCGTTTACCCCGATACGGACCTGCCGGTACTCGAGTATTTCGAGGTGCCGGAGGAAGCCGGGCAGTCCACCCTCGGGGTCTTCCTCCAGGGTGCCTTTCTGCTGGATCCTTTCTACCTGGCCGCCGCCGAAGAGCGGCGCTTCGGATTGTTCCGGCTGCGCGACCTCGCGCCCACCGGGTTCCGGGAGAGCGAGTACTACCGGAGCTGGTACCGCAGCTGCGGCTACCAGGACGAATGCGGTTTCCTGTTGCCGTTCGGCGAGGAGGGCTTCATCAATATCGCCCTCGGCAAGACAGGTGCGCGGGCCTCTTTCACCCAGCGGCAGCTGGACACCCTGTCTGCCGTCTACCCCGTCATAGAGACCCTGTGCCAGCAGCACTGGACGCCCGACACCTCAGAGCCCGCGGGCGTCAACCTGCGCGCCCAGCTGCATGACGCACTGCAGGGGTTCGGCAGGAGCCTGCTCACCGACCGTGAGGCCCAGGTCATCAACCTGGTGCTGCACGGACACAGCACCAAGACCATGGCGGAGAAACTCTCCATCTCCGTGGAGACAGTGAAACTGCACCGCAAACACGCCTACGCCAAGCTGGAGGTCAGCTCCCAGGCGGAGCTGTTCTACCTCTTCCTGGACGCCCTGATGAGCGCCAACGGCTACAGCGGCGGCGATACCCTGGTCTCCTACATGCAGGCCCCCGCAAGGGAGGCGTCCGCCAGGGCCAGGGAGCGCTCCGCATGAGCGGCGGCACCGCCCCCGGTAACGAGCGGGAGCTGCAGCGACTGTTACAACAGGGCTTCGAGGCTCTCTCCCGGGGCCAACTCGAGAGGGCGGGCGAGTGCTGCCAGAGGGCCCTGCAGATCCAGCCGGACCTGGTGCAGGGGCACTTCCTGGTGGGTCTGGTGGCGCTGGAGGGCAGAGATCGCAAAACCGCGTTCAGTGCGTTCCAGTCTGTGGTCGCACTGGACCGCGACCACGCGGCCGCCTGGGCGCAACTGGCCCGGCTGTACATGACGGAGGGCCAGGTCAATCGCGCCGATACGGCCCTGCGGGAGACCCTGCGCATCCGACCCGATGACCCGGTGGTGCTGGATCTGATCGGCACCACCCTCTCTTTGATGGGAGAACACGGCACGGCACAGGTCTTCTTCGGCCGGGCCAACACCCGGCGTCCGGATTTCCCCCCCTTCATGCAGAACCTCGCCAACAACCTCGTCTACCACGGGGATACGGAGGCCGCGGATGCGGTCTTTCGGGCTATTATCCGGCTGCAGCCGGACAGCCCCCAGGCCCACTGGGCACTCGCCAGCTCCACCCGGGCCACAGACACCCGCCACATCGAGGAGATGGAGGCTTTACTGTCCCGGGGCAGGCACGATGATCGCAGCAGGTCATTCTACCTCTACGCCATCGGCAAGGAGCGGGAGGACCTGCAGCAGTGGCAGCAGGCGTTCGACGCCTTCAGCCGGGGTGCGGCCGCACGTCGCGCCACCGTGGACTACGACGAACAGGCCGAGATGGCCATGTTCGATTACCTGGAAAACCATTACACACGGGAGTGGTTCGACAATCTCCCGGAGGGCAATCCGGACCCGTCGCCGATCTTCGTCCTCGGCCAGCCGCGAACCGGCACCACCCTGGTGGAGCGGATCATCGCCAGCCACTCCCAGGTGCACTCCGCGGGCGAGTTGCAACAGCTGGGTCTGGCGGTGCGACGGTTGAGCCAGTACCACAACCCGAAGCGTTTCTCGGCCGAGTTTTTCGCCGCAGCCCGGGAGCTGGATCCCGCCAAAATCGGCGGTATGTACCTGAAAACCAGCGGCCGGATGCGCGGCGCAGCGCGCCGTTTCGTGGACAAGCTGCCCCAGAACTACCTGATGATCCCGCTGATCCTGCGGGCGCTGCCCAACGCCCGGGTCGTGCACCTGGTGCGTGACCCAATGGACGCCTGCTTCGCCAGCTTCAAGCAGCTGTTTGCCGATGCCTACCTGCACTCCTACGACCAGGAGGAAATGGCGCGCCACCACGCCCGCTACCGCAGGCTCATGGCTATCTGGCGAGAGCGCTTTCCCGGGCGTTTCTTCGATATCCGCTACGAGGAGGTCGCCGGCGACCTGGAGCCCAACGCCCGCGCGCTGCTGGCCTACCTGGACCTACCCTGGGAGGATGCCTGCCTCGCATTTCATCGCCAGCAAGGCGCCGTCTCAACCGCCAGCGCGGCCCAGGTGCGCGAACCGGCCCACACCCGCTCGATCGGTCGCTGGCGGCACTACGCCGATCAGCTGCAACCCATGCTGCGCGCCCTGCGCGAGGCAGGCGTGGATGTGATTTAGTCACGGCGCCCGTCAGGGTAAGAACTACCCTAAAGGGGTATATTATTGAAAATGGGCTTTGGCTAGCTTTGTTTACAAGGGCTGAGTTAGCGCAATGATGAGGACGCCTTCTTGACGAGGCAGCGCCGAGACGGCCCTGAAAATCCAGAAGAGCCAGGGCAGATAACCCAGACAAAGGGGGGTTCCATGACCACAGAAGCCGCAAATCGACACATCGCACCGCCAGGGCGCAGCCGCAAACGCGCCATCGCCTCCGCCGTATCGACTGCTGTGTTCACCTCGGCGCTCAGCCTGCCGGCCTGGTCCCAGGTCCTGGAAGAGGTGATCGTGACCGCCACCAAGCGCAGCGAGTCGGTGCAGGACGTCCCCCTCGCCATCACGGCCCTGTCGGGTGAGTTCGTCAACGAGGTCAACCTCAACGACGTCAAGGACCTGGTGATGTACACGCCGGGCGTGAGCGGCAACAGCCAGGACAGTTTTATCGACGCGATCAGTGTTCGCGGCATCCGCACCCAGGACTTCGGGGTGGGCGGCGACCCCTCCGCCGCCTTTTTCAAGAATGACCTCTACGAAGGGCGCAATGGCTCGGCCGTCACCAGCCTCTACGACCTGGACCGGGTCGAGGTGCTGCGCGGCCCCCAGGGCTTCCTGTTCGGGCGCAACTCCATCGGCGGCGCCTTCAGCATTCACACGCGCAAGGCGGAGATCGGCGCCTCGGACGGCTATATCGACCTGGATGTCGGTGAGCGGGAACACGCCGTGGTGGAGGGCGCGGTCAACGTGCCAGTGAACGACAGCTTCGCCATGCGCTTCGCCGGCTACTATTCCCAGGAAGACGGCTTCGTCAAGAACCGCTTCCCCTCCGAAGATCTGATCGAACACGACAAGTGGGCGCTGCGGTGGTCGACCACCACCGAAGTGGGCAATCTGAGCGTCCACACCATGGTCGAGTACGAGGACCGGGACCAGTCAGGCTCGGTCTACCGCGCGGTAACCAAGGGCGAGGTGTGGGAGACCCTGGAGGCGGCGCTGGGCCCGATCGACGTGCGCGGCTCCGACGAGGACGTGGACGTGGACCGCTCCGGCGGCGACAACGACGATGCGGAGATCCTGACCCTGGGCCTGCACGTCGACTACGACTTCGGCTTCGCCACCCTCACCTCAAACACCGGCTACAAGGACCACGACTACTACTACAACGAGGACTACGACGGCACCCCCCTCAACATGGAAACCTTTCGCATGGATCAGGAAGGGGAGTACTTTCAGCAGGAGTTGCGCCTGACCTCCAACACCGCGGGCAAGCTCGCCTGGTACGCCGGCGTCTCCTACTACAAGGAGGATATCGACACCACGTTCCGCTTCGCGGGGGAGGAGGATTTCTTCTGCCAGTACTACGGCTACTACTACAACTACGGGATGACATTCTCCGGCTGCGAAGATCTCTACAACTATTACGAGTACGACTTCACCCCGAGTGCCAACGGCCTGCTGGAAGAGTATGGCCGCATCAAGGGTAAGTACCAGGGCTGGGGCGCCTACGTCAACCTGGACTACTACATCACCCCCACCTTCGACGTGGAGGTCGGGGTCCGCTGGACCGACGACGAGAAGGATTTTGCCCTTTATGTCCCCACGCCGGAGAGCGAACTGGGCCCCTACTGGGCCTATGGGTTCTCCACTGCCGAGTTTATCGACAAGACCGAGTCCTGGGATGATTTCACCCCCAGGGTGATCGCCAAGTGGCGGCCGGACGACGACACCATGCTGTTCGCCAGCTACACCGCGGGCTTCAAGTCGGGGGGGTTCGGCAGCTTTGTTCTGGGCGACAATGCCGACGGCGAACCGGCGGTAGGAAATATCGATCTCACCCAGGAGGATGGCTTCCTGCCCGACACCTTTGACCCGGAAGAGGTCGACTCCTACGAGATCGGCTACAAGGGAGCCTGGTTCAACGGCGCCACGCTCGCGAACGTCACCGCCTTCTACTACGAGTACACCGACCTGCAGGTCCAGGTGGGCACCGAGAGCGGCGCCACCCTGATCGAGAATGCGGGCGAGGTGGAGGCCTGGGGTATCGAGGCTTCCTTCACCGCCGGGCTCGGAGACTACGTAACCGCCTACGTTGCCCTCGGTTACCTGGACAGCGAGGCCAACAAACTGCAGGACATCTGCGCATTGGAGGACCCAAACGGCTGCGAGGGGGGGTCCCTCTGGTGGGCACCGGAATTTACCAGCGCCATGGTATTGAACGCGCGCTACCCGGTCGGCGGCGGCGACGTCACAGGCTCCTTCGAGCTGACCTATGAGTCCGAAAGGGGTCGCGGCTGGGAAGACCTGCCCGAGCTGGAGATCGACGCCTACGCAGAGATGGCGCTGCGCATCGGCTACGAGTCCAACAAAAACTGGTTCGTGGAGGCCTATGTGGAGAACCTCACTGACGAGTTCACCTGGGATGGAGTCTATGTGCTGGGCGGCAAGGAACCACACGTGTTCTTCGGACCTCGCCGACCGCGTACCTTCGGCGTGCGCACCGGCTTCGCCTGGGATTGAGCGGTGTGGCCGACGAGGTGCGGCCGGCGAGGTGTGGCCGGCGAGGTGTAGCAAGAGTAACACCAGGCGTCTGCCCCCTCTCACCGGCCGCTCTCTCTGCACGGCCGGCCTGCGCCCACGCCCCACGCCCCACGCCCCGCGGGCATTGCGGCTTTTTTACGACTGCCGGGAAGCGCGCATGTAGAGGAACTGCAGGGCCAGCGAGGCGCCCGCCAGGGCGGTGATCTGGGCGTGATCATAGGCGGGGCAGACCTCCACCACATCGAAACCCACGATATTCAGGTCGGCAATGCCGTGCAGGATCTGCAAGGCGCGGGAGCTGCTCAGCCCGCCGACCACCGGCGTGCCCGTCCCGGGCGCGAAGGCGGGATCGAGACAGTCGATATCGAAGGTCAGGTAGGCCGGGTGATCGCCGACCCGCCGGCGGATGGCAGCGACTGTCTCGGCCACCGGCTGTTCGGTCGCCTGCCAGGCGTCGATCACCTCGAAGGCGTGACTGCCGCGGTCGTACTCGGTGCGAATACCGACCTGGATCGAGCGGGACGGGTCGATCAGCCCCTCCTGCGGCGCCCGGAAAAACATGCTGCCGTGATCGTATTTTGAATGGCTGTGGTCCGCATAGGTGTCGGTGTGGGCGTCGAAGTGGATGAGCGCAAGCCTGCCATGGGTATCGGCGTGGCCGCGCAGCAACGGCAGGGTGACGAAATGGTCGCCCCCGAAACTGACCAGGGTCTTCCCCGCCGAGGTGATGCGCGCCGCGTGCTCCCGCACCCGGGCCAGCATGTCGTCGCTGTCCCCCCAGATGAACTGGATATCGCCGTAATCGATGGCCCGGAGGCGTTCTCTCAGGTCGAAATCCCACGGCCAGCGGGGCTCTTCCCAGCCGACGTTGGCGCTCGCCTGGCGGATGGCATTGGGACCGCCCCGGGCGCCGGCTCGCCCACTGGTCGCCAGGTCGTAGGGAATGCCCATGACCACCGCCCCGACGCCGGCATCGGAGAGGTCGCGGCTCATGGGCAGACCCGTGAAACTGAACAGGTTGGCGTACATGGACGCGTCGTCGAGGGGAAAGCGCTCTTCACTCATTAAAAAAGCCCCTGTTGCGAGTTATCGTCAGTCACAGGCAGGCATCGTATTCCAGCGGTGTGACATGCCGGTCGAACTCGTCCATCTCCTGAGTCTTGAGACCACAATACACCTGCCGGAACTCCTCGCCGAAGTGGGTGGCGATAAATTCTGAACGCTCAAAATTGCGCAGGGCATCCTGCCAGTAGCGGGGGAGGCTCGGCGCCATCTGTTCGTAGGCGTTGCCGTCGACAGGCGGCGGCGGTTCCAGACCCTGCTCGATACCGTGCAGCATCCCTGCAAGTATTGCCGCTATGGCCAGGTAGGGGTTGGCGTCAGCGCCCGCCACGCGATGCTCGATCCGGGTGGCGTGGGGCGTATCCGCGGGAATGCGCAGCGCCACGGTGCGGTTCTCGTAGCCCCAGTTGGGCGCCAGGGGCGCGTGGGAGCCGCGCTGGAACCGGCGGTAGGAATTGAAGTTCGGGGCAAACAACAACATGCTGTCCCCCATGGTCGCCAGGCAGCCGGCAACGGCCCGCCGCAGCAGTTCGCCGTCCGCCTCACCGCCTGCGGCAAACGCGTTATTGCCTTCACGGTCCAGCAGGCTGCAGTGCACGTGCATGCCGTTGCCGGCAAGGTCGCCGAAGGGCTTGGCCATGAACGTGGCGCGCAGGCCCCGCTGCCGCGCGACCCCCTTGATGGCACGCTGCAGCATCATGGCATGGTCCGCGGCCAACAGCGCATCGGGGCAATGGTAGAGATTGATTTCGTACTGGGAGGGTGCGGATTCCTTGATAAGAGTGTCAACCGGAAGGCGCTGAACCGTGCTGGCGTCGCGAATCGCGTGCATCAGATCACCCATTTCCTCCATGGTGTCTATGCAGTAGGTCTGGCCGCACCCCAGCGTTCCACCGACGCGATCGACCTGGGTGTGCACTGGGCGGCCGAGGGTGTCGTTTTCATCGCGTAGCAGGTAGAACTCCATCTCGCTGGCCACGACCGGCGTCAGGCCCAGGTCGGCAAGGCGCCCCATCAGCTTCCTGAGGATGAAGCGCGAGTCGTAGGCACAGATGGCGCCGGAGACCTCGCGCATGGAGATCAGCAGCTGGCCGGTCGGCCGCGCCAGCCAGGGCACCGGCACCAGGGTGCGTATGTCAGGTTCACAGAAGCCGTCGCCATCGCCGCTGTCAAAGACCCCGGCCTCGGCATCCCGCCCCCAGACGTCGAAGGCGAGGGAGCTGAGGGGCAGCTTGACCTCCCCGGCCAAAATCTTGTGGATCTTGTCGCGGGTCACCCACTTGCCGCGCACGCCGCCGCAGAGGTCCGGCAGCAGGATCTCGAAAATTTCGATCTGCGGATGGGCGTCGAGAAAAGCCTGTAATTGGTCCGGGTGGTCAGCCATTGCCTCTGTATCCTGCCTGGGTCGCGCCGGGCCTGGGTGTGACGGGTGAAGTGCGGCGCGCAAAACACCACTTTAGGGTAATTCCACCAACAGGCACCTATGCCACACTATATCGCGATGCGGCGCAAGAGGCGGCTATAACACTTCAGGGTAATTCGAACCGGCGGGTCGGCGACTCTGCCGCGGAGCAAATGGAGATGAACATGCAAGCGAGCACGACAGGCCTGCGCCAGCTCGACAAGGCGCACCACCTGCACCCCTTCACCGATTTTCATGATTACAGCCAGCAGGGCGGCAGGATCATATCCCGTGCCGAGCACGTCTACATCTACGACAGCGACGGCAACAGGATCCTCGACGGGATGTCAGGACTGTGGTGCTGCAACCTGGGTTACAGCCAGGCGGCGATTGTCGAGGCCATACATTCCCAGCTGCAGACGCTGCCGTACTACAACAACTTCTTCAAGTGCTCCAACCAGCCGGCGGCGGAGCTGGCCGGCGCCCTCGTCGAGGTAACCCCGCCCCAGTTCAACCACGTGTTTTTCACCAACTCCGGCTCCGAGGCCAATGACACCAACCTGCGGCTGGTCCAGCGTTACTACGACCTGCTGGGCAAACCGGAAAAGAAACAGATCATCAGCCGCAAGAACGCCTACCACGGCTCGACGATCGCCGCCGCCTCCCTTGGCGGCATGAGCGCCATGCACAAGCAGACCCTGGGGCTCGATTACGTCCACCACATCAACCAGCCCCACTGGTTCGAGGAGAGCGCCACCCAGGAGAGCCCGGAGGCATTCGGCATCCGCGCGGCTCGGGAGCTCGAGCAGAAGATCGACGAGCTGGGCGAGGAGCATGTCGCCGCCTTCATCGCCGAGCCGATACAGGGTGCCGGCGGGGTGATCGTGCCGCCCGACTCCTACTGGCCGGAGGTCCGGCGTATCTGCGACGAGCGCGACATCCTGCTCATCCTGGACGAGGTGATCTGCGGCTTCGGTCGCACAGGTCAGTGGTTCGGGTGCGAGACCTACGGGCTCAGGCCCGACCTGCTGACCTTTGCCAAGGCGGTGACCAACGGTTACCTGCCCCTGGGCGGCGTCATGGTCGGCGACCGGGTCGCCGACGTGCTCCTGAGCGGGGGCGGCGAGTTTACCCACGGCCTGACCTATTCCGGGCACCCGGTGGCCTGCGCGGCCGGCCTGGCAACCCTGCGTATCCTGCGCGAGAGCAATATCATCGAAACCGCCGCCAGCGAGGTGGCGCCACACTTCCAGCGCCGGCTGCGCGAATTCGAAAACCACCCCATCGTCGGCGAGGTGCGCGGCCTCGGCATGTTTGCCGCACTGGAGCTGGTGCGCGACAAGGCGAGCCGGGAGCGGCTGGCGCCGGAATCGGAGAGCGCGGTCTATTGCCGCGATCGGGCCATCGCCAATGGCCTGATGGTGCGCCAGACGGGGAATGCCATGATCATGGCACCGCCCCTGGTCTGCAACACGGCTGAGATCGATAGCCTGATCGAGAAGCTGGGGCAGGCGCTGGACGAGACCGCCGCGCACTACCAGGTCGGCTGAGACCGCTTCGGGGAGGCCGGGCCCGAGAGCCGCTTGGGCCCGGACAGCGAGCAGGAACTGCCGGTTATGGCGGCGCGATGTGCCTGGCATTCCCACAGCCAGCGGGCTTTAATGGAAGCCGGGTAGCGCCTGCCACCGGACCACGCCAATGACGGACCAGATCCATCTCAGCAAAACCCTGCGTCAGCGGGACATGGTGCTCTTCACCGTCTCCGCCATCCTGCTGCTGGATACCCTGACCGCCGCGGCCTCGGTGGGCGCATCGAGCGTGTTCTGGTGGATCTCCCTCGGCATTCTTTTCTTCGTGCCCTTCGCGATGATCTGTGCCGAAATGGGTTGCGCCTACCCGGAGCAGGGCGGCATCTACGCCTGGATCAGGGACGCCTTCGGCGGGCGCTGGGCCTCCCGCTCCACCTGGTGCTACTGGGTGAACACGGCGGTCTGGATGCCGGCCATCTATATCCTCTTCGCCGGCGTCTTCGCGCAGATGTTTTACCCCGGCCTCAGCATGGCCTGGCAGATCGCCATCGGCGTTGCCCTGACCTGGCTGGCGGTGCTGGTGAACGTGGTTACCCTGGACGTCGGCAAATGGGTGCCGAACCTGGGCGCCATCATCAAGGTGCTCATTTTCGCGGCGATCATCGTCGGCTCCCTGGTCTACATACAGGGTCACGGCATGGCCAATCCCCTGACCCTGGAGACGCTCAAACCGGACTGGAGCAACAGCGCACAATACATCCCGGCCATCATCTACGGCATGCTGGGCTTCGAACTGGTGAGCGCTGGCAGCGAAGAGATGAAAAACCCGGCCAGGGACGTGCCGCGGGCGATCCTGATCTCAGGCACTATCATCATCGTGCTCTACCTGCTGGGCACCATCGCCGTGCTGGCCGCGATTCCCGCTGGCGACATCAACCTCGTCGAGGGACTCATCGATACCCTGTCACTCTTCCTGGGAGGCACTCCCGGCGGCGACCTGCTGGTGATGCTGCTGGGTATCGGCGCCCTCTACACCTTTTTCTCCAACGGCGTCACCTGGGCGCTGGGCTGTAACCGCGCCGCCGCAGAGGCGGCGCTGGAGGGAGAGCTGCCCAGGGTCTTCGCCATCGAGAACCTGCACCGCGGCACCCCGGTAGGCGCCGCGGTGCTGATGGGCCTGGTGAGCACCCTCGCGCTGCTGCTCTACGGCTTCCTGGCCGGCTCCAACGAGGACCTGTTCTGGTCGCTCTTCGCTTTCAGTGCCGTCATTTTCCTGCTGCCCTACGAGGCCATGCTGCTGGCCTTCCTGAAGGCGCGCCTCAGCGACCCACATCATCCCCGGCCCTACCGGCTGCCAGGCGGTATGGCCAGCGCCAGGATAGCGGCGTGGATCTGTTTCGCGATACTGGCACTGTCGATCGGCCTGTTCGTCTATACGCCCGGCGAGGGAGTGGAGTGGGCGGTGCTGGCCGGGGTCGTTGTCACCCTGGCGATCGGCGAGGTTGTCATCCGCTTCGCGGAGAATCATCGGCGCGCCTGAGCCGGGTCGACCGGGGCACCGGCGCAACGCCCGCCCGGCGAATGCCGATACGGGACCTTCTCCGAGCTGGCTCAACTATCCAGCCCGGCGCCAGTTCGCCGCGGGTTAACGAGACCCCCGCAGTCAACGTACACTGGCCCCTCCCGGGCACACCCTGTTGACGAATCAGCTTACGGAGGCCGCATGAGCGAGCAGCGCCAGAAACTCACCAAACAGAACCTCGGCATCACGGAGGGTCTGCCACTGCAGGCCTCCGCGGGAGGCATCGATGAGCTGCGCCGGGACATCCAGCGCCTCATGGACATCGAGGCGATCAGGCAGCTCAAGTACGCCTATTTCCGCTGCGTCGACACGGCCAACCTCGAGGAGTTGGCCACCCTGCTGCACGAGGAGGTCAGCGTGCACTTCGTGGGCGGCACCTACGAGTGGAAGGTCGAGGGCAAGCAGGACTACGTGAACAATATCGCCATGTCCTTCAGCCGGGAAGCGGTAGGCCAGCACAACGCCCACCACCCGGAGATCCAGATCCTCAGCGATACCGAGGCCACCGGCCTGTGGTATCTGGAGGACAACATGTGGATTCTCAATCACAACGCCAGGACCTTCGGCACGGCCCTCTACTGGGACCGCTACCTCAAGGTCGATGGCAGGTGGCTGATCCGCGAGACCAACTACGAGCGCATCTACGAGATCAACGAGAGCGTCGAACGCCCCGGGCTCAGCGCGCATTACCTCGGGGTTCACGGCACGGATCCGCAGTTCTGATACCCCCTGCCTGACCGGCCAAAATCCGTCACCAGGGAGCTGGTCACCCGTGCTTCACGACAGCCAACGCTAGGGGCTCAGCGTCGCTCCCGCTCTCAGGGTTGATGCCCCAGCTGCACGTCGTATTTTCAACCCGGCCATCATCCGGGCTTTTTAATAACTAACGGTTCTTAAAAAAAGCAACAGTGAGAATTTGCTGAACTATACTGGAGTGAAGACTAACATTGGACGTTGGCCTGCAGTCACCTGACACGGAAGGATCAAAAAATTTAAGGAAGGATTCACGATGAAACCAGTAAAAACAGTGATGGCCCTGGCGCTTGCCCTACCCGCACTTGGCAGCATGCCCGGCCTCACCCAGGACTCCCCGCTCAAGAATTTCGCCGCCATAGAGGCGTACATGTGCAATTACAACGAGGGCCAGACCCGGGCTGACCTCGACAAGGTCGTCGCCAAATGGACCAAGTGGGCGGACAGCAACTACGACGTCCCCTACAGCGCCTGGATCATGACCCCGATCTTCAGCTCCACCAACGTGCCTGTGGACGTGGTCTGGCTGGGTGCCTGGCAGAACGGCACCGATATGGGCAAGGGCCTGAACGCCTGGATCGGCAAGGGCGGGGACATGGCAGCCGAGTTCGACAAGGTGGTGAATTGCGTCGAACACTCCAACTCCGCATCAGTCAACCTGCGCCCCCCGCCCGAAGGCTGGCCGGGAGAGTCAGGCATTGCCGTATTCAGTAACTGCACGGTGGCGGAGGGCAAGACACCCGACGAGGCGATGACAGTCCAGCAGAAAATCGCCCAGGCCCGGTATCCGGAAGGGGCCGACGTGGGCGTATGGGCCTTCATCCCCGGCCCGGGGAACAACAACCCCGAGTGGGACTACAAGGTCGTAACCAGCTACCCGGACCTCGCCGCCTTTGGCGCCTCCTGGGACTCCTACGCCAATGGCGGCGGCTGGCGGAACACCATGAAAATGGCCAACGGGATGATCGACTGCGACAGCCCCCGGGTCTACCATTCCACGACGGTGCGCGACGGCGGAATCAATCCCGCCCCGAAGTAACGGCACTGGCCGGATGGCGGCATACCGCCATCCGGCGCTACCCCCAAGGCAGCGTCTGGCGTAATACCTGCAGCGGCGCCGGACGAATCCGGCGGACAGCCTGTTGCGTATATCCCGGAAATGTGACAACGAGACCCTGTCATGGCTTCACCCGGTGATGCCTCATTGATTCCATTGTCCCCTCAGGCAGCCCGCATCGTAGATGCACCCTGGTTCAATGCGCTCTGGTTCCAGGCCACCTGGTTCTGCGCAGTGCTGGGTCGTGACGCCCTCCTGCCCCTTACTGCCGGCCTGATTCTGCTGCATCTCGCACTGGCCCGTGACCTGAAACGCGAACTGTTCCAGTTATCGGCTGTCGCCCTGGTCGGCGTCACCGTCGATGCCTGCCTCAGCGCGGGCGGGTTCTACCTGTTCGAGGGCGGGGTCCTGGTACCGCTCTGGCTCTGCTGCCTGTGGCTGGCGTTCGCGACCACACTCAGGCGCAGCCTGGCGTTCTTCGGCCCGCGGCCGGCGCTGACCGCCCTTGCGGGAGCGGTGGTACTCCCCTTCAACTACCTGGTCGGTGCGCGACTGGGGGCGGTTGAATTCGGCCATCCCCTGCCGCTAACCTTTGTCGTGGTGGGCCTGGTGTGGGCAATGCTGTTGCCGGTCATGTACCGCATCGCGGCCCATTCGCGTAACGGACGGACTGCATGAGGAGGCCTTCGTGAAACCGTATAGCGTGATACTGCCCGGCCGGAAAAGGCCCGGCGCGAGGCGGTCGGGCAAGACACGCCTCGGCCAGAATCGGCTCGACCAGACCAGGCTCGGCCGGAATTGGCTCGGCCGGAATTGGCTCGGCCAGAAACGGCTCGGCCAGAAATGGCTCGTGGTGACAAAGCTTCTGGCAAGCCTGGTCCTGCTCTCCGCCATCATTTCCCCTGCCCGGGCGATGGAGCTGCAGAAGGTGGGGGAAGCGAGTCTCAAGGTGTTCGTGTGGCCGGTCTACAATTCCCGGCTCTACAGCGCCGATGGCAACTACGTCGCGGGGCAGCGTCCCGTTCGGCTGGATATCGAGTACCTGCGGGATGTCGATGCCGAAGACCTGGTAGCGCATACCAGAGAGGAGTGGCAGCACCAGGGCGTCACCCATGAGGAGCAGCCGCGCTGGCTTGCGCGCCTGGCGCAACTGTGGCCCGACGTCGCCAAGGGCGATATTCTCAGCGTCGTCGTGGACGACAGCAACGTCAGTACCTTCTACCGCAACGGCGAACGACTGGGCGCCCTGGACGACCCCGACTTCGGCCAGCATTTCCTCGGCATCTGGCTCTCCCCGGACACGAGTCGGCCGGAGCTTCGCCTGGCGCTCCTGGGCAAGCGCTGACTCCGGGTCCCGGTCGTTCTTAGAACACCACCGGGATGATTTCGGAACACTCGCTGCCGCCATCACGGCACACCTGGTAAAAATAGGTGCCGCTCCCCTTCTGCCCTATCTCGTCTTCGAAGCTCCCTTTGTCGCTGAAACTCTCCTGGTCGGCGCCCGCCAGGCCCAAGGCCTCCCGGGCAACGCCGTCCATAGAGCGCTCGATCCTGAAGCCCATTTCGTTGTCGGCATTTCCGCTTCCCCATGACGCGCCCCACCACATCTGATCATTCTCTGATCACCATAGAGTGGCGGGGCAGGAAGCGACAAACCGCCGTTGCATTTACGTGACGCGGTTCACACCCGTTCCCGCAGCGGGACGCAAGTCACTCGACACCCGGCTCACGCTCCCGTGGCGTCATGTAGCGGGCGGCATCGAGACGCCTGTCGGCACTCTCCTTGAGTTCCAGCCTTGCAATGGTCTGCAGATGGACCTCGTCCGGGCCATCGGCGTACCGCAGCACCCGCCCGCCGGTAAAGAAGTCCGCCAGGGGAGTATCAGGCGTCACCCCCATGGCGCCGAAGACCTGCATCGCGCGATCAGCGATGGTGGTCAGGAGCGTGGGAGCGATCACCTTGATCATGGAGATCTCCTTGCGCGCTCCCCTGGAGCCTGCCCGGTCGATCATGGCTGCCGTCTTCAGCACCAGCAGTCGCGCCTGCTCTATCTCGATGCGGGAGCGGGCGATCCACTCGCCGATCGAGCCGTGCTGAAACAGGTACCTGCCGAAGGTCTTGCGCTCCTGGGCCCGGGCCACCATCAGCTCCAGGCACACCTCCGCCATGCCGATGGCGCGCATGCAGTGGTGGATCCGCCCCGGCCCCAGGCGCGCCTGGGCAATCATGAAGCCATCGCCCTCGTTTCCGATCAGGTTGCTCACCGGGACCCTGACATTGCGGAAGAGTACCTCGGAGTGCCCCTCCGGCGCGCGATGGTTGAGGGTGGGGATGTTGCGAACCAGCTCCACCCCCGGCGTGTCCATCGGCACCAGCACCATGGACTGCTGCCGGTGCGTGTCCGCCTCGGGGTCGGTCTTGCCCATCAGAATGAAGATTCTGCAGTCGGGGTGGTGGGCGTTGGTGATGAACCACTTGCGGCCATTGATGACGTAGTCGTCCCCGTCGCGCCGGATGCTGGTCTGGATATTGGTCGCGTCGGAGGAGGCCACGTCAGGTTCGGTCATGGCAAAGGCGGAGCGGATCTCGCCGTTCAGCAGCGGCTGCAACCACGTCTCCCGCTGGGACTCGGTGGCAAACATATGCAGCACTTCCATGTTGCCGGTATCCGGCGCGCTGCAGTTGAACACCTCGGAAGACCAGGGAACGCGACCCATGATCTCCGCCAGCGGCGCGTATTCGAGGTTGGTCAGGCGGGTGCCCGGTTCGTGGTCCCGCAGGCCGGGCAGGAACAGGTTCCAGAGTCCCTCCTCCCGGGCCAGGGCCTTGAGGTCCGCCATGAAGGAGACGGGATAGCGGCCACCGTGCACCTCCTCCTGCCACTGGCCGATGCGGGGCAGGATGTGGTCGTCCATGAAGTCATGCAGCCTGGCCCTGAGCTGCTCCGTCCTGTCGCTGTAGGAAAAATCCATCGCACTTTACTCCCGGTGGCGCCTCGCTCGGTGATTGACTCATGGTCCCAGCCCGGTGACCGCGCTGCCATGACCTGTATCAAGGGGTCAGGCACCGACGCGCCCGGTGCCCCGCCCCTCTATTGAGCGAAACCCTCGGCAGTGCGCGGCGCGTCGCGCCAGACCGGGTGTTCACCTTCGCTGCCGAGGTACTCCCGCAGGCGCTGCTCCGCCTCCTCCCCGAACAGAATCCGGCAGGCCTCGCGAAGCCCGGGGCTGCGCTCGATATCCTCCCGGCGCAGCACCTGCTCGATCTTGGAGCGGCGGCGCATGAAGTCCTCGAGCCGGACAATCATCTCGCGGTGCGCGGCCAGCTCGATTTCACAGCGCGTGTACTCGGCCTTCTCGATGAGGAGGTCGGCACAGCTGCTGTCCTCCCGGATCCGCTCCAGCAGGGAGAACGCCGACGCGCCGTAGCGGCGCCAGAAACGTTCCGAAAGCGGCTCCGAGGAGCTGGGATCGGTGAATGCGTCGAGGTTCATCAACCGGGCCTGCAGCATGAACTCCTGCCGCAGCTGCCGGTCGGGTTCCCCGTACCAGCGGTTGCCGGGGATCGGCAGCTCGACGCCGAGGCGCCCCACCCACTGCGCCACCTCGTCGCCCACATTGAGGCAGTCAGTGAGCTTGCCGCCGAAAATACTGAGGTGCCGATTCTCCTCATCCACCTCGATCACGTGCTTGCGGGAAAGCTGGACCCAGTCCGCCTCGCCGGCCTCGCTCCCCTCTCCCCGCACCGCCAGGGGCCGCACACCGACCCGCTCGGCGATGACATTGGCGCGGGTGAGAGGCGGGTCCAGGTCGAGCAGGGCATTGACGTTATCCAGCACGAAATCACGGTCCTCCTCGGTCACCGCCACCTCCGGGTTCGCCACCTGGGTGTCGGTGGTGCCGATACAGGTCTTCGGACCCATGGGAATCAGGAAGAACAGGCGGCCGTCGCTCGCGAAGAAAGTCAGCACCCGTTTGTTGTCGGTGATCCTGTCGACGATCAGGTGAATTCCCTTGGAGAACAGGTGGCGATACTGTGTCGTCTCCCCGCTTTCACGATTGAGTGCATCCACCCAGGGCCCGCAGGCGTTGACCAAGATTTTCGAGTGGATATCGAAGGTGTCGCCGCCGATCACGTCACGCGCCCGGGTGACCCAGGCGCCCTGGTCCCGTCGCGCCTCCAGGGACTCGACATAGTTGGCCGCAATGCAGCCGTAGTTGAGGCTGGTGCGCACGAAGTTGAAGACGAAGCGGGCATCGTTGTCGTAGAGGTAGCAATCGGAGTATTCCAGGCCGCCCGCGGCGTCGCTGGTGTCCACCACCGGTTCCTCGCGCTCGATGGTCCGCGCGGTGAGATAGCGCGGTGCGCGGGTCCTGCAGCGGCCCATGAACCAGTAGAGCACACTCCCCAGGAAGACGAAGAACGGCCAGAAGCGGAATCCGCGCTGGATGGTGGTGAAAAAGCGGATCTCCTTCACGGGGGAGGGGTAGGCATCCATGAGGCGGTTGCGGGACTTGCACAGCTTGTTGACCAGGAGGTAGTCGTGGCTCTCCAGGAGCGTGATCCCCCGCCCGGGCAGGGTGGCGGAGTTCGAGCTGACCCCGCTGGCAAAATCCGCGCGATCGATCAGCGCCACGCTGACACCGCGGCCGGTCAGGGCGGCAGCGGCGACGGCGCCGTTGATACCGCCACCGACGATGAGCACGTCGAAGGCCTGCTCGCGCAGCTTGCCGAGATTGGTGGTGCGAAGACTGCTGGTCATTCCCCGATTCTCCGGTTGAGGCACCTACACTCTACAAGCTCCAGTACTCCCGGCAAAGACCGACGAAATTCCCCGCGCTTTTGCCCAGCTGTTTCCCGGCCCGGTAATAGAGGCCCACCTGCTTGTCGATACTGCCGAAGGAGACGTCGTCGATGATATGGAAGTCGGCGCAGGCGGGGTGCTCCCGCAACAGCTTGCGGTCGATGAACGTCACACCCATGCCTTCGGCCACCATGTGAATGCGCAACGAGAGGCTGCTCACCTCCCACACGGTGCTGAACTGGTCGCGCAGGCGCTGGATCGACGGCCGCATATCGGGATTATCGAGGGCAGAGGCAATCAGGGGAGTGAGCTTCAGAGCCCGCTCGTCGCCGGCCAGCATCGCCTCGTAGCGTTCATGGCGGGGACTCACCACCAGGTGGCGGGAGTCGCCGTAGAGCGGGATCGTCTCGAACGCGAGCATATCCTTCTGGAAGGGCCCGAACCCGAGCTCCACACTGCCCGAGAGCACGGCGTAGATGATGCTGCGCGCGGGCATCTCCGCAATCCTCATCCGCACCCGGGGGTTGCGCCGGTAGTAGGCGCTGATCAGCTCGGGGGCATAGAACCGGTTGATCGAGGCGCTCAGCGCCAGGTTGAGGGTCTCCGTGTTGCCCTGCTTGAGTTGCGCGATATCCTCCAGAGTCTGCTGCTCGTCGCGCAGGACATCGACCGCGTGATCGAACAGGCGCTTGCCCGCGGCGGTCAGTTTCAACTCCTTGCCGCGGCGCAACAGCGCCGTATCCAGTTTGCTCTCCAGGCCCGCCACCGCCTGGCTCACCGCCGACTGGCTGATGTGAAGGGACTCCGCGGCGCGCCTGAAACCGCCCTCTGCAATGACGGCGCGAAAAGCACGTAACTCACTGTTTTCCAAACGCATATAAGTTTCGCTTATACATTAATAAGTAAAATTAACTCTGCTAATTATAGCGCGCTTGTATAATGTGAAATATTACCAAAAGGGAGGGACTGGCATCATGACAACAGATCAATCCGTATTTTCCTACGACCTGGCCGGTGTGGTGGTGGGCGAAACCGCGATCTCTGACGTGCAGGGTGAAACCGGGCTTCTCAGCTACCGCGGCATCGACATCAATGACCTCGTCGGGGTGCCCTACCTGCACGTCGTCTGGCTGGTCCTGTTCGGCGACTGGCCGGACGCACAGGAGAAGAGCCGCCTCAAGACTTTCATGTGCCAGCACACCCAGCTCAGCCACGGTGAAATCGACCTGCTGCAGCAGGTGCCCCGGGAGCTCCACCCCATGCTGATGCTGCAGGGCCTCGTCCCCCTGCTGAGGCTCCCGCAGGAGGAGACTCTGGGGGTCGGCAGCGATGCCGAGCACGGACTGTTCCTCGCTGCCAAGATCACCGCCCTGATCGCGGCCCACTACCGCCTGGGACAGAGCAAGGCGACCCTGCCTCCGGTGCCCGGCAAGCTGTTTCACGAGAACTTCCTGCACATGTTCCATGGCGGCACGCCGACCCGGGAGCAGGTGCGGATGCTCGACGCGGCTCAGATACTGCAAATGGAACACAGCTTCAACGCCGGAACCTTCGCCGGACGCGTTTGCGCCAGCACCCTCGCACCGATCCAGTCATCGATCTCCGCCTCCATCGGCACCCTGTTCGGCCGGCTGCACGGCGGCGCCGACCAGGCGGCACTGGAGATGGCGATGGAGATCGGCAGTCCGGAGCGCGCCGACAGCTACGTGAAGCACTGCCTCGCCAACAAGATCAAGATCATGGGCATGGGCCACCGCGAGTACCGCACCGTCGACCCCAGGGCGAGGATCCTCAAGCCGATGGCGCAGGAGCTGTGTCAGGACGAGGAGAGCCGCAACCTGCTGGCGACGCTGGTGGCGGTGGAAGAGGCCTGCCAGCGGGAGTTCGCCGAGCGGGGCAAGGAGATCTGGGCCAACGTGGAATTCTTCAAGGGCGCGGTGTTCCACAGCCTGGGTATCCCATCTCACTACTTTACCGCCATGTTCGCCATGGCGCGGGTCTATGGCTACATCGCCCACTTCCTCGAGTTCCGCCGGGACAACCGCCTGATCCGTCCCCGCGCCGCCTATACCGGTACGCCGCCGGGGGAGCGCAACAAAAGCGCCGCCTGAGCGACGCTGCTCAGTCAACTCCCGGGCCCGGGCCCGGGAGCCCTTCCGCACCGCCCACCCGGCGGCGCATTGCATGACCGCCCGTCTGCACGTATAACGGACCTGATCCAAGCCGTCCGCGGGATTTCCCCATGCGCCACCTGATATACGCGCTCTGCACCCTGCTGCTCGCCGGCTGTGCCGCCGACCACGGTGACGAGGCGCTCGGCACCCTGGAGCGGGATCGCATCATCCTCAGGGCGACCACCGACGAGATCATCCTCGCGCAACCGATCCCCGAGGGTACTGCGGTGGTGGCGGGAACCCTGCTGGTGCAGCTGGACGACGGCCGCCAGTCCGCCCGGGTCGACAAGGCCACGGCCGAGGTTGGCCGCGCCGAGGCGCGGCTGGAGGAGCTGCGCAACGGGGCCCGTCCCGAGGAGATTGCCGCGGCGACCGCCCGGGTGGCCGGCGCTCGCGCCTCCCTGGTGGAGGCCACGACCAATTACCAGCGGACCGTCTCGCTGGTGCAGCAAAAGCTGGCGGCGCGGGCGGAACTGGATCGGACCCTGGCCGGCCGCGACGAGGCCGAGGCCAACCTCGACTCCGCGGAAGAGGAACTGCTGCGCCTGACCAACGGCACCAGGCCGGAACAGCTGGAGCAGGGGGCTGCAGAATTGCGGGCAGCACAGGCGCAACTCGCCCTGGAGCAGCACTACCTGTCGGAGCTCAGCGTCACCGCCACCCGCGACGCCTGGCTGGACAGTCTGCCGTGGAACGTCGGCGAGAGGGTGACCGCCGGGGCCACCCTCGCGGTGCTGCTGGCTGACGGCGCCCCCTACGCCAGGGTCTACGTGCCGGAACCGCTGCGCGCCAGTCTCGACGTGGGTGACCGCAGGCGGGTGCGGGTAGACGGGGTGGATCGGGATTTCACCGCTCGTTTGCGCTGGATTGCCACCGATCCCGCCTTCACACCCTACTTCGCCCTCAATGCCAGCGACCGCTCCCGCCTGGTCTACCTGGCGGAGTTCGATATCGAGGATGGCGGCGACCTGCCCACCGGGCTCCCGGTGCAGGTGCTGCTGGACGATGAGTGAACCCGCCATCCGGGCACGGGGACTGACCCGCCACTTCGGGGCGGTGGTCGCGGTGGACGGGGTCGACCTGGATATTCCGCGGGGCCAGATTTACGGTTTTCTGGGCCCCAACGGCTCCGGCAAAACCACCATCATCCGCATGCTGTGCGGCCTGCTGACCCCTACCAGCGGCGACGTCTCGGTGCTGGGGCTGGACGTGCCGGCCCAGGCAGAGGCATTGCGCCGCAAGATCGGTTACATGACGCAGAAGTTCTCCCTGTACGACGACCTGACGGTGGAGGAAAACATGCAGTTCATGGGCAGGATCCACGGCCTGAAACGGCACGAGGCGCACCAGCGCATCGGGGAATTGCTGGGTCGCTACAACCTGGTGGAGCTGCGCGACCGCTTCGCCGCCACCCTCAGCGGCGGCCAGCGCCAGCGCCTGGCGCTGGCTGTCGCCAACCTGCACTCCCCGACGCTGCTGTTCCTGGATGAACCCACCTCAGCGGTGGATCCCGAAAACCGGCGGGATTTCTGGGAGAAGCTGTTCGACCTCAGCGATGCCGGCACCACCATCCTGGTCTCCACCCACTACATGGACGAGGCGGAACGCTGCCACCAGCTGGCGATTCTGCAAACCGGGCGCGTCAGTACCCAGGGCTCCCCGCGGGAACTGCTGGCGCAACTGGATGATCGGGTGGTCGCCATTACCGGCCAGAACCTGCGCCAGGTCAAGCATCGAGCGCTGGCGCTGCCGCTGGTCGAATCGGCGGCACAGCAGGGGCGGCACCTGCGGGTGCTGCTGCGCCGCGCTGCAGATGACCCGGCACACTACCTGCGGGAGCACCTGGGCAACGGCGAACTCGAATTCGCGGCCACCAGGCCGAGCCTGGAGGACGTGTTCGTTGCCGCCACCAGTGGCATGGAGAAGCCGTGAGCGCGGGGGGAAGAATCGGCGCCGTCACGGCCAAGGAGTTCCGGCAACTGGCCCGGGACAGGGTCACTTTCGGCATGATTGTGATGATCCCCCTGATCCAGTTGCTGCTGTTCGGCTATGCCATCAATACCATGGTGCGCAACATCCCGATCGCCGTGGTGGATAACAGCGGCAGCGCCGCGGCGCGAGTCCTTACGGAGATGGTTCGTGTCACCCAGGTGGTGCAGATCGTCGCCTACTATGCGACCCCGGATGAAGCCGAGGCGGCCATCGTCGACGGCTCCGTGCGGGCAGCGCTGGTCTTCCCGGAAAATCTCGCGCAGCGCGCGGCCCGGGGCGAGACCCTGGGACAGTGGCTGGTGGACGGCTCGGACACCATGGTCAGCTCGGCGCTGCTGGGCCTGCGCACCATGCCCGTCCAGCTGGAGGCGGGCACCCCGCCGGGGGCCTACCAGCCCCGCACCCCCACCTTCGAGGTGGCCCTGTTCTTCAATCCCGAACGGCGCTCGGTAGTCAACATCGTGCCCGGATTGACTGCCATCATTCTCACCATGACCCTGGTGCTGTTCACCTCGGTGGCGCTGGTCCGCGAGCGCGAACGTGGCAATCTGGAGCTGCTGATCACGACCCCCATCCACCCGCTCGAGCTGATGGTGGGGAAACTGGTGCCTTACATCTTCGTCGGCCTGATCCAGGTCGGCATCATTCTGGGGCTGGGCCGACTGATCTTCGACGTACCGTTCCAGGGCACGCTCCTCGACCTGGTGCTGGTGACCCTGCCCTTCATCGCCGCCAGTCTGACCCTCGGCCTCCTGTTCTCCACCCTGGCGGCCACCCAGATGCAGGCGATGCAGATGACCTTCTTCATCGTGATGCCCTCGGTTCTCCTGAGCGGCTTCATGTTCCCCTTCGACGCCATGCCGGAACCCGCCCAGTTCATTGCCGAGATACTCCCGGCCACCCACTACATGCGCCTGATCCGGGGGGTCTTCCTGCGCAGCGCGGAGGCCTACCAGTTGCTGCCCGACATCCTCTGGCTGCTGGGTTTTACCGCGGTGATGCTGGCCATCGCCACCAAGCGCTTCCGCAAGACGCTGGATTGACCCTCCCGGTGCAACCTCAGAAGAGCTGGCCGATACGAACGAAGAGGACGCCGCTGTCCTCCTCGTTCCAGCCCCAGCCGAGGTAGATCGGGCCGAGAATGGTTGGCGTGCCGGCGTAGATACTGCCGTTCCACAGACCGTCGTCGACGATATCATCGCGGTCGTCGGCGGCATTGCCGAACTCCAGGGTCCCGCCAATATAGGCGGGCAACAGGGGATTGTCGGCCAGCTGGTAGCGATAGCCGAGCAGTCCAAAGCCGAAGTGCTGGCCGGTCAGCTCCCTGGGGCCATAGCCGGACATCGTAAAGAAGCCTCCGCCGCGGAAGATGTTCTGGATCGGGGCGCTGCCATTGATCGTGGTCTGGTACCTGAACCCTCCCATGAAGTTGTGCTTCTCCCCATAGGTCCGGGAAAGTAACAAAGTCGATTCAAACTGTTCAAAGTTGGTATCGGCGCCTATCGCCTTGCGGGAGAAGGTCTGCCGGGCCCGGGCAAATTCGCCATCCGAGGGGAAAAACCGGTTATCCAGCCGATCCCAGGTGCCCGACAGGACCCAGTCACCACCCTCGAAGGATTCATCGACCAGGCCGGGCGCCCCGACCTCCACCTGGATATCGCCTGTGGAGCGACGGATACCCGCAAAAACGGCCCCGACTTCGCCAATCTCCCGGCCGATCGACAGCTCGGCGGTCAGGCTCGTCGCTTCCACCTGGGCCAGCTTGTCGCCATCATCATACACAGTGATCAGATCACGCCCTGCCGCAATGCGCGGCAACAGGATGTATTTCAGATCTTCGCCAAACGGCTTGTAGAGCTCGCCGAAAATGCCATAGTCGTCACCCAGCTGCAGCCCCACCCGCCCCTCGGTGCCCAGTTCGTCGACCGCCGTGTCCAGGAGGGCAAGGCGCAACTCGAATTTATTGGAAGCGTCACTGCTGGTGAGACCGAAGCCCGTCTCGAGGAAGCGGGTGCCCCGGTCGTCCTGGTCGACCCGCACGAGGACGCCCTGCCGCCCATTCTCCTCGATCACCTGGTAGTTCACCCGCTCGATAAAGCCCAGGGCATAGATCTCCGCCATGTCCCTGTCCAGCCGCGCGGGGTCTAGGGGTTCCCCGAGCGCGACATGGAGGCGTTTCTCGATAACGGCATCGGAGAAACGCGACCGGTTGTCCAGCTCGACGAACTGGATCGTCGGCTGGCCCTTCACGCAGGTCACGATATCGCGTCGATAGCTGGCATAGGCTTCGGCGGGAATGCCGAGGGGCGCCAGTTGCGCCCGGGCGGCCTCACCGGCATCTAGCCCGATCTGAATTGCCTCCCGGCTCTTCTCGAATTCGGCAGAACTGATTTTGTCCCCCAGGGCGGGAACAACCAGTACATCCCGGTCGGTGAGCAGGGCGCGCTGGGCAACGGTGTTGCGCTGCACCAGCAGATTGCTGAGCTGGCCGGTGATCGCCAGCATATCGTCGAGTTCCTCGGGGGTGCTCAACGGCGAGCCCACGTCGACGGCAATGATGATATCCGCGCCCATGCCTCGCACCACATCGACCGGCAGGTTCTTGGCGATGCCGCCGTCGACCAGGATGTGATCGCGGTAGCGCACCGGCGCCATCAGACCGGGAATAGACATGCTGGAGCGCATGGCAAAAGCCAGGTCGTCGTCGTCGATCACCACGGGTTCACCCGTGATGATATCCGCGGCGACGGCGCGGTACGGAATCGGTAACTGGTCAAATTGCTTGGTCTGCACGCGCTGGCTCACCTCCTGTTGGAACAGGAGCGTGATTTTCTGGCCGCTGATTGCCCCTGTCGGGAGCAGGGAGGAGTTATTACCTATGCCCAGCTTGGGGCCGTAGAGATTCAGGTCATCGTCGCGCTTGCGGCGATAGGTCCGCTCGGCGCGATCGGTGCTGTCATTGAAGATCGCCTTCCAGTCTATGGTGCCGACCACCTCCTCGAGCTCTGTCGCGGTCATGCCCGTGGCATACAAGCCACCGACAATGGAGCCCATACTGGTCCCGGCCACGTAATCGATCGGGATCCGCAGTTCCTCCAGCACCTTGATCACCCCGATGTGGGACAGCCCGCGAGCGCCCCCGCCACCGAGTACGAGTCCGATTCTGGGCCGGTCGAGCTTATCACCCGTGGTGCAGGATTCCTGCGCAAACGACTCGCCTGACAAAAGCAATACGGCTACAACAACCAGGAAAATACGCCGGGGCACGGTCGAGAACCTTTTTGTGGCCGTCACCACATCACTATAAAGCAAAATAGACACTGTGTAGGCTCCAAAGGCACGCGTTAGTCCTCCATCGCAACGGTTGACGCCTGAATTTAACACTAAAGGGATTGTTCAGCCGCACATCGACGCTCGGGTGGGCCGCCGATGCGGCCCGTCGAGTCCATCCTCGTCCGTCCGAGTTGCGTCACTCAGAACTTCACCAGGTACTCTTTGGCTTCCATACACACGCTGAACGCTTTCTTGAAATTCAGCATATTCTGCTCGAAGTTCTGTTGTTGAACCGCCGACTGCTGCTGCACCTGGGACTGCGCGCTGTGCTGGGCGGCGGCGCATAGAAGCCGGCCCGCACCCTGCAGATCGTCCGCGACCAGCACTGGTGCCGCCGCCAGGCCTACCAGAGCCACAATAGCGCGGATGGCGCCGCACGCTCGCGCAGTCGTCTTGAAATCCACTTCCCTTCTCCCTGCCTCAAGTCCGCTCAAGGTGACAGGCCAACCTTTCACTTGCGGCTCGCCAGAATGCCCTCTTCCAGTAATTTCTCGAAGATAACGGTCACATCATCCCAGGAACGCGACTTCTCACCCGCCTTCACGGGCACCTCGTCAACCCGGAAGAATGCGACGACATCACCCGAGACACTGTCGACCAGCTCACCTTCGATTTTCGCATCCTTGAGCTGCATCCTCGTCATACCGGCGAGTTCTCCGGCAGCTGTAGCCACCAGGCCTACAGGCGTATAGCCGAGCAGTCCGCGTTTCTTTTTCTGCATATTGATCTCGGTGATCGCCACGTTGATCAGCACCGTTGAGGGACCAGGCGCCTCCGCAATCTCCATTCTGCCGGCTCCCGCCACCGCCTCTTCCACGGCCGCCCGCATCGAGTCAGATATGGCCTTGGCTTCGTCAGCATCGATATCCTTGGCTTTGCTCGATTCAGCAAAGTAAAGGGTGACACTACCAAAAAGTATTTTATCGTAGTCACCCGGGTCCACTCCCGGTGTCACATAACGCATGACGCCCGGCACCGACGGGTTGGGGGCCAATTGTGCGCGCTCGCTTTGGCTGAGAAAGGACTCCGCACCAAAAGCATGGCCGGCCACTACCAACGTTAAAACAGCAATCAGGATTCTCATACTCATTTCTCCGTGTAATAAAGTTTTACTCACTTGCATTTTCATTACCGTTTGAATGGAACGCATTGACCGCGTTCCCTCTTTGGCTGAAAACTGTGATCCGGCAACACTCCAACTTTCTGAAGCACTCACGCCGACACTCAGTCAGCCCTGCTTCCCTGGGTAATCCCGAGTCCGCCGACCTCCAACCCTCTTTCACTACAACACCACCAGCGCCAGGTTGTATATTGAACATAACCTCCTGACCAGCCACATCTCTGGCTAGAACAAAATGCCTGCGACCTTTCCAAGCAACTCCCGAAACGGCATGACGGTGAGCAACAGGGGCGCGATCGGTATCAAGGTTGCTACCGCCAGCAACAGAACAGCTCGCCATGACACAGGCACCAGCCCCATGCCCCGCACAATCTGGTAACCACTGTCCAGATCGGCCAGCGATTGCAAATCGCCATTGCCGACGAGCGTCTGACCCGGGGACACACCGCCCCGCAACCAGGTTGATTCGAATTCGTACGCATAGCGCGAGGAGAGCGCCTCATACTGCATGAGCCCCCGCCACCGTGTCCTCATGATCTGTCCTGCGAATACGAGCAGCGGCATGAAGACGATACACTGCACCAGAACGACCACCGCGACAATTTCCGGACCGAACTGCCTCAGCTCAGCACCCCGGTACAGGACCAGGTCGGCAATATGGCCGGCGAGAAGGGCACCATGTGCAAGTGCCAGAGTGATCAGTGCGTTCACCGTGTTAGAAAGAAACCCGAGACCGGCAACGCGATCCGGATGGGTGGCAAGCAGGTTTAACCGGATGCGCGAGACCTGCCAGAGAAAACGGGCCCACAAAAAAAGTCTGTAATACCATCGCAGAAAGAGAAACTGCAATAAGGGCAGGCCTATAAAAAAATACCACATACCTGCTGGTGACAGCTCCGTTCCCAAAGCGGAGGTTGTGGCATACCAGGTTGTCACCTCAGGAGCCAGGTAACCACGCCAGATGACAAACATATCGAGGCTGTAGACAAGTGCGAAAAGGCTCGCTTCGACAAATGCCGCATCGCGCAACCGCGAAACCGATGAAATGGCGCTTTCAAACTGCGCTACGGACGCCTCAGGGACCAGATTGCGTGCGGGAAACTGATCGACCACGTCGGACATACGCTGCTGAACCAGAACTTCGGCAGCGAGAAGCAGGGGCATAGCCACAAGGAAACGCGCGTGCACTTTGAAATCCAGTAAAAATGGTATGCTCACGTCGTCACCAAGCAGGTTGCCCTGCACAAGCGCCAGAATCAGCATCGGCAGCCACGCAAAAAGCGATATGACGATTACCCGACTGCTCAACAGCTCGGAAGCATCGTCGCAAAGATGCAACCTGCGCAAAAACCTGTAAAACGGCCCTCCACTAACGAGGGAAAAGTCCTGTATCCGACGGCCTGATTCACCCTCGCCGAGTTCGGACTCCAGGGGCTTCGACTCTGGCGCTTCAACAGACATCAGAATCTGTACACGACCGCGACGATAGCAGCGACGCCAAGCAATGCCATGAGCACGGCGATATAACGTGTGGCGGACGCAGGCATGCCGGGATATCCTCTGCGCATCGCCCTCAGGTCCCGGCTGTGCTCAAAGGTTCCGAGCAGAAGCGATAGCAGTCCGATGGAGATAAGCACCAGCCCGAATTCACGAGGACCCACTATCGATGTTTTTACGAGCGGAGCTTTCAGCGTCTGGCCCGCTGTGTCCAGCTGGAAAAACTTGTACACGGAAAACCCGAACGTGATCAGAGACGTTCCGGTCCTTGTCCACGCCATCAGCGTACGCTCATACGCAACCCTGGTACGCTCGTAAGCCAGACTCAGGTTTACAGGGAGCGCCTCAGGCGGGTCATAAACAGGCTGTTCCAACTGATGCCTCAAACGTAATTTCCAAGGATTTTGCAAAGGCGATTTCCCGGCGCGACACCTTCATAGGACGCCCATTGCGCTGAGAGAATTTTTAATGATCTGAAGGCCAAGGGCGACCTGAACGACACCGAGTACCGCGCCGAGTATGGGCAAAAAGAGGCTGAAAGCCGGCAGGATGTAGCGATCGAGGAGCATGACGGCGAGATTCAAACACATGATTGCCACTACGATAGCGCCGATGATCAACTGTGTCTCGAAGTCGGGTGCGAGGGCAATGAACACGACCAGCGCGGCGATGCCGTAGGGCGTAACAATCGTTGGGAACGCAAGCGGCGTGATCGCCGCACGCATCGACGGAGCCGCGGTCGAAGCTGCAGGCGTCTCACTGGCGGGGGAGAATTGCTGCAGAATAGTTTGCAATGCCACGAGAAACAGAATGATGCCTGCTGACAAGGCCAGAACCGGAACGGGAATGCCATAACTGACCAGGATCCTGTCACCTAAAATGGCGGCAATTAACAGGGCGGCGCATGCAAAAAGCGTTGCCTGGAAGGCAATGCGACGGGCAACCCCGACATCCGCGCCCTTTGTTACTGCCGCAAATGGTCCAATGATCTTGAACGGGCCCAGCATAAGGAAAAGGAAGGTGAAGATCTGTACCAGTGGAAAGCCCTGTGTCAGCGTTTTTTCCAAGTCGTTTTCGACAGCGGAGGCGGCAACACCAACACTGGTGGATCCCAGAGCCACCAGAACGGCCACAGCGAGAGACAGTTGCCTTGGATGTCGAGCCTGGCTGTCCGTGTGGCCAAGTACCTTTCCGGGACGGTACAATGCAAGTCTCCTTTTGTTCAAGTTACTACCGAACTGAGGCCTCAACTGCCTTATCATCGTTGTTTCTGCGCCGATGAAATCTCTTCGAGGATGATTCTCTCGGGATCAATGGTATAAACCCAGGGCGCCGAGTTCTTCCACCCGTTCCGCATCCTTTTGCCATGAAAGACGCTGCCCGGATCGTCCACCTTATCGCCTTCAAAGCCGTCCGTAATGGAGTAGACGTTCTCCAGGCCCGCTGCCGCGAGCTGGTTGACCGCCATGGCCGAGCGATCTCCTGATCGGCACATAACAAGCAGCGTATCGGCAGGGCCGGCTATCTTTTTTACCTCGGCCACAAAATCAGGATTCCATTTCGGCCCGTATTCGGTCTTACCGTTTTCCCTGTGATACGTGACGAAAGCGAGGGGGATATTCCAGGCGGTGTCGGGGTGGCCCACGAAGGCATATTCCTCAGGTGTCCGCACATCTATGATCTTCACTTCTTCGGGATTCGCTCTCCACATCTCATAGGCCTGCACGGCACTCACATACAGATCCAGGGTGGTTTGCTTGTTTTCGGGAATCTGTTGTCCCGGGATAGTTTTGCCACGATCAGCCATAAGTTCAGTTACCCATATATATTGCGGTTACATGTTGACCAACTGTTAGCCTGTATTCAGGATTTCTCAATAACCGGAATACGGCGGGCACCTTGATCAAAAATATGTGGCGGTTGGCGCCCGCTCTCATTCAGGCTTCGCCAACCTGCCACCAGCTTCCACTGTTATTTCCAGGCTACCCGAGCCGCCCTGTGTTGGCCTCGAGTTTTCCGCCCTCGGGAAGCTTGCTCCAGCTCCTTCGCTCCCACTCCTCCTCGAGAACCTCCCCCGCGGCCTGTTCCAGGAATTCAGGCGCCGCCCACTCCTCCACGTCGAAGTCATTCTTGATGTAGCCGTGCTTGACCATGAAATCCTTGCCAATCTTGACGCAATGCATGTTCTGGGCATTCAGGCTAGGCACCATGTCGACGTGCTTGATGCCCTGGTAGGTATCCTCGGCGTCCCGGTAGAAGGTCTGCCGGTTGAGAATGGCTCCCGCGGCGCGCTTATGCTCGTTAGCCCAACGCCCGACCTTGACCATCGCCTTCATGTACGCGACGACCAGTTCCGGGTGTTTTTTTGCCATCACATCCGTGCAGGTTATAACGGCAGGGGTATTAGCCACCTGTACCGTCCAGTCAGGGTACCGGGACAGGTCCTCGATCATCTTGATCTTTCCTGTATCCTCCTGGAGATGCTGGAAGACCTTGCTCTGGGTGTAGATCGCATCGACGGTGCCATCCAGCAGTGCCGTCTCCAGCGGTCGGAACGCCAGATCCTGCTTGTGGTTACGGCGCATCCATAGCTCCGAGGGATTGTTCATTGGCGGAACCAGCATCTCGGGCTTGTCATACCAGTCGTCCGGATAGGGAAATTCCACCAGCTCCACGTCGTCCATGGTCATGTCATTCAACATGAGCATGTTCTCGATCCCCATGTGTTCCTGGATACGCCACCAGTCGTTCTTGATAGTATTGAGGCTCTTCGATATTCCGATTTTCTTACCCTTCAGGTCCCTCATCCGGAATATCCTGTCAGTGGCGCGCACTGCCATGCAGCCGCCCTCATACACCCAGGTAGCGCCCAAAAGCACGGTCCGCCGGATGTCGGCATGTACGTGAATCGGCGGGTAGAGGCCACCGAACCGGATAAGGTTGTCGAGATTGTGAATGTAGTGCGGGTACCAGTTGTTCTCGGGGGCGTGGCGGAAGTAGGCATACTCGACACCGATCTTCTTGAACTCCTCCTTGCACCACCCCAGCTCCTGGTCCACGTTGTTGGCAGAAACCATCGGGCAGTTGGTGAACCACACCTCTTTCCAGTTCAGCGGCACCGTCGTGGAGACCCGTTTTGTCCCTTTGGCGGAAGTGACTTTCTTTTTCGGTTTCGCCGGTGATACCCGCTTTTTGTCTTTGGCTGCCATGAGGCACTCCTTTTTCGTCTGTGTCAGATGAGCGGGAACTACCTGTTCGGGTTCCCGGTAAACAGTATTTGTCAGTTACTACAACTGTTGAGTCGCAATGTGGCAGCCTTCCCGGGCCAGACCCATCGCCTTACGACCCGCCGAGTCACACCAGTTAATCACCGCCGCCGCTTAGCTGCTTGTCTTATCCCGACACCAAGAGGCTTTTCGGGACAGCGTCCCTTGATTGAGGTCAATCTTGTGGTTGATCCAAACTTGCAAAACAACCCGAAAATAATGCCTCACGGGCCGGACGCAGTATTCATTTACCACCCCGCAGCCCCCGCCTGCCAAATGCGCTGAGCGTCGATATACGATGTTGCGACCGCTATCGCTGCGTCCGGCTTTCCTGCGATCACCCGGGCCTGCGCGCCAGCGGCATCGATGTCCCAACCGTCAACGAGAACACACCCAAAAATCTCATGTTGCCCGGGCCTTTCATCAATTGGTCAGTCTGGCTCGTCGACTTGAACCGCCCAGTTGACCACTTGGGCAATAATCCTGCTTGCTGTTTCCGGACAGGGCTGGACATCTCGCGACAGTAACCTATGATCCAGATCAAGTTTGCGGTGTATCCAGCCCCCCATGACCAGAATGAGAAGCTATTCCGACCCCGACACCGAGTTGCGCATAGGCGCCACCATGGCGCTCCCCGAGGTATTGCGGGAGCTGGGATCCGATCCAGCTACCCTTCTGGCCGAAACGGGATTCGATCTGGCACTGTTCGGCAACCCTGACAACAGGATTTCATTTGCGGACCGTGCCCGCATCCTGAATCACTGCGCCGCGAGAACCGGCTGCCCGCACCTTGGGCTCCTGGTCGGACAGCGGGGCGGACTGCACTCTCTGGGTCTGGTCGGCCTGCTGGTCAAGTATTCACCGGACGTGGGCACGGCTCTGCGCAATCTCGTCCACTATTTTCACCTCAATACCCGCGGTGCGGTCCCGATCCTGAAAGTGGACGACTACTCGGCACTGCTGTGCTATCTCATCTACGCGACCGGGGGAGAGGCCAGCGGCCAGGTTGGCGATGGTGCGGTCGCGGCGATATTCAATATCCTGCAGGATTTATGCGGACCCGACTGGAAGCCTACGGAGATCCGGTTTGCACATCGCAGGCCAGAAAATGCGGCTCCCTACCAACGCTTCTTCCACGCCCCGCTGGTTTTCGACGCCGAGGTTAATGCGGTGGTGTTCAAAGCGGATTGGCTGGACCGCCCGCTGGCCAATGCAGACCCACAGCTGGTTGGTCTGCTGCTCGAAAAAATACAGGCGCTCGAGGCATGGAGTGGAGACGACCTGCCAGGTCAGGTCAGGCGGGTGCTGGGAACGGCGGTCCTGACGGGCGATGCGCGGTCAGACAAGATCGCAGCCCTGTTCTCGATGCACAGTCGCACTCTGGGCCGCCACCTGAAACAGGCCGGCACCAGCTTCGAGCAACTCCTGAACGAGGTCCGTTACGAGATCGCCCGACAGTTGCTGGAGGATTCCCGGATGCCGGTGAGCCAGATCGCCCTGACACTCCATTACGCCGACGCCAGCGCCTTTACCCGCGCATTCAAGCGCTGGAGCGGCACCACGCCGGCGCAATGGCGAGAGGAGCGCTGTTTTCCAGAGCGAGCAAGCATGGCAGTTGCAACGCTCAATCGTGCGTGACACCCGGCGGGCCGCTTGCCGGCCAGGGCACGGACAAGAGCGAGGTGACGGACGGAAACTGCCGGGTGCGCGGGCGGCTCTGCAGTGCCAGAGTACCCGTGGACACACGCAATTACTGAAACAGCACAGCCGATCAGGACCGCGCCATTCAGCGCCTACAGTCGGTGCAGCTTTACCGGCAGGGACTTGTAACCCCTGACAAAATTCGACTTCACCCGCTCAGGTTCACCGACGACTTCCACGAAGCTGAAGCGCCGCATGATCTCCTCCCACAGGATACGCAGCTGCATCTCCGCCAGCCGGTTGCCCATGCAGCGATGGATGCCAAAACCGAAGGAGATGTGGTGGCGGGGGTTGGCCCGGTCGATGACGAAGCCGTCGGCGTTTTCGATCGCACCTTCATCCCGGTTGCCCGAAAGGTACCACATCACCACCTTGTCGCCTTTTTTGATCCGCTTGCCCTGGAACTCGATATCCTCCTTCGCCGTGCGGCGCATGTGTGCCAGCGGGGTCTGCCAGCGAATGATCTCCGATACCATGCCCGGAATCAGGCTGTGATCGGCGCGCAGCTTCTCGTACTCCGCCGGGTTCTGGTTGAGCGCCAGCACACCCCCGGTGGCAGAGTTGCGCGTCGTATCGTTGCCGCCGACGATCAGCAGCCCGATATTGCCCAGGAATTCCATTGGCCGCTCCACCATGTCCGCGGTGTCGGGGTCGCGCTGGAGCAGCGAGATGAGGTCGAATCCGCCCTCACGCCCCTTGCGGTCATGCCAGATGCGGGTAAACGTCTCCAGGCACTCCATCAGGCCCACGTACCGCTCCTCCTGACTGACGTCACCCCCGCTGATCTCCGGGGAGCCGGCGGCGATGTCAGACCAATAGGTGAGCTTGTGTCGCTCCTCGAAGGGGAAGTCAAACAGGGTCGCCAGCATCTGGGTGGTGAGGTTGATCGACACGGCGTCGACCCAGTCGAAGGTGTCCCCGGCAGGCAGGCTGTCGAGTATCGTCTCCACCCGGGAGCGGATCAGCGACTCCATCTGGGCCAGGTTCTGCGGCGCCACCACCGGCTGCACCGCGCGGCGCTGCACGTCGTGCCTGGGCGGATCCATCGAGATGAAATTTTCAGTGGGCAGGTCGTCGCTCAGGTCACCCAGTATAATAAAGGGCTCCGATGAGAATACGCCGTGATTGCTGTCAACAGCGACGATATCCTCGAAACGGGTCACGGACCAGAAGGGCCCGAAAGGGCTGTCGGCCAGATAGTGGACGGGGTCCTCCTGCCGCAGGCGCTCGAAGTAAGGCCGCCAGGCATCCTGTTCATAGAGGCGGGGATCGCTGACGTCGATCTGCTCAAGGGGCGTGGTCCAGGGATCGGGGAGCTTCACGGGCTGGTTCATTGCTGTATCCTCCTTCAGGATCACATCTGGTATTCGGGAAGGCGCACCACCATGCCCTCCATGGCGTCCGAGACCTCGATCTGGCAGCTCAGGCGCGAGCCCCCGGTCCGGTCCGGACGCATACCCAGCATGGCCTCCTCCATAGCGTCGCCCTCTCCGGCCACCGCCCGCCACTCGCCCTCAAGGAAACAGTGGCAGGTGCCGCAGGCGCAGGCGCCGCCGCAATCGGCGTCGATTCCGGGCACGGCGTTATCCACGGCGTTCTGCATGAGTGATTTGCCCGTCTCGGCGTCGATCGTATGATCCCGCCCGTTGAACTCGATCAGCGTAATTTTCGGCATGTCGATAATCTCCATCAGTTGACGGAGCACAGTCTAACGTCCCGCGTCCGGCAAAATAGGTCATTTATTGCCACCATGGAGTCATTTATTGTCAACAGGAGAAGACCAGAAGGGATCGGTGTTCGAGGCCCGCAGAACACCGTTGGTTCGCACTGGACTTACAGCAAGTCCAGGGCGCGGCCAGGCGGGGGAGGTTTATCTCCCCTGCAGGATGTTGCCGGTATCGAAATCGACTTTCAGGGAAAACTGGATTCGATAGTCTGAACCGGTACTGCCGTCGATATCCTCACGCTGGCCCCAGATAAACTCGGTGCCCAGCAGCACGTGATCCGCCGGGTAGTGCAACAGGTTGATCTGGGCAATCTGCCCCTTCTCGAATTCCTCGGGGCCCTGTCCGTCACTGGTGTCGAGGTCGATCATGGACCAGCCCACCGACGTGGACCATCGGTCGCTCCAGTAGTGGTCGTAGTAGGTGCTGATACCCAGAATTGGCACGGTCTCAGCCCCCGCCCTGGCGATATCCGCGGAGTCCGGGGCGAGATCGATACCGCCGTCATTCATGTAGTTGCCGATGCCCTCGCCGTAAACGACCTGCAGCTTCAGCTTGTCCCGACCCCAGGTGTTGATACCGGCGCTGGTATTGATGCCCCAGCCGATTTCTTCGTCCTTGTTACCGTTGTCCAGTCGCTCATAGCCGAGTTTGCGCACAATGCCGGCCACCTGGAAGTGCCCGCTGTCGCCGTTCCGGCGATAGCGGGCGGTCAGGTCAGGCAAATCGTTATAAGACTGGAAAATGTCCGCTGCCGTAGAATCCACCGAGTCGCAATCGGGCGGGGCGTCGGGAATGTCGCAATTGCCCGTGTCCCGGAATCGCCCTACCGTGAGCGCCGTGGCGGGGTCTTCGACGCTGATCGAGAATTCATTGTCGCCCATGGGCAAGGAGTAGCGCGCCTGCTGGTTGCGGTAGAACACCATGCCGGTAGGGCCCCAGTAATCGATGGTGTTGGGGAATATGTCGATATCCATGAAATTGGACCAGGTCTGGCCCATGCCGAGGTTTTTATAGGTCGCCCATGCGTGCCTTACCCTGAGAGTCGTCTGCCCCTCGTCTGCACCCACGCCGAAGAGTTCACCCTCGAGCTTGAAGGTCACATCCTCGCCGTAGCTGCCCTGCACCCCCAGCCGGGACTGGCGCACACTGAATATGAAGTCGCCATCATTGCCGTAGGTACCGCTCCGGGTGGGAATCGTGGTCACGCGAAGGGTATCCTCCCAGTTCGGATCCACCCTCTTGAAATCATAGATCGCATCCGCCTGGGCGAAGCCGTAGATATTGGCTGAGAGCTTTGGCGGCTGTTTCTCATCTGCCGCGGTGACGACAACCGGTGTCGACCCCTCGTCTTCGCCCGGCAGCGGGGTGGTCGATGTCACCGCGGCCGGCTCTCCGGACTTCAGCCGAATGAGCTCCGCCTCCATCACCTCCATCATGCGTTGCTGTTGCTCCATCACAGCCTTTTGTTGCTTCAGTTGCGCTTCCAACGCGGAGATTCTTTCGGCATCCGTGGCGGCTTCGGCGCTGAGCATGTAACACGCGGTCAGAGCGGCGGCTGGAAGCAGTATTTTCCGGTTTCTTGCCATTTGACGGTCCTCGTCTTGACCGGGATTGTTTAAAAGGAGGGCTTTGGGAGTATAAAAGAAACCCTGCAACTATCAACGGCGGTTTGTGCCTGAAGTGTGATCGAATCGCGGTCAGGGTATCTGCTTCCGAGGGAGTTTCTATGCTTTAATACGCGGCAGCTGATAGTCCCACCTTTTCAGGAAACTCGGTCAGACAAAAATGATAAGGGATTTATTTGACGCCATGCCCGTCCTGGGCGTGTTCGCGGTGACCCTGCTGATGGTGCTGCTGGCCATCGAACTCGGCTTTTTGATCGGTCTGGTCTACAACAAGCGCTTTGGTTCCGACCGGGAGGCACCGCTCAGCGCCATGACCGGCGCCCACCTGGCCCTCCTGGCCTTCATCATGGCCTTTACTTTCAACATGGCGGCAGAGCACTTTGACGCTCGGAAAAAACTGGTTCTGGAGGAGGTCAACGCCATCGGCACCGCGTACCTGCGTGCCATACTGGTCCCGGGGCCAGAGGGTGAGGAGATAGCACGCCTGCTTGTCGACTACTCAGCGGTGCGGGCCGGCGAGAGTGGCACAACACCCGCCCGGGTCATCGAGCTGTCCAGCGAGTTGCATTCAGCCCTGTGGCGGCAGGTCCAGTCATTTGCCGGCCGGCGGACGCCCACTGAAATCGACGCCCTGCTGATCAGCGCACTGAACGACGTAATCGACGTCCACGAAAAGCGCGTCACCGCGCACCTGCGCTCGCGTATTCCCGATTCGGTCTGGGGCACCATCTGCCTACTGCTCGTTGCCTCAATGACCGCGATGGGCTTTTTCACCAGCATGAACGGCAAGCGCAACCCGATAGCCACCACCGCCCTCGCCGTCTCTTTCTCGATCGTGATGCTGCTGATCGAGGACCTGGACCGGCCCGATGCGGGTCTTCTCAGGACCGACCAGTCCGCCCTGCTGGAGCTCAACCAGCGCCTGCAGGAAACGCCTACAGAATAACCGTACGCGCGCCGTTCAGGATCACCCGGTCCTCTACGTGCAGCTGCACCGCCCTGGCCAGCGCGGTGGATTCGATATCGTGCCCGAGGTTGACCATGTCCTGCACCCGATAGGTGTGGTCGATGGGCTTCACCTCCTGCACGATGATCGGCCCCTCATCCAGGTCGGCAGTCACATAATGCGCCGTGGCGCCGATCACCTTCACCCCCCGCTCGTGCGCCTGGTGGTAGGGGCGGGCCCCCTTGAAGCCGGGCAGAAAGGAGTGGTGAATGTTGATCGCCCTGCCACTGAGCTGTGCGCACATCTCATCGGACAGGATCTGCATGTAGCGCGCCAGAACCAGCAGGTCGACTGACTCGGCCTCGATCAGGTCCAGGACCTGCCGCTCCTGCTGCGGCTTGGTCTGGGGTGAGACGGGCAGGTAGTGAAACGGCAGCCCGTAGAATTCGACCAGGTCGCGACAGGTCTCGTGATTGGAAACGACGCCGACCAGGTCGATCGGCAGCACCTCGGAATGCCACTTGGTCAGCAGCACATTGAGGCAATGGTTATAGCCGGAAACGGCGATCAGCACCCGCTTGCGCTGGTCGACGGGCCGCAGGCTGAATGCCATCTCGACCTCTCGCGCCATTCCCGCAAATGCTGCCCGGAATTCCTCGATGGAGCAGCTCATGGAGCGGTCGTCGAACACCACCCGCCCCATGTAGGTCCGGGTATCCTGGTCACCGAAGTGTGACACCTCTTCCACGAAGGCGCCGTTGTCATACAACGCGTTGGCGACCAGGGCCATCAAACCGAGACGGTCGCGGGCCTTGAAGGTGAGGACATAGGCGCGTTGCTCGCCGGGAGGGGTGCTCATTGATTTCGGTCTCCGAAACGGTGCAGAAGCATCGGTACGCCGCCACCGGAGCGGCGTCCGCTCAATCACCCGCCCAATATACCAAAGTGGCCCGTCGTCTGCCCGGCGCGCGGGCGATCGCAGTTGCGGTTCTGACAAGGCGCATCGATTGCGCTACAGTAGTGCTCTCGTGGATTATCGGCCCGATCAACAGCCAATGCGATTGCATCCCCTCAAGGCGCTCCTGCTAGCGACCTTTACTGCCCTGCTGATTGCCTGCAGCGAGGGCGAGTCCAATGTGGTGCAGGGCAACCGCGAGGGAATACTGCACTACGGCAACGGCTCCGAGCCCCAGGGCCTGGACCCCCACGTGGTCACCGGCGTGCCCGAGAACCATATTATCCGCGCCCTGTTCGAGGGCCTCGCGGTCAAGAATCCCTACACGCTGGAGCCGGAACCGGGGGTAGCCGAGAGCTGGGATATCAGCGGCGACGGTCGCACCGTGACGTTCCACATCAACCCCGAGGCGAGGTGGTCCAACGGCGAGGCGATGACCGCCCAGGACTACGTCTGGTCGTGGCAGCGGGCGCTGAACCCGGCCATGGGCAACCTCTACGCCTACATGCTCTACCCGGTCAGGAACGCCGAGGCGTTTGCCACCGGCCAACTCGATGATTTCGGCAAGGTCGGGGTCAAGGCGCTCGACGACCTGACCCTGCAGGTGACGCTGAACGAACGCACGCCCTACTTCATCCAGCTGATGGATCACTACAGCACCTTCGCACTGCATCGCGCCACGATCGAGAAGTTCGGCAAGGCGACGGACCGTTTTACCCGATGGACCCGGGTCGAGAATATCGTCAGCAATGGCGCGTTCCGCCTCAAGGAGTGGAAGCTCAACCGGCGCATCGTCGTGGAAAAAAGCGATACCTACTGGGACAGGGATAACGTCAAGCTCAATGGCGTGGTGTTCTACCCCACCGAGAACATCGTCAGCGAGGAGCGCATGTTCCGGGTTGGCCAGCTCCATTACACCCAGAGCATCCCCCTCGACAAGATCCCGGTCTACCGGGCGATGGAGAATTCGCCCTATGTCCAGGCGCCCTACCTGGGGACCTACTACTTCCTGATCAATACGACGCGCCCGCCGGTGGACGATGTCCGGGTGCGCCAGGCCCTCTCCATGGCGGTGGACCGGGACAAACTCAACCGGACCGTTCTGCAGGGCTCCAACTTCCCCGCCTACAGCATCACGCCGCCGGACACCCTCGGCTATTACCCGCCAACACTCTTCGGCTACGACGTGGAGAAGGCGCGGGCGCTGCTGGCTGACGCCGGCTACCCGAACGGCGAGGGCTTCCCGCCCCTCGAGCTGACTTACAACACCAGCGAGAGCCACCGCAAGATCGCCGTCGCCCTGCAGCAGATGTGGAAAGACGCCCTCAACATACGGGTGACGCTCTCAAACCAGGAGTGGAAGGTCTATCTCGACTCCGTGACCCAGATGGACTTCCAGATCGCCCGCCGGGGGTGGATTGGCGACTACGTCGACCCCAACAATTTCCTCGACCTGTTCATCACCGGTGGCGGCAACAACAATACCGGGTTCTCCGACCCGCGCTATGACGAGATGATCCTGCGCCTCGCGCCCCAGGCCGAAACCCGGGAAGAGCGCTATGCGATCTTCTACGAGGCGGAGACCATCCTCATGGAGCAGATGCCGATCATCCCGATCTACACCTATACCAGCAAGCACCTTATCCATCCCAGCGTGAAGGGCCTCCCTTCCAACCTGATGGACTCCCTCAACCTGAAGTATGTCTGGCTCGATGCAGACGAAACCAACGTCGAGGCGGGCAATCGCGACGGGGTGTTGCACCTCGGCAATGCCACCGAACCCCAGACCCTGGACCCACACGTGATGACCGGCTCACCCGAAGCGCGGATCGCGGGGGCGCTGTTCGAAGGCCTGCTGACCAGAAATCCCTATACCCTCGAGTTGGAGCCGGGGGTGGCCCAGCGCTGGACGCTCAGTGACGACCGACGGGTCATCACCCTTTACCTCAACCCGCGGGCCAGGTGGTCCAATGGCGATCCCGTGACGGCCACGGATTTCGAGTGGTCTTTCCAGAGGGCGCTCAATCCCGCTCTCGGCAACCAGATGGCTTATACGTTTTTCCCGATCGTCAATGCGCAGGAGTACTTCTCAGGCGAACTGTCCGACCCGCAGGCCATGGGCATCAGGGCCCTGGATGAACACACGCTTCAGCTGACCCTGAGACATCCGACGCCTTTTTTTCTGCAGCAGCTGAGTTCCTACACGACCTACCCCGTGCATCGCCCCACCCTGGAAGCCCATGGCAAGGTCACCGACAGTTACACGCCCTGGACCCGGGTGGAAAACATCGTGAGCAACGGACCCTTCACCCTGCATGAATGGAAATTGCAGAAGCGGCTTGTCGTGGTGAGGAACGAGCACTACTGGAATGCCGGCCAGGTCGAGCTGAACGCGGCGGTATTCCACCCGGTGGACAACCAGATCACCGAGGAGAAAATGTTCCGTGCCGGACAACTGCACTACACTAACGATGTGCCCGTGAACAAGATCGCGGCCTATCGCGCGCTGGACGAATCACCCTACCGGCAGGCGCCCCTTCTCGGTACCTACTACTACCTGTTCAACACCCGCGTCCCACCCGTCGACGACGTCCGCGTGCGCCAGGCGCTGGCCCGGGCTATCGATCGCGAGACCATCGTCGCGTCTATTCTGCAGGGCTCCGAAGTAACGAGCTTTTCCCTGACGCCTCCGGGCATACCCCATTACCGGCCTCCCGCGATGCGCGGCTATGATCCGGAGGCCGCGCGACGGCTACTTGCCGAGGCGGGCTACCCCGGCGGCAGGGGCTGGCCCGGCCTGGAGCTGACCTATAACACCCAGGAAAATCATCGCCGGGTCGCGGTCGCGATACAGCGGATGTGGAAAGAGGTTCTGAACATCGATGTCACCCTGGCCAACCAGGAGTGGAAGGTCCTCCTCGACACCCTGAACGAAATGGATTTCCAGGTGGCGCGTATGGGCTGGATCGGGGGCTACCTGGATCCCAATACCTTCCTGGTACGGTTCATTACCGATGGCGGCACCAACCGGACCGGATTCTCCAATGCACGATATGATGAAATAATGACGCAACTGGCGCCGACGGCAAGTTCACCGGAAGCACGGCTCAAACTGCTGTATGAAGCCGAGTCTATTTTGATGGAGCAGGCGCCGATCATCCCCATCTACACTTACAACAGCAAGCACCTCGTACATCCCAGCGTGGAGGGGCTGCCCTCCAACGCACTCGACACAATAAATCTGCGATACGTCAGGCTTGGCGCCGACCGGCCCGGACTGCAACGCGAGGAATAGACCGACCCATGTGGAAATTTATCAGCGCCCGACTGCTGCAGGCAATTCCAGTCATCCTGGCCGTGATCACCGTGACCTTCTTCCTGGTGCGGGTCGCCCCCGGGGGGCCCTTCGACAGCGAGAAGGCGGTGATGCCGGAAGTCAAGGCGGCGCTGGAGGCCCAGTACCGCCTGGACCTGCCCCTTTTCCAGCAGTATACCGCCTACCTCGCAGACCTGGCCCGGGGCGATCTGGGGCCCTCTTTCAAGTATCCCGGACGCAGCGTCAACGAACTGATCGCGGCCGGCCTGCCGATCACTGCGGAACTGGGCTTCTATGCCCTGCTGGTGGCAATCATCATCGGCGGTCTCGCCGGCGTGATGGCCTCGCTAAAGCCCAATACCCCCCAGGACTATATCCCGATGTCAGCGGCGATGATCGGCATCTGCATGCCCTCCTTCCTGCTGGGGCCGCTGCTGGTGCTGGTGTTCGGCATCTACCTGGACTGGCTGCCCGTCTCCGGGTGGGGGGATATTCCCGGGGACAAGATCCTGCCCGCCATCACCCTGGGGTCGGCCTACGCCGCCTACATCGCGCGCCTGAGCCGGGCGGGCATGCTGGAGGTGATGTCCCAGGACTATATCCGGACGGCGCGGGCCAAGGGGCTGCCGGAGTGGCAGGTGGTGGTCAAGCACGCCCTGCGCGGCGGCCTGATCCCGGTGGTCGCCTTCCTCGGCCCGGCCTTTGCCGGACTGCTGGCCGGCTCCTTCGTGGTTGAAACCATCTTCCAGATACCGGGCCTCGGCCGCTTCTACGTGCAGGCGGCCTTCAACCGCGACTACACCATGATCCTGGGTACCACCGTCTTTCTTTCCACGCTGATCGTGCTGTTCAACCTGCTGTCGGACATCCTGGCCGCCTGGATGAACCCGCGGCTGCGAACCCAGTTCGGGAGCCGCTGAATGACCACCGATACCATTACATCGATCAGCGAGGCGGAGCAGGGCACGTCTCTGTGGAAGGATGCCTGGCTGCGCCTGCGCAAGAACCACCTCGCGATCTTCGGGCTCGTAGTGCTCAGCCTGTTCATCGTCATCGCCCTCCTTACGCCGTGGATCGCGCCCTACAGCTACGAGGCCCAGAACCTGGAGCTGGGTGCCAGCCCGCCGTCGGCCCGGCACTGGCTGGGCACAGATATTTTCGGGCGCGACCTGCTCACCCAGATCATGTACGGGGGGCGCATCTCCCTGGCGGTGGGTTTCGTGGCAACGGCCGTCGCGCTGCTGATCGGCGTCACCTGGGGCGCCATAGCCGGCTATGCCGGCGGGCGGGTCGACGCGGTCATGATGCGCCTGGTGGATATACTCTATGCCCTGCCGTTCATGATCTTCATCGTGCTGCTCATGGTCGTGTTCGGGCGCAACATGCTGCTGCTTTTTCTCGCCATCGGCGCGGTGGAATGGCTGACCATGGCGCGGATCATGCGGGGCCAGGTGCAATCCCTGCGCCAGCAGGAGTTCGTGGAGGCGGCCATCTCCCTGGGGCTCTCCCCGGCAACCATCATCCGCCGCCACCTGGTGCCCAATGCCCTGGGGCCGATCATCGTCTATACCACCCTGACCATTCCCAACGTGATGCTGCTCGAGGCCTTTCTCAGTTTCCTGGGCCTGGGCATCCAGCCGCCGCAGACCTCCTGGGGGCTGCTCATTTCCTACGGGGCGGAGACCATGGAGGAGTTTCCCTGGCTGCTGATTTTCCCGGGCCTCGCCCTGACCCTTACCCTGTTTTCTCTCAATTTCCTCGGCGACGGGCTGCGCGATGCACTCGACGTACGCGGCTCCAAGGACTGACGCGATGTCTCTGCTCAAAGTACAGAATCTCGGTGTCAGCTTCGTCACCCGCAACGGCGTCAACCGGGCCGTGGACGGTATCAGCTTCACCGTCGAGTCAGGGAAAATCACCGCCATCATCGGCGAATCCGGATCCGGCAAGTCGGTCGCCTGTTACAGTATGCTGGGCCTGATACCCCAGCCGCCCGGCCGGATCGATAGCGGTACGGCCCATTTCGAGGGTCGCGACCTCCTGCAGCTCTCCGAGCAGGAACTGCGGAAGATTCGCGGTCGCGATATCGCGATGATCTTCCAGGACCCGATGACCTGCCTCAACCCCTACATGACGGTGGGCAAGCAGCTCGTGGAACCCCTGCGATACCACAAACACGTATCGAAAGAGGCGGCGCGGGAGCGGGCCCTGGAGCTGCTGGAAGAGGTCGGTATCCGCGACCCCCAATCCACCATCGACAATTACCCGCACCAGTTCTCCGGCGGGATGCGCCAGCGGGTGATGATCGCGATGGCCCTGATCAATGAGCCGAAACTGCTGATCGCGGATGAACCCACCACGGCCCTGGACGTGACCATCCAGGCCCAGATCCTGAACCTGATAGCGGACCTGCAGAACAGGCGCGACATCGGCGTGATTTTCATCAGCCACGACCTCGCGGTCGTGGCAGACATCGCGGACGAAATCGTGGTGATGCAGCAGGGCAAAATTGTCGAGGCCGGCGATCGCGAGGGGATCTTCCACAACGCGGAGCATCCCTACACGAAGAAGCTGCTGGCAGCCATTCCCGCCGACAGCAAGCAGCCCGAGCCGGGCGAGCACGAACCCCTGATACAGGTGCGCAATCTCTGCACCTGGTTCGGGCAGGGCAAGGGCAAGGAGCCGGTCAAGGCGGTCAACGACGTCAGCTTCGACATCCGTCGCGGCGAAGTACTCGGTCTGGTGGGTGAATCGGGCAGTGGCAAGTCCACCATCGGCCGCTCCCTCCTGCGCCTGGTGCCGGTGACTTCCGGCCACATCACCTTCGACGGCGTCGACGTCACCGAACTCGAGGGGCGCGACCTGAAAGACATGCGGCGCCGCATGCAGATGATATTCCAGGACCCTTTCGCGTCCCTGAACCCGCGGATGACGGTCTACGACACCCTGGCTGAGCCACTGCTGCTGCACGGCATCGAGAACCGCAAGACAGTCGCCCAGGGGGTGCTCAAGCTGATGGACGACGTCGGCCTGGCCCGCGCCTTCGTGCGCAAGTACCCCCACGAATTCTCGGGCGGCCAGCGCCAGCGCATCGCCATCGGTCGCGCGCTGGCCACCCACCCCGAGTTCGTGGTGGCGGACGAACCGGTCTCAGCGCTGGACGTCACGATCCAGGCGCAGATCCTCGACCTCATGCAGGCCCTCGGCCGCGAGTACGGCCTGACCATGCTCTTCGTCTCCCACGACCTGGCGGTGGTACGCCACCTCGCTGACCGTATTCTCGTCCTCTACAAAGGCGAGGTGGTGGAACAGGGCAGCGGCGAGGCGTTGTTCGAGCGGCCGCAGCAGGAATACACCCGCCAGTTACTCCAATCGATTCCGGGCCGCTCTCTGCTGGCCTGAAGGCGCCCGGCGCCGGTCCGGGCAGTTGCTGCAACCGGTCGGGTTGCGCCCTGGCGGGCTGCAGCGCAAACCACTCCAATCATCTACCGGACAGAAGCCGCTACCGGAGCAACTGGCCGCGGGCGACCTCGATGATATCGAGTACGGCGGAGTGCTTCAGGCGCCGCTCCGGCGAGATGGCCACATAGTTTTCGCGGACCTCCCCGGCCACGCCGATCTCACGGGCGTTGTACATCCGCTCCACTTCTGCGGCAATCGCCTGCGGCGCTGGAAAGATGCCGACACCTGCCTCACCGAAAGCTTTCAGCAGCGCACTGTCCTCGAACTCCGCCACAATCCGCGGACGGACATCGACCCGGTCGAACCAGTCGTCGAGCTCCCTCCTGAGGGCGTTCGTGTTGACCGGCAACAGCATCGGCTCGCCGTCCAGCGACCGGGGAAAATTACGCTGGTAGCGCGCCGCCGAACGCTTGCTGCTGAAAAAGCTGATGACGCTCTCACCCAGCCGGTGATTGTAGGCCTTCACACTCATTCCCACGGGGATGGGTCGGTCCGAAATGACCAGGTCCAGCCGATGGATAGCCAGCTCCGCGAGGAGTTTCTCCAGGTCCGCCTCCAGGCAGACCACCCTCACCGGCTCCCTCGCGGACAATGCGGGCTCCAGCAGGCGGTAGGCAATCAGCTTGGGGATGGAGTTGACGATGCCGACGTTGAGCACCGGGGAGGTGTGGGGCTGCCGGCTGCGAACGACCTGGCTCAGCTCAGCGCCGATGGTGAAAATCTCATCCGCGTACTGCTTGATCAATCGCCCGTTTTCCGTCAACGCCAGGCCGCGCCCGACCCGCTGGAACAGCGGTTCCCCGACCACCTCCTCCAGCAGTTTCAGCTGGCCACTGATCGTCTGCGGCGTGATGTGCAGCAGTTCCGAAGCGCGCGCTATGCTGCCCTCGTTGGCAACGGTCCAGAAATAGTGAAGGTGGTTGTAGTTGAGATGGCGCATAGATGTATTGGACTCCGACGGTCAAGAGCTGGCGGCAAGTTCGGTTTTTACGAAGAAAAATCAAAATAAGATCGAATAGACCTGATTAACGTGCAGGGCCTATGCTCCGCGCTATCGACCCAGCCGACGGAGTGACCGACCATGACGACCGATTCCACAACCCCCCGGATTGCAGCCGCCACGGTGAGCCAGACGACCGGGATCGCCGACGCGCAGGCCCTGGCGGTGCTGCGCAAGACCTATCGCTTGCTGGCCATGACACTGGCCTTCAGTGCCGTTGTGGCAGCTATCAGCGCAGCCCTGCGTCTTCCGCACCCGGGACTGCTGCTCACGCTGGGCGGCTATTTCGGCCTCCTGTTTCTCACCTCGCACCTGCGTAACAGCGCCTGGGGCCTGCTCGCCGTATTCGCCCTGACCGGCTTTATGGGCTACACCCTCGGGCCGCTGCTGGCCGCCTATCTGAGCCTGCCCAACGGCAGCCAGGTCATCATGGCTGCCCTCGGCACCACCGCCGTGGTCTTCGTCGGCCTCTCCTGGTACGCCGGCAGGGAGGGCGCCGTCGATATGATGCGCTTTGGCAATTTCCTCATGATCGGGATCCTCACCGCTTTCTGCCTGGGTCTCGCGGCCTATTTCCTGGCCATGCCGGCACTGGCGGCAGCGGTATCGGCCATGTTCGTCCTGCTGATGTCGGGGCTGATCCTGTACCAGACCCAGGCGATCCTCCGGGGCGGGGAGCGCAACTACATTACCGCGACGGTTACTCTCTACGTAGCGATCTACAACCTCTTCGCCAGCCTGCTCCAGATGTTCGGCCTGCTCTCGGGCGACGATGCCTGACCTGCGCGGAGAGGGCGCCGGTGACCAACTCGTCGGCGCCCTCAAAAACGCGCAAGACGCGGCTTGAGCAGGATCGGTCCTGCCAAAGTTGTCAGCAGGACGACCATTACCAGTGACGAATAGGTTTCACAACAGAAAATCTCGTGGCCATAGGCGAACGAGGCGAACACCAGGCCGACTTCTCCCCGGGGTACCATGCCGATACCGATACCCAGGCGATCAAATCCGGCGCCCGTGACCGCAAATCCCGCCAGCCCCTTGGAAACCACGGCGATCAAGAACAGCAATCCGATGATCATAAGGCTCTGCACGTCCAGCAAAGTATCCAGTTGCACCTGGGACCCGATGCCCACGAAGAAGATGGTAAGCATGATGTTGGTAATCGGCTGCAGGAGTTCTTCCAGACGCTTCTTCTGCAGTTCCGCCCCCACCACAAAGTGGACATCGTCCAGCAGAAGTCCGGCGACAAAGGCGCCAATCAACGGGGCGAGGCCGGCGAACGCCGCCAGCTGAGCCGCGATGAGCGCCGTGCAGAGCGCGAAGCCGGTCCAGAAACTGGAGTGGGTGTTGAGTGAGGTGATGCGAATGAAATGGGGCATCAGTTTCTGCCCCAGGAATACTGTCACCACGAAGAACGCCAGGGCCTTGAAAATGATCCAGGCAAGTCCTGCTCCCGAAAAACTTCCGGTCACCACCACACTGGCAAGGACCGCCAGCAGCAGCACCCCCAGGACGTCATCGATGACAGCGGCGCCCAGAATCACCTTGGCCGAGTCGGTGTTGATAAGCCCGGCAGACCCCAGCACACCCGCCGTAATGCCCACGGAGGTCGCCGCCAGCATGGCGCCGACGAACCAGCCCTCTATACCGTTTTCATTACCCAACAGTTTCCAGGCGAGTGCCCCGAACAGCACGGGCAGCGCCACACCGACCACCGCAACCTTCGTGGCATTGGGCCCGACCCTGATCAGGTCGCGCATGTCTGATTCGAGACCTACCAGAAACAGCAGAAGAACCATGGCGAGTTCAGAGGAGTAGCGCATGAATTCGCTCGAACGCAGCAGGTCGCTGACGTTCCAATCGATTCCCACCAGGGCGAGGTTGCCCAGCAGAATCCCCGCGACGATCTGCCCAACCAGCTCCGGCAGACCTATTCTCTCGAATAGGAAGCCACACCAGTCAGCCAGTGTGATCATCGCAATAAGGAGCAGCGTGGTCCGGGTGAACATGTCGTCTGCGCCGGACGCGTATGACACCGCGGGCAGCAGTATTGCCCCGCCCACAAGCCACGCCTGTCGCCTGCCCCTGCTCACCACGCGGCCACCACGCCATCCTTGCGCATTTCTGTCGCCCCTGAGTAAACACTGGTAGCGGGATCCACGGCGATAGCCTGGTAACCACCAAAGCGCAAACCGGTGGGATCGATCTCCACCCGGTGGCCCATGGCGCGCAGGCGCTCGATGGTCCGCTCGTCCACCCCCGGCTCCAGATAAAGCGTTCCCAGCGGATCTTCATGCACGCCGGTGGGCTGGCGACCGCCCTCGTGCATAAACCGCGCAGCATCCCCCGCCTGCTGGATGTCCATGCCGAAGTCGATCATATTGACGAGTATCTGGACGTGTCCCTGGGGCTGCATGGCTCCACCCATGAGGCCGAAACTCATTACCGGCGCACCGTCCTTCATCAGGAAGGCCGGGATGATCGTGTGGTAGGGCCGCTTGCCGGGGGCGTAGGCGTTGGGGTGTGAGGGATCCAGGGAAAAGAGCTCACCGCGATCCTGCAGCATGAATCCCAGGCCGTCCGGAACCAGCCCGGAACCCATACCGCGATAATTCGACTGGATCAGGGAGACCATCATGCCGTCGCCGTCGGCCACCGTGAGATAGGTGGTATCCCCTGCGCCCTCGAGTTTCGGCTCGCCGGGGCCGAAGCCCGGCGACGCGCGATCCGGATCGATCTGCGCGAAGCGCCGGCGACCATAATCGTCCGTCAGCAACGCCTGCGCGGGGATCTCCGCAAAATCAGGATCGGCGTAGTACCGGGCGGCATCCTCGAAGGCGAGTCTTTTGGCCTCCACCAGATAGTGAAATACCTCGGCGGAGCCGCGCGGCCACTGGCTGAGATCGACATGCTTCAGGATGCTCAGCATCTGCAGGGCGGCGAACCCCTGGCCGTTGGGCGGCAGTTCATAGAGGTCGTAGCCCCGGTAATTCACGCTCGCCGGCTGCACCCACTCTCCCTCGTGGGCGGCGAGATCCTCGTACCTCAGTGCGGCACCGGACCGCCTGAAGTAGCCGTCCATGACCTTCGCGAGCCGGCCCCGGTAGAAAACATCCCTTCCTTCCCGGCCCAGGGTCTCCAGCGTAGCGCCGAGATCCGGGTTCCTGAACACCTCGCCTGCTGCGGGCGCGCGACCGCCTGGGAACCAGGTGGCGTAGATATTGTCCAGCAGGGGGCTGCCCTGCAGGTACTTGTCGAAAGCGCGCCGGTTCTGCTCCAGATAGAAGGCGATCACCGGCGAGACCGGAAAGCCCTCCCGCGCGTAACGGGCCGCCGGGGCGAGGATCGTGCTCATGGGCAGCCCGCCGAAGCGTTCGTGCATCGCAAACCAGCCGTCCACCGTGCCGGGCACGGTCACGGGCAGCGGCCCCAGGGGGGTGATACCCTGGAACTCGGGCGGTATCTCGCCTCGCGAGCGCAGGCCGCTGATACGGGCGGCCAGTTCCTCGAGGCTGAGACCGGCGGGGGAGCGACCCGAGCCGTTGTAGCCGTGGAGCCGGCCGCTTTCCGGGTCCCAGATGATCGCAAAGAGGTCGCCGCCGATACCGCAGCCGGTGGGCTCCATCAGGCCGAGGGCGGCGTTGGCGGCAATTGCCGCGTCGACCGCGGTGCCTCCCGCCTGGAGAATATCGAGGGCAACCTGTGACGCCAGCGGCTGCGCGGTCGCGGCCATGCCGTTGGCGGCGTGGACCACACTGCGGGAGTAGTGGGCTCCGACCGGGCGACCGCCGCCGCCGAGCTCAGCCACGGGCCTCTCCCCGTCCTGCGTCACGGTGGTGGCGGTGCAGGCCTGCAGCGATGACAACAGCAGGGCCAGGATCAGGATTCGGTTCATGCATCGCTGAATGATCGCATACATGGGCTTTCCTGGTTATTGAAACCTTTAATACCATTTCAGCAGGCATGACGTTCCCGTCAAGTGACAGTGGCACGCCGTGGCGGCTATCGGCCTGCATGACCACCGGGCCGGACCATGCCACTTGCAACCATCGCTGTCCGTCGTACAGGCTGCAAGGTACACTTTTCCAAAGGAGACGATAAGCTGGCAACCCGCCGCGCTGCGCGCCGGCGGCAACGAGAGACCGACCATCACGGATGCACTATG
>JARRPM010000005.1:0-7239 GCA_037382865.1 Halioglobus sp. | reverse complement strand
AGACAACCAGCCAGATGGTTCAGGCTCTGCAATCCAAAGGGCTGGGCGTCGGCAGCCGTGTGGCGGTGATCTCCGGCAACAGGCCTGAAGTCCTGTCCAATATAGCGGCCATGCAACTGGGGGGCTGCTGCGGGACGCCTCTGCACCCGCTCGGGTCCCTCGAAGATCACGTGTATGTCCTGCAGGCAGCAGAAATCAGCACGCTGGTCTATGACCCCGCCGTGTTCGAGGAACTCGCGGGGGCGCTGAAGGCCCGGGTTGCCGGGCTCGTGAACCTGCTGGCGCTGGGACCCAGTGAAGTGGGCGAGGACTACCTGGCCCTGGCCGCCACCTTCACACCGCAACCCCTGCAGGCGCCGCCGATCGGGCCGGACGATCTCTCTTCCGTCAACTTCACCGGCGGCACCACGGGCACGCCGAAGGGTGTTATGGGCACTCACCGGGCCGTGGCCTACATGACCCAGGTCCAGATGGCGGAGTGGGAGTTCCCGGAACCGCTGAGGATGCTGATCGCCACCCCGCTCTCCCATGCGGCGGCGGCTTTCTTTATCCCAGTGCTGCAGAAGGGTGGCGCCTTCTACGTCATGCAGGGTTTCAGTCCGGATGCCTTTTTCGACATGGTCGAGCGGTACCGGATCACCTGCACCATGCTGGTGCCGGTGATGCTCTATTTCCTGCTCGATTCACCGCGCAGCGCGACAGCCGATATGTCCAGCATGCAGACCATCTTCTACGGGGCCGCTCCCATGAACCCGGTCCGGCTGCAGGAGGGAATCGTGTGCTGGGGCCAGATTTTCTTCCAGTTCTACGGCCAGTCGGAGGCGCCTATGGTCCTCGCCAATATGAAGCGGGGCGAACATGACCCGGAGCATCCGGCGCGGCTCGGTGCCTGCGGCAGACCGGCCCCGTGGATGCACCTGGCCCTGCTCGGCCCGGAGGGACGCCCGGTGGCGCAGGGGGAGGCCGGTGAAATCTGCGTGCGCGGCCCGCTGGTCATGAGAGGCTACAAGGATATGCCGGAGGAGACCGCCGAGGCTTTCGCCGGTGGCTGGCTCCACACGGGAGACGTGGGCCGCCTGGACCAGGAGGGATTCCTCCACATCGTGGACCGCACCAAAGACATGATCGTCACCGGCGGTTTCAATGTCTATCCGCGGGAGGTGGAAGACGTGCTCGCCGGACACGAGGCGGTGGGGCAGGTGGTGGTGGTCGGCGTGCCCGACGAGCGCTGGGGCGAAGCGGTCAAGGCTGTGGTGGTGCTCCAACCCGGCTACGAAGCCGACGACGCGCTGATCCGGTCCCTGCAGCAGTGGGTCAAGTCCGCCAAGGGTTCGGTACAAACCCCCAAGTCCGTTGATTTCGTGGAGGCCATACCGCTGACCCCGGTCGGCAAACCCGACAAGAAGGCCGTGCGGGCACGTTACTGGGAGGGGCGCGGGCGCACCGTCGGCTGACCGTCGACGCCGGAGAGTGGACTTGTCGAACGGGAGTCAGTACATTTCCCACGACTATCGAATTGCGCCATCCCGGCACAGCGCAGCCAGTGCTCATGGCCCGGTGGTACGACCTGCCCTGAAGAGAACAATAAAATGCCCGACCTGCTGAAAACCACCTGCCGCTGTGCGGTCCTGTCAATCGTGGCCTGCCTGCTGCTCCCCGAGCCGGTCAGCGCCAGGCCGACTGCCCAGGTGAAGACCTCGATCAAGCGCGCGGAAAATCCCAGGGAGGAAGGCGAGACCCTGATCCTGCCCTATGCGTTTTCCTCCGAAACCACGGAGCTGGTGTTCGGGGTAGGGGGCATGCGCAAGGGATTTTACCAGGAGCAGATGCTGGTCGGGGGCGCCGCCTTTGGTGGCGAAGACGCCTATGGCGCTTTCGCCGGGGTGTGGGATTACCGCTTTCCGTTCAGCCGCCGGACCTTCCTGTCGGTAATGGGCATGACGGGTGACTACCCCAACCATCGGGCCTACGCGCCGCCCGGCAAGATTTATCTTCCCAGGGACGTGGCGCGGCCGGGATCCAACGACTCCGACCCGGATATCTTTATCGCCGGCAGCGGCAAGAGCAACTGGTGGGAGATCAAACTGGATTACGTGCTGCCCATGGGGGCGGCAGCCGAGCGGGGCCGGGTGCGCTACGAACTGGCCGACGGGCTGCTGACCTCGGCGCCCTCCGGCGGCGAACACTGGAATCCCCTGGAGAGTGGCGTCTCCATCGTCACCCTCAGGCAATACAATCGCTACCAGACCTACGAGCAGGGAGATCTGGAGGCCGAGGGCACCGTTCACCCCTTCGAACTCGGCCTGCTGTATGACAACACCGATTTCTCGGTGAATCCCTCCCGGGGCAGCATCCAGTACCTCGCTGTTCACTACGACCCTGCCTGGCTGGACGCCAATCAAACATGGAGCTTCGTGGAGCTCGAGGCGAGCAAATATTTCTCCCTGGGCTCCAGCCGGTGGGCCCGCCAGCGGATCCTTGCCCTCAATGGCTGGACTGCCTACTCCCCCTCCTGGAATATCGACCGCAACGACGAGGGTGGTGAACGGGTAGAGAACGGCCCGCCCTTTCTGGAGGGCGCCACCCTCGGTGGTTTCTATCGGCTGCGGGGTTACCGGGACGCCCGTTTCCACGACAAGGCTTCGGTCTACGCCGCGGCAGAGTATCGCTACACCCTGGAGTACAACCCGATCAGGAACGTCGAGTGGCTGCGCTTCATGAAGCTCGACTGGTTCCAGCTGGTGGGATTTGTGGAGGGCGGCAGGGTGGCGCCCGACTACCAACCCGATACCCTGTTCAGTGACTGGAAGTCCGATTTCGGGGTAGGCCTGCGGGCCATGACGGCGGGGATCGTCGTGCGCTTCGATCTCGCTCACTCCGATGAGGGTACCAACGCCTGGGTAATGATCGGCCATCCCTTCTGAACCGCAGCGCTGCCCCACCGTCCGCCGCTGGACATCGAAACGCCGAACCCCGACCATAGCGGTTCCGCACGCTCCGCCGGGAGGCCACTGCAACTATGCTTGAAGAGAATGCCGAACTGTACCGGGGGCTGACCTACCCCTGGGGGCGGGAGGCGGACCCGAAACCGGGCGAGCCGGAGAAAGTCGCCGACGGCGTCTACTGGGCCCGCTTTTCCATGCCGATGTCGCTGGACCACATCAATCTCTGGCTGCTGGAGGACGACGCGGGGTGGACGGTGGTGGATACCTGCCTCAACACCCCCGGGGCACGGCGCACCTGGGAAACGCTGTTCGCGGGATTCCTGCAGGACAAGCCGATCGTGCGGGTGATCTGCACCCACCTGCACCCCGACCACGTGGGCCTGGCGGGCTGGCTGACCGAGCGCTTCGGCTGCGAGCTGTGGATGTCCCGGGAGGAGTTTCTGATGTGTCGCGCGATGGTCGCAGATACCGGTCGCAAGGCGCCGGAGGTGGCCCTGCGCTTTTATCGGGCCGCCGGTTATGGGGAGGACCAGCTGGAGGTCTACCGCCGTAAATTCGGGAATTTCGGCCGCGCCATCGCACCTCTCCCGGACAGCTTCCGGCGCCTGGTCGACGGCGAAACCATTCGCATCAACGATCGCTACTGGCAGGTGGTGGTGGGCAGCGGCCACAGCCCGGAGCACGTCAGCCTCTACTGCCCCGCCCTCAAGCTGCTGATTTCCGGTGACCAGGTGCTGCCCAAGATCACTTCGAATGTGAGCGTTTTCCCCACCGAGCCCCACGGTGACCCGCTGCGGGAGTGGCTCCGCTCCAGCTCGCGCATCCGCGACAGGCTGCCTGATGACGTGCTGGTGCTGCCGGCCCACGAGACGCCCTTCTATGGCCTGCACGTGCGGCTGACCCAGCTGATCGAGTCCCACGAGCGCGACCTCGACAAGCTGTTTGATTTTCTCGACGAGCCCCGCCGGGCCGTGGACTGCTTCCCGGCCCTGTTCAAGCGGGAGATCGGCCCGGAATCGCAGGGCCTGGCAACCGGGGAGACCCTGGCGCACCTGAACTGCCTGCTGGGCCGACGCCGCGTGGAGAAGCACCGCGACCAGGATGGGGTGGACTGGTACCGGCAGAAACCGGAAACCGTCGAAATCGACTGATTGCGGGCGCGACCGCCCGCAGCGGTACCTTGCGGCCGGCGCCGGCCGGAGGCAGGGCGCCGTCCCACTGCACCGGCCCCCGTCAGGCCGCCTCTTTCTCGGGTATCGATGGCACAATCTCGGCCGGGGCCCTGGGGTGGAAGTCGTCCAGATCCGGCTCCGCCATCTCCCGTTCCCACTGCGTCCAGGAGTAGGGCCAGAGCGCAGGATCCCCATCCTCGTCCAGGTACCAGCTCTGGCATCCGCCCACCCAGACCGTATTGGCCATGCCCTCGCGGAGGTAGCTGTTGAAGCGCACTTTGGCCTCTTCGGTGGCCTCGACGGTCTCCAGCCTTCCCTGCCGCCAGTGGTCGATAAGCTTCAGTACATACCGGGACTGGACCTCGCTCATGGCAATGACCGAGTAGTTGCCGATGGGGGTATTGGGCCCCAGCATCAGGAAAAAGTTGGGGAATCCCGGCAGGCAGACGGAGCGGTAAGCCTGCACTTTTCTCGACCAGGCCTCATCGATGGAGAGGCCATCGCGACCGGTCAGGTTCATCGGCCGCATGAAATTGAACGGGCTGAAACCCGTGGCCAGGACCAGCACGTCGAGATCGTGCCGGTTGCCATCGGCTGTCGCCACGCCGCGCTCGTCGATGTGGTCGATGCCATGGGTCTCCAGATGGACGTTGTCGCGCTGGATCGCGTCGTAGAACGTGTTGCTGAAGATCAGGCGCTTGCATCCCACCGGGTAATCCGGGGTGAGCTTGGCCCGCAGGCCGGGATCGCGCACACTCTTGCGCAGGTTGCGCTTCACCAGCCAGCTTATCCACGCGTGATTCAGCTTGCTGCCGGTCACGGCCTTGCTGAAGGTATTGCGTAAAACGAAGGCATAGCGCTCGCGCAGCGTGTCCATACGCTTCTGGTTGCCGCGCAGCGCCGCTTTTTCGCGCTCCGTGTAGGTCTTGTCCGGCAACGGGCTGATCCACTGGGGGGTGCGCTGAAACACCGTGAGGTGGCCCGCGGTCCCGGCGATCTCCGAGATCACCTGGGCCGCGGTCGAACCGGTACCGATTATGCCGACCCGCTTGCCGCGCAGGTCCAGGTCGTGATTCCAGCGGGCGGTGTGCCACATGGCACCCCGGAAGCTGTCCAGGCCGGGGATATCGGGATAGGCGGGGTGGTGCAGGATGCCGGTGGCGGCGACCACAAAATCGACCACCAGCGCATTGCCTTTGCTGGTGGTCAGGTGCCACCTCCCGTCCCGGTAGTGGCACTCGTCGAGGGATTCATTGAAACGCACCTGACCGGTAATGCCGTACTGGCCGGCCACCTCCTCGAAATAGGCCTGGATTTCTTCACCGTGGGCGAGGCGGTGGCTCCACTCGGGATTGCCGCGGAATGAATAGGTGTACATATGGGCCGGGATGTCACAGGCCACCCCGGGATAGGTGTTCTCCCGCCAGGTGCCGCCCACCCGGTCTGCCTTCTCGAGGATGGTAATGTCGTCGATACCCGCCTCTCGCAACTTTATCGCCATCAGGATGCCGGTCATCCCGGCGCCTATGACCGCAACTGAGGGGTTTCTGGGGGTCTCACCGTTCATGTCACTCTCCTGCCGGGGGCTGTCTGTTTCCATGTCACCACTTTAAGCGCGGCCCGGGCATCGGCGAATATTTGCACAGGACAAAAACTTATTAATTCCGGACAGATGATCTAGACTCTTCCCATGACCGTCGCGACCTCCGTGAGCCACCACATCAAGGCACTGCCCCCCGCATTGAAGATGATGCAGGAGATGGGCTATGACGCGGAACGCTGCCTCGCCGGCACGGGTCTGGCCGAGGCGGACCTGCAGGAACGGGGAGAGCGCCGGGAGTTCAGCATCGAGCAGGAGTTCCGCTTTCACCGCAACCTGCTGAATCTGACCGGCGACCCGCTGCTCGGCCTCACGCTCGGGCGCGCCTACACGGTGGAGACCTACGGGTTGCTGGGCTACGCCTTTCTGAGCGCACCAACTCTGCGCCATGCGATGACCATCATCCGTAACTACGGCCCGCTGTCCTTCACTCTCTTCAAAATCGACTTCCTGGTAGAGGGCGCGATAGCCAAAACCCGTTTCTCGCCCGACCGGGACATCCCCGATGACCTGATCACCTATTACGTGGACCGGGACCTGAGTGCCTCCATCTGCGGCGCCCAGGCGGCGCTGCAGCAGCCCCTCGCCCTCAGCGCTGTATGGCTGATGCACCCCGCGGGCACCTGGCGCACGGCGTACCAACAGTTTTTCAGCTGCCCGGTCAGCTTCGACAACGCCTGCTCAGAACTTCAGTTCGACGCCGCGCTGCTCGATGCGCCCATGCCCATGCGGGATGCGGAGACATCAGCCGTATGCCAGCAGCAGTGCCAGCTGTTGCTGGCCCGCATGACGGAGCGCGGTGCCTTCGTGGAGCAGGTCCGTCGCCTGATCGTCGCCAGGCCCGGGTACTTCCCCGACATCGACTATGTGGCGGAAAAACTCAACATGACCGTTCGCACCCTGCGCCGACGGCTGGCAGAGGAGAACAGCGGCTACCAGCAGATCCTCGCCGAGGTCCGCTATCAGCTGGCCAGGGAATACCTCGGCACCAGCACCCTGCCGGTGGAGGAAATCGCGCTGCTGCTGGGTTACAGTGCACCGGGTAATTTCACCAATGCGTTCAAGCGCTGGCACGGCTGCTCACCGCGCCAGTTCCGACAGGAGAACCAGTGACATGTTTCAGCGACTGAAGGTCTGGGGATTGCGCAGGTTTTACCACCATATCAGCGACCGTGGCTGGAAGGGTCGAATCGGTCCGCCGACCTGGAACCCGCTGCAAATACCCGGCCCGGCGGGACCCATTCACGCCCGCATGTATGCGAGCCAGAGCGGGAGCAACAGGCCCCTGATCGTCTATTTCCACGGGGGTGGCTGGGTGATCGGCGACCTCGACACCCACCACCCTTTCTGCCAGACCCTCAGTGACAGGAGCGGCTGCACCGTCATCTCGATCGACTACCGTCTCGCCCCGGAACACCCGTTTCCGGCCGCCCTGGACGATTGCCTCACCGCGACCCGTTGGATCGCCGGACACATCGGCGATTTCGGGCCATCCAACCACACGCTGGTTGTTGCGGGAGAC
>JARRPM010000004.1:66159-96659 GCA_037382865.1 Halioglobus sp. | reverse complement strand
CCTCCGGGACGATGCCGATTTTGTTGAAGACGAAGCCGATGCGCGCGTGCTCGGAGGCGAGGCGGATGTCCATGGCGCAGGTCATGGTGGCGCCGATGCCCACCGCGGCCCCGTTGATCGCGGCGATTACCGGCTTCTTGCAGTCGAAGATGGCCAGGGTGACCCGGCCCCCGGTGTCCCGCACGCCCTCGATGATCTCCGGGTCGTCGAGACGCTGCTCCATGTCGGCCATGCTGGGCGCCAGCGCCTCGTTGAGGCCGAACACGTTGCCCCCGACGGAGAGGTCCATTGTAGGACATGATCAGCGCCTGCTGCGTTATGAAGAGGGGCCTATCATGCCAGTTCGGGGCGCGCCCGCCCAGTCGGCGGGCGCAGCAAAATCAGGGGCGGCTGCAAAGCTCCGGCCGGACAGCCCCGGCCGCACAGGTACCAGCGAAGCGGTTCGGCCGGAGAGGAGCGGGCCTAACCGGCGCGCTGCAGCGGCTCGAGGTTCTCGGCAGCCGCGGCCTCGCCGGGCGCGGTGAACTGCAGCGCGCCGTCCTCCAGCGGCCCGTGCAGGAACATCCTGCGGTCCTTGTGGTAATTCTGGGGGTTGATCCACGGTTCCCGGTCCCCCTGCTTTGGGAACAGGTGCATTGCGCGCTGCATGTAACCGGGGGCGAAATCGTCTATCCAGGGCCTCGCCGGCATGTTCTCCAGTGCCGGCGGCACTCGCGGTGTGGCCTGCCGCGTGCCCGTCTCGGTCAGGTGATTGAGCACGCGGCAGACCCACTCTGCCGTCAGGTCGGCGCGCAGGGTCCAGGACGCGTTGATGTAGCCGAAAGTGATCACCAGGTTGGGGACGTCCGAGCACATCAGTCCCTTGTAGGTCCAGCGCTCTGAGAAGTCCACGGGCTCGCCGTCGACAGAAAAGCTGGCGCCGCCCATCACCACCAGCTCCAGCCCGGTCGCGGTGACGATGATATCCGCCGCCAGCGTCTCGCCGGAGCGCAGCAGAATCCCGTTTTCGGTGAAGCGCTCGATCCCGTCGGTGACCACCCTCGCTTTGCCCGACCGGATTGCGGCGAACAGGTCGCTGTCCGGTACCAGACAGAGACGCTGGTCCCAGGGGTTGTAGTCGGGCGTGAAGTGGGTATCGACGTCGTAGTCCTCCCCCAGCTCCTCGCGCACCCTGTCCAGGAGGACGCGCTTCACTTTGTCCGGCGCGACCCGGGTCCGGCGGTAGAGCCACTGCTGCATCTGCGTGTTCTTCCAGCGGGTGAGGGCGTAGGCCCAGCGCTCCGGCAGCAGCCTGCGCAGGGTATTGGCGATGCGGTCGCGGGCGGGGCGGGAGACGACATAGGTGGGCGTGCGCTGCAGCATCACCACCTCCGCGGCCTCCCTGGCCAGTTCCGGTACCAGGGTCATGGCGGTGGCTCCGGAGCCGATCACCACCACCCGCTTGTCACGGTAGTCGAGCTCCTCGGGCCAGAACTGGGGGTGCACGACCTGGCCGTTGAAGGCGTCTCGCCCCGGGAAGTCCGGCGTATAACCATGCTGGTAGTTGTAGTATCCGGAGCAGAGCAGCAGAAAGTTGCAGCCAATCTCGACAGTATGTCCGTTACCCTTTTCGTTGCCGCAAGCCACCCGGGCCGTCCAGCGGGCCTCTTCTGTCGACCAGTCTGCGGATACCAGGCGGTGCCGGAAGCGGATGTGCCGGTCGATCCCGTTGTCGGCGGCGGTCTCGCGCACGTAGCGCAGGATAGATGGCCCGTCCGCGATGGCCCTGGCCTCGCGCCAGGGTTTGAATTTGTAGCCCAAGGTATGCATGTCGCTGTCGGATCGGATCCCGGGGTAGCGGAACAGGTCCCAGGTGCCGCCGATTACGTCCCGGCTCTCCAGGATCACGAAGCTGAGGTGAGGACACTCGTGCTGCAGGTGCCAGGCGGCACCGATTCCCGAGAGACCGGCGCCGACAATCACCACGTCGAAGTACTCTGTGTCCATTGCTGCCTCTTCCATTACTCGATCAGTTTGCACAATCCCTGGAATACGAGCTCATTGTAACTGACGATGCCGACCACTTCGCCATTCTCGATGACCGGCGCGTTGGAGAGCCCGAAATTGTCGAACAGGCGTGCGCAATAGCGTACATCCATCTCGGGATCGAGTGAGATAACGGGTTTTGACATGATTTCATAGACGTTGACCCGCTGCGACGCCCGGTCCCTTGCCAGGACGTTCTTGGCGATATCGGACAACAGCACGATGCCGAAGGCGTCGTTTTCGTGGCGCTTCTTGACTATGACCACGTCCGCTTCCGCTGCCTTCATGGCGTCCAGCGCCTCCTTCACCGTTGCCATGCCATCCAGCTCCAGGTGCTTTTCGCGCATGACATCCCGCGCCTTGATCACTGTCCTCTGCATTACAGTAACTCCTCCACGTCCCGCGTGATTTTCTCTGCCTGTTGCACGACGCCGACGGCATCCTCGACGTCGAGCTGGATCGCGATCCCCGTGCCCGGCTCGTCGTCGAAGTGACCGACGCGGCCGATCTCTTCGATGATGGCGCGGCTCAGGTGCTCTTCCACCAGGAACAGGAGGACGTCCCGCTGGGTCTCCAGGGAGAGGCCGAAGAAGGTCTTGTTGACTTTGAGCCCTTCGCCCCGCGCATTGTGGATGATGGTTGCGCCGGTGGCACCGGCCTCCCGGGCCGCGTCCATCACGGCGTCGGTCTTGCGGTCCTCGACGAATACGATAATCATTTTGAAATGCATGGTGCGCTCCTCAGGCTATCCGGCCCGCAGCTTTGAAAGCTGCGCATAGGCCATTACCGACATGATGGGAAACAGGCTGGCAAAGGCGATCAGGCCAAAGCCGTCGATCAGGGGGTTCCGGCCGGGCACGGTCTCCGCCAGCCCCAGGCCCAGCGCCGCCACCAGCGGTACCGTCACGGTCGAGGTGGTAACTCCCCCCGAGTCGTAGGCCAGGGGAATGATGAGCTTGGGTGCGACTGAGGTCTGGATCACGACAATGACGTAACCTGCAATGATATACCAGTGGATCGGGTCACCCACCACGATGCGGTAGCAACCCAGGGAGATGCCGACGGCCACACCGATGGCCACGGCAATGCGCAGCCCCCAGATGCCGATCGCGCCGCCGGATACCTCGTTGGCCTTGATCGCCACGGCGATCAGTGACGGCTCGGCGATCGTGGTGCTGAACCCGATCATGAATGCGAATATGTAGACCCAGAAATAGTCTTTCCAGTCTACCCCTGCGATCGCATCGCCGGCCTGGACGAACGCGGGATCAGTCAGCTGTTCCGCCATCAGTCTTCCCAGGGGGAACAGGCACCACTCCAGGCCCAGCAGGAACAGGGAAAGCCCGACCAGTACCCAGGCGAATCCGGCGAGGATCTCCCCGAGATTGGCAGGCGTCTGTCGCAGCACCAGGAACTGGAAGCCGAATATGATGGCCGCGATGGGCAGCACATCGTTGATGGTGCCCAGGGTGACGTCGAGAATGGCGTTGAGGATTTCCATCAGATCAGCATGCCGTAGGCCATCACGAAAATGATCGGGGTCAGCGAGGCGAACGCGATCAGGCCGAAGCCGTCTATCATCGGGTTGCGTCCCCGGATCGAGGAGGCCAGCCCCACGCCTAGCGCGGTCACCAGGGGCACGGTGATGGTGGAGGTCGTCACGCCACCGGAGTCGTAGGCGATGCCGATGATCTCCCTGGGTGCGAAGATGGTCATGATCACCACCACGACGTAACCGCCAATGATGATCCAGTGCAGCGGCCAGCCCTTCAGGATCCGGATCACACCGACAACGATGGCGAGGCCCACTGAAAGCGCGACCGTGTAGCGCAGCCCGCTGGCATAGCGTGCTTTGGCCTCCTCGCTGGCTTCGATCATCTCGCCGGCGGCGGCCACGTTCGCGGCCTCCGCCGCCACCGCTATCAGCGCCGGTTCCGCCACCGTGGTCCCGAAACCGAGCGCAAAGGCAAAGGCGACCAGCCAGAACAGGCTGCCCTTGCGGGCGAAGGCGGTGGCCATCGATTCACCGATGGGAAACAGGCCCTGCTCCAGCCCGTGGATGAAGAAGGTCAAGCCGAGGACGACGAACAGGACCCCGACCAGGATCCGGCCGAGCTCGGGGATGGGCTGCTGCAGGACGACAAATTCGAAAAACAGGACGACCACGACGATGGGCAGCAGATCGCGCATACTGCCCAGCATGGAGCGCAGCAGTTTCAGCATTGTATTGTTCACGGGTTCCCCCGGTCTGTGGAATCCAGAGCGTAACAGCTTTGCGGAACCGAAAAATTGATATGGATAAAGTTTCCGGCGTTCCGGTCCAACTGTGTTGAGTGGGTGTCCCGAGTCGGAGTCCCTTACAAAAAATTTTTGCGCTGCCGGGGCCTGTCATTCCAGTGTCGTGTTAGCCTCTCCGATGTGGAACGCGCCGCCGGCAGGTGGCAGGAGGTTGAAAATGAGAGCTGTGCTGCCAGTGGTGCTGCTGGTCTCGATCGGCGCGGGATGCACCAGCACCGACGAGGTGATCATCGACCCGAAAGGGGTCAATATGGCCCGGTACGAGCAGGACCTGGCGGAATGCCGCAGCTACGCCAGCGCCGTCAGGACCGGCGAGAAGGCGGTGCGAGGCGCGGCATCCGGTGCGGTCGTCGGAGGCCTCATCGGCGCAGCCGTGGGCAACAGCGATGACGCCAAGAGCGGGGCCGGCGTCGGCGCCGTCACCGGCGGGGCGAGGGGTGTGAGCGAGGGCGAGCGCGACAAGGTCGCGGTGGTCAAGCGGTGCCTGCGCGGTCGCGGGTATCGGGTGCTGAATTGAAAGCAGGCCCGTCCCCGGCCTAGTCGAACAGCTTGTCCAGCAGTTTCCCGGCCTCTTTCTCCACCTTGCGCTGGACTTCGTACTTGGCGAGGTCTTCGATGATCTCTTCAGTATCGACCGCGCACCACTCGCCCGGATCGCCGGTGATCTGTCCCTCGCACTCCACCGGCCAGTCGATCGAGGTCAGGCGCTTGCTGACCTCACAGGCGGGATCCAGCTCCCCCAATCCGGGTGACAGCCGCGCCTTGAACTCCGACTTGAAGTCCTTGCTCGCCAGGTCGAGTCGCCCGTTGCCAGACAGGGAGAGGTGCGGCAGCTCGGCCCGGAGTGGCTTGAGCCTTGCTTCCCCCTCGCCCAGGGTGATGGCCATGCTGAGATCCCGGAAGCGGCTGCTGTCGGGCAGCGCGGTCTGCATTCTCTCGCGATTGACCAGGGCAACCGCCTCGCACAGCATCTTTTCCACCCCGAGGTCCTCAAGCACGGCCTGGTCGACGGTGGCATTGACAGGGCCGGTGAGGCCGGTCATCAGTTCCTCCGCGGTGCGCCCGGCGCTGGTGAGCTGCCACTCGGCCCGCGCCGTGCCGGTGAGCGTGACGCCCGCCTCGAGGGCGCTAAGGGCTGCGGCGACATCCACCTCCTGGACGCTGCCGGTTGTCGCCAGCTTGGCGGTGTTGTACCGGCCATCGAAGGTGGCCTGGAGGTCGATGCTGCCGCCGTAGATAGCGCCCGTCGCGGGTCGCACCGTCACCAGGCCGTCGCTGGCGCGCACCGTCAGGGCCAGGTCAGTGATGCTGTGAACCCCGAAAACCGCCCGGTCGATGGTCAGCTCAGCGCGGCTGTCGATTGCCCGGATGGCGTCCAGGGGCAGCGGCCTGCTTACCCCTGCCTCAGGCTGCCCGGGCTCGGCGGTGGCGGCCTCGGGGCCGGCGAGGGCCAGCAGGACGGGGTCGAACAGGTTCAGCTGCAGTCGGGTATCGATCTGCGGGCTCTCGAAACTGGCGTAGCGCAGCTGCCCGTCGCCGCGCATCTCGCCCAGGGTCAGTTCGAGCGCCAGGTCTGCGATCTGGCGCGACACGTCCACCTCACCCCGGGCCCGCAGCTCCAGCGGTTCGGCGGTGGCACCTTCCACCAGAATGTGGAGTTTGTCCACGGCCATCTTCTGCGCCGCCTGGTCCATGGCCAGGGTGCCGTCCAGGCGCAGCTTGACCGGGTTGTCGCCGGGGAACCGCAGCCTGAGCTCGACCGGCACCGGGCGCGCCGCCAGGTTGAGACCGAAGGCCTGCAGTTTCTCCACCTCGACGACGCTGCTCTCGTCCGCCCCGGGCCCGGCGGTCTCGATGCGGGCGTCGGTAACCGTCAGGCGCTCGACGTGGAGGTCGAGCGGCACGGTCAGCGCCTCGCCCGCCGCGTCCTTCGCCCGCTGCTCCAGGGCCGCCCGCCGTTCGCGGTAGAAGGCATCGAGCTGTTCGTTGCTGAGGCCGCTGGTATCGAGCTTCTCCCCGGGTTCTGCCCTTTGCACCCTGATGAGCAGGCCGTCCAGGCCGATGGTGTCGATCGCGATCCGCCTGGAAAGCAGGGGCAGCAGCTGTACGCCGATAACCAGGGAGCGGGCGTGCAGGCTGGTCGACTCATCCCCGGGGAGGATCAGGTTGGCCTCCCGCAGATCGACGCCGAGGGTCGGAAACAGGGAGATGGCCGACTCGCCCTCCACCGTCAGGGTGGCGCCGGTCTGTTCTTGCAGGGCCCCTGCGGCCATTTCCAGAACCTTTTCCTCGTCGAGGATCAGGCGCAAAAGCAGGGCGGCAACGAGCAGCAGCAGCACCGGGATGAGGAGGAGGTAGAGTAGCCATCTTGAAGTGGTGGGCATGTTTCCTGCCAGAACAGACTGCGGAGCCAAATTGCTACCGGATCATATCACTAATGGAATTACCGAATCATGCTGCCATTAGCAGAAGCACATCCGAGTGATGCGCCGGCCTGTTCTCTCACTCGGAATAGGCCCTGCGGACCTCTTCCGCAATGATGGCCACGCCCCGTCTCACGTCAGCCTCGTCGCGGGCATAGGAGACCCTGATGCACTCGTCCCTGTGCGACCAATCCTCCCCGAGACCGATGAAGAAATTGTGCCCCGGCACCACCAGTACACCGCGCGCTTTGAGCCGCTCGTAAAGCAGCTGGCTGGTGATCGGCAGCCCCTCCAGCCACAGCCAGAGGAAAATCGCGCCCTCCGGTCTGTGGATGTGGCAGGGCAGGTCACCCAGACGCTCGCGGAACCACTTCACCGTCTGCCGGGAGCGGTCCCGGTAGAAGGGGGTGACATGATCGCGAGTGAGGGAGAGGATCTCGCCGCTGTCGAACAGGGCCCGGGCCAGGGCCGGGCCGAGGGTGCCGCAGGCCAGGCTGATGATGGTATTGGCATTGGTGAACGCGCGGATGATCTCCTCCCGGGCGACGATGATGCCGGTGCGCACGCCGGGCAGTCCCAGCTTGGACAGGCTCAGGGCCAGAATGGTGTTCTCGTTCCAATGGGGGCGCGCTTCCGTGAACAGGATATTGGGGAACGGCAGGCCATAGGCGCCATCGATGATAAGCGGTATATCCCGCTGCCGGGCGATCTGGTCGAGATGGGCGATCTCCTCGTCGGTCAATACATTGCCGGTGGGGTTGGTGGGCCGGGAGACGCAGAGCGCGGCGGTCTCCTCCCCGGGCTGCAGCCGGCTGAAGTCCACGTGATACTTGAACAGCCCGCCCTCCAGCAGTTCAATGCTGGGACGGGTGGCAGTGAAAAAGTGGTCACACAGGCCGACATCGCCATAGCCGATGTATTCCGGTGCCAGTGGCAGGTGGATGGTGCGCCGCCCCCCGTCGGGCATGACGCCCGCGAGCAGATTGTAGAGCACGAAAAACGCCGGCTGGCTGCCGTTGCTGAGCGCGATGTTCGCCGCGGTGAGCGGCCAGCCGAACTGCCGCTTGAGGAAGGTCGCCAGCTGTTCCCTGAAGGCGGGGTCCCCCTGGGGCGACTGGTAGATGCCGAACAGTGCATGGCGCTGCTCCGGATCGGCCATAATGGTCTCGAGCCGCTGCTGAAAGACGGCCTCCACCGCCTGCAGGCGGCCGGGGTTGCCGCCCCCCATGAAGATCATGTCCGGGTTGTCAGTGAGGGCGCTGCCCAGGTCGTCCATCAACTGGACGATCCCCGAATCGCCGGCAAATTTCTGGCCGAAAGCTGACAGTTTCATGGCGCGGTTCCCGGACTCATCAGTCTAGTGTAGCGCCCTGCATAAGACACTACACTAAATGATAGCGCTGCCGCAGAAACCTGGCGATGCCGTCCTCGTCGTGGTGGCCGATGACCGCGGTGGCAGCCGCCCGGACCTCCTCCCGGGCATTCTCCGGTGCATAGGATTCGTCCGCCAGGGCAAACATGCTGAGGTCGTTGTCGCTGTCCCCGAAGCAGATCACCCGGGTCACCCCCAGCTCCTGCTTGAGGATGGAGACAGCGCCGCCCTTGCTGCCGTCCCGGTGGTGGATGTCGACCCAGCAGAGGTCCTCCCCCTCGACGGCGACACCCATGTAGGCGACCAGGTGCTCCTCCCCGGCAACCAGCGAGGTGATCGTCTCGATGGCAGGGCGCGCGCCCAGGGCACTTATATTGGTGATGCCCGCCTGCCCCGGGAGCTCGGCAAGGGGCAAAATGGGCCGGCCTCGCTCTGGAGTGGCGCGTGGTAGACGGCGTGACGCTGCCCCTCCTCCAGGGTGAAGATGAACGGCGTCACCGACTGGTCCAGAAAGGCGTGGAGCAACTGCCGTATCTCCGCCTCCGTCAGCAGGTGGCGGTGACTGTAGGTGGACTCCCGGGGCTGCCAGATCACCACGCCGTTCTTGTAGATATGGGGCAACCGGTCGAAACCATGGCCCTGCAGCAGATCCCGCGAGGCGTGCAGGGTGCGCCCGGTGGCCACCGTATAGGCCACGTTGTTCTGCGCGAGGCGGCGCAGGGTCTCCCGCGTGTAGTCGGATATCTGCGACCGGCGATTCAGCAGCGTCCCATCGAGATCGAAGACGATCAGCTCCATCTCAGACAGTCACGCAGATCTTTCCAAAATGGCGCTGGGACTCCTGGTGGCGGAACGCGTCCGCCAGCTCGGCCAATGGCCAGCTGCTGTCGATCACGGGCTCGATCCCGGTGCTCTCCACCGCCTCGATCATGTCCAGCTGGTGCTGCCTGCTGCCCACCGTGATGCCGTGCAGCACGGCATTTTTCTGCATCAAGCCAGCGGTGGGGAAATCGCCGCTCATGCCGGTCAGAACGCCGATCATGGAGATGTGGCCGCCGACCGCCACCGCGCGCACCGACTGCCCCACGGTACCGGAGCCCCCGACCTCGATGACCACGTCGACACCGCGGCCGTCGGTGAGCTTGCGCACCTTCTCGCCCCAGTTTTCGATCTCCCGGTAGTTGATCAGCTCCGACGCCCCCAGTTGCTGCAGGCGCGCCAGTTTGTCGTCGGAGGAGGAGGTGGCGATCACCCGGCATCCGGCCACTCTGGCAAATTGCAGCGCAAAGATCGAGACACCGCCGCTTCCCTGTACCAGCACCGTGTCACCGGGCTTGACCTTGGCCTCGACCATCAGGGCCCGCCAGGCGGTGAGACCGGCGCAGGTCAGGGTCGCCGCCTGTTCCGGCGAGTAGCCATGCGGCAGTCGGGTGAACGCCGTGGCCGGCATTGTCACCGACCGTGCGGCAAAACCGTCGACATGATCCCCCGGCACGCCGCGCAGCCGCGTGTCGTTCGGTGCGCCGTCCTGCCAGTTCGGGAAGAAGCAGCTGAGCACAGAGTCTCCCACCGCAAACTCCGTGACCCCTTCGCCCACCGCCCCGACGATACCGGCGCCGTCAGAGAGGGGGATTCGCTGGTCGTCGACGGGCTGCAGCCCTGCCACGACGACGTAGTCGTGGAAATTGAGTGAGCTGGCCTGGACCTCGACCTGAATCTCCCCGGGCCCCGGGGCCGTCGGCTCCTTTTCGACCAGGTTAAGCTTATCCAGGCCGCCGGGCCTGCTCAGTGCGATCGCTTGCATGGTGTATCCCTCTCCGGTTTCAATACAGCCATTTTACTACGTGTGTCGCATGGACGTCGGACCAGATTCTGGCCAGAATGCGGGCACCTGCCACCCCGCGGAAGAGGTGAACGAGAGACGCATGGAAGAGACGGACAAGCTGGCGGTGCTGATCGATGCCGACAATACCCCGCCCAGTATCGTGGAGGGCCTGCTGGCCGAGATCGCCAAATACGGCACTGCCAGCGTAAAACGCATCTACGGTGACTGGACGGAGCCGCGCCTCAAGGGCTGGAAGGAGGTGTTGCTGGAGCACTCCATCCAGCCGATCCAGCAGTTCGCGTATACCCGGGGCAAGAATGCCACCGACAGCGCCATGATCATCGACGCCATGGACCTGCTCTACACGGAAAATTTCCACGGCTTCTGCATCGTCACCAGCGACAGCGACTTCACCAGGCTGGCCTCGCGCATCCGGGAGGCGGGCCTGATTGTATACGGCTTCGGTGAGCAAAAGACGCCCACGCCCTTCGTCTCGGCCTGCGACAAGTTTATTTATACCGAGGTGCTCCGCGCCGGGACCGACGAGAGCAAGCGGATCAGCAGGAAGTCCAGCGGCGAACTCAAGGGCGACGCGCGGCTGGTGAACCTGCTGCGCGATGCGGTCGAGGCCTCCTCCGATGACAGCGGCTGGGCGCAGCTGGGACCGGTGGGGAGCAATATCGCCAAGCAGTCCCCGGAATTCGATCCGCGCAACTACGGTTACGCCAAGCTCGGGGAGCTGGTCGCTGCGACGAAGCTGTTCGAGGTGGAGGAACGGCAGATCAGCGGCGGCAATTCCAGGTCACTCTACGTGCGGGACAAGCGCAGGAAATGAGAGACATTATATTGGAGAGGAGGCAGCAGCATGTATAAAAAAATTGGTTTTGTATTTGCGCTCTCGCTGGCCCTGGTCGCCTGCAGCGATTCCAGTGACGGAGATGGCAGCGGCGGTGATCCGGGGCCCGAGCCGCAACCCACCTACTCGGCGGAGATTCGCCGGACCGAGTACGGCATTCCCCACGTGCGGGCCGAGGACTGGGGCAGCCTGGGCTACGGCTTCGGTTACGCCTACGCCCAGGACAATTTCTGCGTGACCATGCGCGAGATCGTGTTCGCCACCGGCCGCTCCGCCGAGTTGATGGGGGAGGAGATGGGCAGCGTCGAGTCCGACTTCCTGTTCCGCTTTCTCAACGGCGACAGGGAGGCCTTCAGGGAGGAGTTCGTGGACGCGCTGCCGCAGTACGCCCGGGACCTGGCGGAGGGGTTCACCGCCGGGATGAACCGCTATCTCGACGAGACCGGTCTCGACAACCTGCCGGAGGGGGACTACGGCTGCCGCAACGCAGACTGGGTGTACGCCTTCGACAGCATCGACCTGTTCCTCTTCCTGCGTCGCGAAGCTTTGCGCGGCAGCTCTGACAATGGCATCTTCCGGCGTGCCCTGTTGTCCGTGACCGGCCCCGACCAGGCGCAGGGATCCGCGCAGGTGTCCACTGCGGCGCTGGCGGGTGCGGCATCGGCTTTCAGGGCCGCCGCCGAGCAGCTGCGCCAGGTCGACCTCGGCAGCAACGGGCTGGCCCTCGGCAGCGCCGCGACCCGGGACGGCAGCGGCATGCTGCTCGGCAACCCGCACCAGCCCTGGTTCGGTGCCGGAGCCTGGTACCAGGCGCACCTGACCCTGCCCGGCACCTATGACGTGGCGGGCGCCGCGCTGCACGGCTTCCCCTTCATCGGGATAGGCTTCAACCGGGACGTCGCCTGGACCCACACGGTCTCCTATGCCAACCGCTTCAGCCTCTACGAGCTGAAACTCAACCCGGACAATCCGCTGCAGTACGACTACGATGGCGAGTGGCGCGACATCGAGGCCGAGCCGGTGGAGATCCGGGTCAGGCTCGCCGACGGTACCCTGGAGTCGCGCACCTACACCTTCTACACCTCCCACTACGGTCCGATCATCAACCTCCGGGAGGTGAGCGGCCTGCTGGACGGCTGGCCCATCCCCTTGACCGGCTCGGTGCTCGCCTTTCGCGACGCCAACCTGCTCACCGGGATCCGGGGCATCGAGCAGTGGATCGAAAAGGGCCAGGCCACCGGCATCGACGAATATGTCGCGGCCCTGGACAGCCTCGGCAACCCGGTATTCCACGAGATCGCCGCGGACCGCACCGGCACCGCGTTCTACGGCGAAATCTCGGCCGTGCCTTTCCTGACCCAGGCGCAGCTCGACAACTGCGTGGAGGGGTTGATCGGGCCGCTGCTGGCCGCTGCCACCACCAACGTGATCCTGGCCCTGGACGGCTCCGACCCGGCCTGTGAGTGGGGCGACGACCCCGGGGCCCCGGACGGCACCAATCTCTACAGCAGCAGCAAGCTGCCCCAGCTCACCACGACGGACTACGTCGGCAACAGCAACAACAGTTACTGGCTGAGCGATGCCAACAACCCCCTCGAGGGTTTCCCCACCATCATGGGTCCCCTCGGCCACGAGGGAATGCAGCAGTTCCTGCGCACCCGGCTGGGGCACCTGATGGTGGCGGAGCGCAAGGCGGCGACCGACGGTCTCGGCGACGAGCCGCTGTTCGACCTGGAGACCCTGAAGGCCATGATGTACAGCAACCGGGTCTACGGTGCGGAGCTGGTGCTGGACGACCTGCTGGAACTGTGTGCCACGGAGGCCGCCGCCGGGGTCCTCGAAGCCTGCAATGTCCTCGCGGGCTGGGACCGCAAGGTCGACCTCGACAGCCGGGGCGCCCAGGTATTCACCGAATTCTGGAAAGTGATCCGCGAAGAGCTGGGCAACGAATTCCAGAATGTGGTGGACAGCGACCTGTTCTGGCGGGTCGACTTCGATCCGGCGGATCCGCTCAATACGCCGGCGGGTATCGATACCACCCTGGAGGCCAATCGCGTCCTGGTCGTCGCCGCGCTGGCCGAGGCGAGCGAGCGGCTGGCCCGGGCCGGCGTGCCGCTGGATGCGCCCTGGGGCGAGGTCCAGGTGCTGGAGCGCAACGGCGAGAATGTGCCGATCCATGGGGGCGCCGGCACCATGGGCGTCTACGGTGCGATCAGCGCCGGACTGTCGGAGGGAGGCTACATCAACCCCGGCAGCGGCAACTCCTATATCCAGGCGGTCACCTGGGACGAGACGGAACGCCCCATCGCCGACGTGATTCTGGTGCCCTCGCAGTCCACCAACCCGGAGTCACCGCATTTTGCTGACCAGACCCGGCTCTACTCAGAAAAGGAGTGGGTGAGGTTCCCTTTCTGTGAGGCGGATATTGCGGCCAGTCAGGTAGGCGATACCCTGGTTCTGGAGGAGTAGGAGGTCCGCGGGCGGCAGCGCCGGGGTAGGCAATGTGAATTCCTCCCGGCGGCGCCCGCTACACATGTCCCCCCGGTGACCGTATACTTTCCGTTTTACCGGGCGGTACCAATGACGACCACGACTCGCAGTTCCTATCTCAACAAGGCGGTGCTCGATGCGATCGACACCACCGAGTTCCGCACACGCCATCCCTATCCCTGGGTCAACCCCCAGCATTTCATCGTGGATGAGCGCTTCGGTGAATTGCTGGCCAACATGCCTGACTTCAGCCTGTTCCGCCCCTTCTTCGGCAAGCAGCGCAAGCATGGGCAGGCCAGTCACGACCGCTATGTGCTCGACTATGAGGAGGGCATGGAGCTGCCCCGCCCCTGGCAGGTCTTCATCGACGAACTGCGTAGCGATGTCTACCGGGATTTCATCTGCCGGCTGCTGGACGTCGCCAGTGTTCGCTTCCGGTTCCACTGGCATTTCACCCCCAGCGGCTGTGAGGTCTCACCTCACTGTGATTCGAAGGGCAAGATCGGCTCCCAGATCTTTTATCTCAATACCGACCAGGACTGGCAGCGGGGCTGGGGCGGTGAGACGGTCATCCTGGATGACGGGGGCCGGATCGATCCTGAGAACGCGCCCGCCTTCGAGGATTTCGAGGCGGCCTGGCCGGCGGAGACAGGGGACAACCGCAGCCTTATATTCGGCCGTCGCGGCAACTCCTGGCACGGTGTGAAGCGCATCGACTGCCCCGAGAACTATTACCGCAAGGTCTTTATCGTCGTCTTCGAGGAGCACCGTCCCCTGCGCATGGCGGCCAAGAAGTTTCGTCGACTGTTGACCGGCTCGGAGCTGGTGACAGAGCAGAAAGCCTCCAATGCGATTCTGTGAGGCGCAGCCCGCAGGGCATGGTGGTTCCATGTTCAAGGGTTGCAACGAAGCAGAATCGCATTGGAGGCTTTCTGAAAATATGCGAACTCATGATTCACGACACTAGCAGATGGTGGTGACGGCGAGCTGCAAACCTCCTCTGCTGATCCTGGGCGCTCCCCCCAGGGGTGGCAATCACCTGCTGCGCGGCCTGCTCGACGATCACCCCCAGCTGCTGCTCCCGCCGGACGAGGATTATTTCGTCCGCCACCTGGCCCGCAATCCCCTGTTGCGCCTCCGGGGCGCGTTGCTCTCGAGCCACCGCGCCCCTGCCTTCTGCCGAAGACTGCAGAAAAACGGCCATCTCGAGCGGATCAACGCGGGACGCGGCAGCGAGGTTTTCGGGACGGAGCACTCCCTCGACCTGGAGGCCTATTACGCCTACGTCCGGGAACATCACGTGCGTGGCAGCGTCGACAGTCTGGTCCACAATCACGTTGAGGCGCTGGCCGCGGCCCTGGGACATCGCGGCGGTGACGGCCGCCTGCGCGTATTCTTCTGCGCCCTGCAGCCGAGTAATCGCGACCTGACCAGGGTCGGCGGTCTGTTCTCACGCAGCTACGATGTGCGGGGCATCTTTCTGGTCAGGGATCCCCGCGCGCACCTCACCTCCAAGCTCGTGCGCAATCCGGAGCTGAACCTGCGCCGCTTCTGTCGGCGCCAGAACCGGTACTGGCGCGAAATCGACAGCTTTGCCAGGAATTGCGGCCCGGTGCTGCGGCTGCGCTTCGAGGAGCTGGTCACCGATACCGAGCGCTGCATGCGGGAGGTATGCCAGTTTGCCGGGATCGATTTCGGCCCAGGCGTGCTGGAGTATACCCAGGGGGGGCGCGCCGGTCGCAGCAATTCCTCCTTTTCGAGCAGCACGGGCATCGATGATCGCGTGGTGACCCGGTACCGGGATGCGCTGCCTGCAGCCACCACAAATTACCTCAGGAAACACTGCCTGCCGGAACTGTTCTGGCCGGCCCCGGCGCGTTATGACATGGGATGACGCGGGCGCGGTCTACAGTTTGTTGATGCGGGCCGTCAGCTCGGTGGCCAGCTCCTTTGGCGGATTATCCGGATTTTCGGGGGTAATGGGGTCGTAGACGGTGACCCTGAAGCGGCCCCCCGGCAGCCGTTCCGACCGGATCGGAAGCAGCGCCGCGCCGGTGCGCAGGGCGAGACCCGCCGCGCTGGTATTGGTCAGGGCGTCGCGCCCGAAAAAAGGGATCAGTTTGCCGGTATCCAGGCGCGTGTCCATCGCCATGCCGATGCAGTGGCCGGCGGAGAGTTCTTTGACCAGCGGCCTCGCGCCTGCATCCGAGGAGATCCATTTCACCCCGAAGGAGTCGCGCAACGTCGCCATGAGGTCGCGCATGACCGGGTTCGATTCGGGTGCATAGATAGTGCTGACGGTCAGCCCGCACTGCCTGCCAATCAGGTTGGTGATCTGCCAGGGGCCCACATGGGCGCACACGAATACGGTGGCCCCGCCACTTTCGAGATGCTTTTGAGCGCCGGGCCGGAGCACGAACTCCAGGCGCTGCGCCCGCTGTTCCCAGATCTGGTCCATCTTCACCAGTTCCACCGCCGCAATCCCGAGGTTGCGGAAGATCTGGCGCACCGTCTGTCTGCGCCACTCCGGCGTGGATTCGGGAAAGGCGATGGCGAGATTGCCCTCGGCTTTCCGGGCCTTGTCAGTATGGGGGCCGACAAGACCGAAGGCCGCAGCGGCAATGGCACTGGCGCGTTCCAGCGACAGGCGGCGCAGGACCCAGAAAATGCTGCGGAAGATCGCCCCCTCCAGGCGCTGGGACAGGGTGACGAGAAAGGGTGCCTTGCGCGCCAGGCGCTTGGGGATCAGGTAGAACTCGGGCATACCGCTCGGCCCGGGTTCAGCCGGGCCGCGTCCCGAACACGACGTCCCACAGTGGCGAGCTGACGCCGTAGCGGCCCCCCTCGCCGGAGAAGTGATGCTTCAGGTGATAGTGTTTGAGGTACTTCGCGACCCGGTTGCGCATGGGGAAATGATGGGTCGAATAGTGGATGTAGTCGTAGATCAGGTAGCCCACGATGAAAAACGCGCAGAAGGGCTCGATCCAGGGGCTCGGTATCACCAGGGAAAAAAGCAGGTAGATGGCGGCCATGATGGGAATGGCGCCCGCCGGCGGCATGACCAGACGGGTCTTGTCCTTCGGGTCCACGTGGTGGTTGCCGTGAAACAGGAACACCAGCCACTTGCCCACCCTGCTGCGCGCCGGGTAATGAAACAGGAAGCGGTGCAGGCAGTACTCGGTGAGACTCCAGGTGACAATGCCGACGGGGACGAGGGCAAGCAGCGGCAGCAGCGGCAGCTCGTGTACTGCGACGCTCCGCCACAAAAGCCACACCACCACCGGACCCCAGAACAGCAGGGGGGTGATCGGGTGGACGTGCGACAGCCGCTCGAGGAGATCGTTCTCGAACAGGCGGATGGACTGGTGTTGCGTCTCACGCGGCATAGTCGTCGATGTCAGCTTCGCGTTCACTGTTTTCAGGCGGCTCCATTTTACCCCGTGGCCACAGACGTTTCGAGCACAACCAGTCCTGCGGGTTCTGCCTGATCCACTCCTCGAACAGCCGGTGGACCTGCTGGATCATATCGATGGCCTGGTCGGTCTCCTCGGCGCCGGGGTCGGCGGGGCGCACCGGGGGATGGAATGTTACGCGAAAGCGCGCGTCCTGCAACCGCTCGACCTGAATTGGTACTAGTTCACACTGGAACTTCAGGGCAAGCCTCGCCGGGACAATGGTGGACAGCTTGTCGTGCCCGAAAAAACGGATCGGGACGCCGTCGTCGACCCGCCGGTCCATCACCATCCCCACGGTGCGCCCCGATTTCATCGCGCGCATCAACAGGCGTGCGCTGTTATCCCGGGGCAGGAGCTCACAGTCCAGGGCACGGCGCGACTCCAGCAGCATGTGATCGAGCAGTGGATTGGTGGGCGGCGAGTAGAGGGAGGCATTGGGAATGCCGAGCTTCGCCATCGCCGCCGCGGCGATCTCCCAGTTGCTGTGGTGGGCACTGACCATGACAGCGGGGCGGGCGGGGTTGGAGCAGGTCTCTATCTCCCCGCGCACCTCGGTGATGATCCGGTCGGGGTCTTCGAGAATCCTGGTCAGGTGGGGGTATTCGGCAAGGACGCGGCCGGCGCGGCCCCAGGCCCGATTGACCAGCTCATCGAGTTCACCGTCCCCCAGGCCGGGCAGCGCAGTCGCGAAGTTTTCCTTGTAGATCAGGCTCTTGCGTTTGAGGCGTGGCCCGATCCAGGCCCCCACCCGCTGGCCCAGGCGGGAGGCCGTATCCACTGGCAGCACGGTGAACATTCTCACCAGCAGCCAGATCATGACGAAATCCGCGCGCCACAGCAGTCGCTGCAGGAAGCGGTTTTCACGCGCCAGTTTACGCAGGGAGTTGCCGAGGATGAATTCAGCCACGTCGTGGGCCTCCCCGTTGGAACCGTGGGTCAAGGGTGCGTAGTGTAACCCAGGCGCGCGCCTGCACCCGTTTCATGGTCGGGATATCCCCAGCCCGGTCAGGCCTTTGCGCAGGCCGATGGCCGGCTCCCAGCCGGTGGTGGCCGTGATGCCCGCATTGTCGACCACCCAGTCCCGGTGGCGCAGCTCGCGCAGCTTGGCCGGGGTGAGCATCGGCGCCCTGCCGGTGATCGCCGCAAGGCGCAGGTTGGCGGCGGCCGCGGTGTCCAGCAGCCAGGCCGGCACGCGCCAGGTCTTGACGCGTCGCCCCCAGACGGCGCCCGCTATCCGGGCGATCTCATGCCAGTCATAGCCGCCCTGCTTGCCGTCACACAGGGTCAGGGTGCGGTGGCGGGTATCATCCGCACACAGGCAGGTGGTAATGGCCGCGACCAGGTCGTCCACGTGGATCAGCGAGAGCCGCGCCTCCGGGGCGCCGGGGACCGTGGCGATACCGCGGGACATCAGTTTGAACAGGGGCAGCATCTCCCGGTCGCCGGGGCCGTAGACCGCGGGAGGCCGCAGGATAACCCAGTCCAGCCCCGATTCACGCTCCAGCAGCGCCTCGGCAGCGCGCTTGCTGCCGGCATACCAGGAAAGTCGGGGCTCGCGGGCCGCCAGGGAGGAGATGAGCACCAGGCGCGGCGGTGAAGGCAGTTGATGCAGGGCGTCGATCACTGCGGCGGTGCCCTCGACGTTGACCGCGTCGAAAGCCCGCTGCGAACTGCCCCGGACCACGCCGGCGGCGTGGACGAGGCCCCGGCTGTCCGCCAGCAGCTGCGCCAGCGCGGCCGGGTCACCCAGGTCTCCCTCGACCAGCTGTACGCCGCGCTGTTCCAGGGTTGCCGCGCGATCCGGGTTGCGGACCAGCGCGCGAACCCGGAAGCCCAACTGCAGGAAATGCAGGCAGAGCGCGCCACCGATGAACCCGGTGGCGCCGGTGATGGCGATCAGGTTGCCGTGGCGGATCAGGCTGAGGCCACCCTCAGGCGGGCTTCCTCGACAAAGGCGTCGAGGTTTTCTGCGTCATGGGTGGCAATGAAATCGAGGCGCGCCTTGGCCCGGGAGAGTTTTCCCGAAGAGGTCCTGGGCAGGGAGTGTATCGCTACCAGCTCCACGAGGCAGTCCAGGTTCATCTCCTTGCGGAGCATGGCCGTCAGCCGTTGTACCAGGCTGTGGCGCTTGTTCGGGTCGGTTTCCCGGCACTGTACCAGCAGCACGCACTGCTCCTCCCCCTCGTGATCCGGGGCGGAGAATGCCACCGCGTCACCTGCCCGCACCTCTGGCAGGGATTCGGCGATATGCTCGAGATCCTGGGGCCAGATGTTGCGGCCGTGGATGATGATGAGATCCTTCTTGCGCCCGGTGATGGTCAGCAGGCCGTCGGCCAGGTAGCCGATATCGCCGGTGTTCAGCCAGCCGTCCTCGCTGAGCACGTGGCTGGTCTCCTCGGGCATATTGAAATAGCCGGACATGACGCTGGGACCGCGCAAGTAGATGACACCGGTCTGCCAGTCCCCCAGTACCTTGCCGTTATCGCGTATCTCCACCTCGAAGCTTGGCAGCGGAACACCGCAGTTGACGAAGTGGCGGCCGCGACCCACGGCATCATGCTCGTCGAGCACCAGCGCCTGGTGCCGGTCGGCAAGGTGGTCGCTGTCGAGGTGGTGGGTGGTAAACCCGCTACCCAGCGGTGAAAAACTCACGCCCAGGGTGCATTCGGCCATGCCGTAGCAGGCGGTGAAGGCACGGCGGTCGAAACCGCAGGGCTCCAGCAGCTGGGCGAAGTGTTCCAGCGTCTGCGGGCGAATCATCTCGGCACCGATGCCGGCAACGCGCCAGCTGCTGAGGTCGTAGCTTTCCAGGTTGTTGCTGCGCACCCGGCGCGCGCACAGATCGTAGCCGAAGGAGGGTGCGAAGGAGATCGTGGCCCGCGTCTTGGTCATCAGCGTCAGCCACTGCCTCGGGCGCATCGCGAATTCGCGGGTGTCGAGGTAGTCCACCGAGATCTGCGCCGCCATCGGTACCAGCACGAAGCCCACCAGCCCCATATCGTGGTAGAAGGGGAGCCAGGACATGAGCCGGTCGCGGGCACTGATATCCAGGCCATCGACGATGATCCCCTGCAGGTTGGCCATGGCGGTCTGGTGCTTGATCACCACGCCGCGCGGAAAGCGCGTGCTGCCCGAGGTGTACTGGATATAGGAGATGTCTCCGGCGGTGATCTCCGGCAGGGGCATGGTATTTGCAGCCAGGGCGTGAAATGCCGCAGGCTCGTCGACCTTGCGCATCCCCATGCCCTGGCTGGCCTCCCGGAGGAAGGGCAGGTAGCCCTCTGAGGCCACGCCGATTGCGGCATCACTGGCCTCGAGGAGGCATTGGAGCTGGGCCACGTAGGCACTGTGGGCGCCGATCTTGACGGAGGCGGGGAGCGCGACGGGAATCAGCCCGGCGTACTGGCAGGCGTAGAAGAAACGGATGAATTCGGGGTCGGTCTCGGCTACCAGGGCTACCCGGTCTCCTTTCGACAGGCCCAGGCCCAGAAGCTTGCGGGCGAGCTCCAACGCTTCCCCGCGCAGCTGCCTGTAGGTGATGCTGGCGTAGATGACGCCGCGGCCCGTGTAGAAATTTGACCCCGTGTCACCCCGGGCGGCGTAGTCCAGCGCTTCGGTCAGGGTCGCGAAGTCTGCTGCGCGGAACGGGAGCGGGTGGCGGGTGGGTGTAGCTTTGATGAAATCGGCTGACAATGAATCGCTCCTCGGTTCCGGCACTGTTTCCGCCCGACTACTACTGCAACCACGCTGGGCAAACTTGTTTGCGGGCAGAGAATACGTTGTCAGAGGCCTGCCCGGCTGGTTATGCAAGCTCGCCCGTTCACACGAATGGTCACAGCCATTTCTTATTGAGACGAGGCTCGAAAACCCTGTTTATCTGGTGGACAATCCTAGCATTTCGGCCACGCCGGGGGGTATGGAATAGTACCAATCGAGCAGCCGGCAAAATGCCGATCGCAGCCCCGGGCAGCCCGTCAGGGGTCCTCAAAAACGGCGACAACTATATGTTATTCAAGAGTTTTTTTCCACAGCGTTTTTAACCGGGCTGTTTCGGCGTTATACTGCGCGCCCCGGGGCCCTTGGGCGGCGCCGGCAGTGCGCATAACAACGGGGCAGTGATGACCGATAACGGGAAAGGTGACATCTCACTGGAGGTGGTGACAGAGCGCGGTCAGTGGCGCCGCTTCCTCGAGCTGCCCCACCGGATCTACGCCTCGGATTCCGCCTGGATCGCCCCGCTCAATTTCGAACAGCGCCAGCGCTTCTCCCCGGCCAACCACTTTTTCGAACATGCGCGCCTGCGCGCCTGGATCGCCAGTCGCCAGGGACGCCCGGTCGGGCGGATCACCGCGCAGATCGATGAACTGCATTTGCAGCAGCACGCGGATGGCGCCGGTTACTTCGGCATGCTCGAGGCGGAGGACGATCCCGCCGTCTTTGCCGCCCTGTTCGCGGCGGCGGAGGACTGGTTGCGGGGGGAGGGCATGCAGCGGGTGCGCGGGCCGTTCAACCTGCATATCAACGAGGAGGTCGGCCTGCTCGTCGACGGCTTTGCGACGCCACCGTTTGTTCTGATGGGGCATGCCCGGCCCTGGTACGGGCCACAGGTAGAGGCGCAGGGCTATCGGCCGGTCCGCGACCTGCTCGCCTACCACGTGCGGCCGGACTTCGAGGCGCCGCGGGTCATGACCCGCCTTGCGGAGCGGGTTTCACAGCGGGTCACGGTTCGCCCTGCACAGCGCAAGCAGCTGCTGCGGGACGCCGCGATCATGCGCGACATCTTCAACGACGCGTGGCAGAACAACTGGGGATTCGTGCCACTGGCCGAAGCCGACTGGGAAGAGACCGTCAGGACCCTGATCAAGCTGATGCCCGACGACTACATACAGATAGCCGAATTCGATGGCAAGCCGGCGGCATTCATCGTGGCGCTGCCCAATATCAACGAGGCGGCCCGGGACCTGAACGGTTCCCTTCTGCCCTTCGGCTGGGCCAAGCTGCTGTGGCGTCTCAAGGTGGGTCATCCCCGGACCGCTCGCATCCCCCTCATGGGCGTCCGCCGGGAATTTCAGCAGTCGCGCCTCGGGCCCACCCTCGCCTTTCTCGTTATCGACGCGGTGCGCAGGGCGCTGCATGCCAACGGCGTGGAGGATGTGGAGATGGGGTGGATACTGGAGGACAACATGGGCATGCGCAATATCATCGAGACCATCGGCGGCGAGGCATACAAGCGCTACCGCGTATACGAGAAGGAACTGTAGGCAGAGTATGCAACCGAACCCGGAGCAGCCCCGCGTGACCGCGATTGTCCTGGCGGGAGACCGCACCAAGGAAGATGCGCTGATCAGTAACTCGCCGGTCGGCGCCAAGGCCATGATAGAGATCGATGGCATGCCGATGGTGCGCCGTGTGCTCAACGCCCTGCGCGCGGCCCGGACCGTTCGGGATATCGCACTGGCCGGGCCGGAGGCGAGTGAAGTGGCCAGGGATGCACCCCTTTCCGGTTGGATCGATGCCGGTGAGGTCGCCTGGAGCCAGCCGGGCCCCAGCCCCAGCACCAGCGCCTATGAGGTGATGCGCTCCGTGGACCCGGAACAGCCGATCCTGCTCACCACCGCGGACCACCCCCTGCTGACCGCTGAAATCGTCGACGCCTTTGCGCGACAGAGCCTCGTCGATGATGTCGACGTCACCGTAGGCCTGGCGCCGCATGCGCTGGTGACCGAAGCCTACCCGGGGATCAAAAAGACAGTGCTGCGTTTCAGCGACGGGGAGTTCTGTGGCTGCAACCTGTTTGCCTTCCTCACGCCGGAGGGCCGCCGTGCGGCCAGCTTCTGGCGCCGGATAGAGCAGCAGCGGAAAAAGCCCCTGGTGGTGATCGGGCTGCTCGGCTGGTCTGCGGTGATTCGCTATCGCCTGGGCCTGCTCTCCCTGGAGGAGGCGCTGGCGAAACTGGGCAAACGGCTGGGCCTGCGCATTCGGGCAGTGGTCCTGCCCTACGCCAATGCGGCGATCGATGTGGACTCCATCGCCGACCTGATGCTGGTGAAAGGGTCCCTGGAGAAGGCGGTGGACCGCGACGCCTGAGGACTCAGTTCCGGCGTTCCAGTTCAATCCGGATGGTTTCGCCTGGCGCGAAGTCTCCGCTGTCCGGGCGGTAGTGACGGGGCTCGATGTCGAGGCACCAGCCGCGACCGCTGCGCTCGACCCGATAACGGTTGTAGCACGCGACGTCGGCGCCGTGCAGTCCGAGTGCGGAGGCGGAGGGAACCGCCACCACCGGCGCCGGGCCCTGGCGGGTGACCAGTTCGCCCAGGTACGCCCGGTGGCCATGCCCGTGCAGGACCAGTTCCGCGCCGCACTCGCCCAGAAGTGCCTGCAACTCCGCCGCATCGGTCAGGTGCTTGCGCCAGGCCTCCTCGCCCGGGATCGGCGAGTGATGCAGGTAGACAACCCGGAACAGTCCGTCCCCGGCTGCGCTGTCCAGCAGCGCCGGCAGTTTTTCCAGCTGGACGGGTCCCACAGTGCCGCTGGCCATGAAAGGTGGCTTAGGGCAGGCGGTGGAGAGCCCGATGAAGGCGATCGCACCGCGTACGCGCAGGGTAGGGAAAGCTCCGCCGTCTTCCGGGTCGTCCGCAGCCATGTACTCCCGCCACAGGGCGAAGGTCTGTTGCCAGTCGGTGGCGACGTAGGCGTCGTGGTTGCCCGGCACCACGGCGACCTCGGTGGGGTCGCCAAGTTGTCGCAGCCATGCGAGGGCCTGGCGGAACTCCTCCGGCAGCCCGACGTGGGTGAGGTCCCCCGTCACCAGCAGCTGGTCGAGGCCCGCATTGCGCAGGTCACGGCCCAGGGCCGCCAGCACTTCCGGACGGTGTTCGAAGCGGCGCTTGCGGCGCCAGGAGAGGTAGCCGAGGATCCGCTTGTTGAGCAGGTCCCGCCAGTTCACGCCCGCCAGTGAGCTGAGGTGGGGGTCTGAAATCTGTGCGAATCGCTGTTCCATCTGCTCGACCTCGGGCCGTGCGTTGCGCCTCGGCGCGTCGGTGTCAGGCGGCTTCTACCGGGCGCAACAGCCCTGCATCCAGCAGCCCGGCGTACGCAGCTATGATCCGGTCGATCTGCTCGCTGGAGTGGGCTGCGCTGACGCTGTTGCGCAACAGGAAATTGGTCGAGGGGGAGGCCGGGGGTACGACCAGGTTGACATAGATTCCCCCGTCCAGCAGCGCCTCCCAGCAGTTGATGGTTTGCGCGCGGTCCTCGAGCTCCACGGCGACCACCGGGCTCGCCGCCGGTCCCACCGGCAGCCCGAGCGCCTTGAGCCCCTGGTAGAGGTGACGGGCATTGTCCCACAGCCGGTCGCGCAGCTCTGGCTCGCTGCGGATGATACGCAGCGCCTCGCGGGTGGAGGCGATCACCGAGGGAGAGGAGGAGGCGGTGAAGATGTAGGCGTTGATGCAGTAGCGTATGGTCTGGAGTTCCGGGTGGGGGCTGACGCAGAAACCGCCGATGGCGCCCAGGCTCTTGCTGAAAGTGCCCACGGTGAAGTCGACGTCTGCCTCCACCCCCGCAGCCTGCGCTGCGCCGCGACCGGTCGCGCCCAGGGCCCCCATGGAGTGCGCCTCGTCCACCAGCAGGTAACCACCATACTCGCGTTTGACCGCGGCGATCTCCTGCAGCGGCGCGACGTCGCCGAGCATGGAGTAGATGCCCTCGGCAATGATCAGGGCCTGGTTTGCGCGGTCGCCCAGCCGACGCATGCGTTTGGCCAGGTCGTCGGGATCGCTGTGCTTGAACCGGATGACGTCGGCGCCGCTCAGTTTCACCCCGGTGTAGATGCTGGCATGGCTGTCGGCGTCCAGCAGAATTACGTCCCCGGGTCCCGCCAGCGTGGCACACATTCCCATGGTCGCGGCGTAGCCCGTGGAAAAGACGATCGCCTGCCCCACGCCATAAAACGCTGCGATTTCCTCCTCCAGTGCCTGGTGCTCGGCAAAGGAGCCGTTGGCGAGGCGGGAGCCCGTGGTACCGGTTCCCCAGCGAGCGGCCGCCGCCTGCGCAGCGGCAATGCAGCGCGAATCGAAGGAGAGGCCGAGGTAGTTGTTGGTGCCGGCGAGGATGACCCTGCGGCCTTCCACGATACCCTCGGTCGCCGAGACAATCTCCTCGGTGACGGCGCCAAAGGGGGTTACGCCGCGCTGTGCCAGTTCGGACTGGAAAGCGGCCATTTCCTGGAATTTGTCGAAAAGCATGGGGTCGGGTTCAGCTCTCAGAGGTTCAGCTCGTGGACCTTGCGTGCCAGCTCGCCAATGGTGTTCACGTCGGGCAGGATGTTGAGCGGTATGGAGATGTCGAAGTGGTCCTCGATCTTCTCGATGAACTCCATCACCTCCAGGGAACTGAGGCCGATATCGGCTACCAGATCGGTGTTTTCGGACAGAACCACGTGCTTCTTGTTCTGCGTTTCGAGGACGGAGTAGATGAAGCCCAGGTATTCTTGGTAATCGGTCATTCCGTTGCTACCCTTGTGCCACTCGAGGAACCTCGCTGGCCATCAAAGGCTGGAACTATACCCATGGAAGAAAGGTAATGCCAGTGGTCTGGCTGATCGACGCCTACCGCGCCGGTGAGCGCGGACAGGTGCGGGCCCTGGTCGATGCGCTCGGCTGGCCCAGCGAGACCCGGCAGCTGGAGTACCGCCGCCACGTGGTCCTCCCTCACGTACTCGGCCAGGCCACGCTGCGCGGAATCACGGCAGAATCGGCCGAAGGGCTGCGGCCCCCCTGGCCGGACCTGGTGATCTCCTGCGGTGTGCGCAACGAGCCGGTGTGTCGCTGGATCCGCGCGCGCTCAGGGGGCCGTTCGCGCTATGTCCACGTCGGGCGTCCCTGGGCGAGGCTGGACAGCTTTGACCTGGTGATTACCACGCCCCAGTACCGGGTTCCGCACCGCGACAATGTCGTCAACAATACCCTGACCCTGCACAGCGTCACGCCAGAGGCACTGGCAGCGGTGCGTCCTGCGTGGGACGCCGCCTTTGCCGAACTGCCCCACCCGCTCATCGGGGTGTTTGCCGGGGGCGACAGCGGGCCCTTCACTTTCGGGCCGAAAGCGGCCGCGCGACTGGCGCATCAGGCGTCGGCGCTCGCCCGGGAGAGCGGCGGTTCGCTGCTGGTCTCCACCAGCGCCCGTACCGGCCCGCGGGCAATCGACGCCCTGCAACAGGGGCTGGAGGCTCCTCATTATTTCTACCGCTGGCAGCCGGACGATCCAGCCAATCCCTATCGGGGGATACTCGCCTGGGCAGACCGCCTGGTGGTCACCGGCGACAGCATTGCGATGCTCTCCGAGGCCTGCGCCACCGGCAGGCCGGTACAGATCTTCGACCTGGGGGGAATGCGCCAGGGCGAGGCGGCGGAGCGGGATTTCCGCGTGGGTGCGTTCCTTTACGCTGGCCTGATGCGCTGGGGCTGGCAGCCCCTGAGCCGGGATATCACGCTGGTCCACCGGCAACTGCTCGACAGCGGTCGCGTCACATGGCTGGGCGAGGAGCCGGTGGGCAGCCCGCCCGACGCGGGGCAGTCGGATATGCAGCGCGCCGTGGCCGCGGTCCGGCAGCTACTTGGCCAGGCTTGAGCGGCTCTCGGCGTCCATGGGTACGGCGCGACCATCCACCAGCTGGTAGACACGGTCTGCCGCCTGGACCATCGCGCGGTTATGGGAGATGGACAGGATCGTAAGCTGTCCCTTGAGGCGCTCCATGGTCTGGCGCACCGCCTCCTCGCTCTCCGGGTCGAGAGCGCTGGTGGCCTCGTCGAGAATCAGCAGGCGCGGCCGGTTGACGAGTGCCCGGGCGATGACGATGCGCTGGCGCTGACCGCCCGAGAGTTTGCCGCCCCGCTCCCCGACCACGGTCGCCGGGCCATCCGCCAGGCGGGAAACGAAGTCCCAGGCGCCGGCTTCGCGCAGGGCGCGTTCGGCATCCGCGGTGTCAAGGTCGGGATCCCCCAGGGTGACATTGTGGAGAACGGTGTCGTGCAGCAGGACGGTATCCTGGGGCACGTAACCGATCATGTTGCGCCAGCGCTTGATATCGATCTCCTGCAGCGGGATGCCGTCCAGGAGGACCCGGCCCGCCTGCGGCCGCAGCAGGCCGATGGTCAGGTCGATGATCGTGGTCTTGCCCGAGCCGGAGGGGCCGATCAGGGTGGTCAGGGAGCCTGCCTCGAAATGGAGGGACAGGTCTCTGAACACGGGGTGCCGGTCGTAGTCGAAGCTCACGGCGTCGAACGTGATGCCCTGCTCCAGCTTTGGCACGACACCACCGTCGAGCTGCTCCTCGGCGGCATTGGCGGCGGCGATGGCATCCTTGATGGCCCAGTAGGCGCTCTCGCCCTGGGCGAGCTTCTGGTACTGTTTCTGCACCTTGCCGAGAAAGGAGAAGGCGCGGCCCAGGGCGACGACCAGCACCATCACCGTGGGCAGGTCCATCGCAAACACCTCCAGTGCGACGTAGATGCCGAGGCAGATGAAGACGGTGAACATCAACTCGTGGGCGGAGTCCAGGAAGGCGGCGCTCATGACCTGGCGGCGCAGGGCGCCATTGAGGCGGCGGGTGTCGAGGGCGAGCACCTTGTCCGCCAGGTGCTCCCGCGCCATCGCCTTGAGCGGCTTCACCGATTGCAGAGTGTCGGTGAGGTTGGCCATCAACTGCGCCATCAGCCGTGTCTGTTTGCCGCCGGCCCGTCTCGTGTAGCGCACCAGGAAGTGGGAGAGCCCGATCACCACCGCGCCGGCACCGATCGCCACCAGGGAGGCGCGCCAGGAGAGCGCGAAGGCGACGCCGCCGTAGATCAGGGCCTGGATCAGGAACGTGATGGCGGTGGCGCCGTTCACGAACGACTGGGAGGCCCGCTGGGCCTCGGTGGCCAGGGCATTGGTCAACCGGCCCACGGGCTGGTGCAGAAAGTACTCCCATTTGCTGAGCAGCACGGCGCGCAGCATCGACAGGCGCAGGTCGGTTCCCATCTGCGCCGCGGTATACCCCACCTGGCGCTGGGCCAGCAGCAGGAACACGCTCTTGACGAGCACCCCGATCACGATGATGCCGAGCATGTTGCCCAGCGTGGGTTCTATGCCCACGCTGTGAAGAAGGTCGAGCACCGCGCGTTCGAAGTCGTTCTGCTGCTGCGCGCCGGTCGCCGGGACGCCGGTCAGATCCCTGGTCGCATCGTAACCCAGGGCGATATTGAGCAGGGGCAGCAGGGCAGACAGGCCGACCCCCTCGGCGATACCCGACAGCAGCAGGGCCAGCAGCATCAGCAGGGTCTGCCAGCGATAGGCCCGGAAAAAACTGAGCATCAGGCGCATGGGTTGGCGGCTCCTGTGGTGGTGGGAGTCGGCGGCGAGCGGCGCCGGCGGCTGGTACTGGACACCCGGTATCTCTCCCCGTTCACCAGCGCATGCGCCTGATCAGGACCACCGAGCAGAGTGCCACGATGACTGCGGGGAGGACGGACACCATCGGCAGGCTCAGTTGCAACAGCTGCCCCAGGGCAAAAATAATCTGGGCCCCGAGGAAGAACAGAATGCCCACCAGGGCGCCGATACCCATGTTTAGGCCAAAACTGCGGCTTCTACCCGCGCCGATATTGATGCTGATCGGGGTGGCCAGCAGCACCATGGCGCCGACGGTCAGGGGCATCATCAGTTTCTGCCAGAACACGCTGATGTATCTCGCCATCGGTTGGCCATTGGCCGCGAGGTACTGGCTGTAACTGTACAGCACGGAGAGGGGCATGGTGTCGCTGGAGAGGGTGAGCGTGGGCAGTTCGTCCGCCGCCCACATGTTGTCGACGCTCATCGTCTCGTGCCACCGCGTCCTCAGGACTCCCTCCACCAGCAGTTTCTCTCGCACGCGCTGCAGCAGCCAGCGTCGGCCCGACTGGACCTCGGCTGTCTTGGCGTGCAGGGCCCGGAGCAGGCGGCCCTTTTCGTCGAATTCGAAGATATCGATGTCCCCGGGCACCCCGTCCTGAAACAGCTTGTCCATGTGGATGTAGCGGCTGCCGTCCGTGGACCAGACCCCGCCATAGGGAATCCTGACCTGGTTGCGATAGCGCAGGGCGTGGCGCTGCTGCTCGGCGGACTGCTGGGCGCGCGGCGTCACATACTCCATACACAGCCACAGGGCAGCCATCAGCAACAGGGTAGGCAGGATGATGGCAGCCAGCAGCCGTGACGGGGGAAAGCCGGTGCAGCTGATGATGGTCAGCTCGTTGGAGCGGTCCAGTGTCGAGAGCGCCACGACACTTCCCAGGAGGGCGATGACCGGGGCCAGGCTGACCATCTGCTGGGGCAGTGAGAACAGGACAAAGCGGGCGGCAGCCATCCCATCATAGTCAAAGCGGGTGTGATCCAGCTCCTGGATGAAAGCAATCAACCCGAAGACCGAGCCCAGGACCAGCAGTACCAGTACCCAGCCGGCGACCAGGTGAAGTGCGATGTAGCGCTGCAGGATCATGTCCGGGTCAGCCTCGGTCGCGGCAGGAGCCGCCAGCGCCTCAGGCGCGGGCGTCGGACCAGGAAGAGCAGCAGGACGAAGGCGCCGGCATAGGCGGTCCACAGCCCGGGAAACGCGCCTATCCTCTCCTGTTCGATCCAGGTTCTCAGAACGCTGAGCATGCTCAGCAGCGCGATGTAGGCCGTCAGCGCGATAAAGAAATTGCGAAAGCGGGACTCCCGGGGCGCCGACCTTGCGAGGGGCACCGCCAGCAGCGCCAGCAGTACCGTCGCCAGGGGCGTGGTGATGCGCCACTGGTATTCGGCGATGTCTTTCGGCTCCCTCGACAGGGAGAGATTGAGCGTGGTCTCCGCCCGTCGACGGTATTTCTCCTGGGCTTCCTCATTGGGCAGTCGCACGATGAGTTCCCCGAACCCCAGGGTCAGGTCCTGACGCTGGCGGTTGTCCAGCAGGTAGTTGTAACCGTTGTAGAACTCTGCCTGCGTCAACTGGCCCGGATGCAGCATTGGCAGGGAGGCCGACTCCGCGATGATGATCTCCGTGCGGCCGTACTTGTCGTGTCGCTTGTGCAGGAAAATACCTTCGTGCAGGCCCCGCTCCAGGTCCAGCCCCCGCGCGAAAAAGACGTAGTCGCTGCCGGCAATATGCACGAATTCTCCCGCCGCCATTCGCTTGATATCGAAAGTGGCCGCCGCCTCTGCCTCCAGTTCGTAGCTGGTGCGAAAGGCCCAGGGCCGCCCGTGGATCGAGATGGCTCCCGTTATCATCGCGACCAGCAGGGAGAATTTCAGGACCGACTCCAGGATACGTGCGCGGCTGACACCCGAGGCATAGAGCGCATACATTTCCGAGTCACGGTAGAGGCGGCCGATGGCCGCGAGCACTGAGAAAAACAGGGCCGACGGCAGAAGGATTTCCAAAGTGATCAGGGTGTTCAGGCCGATCAGCTTGAAGGCGGTGAGCGTGTCGAACCTCCCCTCCGCCGCCAGGGAGAGATAGCGTGCCCCGGAAAAGCCGATGAAGATCAGGATCAGCAGGCCGAGACCAGTGGCGAATGGCCGGATGATTTCCCAACTGATGTAGCGGTCGATGATCAAGGAGAGCGGTGTTCCAAGGGCCTGTTCACACTATCTGAGCTGGTCCTGCTGCCGCTGTATGTTCGCCCAGCGTGGCAGGAATTGCGCAGTGTGGTGGGTCCACATAAGCAATTTGTAACGAAGCTGGGTGAACATACAGCGG
>JARRPM010000004.1:0-66136 GCA_037382865.1 Halioglobus sp. | reverse complement strand
CTGCGGGTTGGTCCAGAACAAGCGCTACTCTTCGTTGCTCGTGCCCAAAGCACTCGCTGCGCTCGCGGGGCAGACTCTCGTTCATTTGGAATGACCAAACTTCTCTCCTCTCGTCGGCATGCCGCATCACTCGATCAGCGCTTTTGCTGGATCAACAGGGCCAGCTCAGATAGTGTGAACAGGCCCGAGCTGGCTGGGCGCTATTGTACATGAAGCGTTCCCGATCTGGTCATTCCGGCAGCCTTACCGCATAATTGCCGGTTTTCTGTCGACCTGCCCGTTTGCGGTGCGAGTACCCTGTCATGTTGAACCTGAGCGATGGCGTCAAGAAAGCGCTGATTCTCATCCCGACCCAGCCACTGCCGGCAACCACCCGCGTGGCACTGCGTCGCAGGTACCTGGCGGAACTGGAGCTGGCCAAGGCCCGGCGCGCCAACTTCCTGATCATCGGCCACCCCAAGAGCGGCAATACCTGGCTCAAGGTGATGATCTCCAGGCTCTACCAGCTGCGCTACAACCTGCCGGAGTCCAGGCTGATCAATACCGACGAGTTCGCCCGCAAGATCCCGGAGATTCCCCGGCTGGCGGCCACCAACGGCTACTACAGCTACGAGGGCGAGGTGGGCAAACTGCTTGCCGTGGGCGCGCCGGACAACCCGCTGCGGCACAAGCCGGTGCTGTTCCTGGCGCGCAACCCCATCGACATAGCGGTCTCCTGGTACCACCAGTTCACCAAGCGGCAGAGCCGCGCCAAGCAGGAGCTTATCAACCATTTCATCGACCACCCGATCGACCGCCGCAAGGTGGCGATGTGGGAGTTCGTGCGCCACTCCGATATCGGTCTGCCCAGCCTGATCGAGTACCAGAACACCTGGGCCCGCAACGTGCAGGCGCTGGAGCGCGGCATGCTGGTGAAATATGAGGAGCTGCGCGCCGAGCCGGTACCCACCCTGCAGCGGATCACGCAGCTGATGGGGGAGGATTTCAGCGAGGAGGAGATACGGTCAGCGGTGGAGTGGGGCTCTTTCGAGAACCTGCAGAAGCTGGAGACCAGCGGCACCTTCAACCAGGGTGGCATGAAGCTGGTCAATGCCGACGATCCCAGCACCTACAAGGTGCGCCGCGGCAAGGTCGGCGGCTACCGGGAGGACTTCAATCCGCAGCAGGTGGCCGAGCTGGAGGCGCTGGTGCGCGACAATATCCTGCCGGAACTGGGTTACTGCAGGGATGCCGCGGAGGCCTGAGGGTGGCGCCACGGACCTGGGTGATTCTGAGTGACAAGCGCGGTGACAACGGCCAGGTCGAGACCATTGTCGATGCCCTCGGCTGGCCGGTAGAGCGCAAGACGGTTCACATGCTGCCCCAATACGTGCTGGGCAAGCCCCGCTACCGGCCGTCCCTCTCTCATATCGACCTGGAACGGTCGGACCCCATCGAGCCGCCGTGGCCGGAGCTGATCATCACCGTTGGCAGGCGGCCGTCCATGGTGGCGCTGTGGGTGCGCCGGCAGTCCGGCAACAGGACGAAAATCGTGCTCGTCGGGAAGCCATCCGGCCACATGGGGGAATTTGCCCTGATGGTGGCCAGCGCCGAGAACCAGATGCCGCCGCTGCCCAATTTCCTGCCCACGACGCTGCCCCTGATGCGTATCGGCGAAGCGGACGTCAAGGCGGAAGCAGAGGCGTGGCGGGAGCGGTTTGCGCCGCTGTCGAGGCCGCTGATTGCCATGCTTGTCGGCGGTGAGACCAACCCCTTCATAATGAATCGCGCGGTGGCGCGCAATATCGTCGCCACCGCCCACTGGGTGGTCGACGAGCTCGGTGGCACCCCCTATGTCACCACCAGCCGACGCACCACCGCGGAGGTGGTCGGGGTGCTGCGGGACGGGCTGCCTTCGCAGGCCGTGTTCTATGAGTGGGAGGAGGGGATGGCGGAAAACCCCTATCGGGCGCTGCTCGGCAGCGCCGACGGTTTCATCGTGACCGCCGACAGCATCTCGATGATGGTGGAGGTGATCTACCTCCACAAGCCGCTGGCCATCCTGCCCCTGCCCGGGGGCTGGCTGGGCAGTCTCGACCAGGTGCGCCGCTCCCTGGCCCACTGGTTGTTCAACCCGCGGCAGGAGGGGGCCCTGGACCGCTGGCGCCGCCACCTGGCCAGGGGGGTCTACCATCTGGACGTGTTCAAGGTGCTGAGCGCCACGCGGGATTTCCGGGCCTTCCATAAAATGCTGGTGGAGCGGGGTCTGGCGGTTTGGGCCGGGCAGCCATTCCGGCCGTCGGAGGGCGCTCTGCCGGACGATGTGGGTGCCGTCGTCAGGCGGATCGAGGCGCTTTTCTGAATCGCTGGCGGGTCAGCGTATTCCCAGCACGTTCTTCATGAAGTGGGTGCCGAAGCGGTTGATCCGTTGTGCGGCGATGGCGATCGGGTTCTGATCCAGGTAATTGACCTGGACCATGCGCCGTTCGCCCACGAAGCGGGTGTGCCCGTGCCAGGAGTGATCGGTGCGGCGGAAGGCCAGCATGGTTCCGCCCAGAGGGGGCACCTGGGCCGCGTAGTCCTCGATGTCATTCTTTGACCGGAGCATGCGCAGCTGCCCGTTCTCGTGGGGCCAGGCCTCGTTGAAGTAGACCAGGACGGTCACCACCTTGCTCTTGTGGTCGGTGTGAATATTGCCGTCGGTTCTCTCGCAGAACTTGCGCACGGTAACCGTGGTGGGCAATGACGCCAGGTCCATGTGGAAGCGTTCGCCGAGTGCCGCGGCAAAGTCCCGGCCCTGCAGTTCGCCCATGAGCTCTGCAAACGCTGGGCCGAAGTGCAGAGTGCCCAGGGCGTGGTTGGCGGCGGTGTCGATCGCCGGGTAGTCGGCGTTGACCTGAGCCAGCGTCCGGGAGCTGATAAACTCAGGCACCACAAGGTAGTCGAAGGGGTCCGTGTGGAGCTCGGCTTCGCCAAGCGCTCGAAGGTTGATCAGTGACATCGGCGCATTCTAGTATGACCCCCTCGCGTCGGGCAAGCGCCGCCCGGCGCTCGTATTACCGTCCGTTCGCGGGTGCCACGCCGCAGCTTTTGCGGTATGATCGCGCCCCTTTCAGAACTTCACCGGGGACCGACCTGCTCATGGCTGACAAGGCGCTGGTCGCCGTGCGCCATCTCATCATGCTGCTGTGCTTCTGGCTTCCCGCAGAGCGCCGCAAGAAGATCGAGCGTTGGCTGCGGGGACGCGAGGAATACAAGAAGCTCGAACGCAGCGACTGGGTACTGATGAGCTGGGGTAAGTCCGGCCGGACCTGGCTGCGGGTCATGCTGTCCCGTGCCTATCAGCTCAAAGGCGGCCTCGACGCCAGCGAGCTGCTCGATTTCGACAATCTCAAGCGGCGCGATCCGCAGCTGCCGGCCGTCTTCTTCAGCCACGATAACTACCTTCGGGACTATACCGGCAACCGGGAGTCCAAGGCGCACTTCAGGGGCAGGCGGATCGTCCTGCTGGTGCGTGACCCGCGGGACGTCGCGGTGTCCCAGTTCTTCCAGTGGCAGTACCGCATGCGCCCGCGGAAAAAATTCATCAATGACTACCCGCCCCACGGGGCCGACATCGGGGTCTGGGATTTCGTCCTCGACCGGGATGCAGGTATTCCCCGCATTGTCGAATTCTTCAACGGCTGGGCCCGCGCCCTGCCGGAGCTGGAGAATGTGCTGGTGGTACGTTACGAAGATATGCGCCGGGACCCGGAGGGGGTGCTGGCGGAGATCCTGGACTTCACCGGCACGCCGATAAGCCCTGAGCAGGTGCGCGAGGCAGTCGAGTTTGCGGCATACGACAACATGAAGAAAATGGAACAGGAGAAGTTCTTCAAGGGCAGCGGCGCGAGGGTCAAGCCCGGCGACGAAAAGAACCCGCAGTCCTTCAAGGTGCGCAAGGCCAAGGTCGGCGGCTTCCGAGACTATTTTACCGATGAGCAGTGCGACGAGCTGGCGCGGATGGTCGCACGGCTCGATCCCGTGTTCGGCTACGGAGGGGACCCGGCGTGAAACTGGCCATCCAGAATCTGCGCCAGGCCCTGCAGACCGGCCGCAAGAAACTCTCCCGGCGACTGTTGCACTGGCGCATGCGCGGACGGCCCGAAGCCGAGATTCTCCGTGAGGAGCGGAAGCTGCGCGGGGCCGAGCAGTTCGACAAGCTGCAACGGGCGGATATCGTGGTGGTCTCCTTCGGCAAGAGTGGACGCACCTGGCTGCGCGTCATGCTCTCCCACCTGTTCCGCGAGATGTACGGCCTGCCGGAGCATGCCATTCTCGGCTTTGACAACTTCCACAACATCAATGCCGCGGTGCCGAGGATATTCTTCACCCACGACAACTACATCAAGGACTACACCGGCGACTTCGACAGCAAGCAGCCCTTCTACGACAAGCGCGTGGTGCTGCTGGCGCGGGACCCGAGAGACGTCGCCGTGTCGCAGTTTTTCCAGTGGAAGTTCCGGGTCAAGCCCACCAAGGTGGCGATCAACAACTATCCGCCGCGAGGCAGTGACATCAGCCTCTTCGATTTCGTGACCGGCGACAATGGCGGCAGTATGCGGGCGGTTACCGACTACCTCAATCTCTGGGCCAGGGAGGCGGGCAGGGTCGACCATTTCCACCTGCTGCGCTACGAGGACCTGCGCTCCGCACCGCATCGCGAACTGCGCCGACTGCTGGAATTCATGCAGGTCGAGGCTACCGACGCCCACGTGGATGCCGCGGTCGAATACTCCTCCTATGAAAATATGAAAAAGATGGAGGGCGAACGCCAGTTCCGGCTCTCGGGGGGGCGCATGATGCCGAGGGACAAGGACAACCCGGACAGCTACAAGGTCCGTCGCGCCAAGGTGGGCGGGTACCGCGACTATTTCAGTGACGAGGAAGTGACCGTCATCGACCGCCAGCTGGCCGACACGCTCGACCCCCTTTTCGGTTACCGCTAGCCAGTTGCCCCGTCGGGGCGCGTCAGGCCCCGACCAGCGCCAGTGCGTCCCTGCGCAGGTGACCCTGCGCGATCTCCTGGCGCAGGCGATCTTCCGTGATCACACCGCTCTCCAGGCACTCCCGCACCAGGGCAAAAAAGAGCTTCTCCTGCGCCGGGTCGGGGTGCGGCGCATAGGTTCCGGCAAACCTGTAGTCGCCGAACAGGGCCCGCCGCGCGCGGCGCAGCCAGTGCCTGGGGGGAAACAGCTGGAAAGTATCAGCTGGGCGATAATCGATCTTAAGGCCGGTCTTCCAGGGCTGGGTCTTGCGCTTGGTATTGTGCAGCAGGCGGGTCTCTTCGCCCAGGTGATCGAAGTCGTTCCATCCGGTCTCGAGGGGCCTGATGGTGGCGGGATCCTCCAGCTTCAGCGACACCCAGTCCATGTAGTCGCGGCGGGGTCGATCCCCGGCGTCACTCTCGAACATCTGGCTGAAATCGCGTTCGAACTGCCAGTGCTGCAGCCTGGCGCAATCCAGCAGCATGACGCTGCTGGCCCACGCACCCTTGCGGCCCTTACGGCCCGATTTGGGGCGGCACATGATCGCCGCGCCACCCATATCCCGATCCAGCAGCTCCAGGATATCGCCGATGGCGAAGACATCCGGGTCGATCACGACGGCCCGCCCCTCGTAACCCATCAGCTCCGGTGGTGCGAAGCGCAGGGGGGTGAAGGACTGGAGATCATCGTTTAGCCAGGGCCGCATCTCTCCGTCGCGAAGGTAGCGCTGCCCCTCCCGCGCCAGCATGCAGGGGTAATCCTTCGCTTCGATAAAGCGGATGTCGAACGCGTCGGGATTAGCGGAGTTCCTGCGCAGGGAGTGGCGGCTGACCAGGGCGCCCAGCTTCTGCTTGTGGTTGGTGTGTATGAAGACAGTCGGTTTCAATCGTTTCGTCCAGCGAGCCAGTTGTGGGATAGTGTAGCGCCGGCAGGCGGGTTCATAAACGCCTGGGAAAGTGAATTCTTGGAGCAATGAGATTGGTGCGGGAGGCTGAAGCGACGGTCTGGTGCCTGCTGGGAAAGAAAGCGGGAGACAACACCCAGGTGCGGGCCCTGGCCCAGGAGCTGGGCTGGGGCTTCGCGGAGAAGCTGATCGTCGCGCGGTCCTGGGAGCTGCTGGCAAACCTCGGCCTGCGGATTACCCTCGCCGGCATAGACCGCGGCAAGTCGAGTCCGCTGCAGCCGCCCTGGCCCGACCTGGTGATCACCGCGGGGCGGCGCAACGAGCCCGTCGCCCGCTGGATCAGGCGGCGGTCTGGTGGCAGGACGCGGCTGGTTCACATCGGGCGTCCCTGGGCCCCGCTAAAGGCCTGGGACCTGGTGGTGACCACGCCCCAGTATTTCCTTCCCGAACAGCCCAATGTCCTGCACAACACGCTGCCGCTGCACCGCATGTCCGGCGGCGAACTGGTCGCGGCGGGGGCGCGTCTCGAGCCCGAACTGGCGGAACTGCCCCGGCCCTGGATTGCGCTGCTGGTCGGGGGCGACAGCGGTCGCTTCGTCATGACTCCCGCGAAGGGCGCACGCCTGGGCCGGCTTGCCAACGCCCTGGCGGAGGCTGCCGGCGGCGCGTTGCTGGTCAGCGGCAGTCCGCGCACGCCGGGCGGCGCGATCGAGGCGCTGCGCGCGGAACTGGCGGCACCCCACTATCTCTATCGCTGGGGCGATCCCGGTGACAATCCCTACCGCGGCCTGCTCGCCCTGGCGGATGCTTTCGTAGTCACCGGGGAGTCCATGTCCATGCTGGGGGAGGCCGCGGCGATGGGCGGGCCGTTGCTTATCTTTGATCCGGGAGACGGCGCCACCCCCTGGTGGCGGCTGGCCCACAGCTATCGCTACAAGCCACTCAGCCACCGCTTCGCCATGCGTTGCGGCCCGCGCCGGATGCGGCGGGATATCGGCCGGATCCAGGATGCCCTGGTGGCGGACGGGCGCGCCCGCTGGCTGGAACCGGCCCTGATCGAACCGGCGGCGGCCGAACTGCGGAGCCGGGCGCCGGCAGCGCCGCGCCCGGGGGCGGCAGACGGGGAGTTGGCGCAGGTGGAATTGCGGCGGGCCGCCGCGGCGGTCAGGCGGCTCTTGCCAGCGCGCTGAGCGGGTGCAGCGGCGCCGGCGGCAGGTCGGGCGTTCGCTCCAATACCTCGAAGGCATCGTGGCGCACGTGGTTCTGCGCCATCTCGTTGCGCAGGAACGCCTCGTCGAGGATGCCCTGCTCCAGGCACTCCTTGAGAAGGCCGAAGAAGAAACGTTCCTGGTTCCTGTCCGGATGCTGTTTGTAGCTGCCCAGGAAGGCGTATTCGCCGAACAGCTTGCGTCGTGCCCGCATCACCCAGGCCGCGGGGGGGAACATGCGAAAGCGTTCGGCCGGGCGCCAGTCGGTCGGCAGTCCGGTTTTCCAGGGCTGGGTGCGGCGCCGCGTGGTGTGCAGCATTTTCGTTTCCGGGGTGAATTTGTCGAAGTCGTTCCACTCCGGCTCGAAGAAGTCGATGGTGTCGCGGTCCTCCTCCTTCAGGCAGATCCACGGCTGGTAGTCCTGGGTGAAGTCGAACATGGCCTCGAATTTTTCCCGGGCATCCCAGTGAGTGAGCCGCGCACAGTCGAGCAGCATGACGCTGCTGGCCATGCAGCGATCGACGAGCCCCTTGGGACCGGAGCGCATGCGGCACATGATGGCCTTGCCCTGCATATCCCGGCTGAGCAGTTCCCAGATGTCGGCGGCGGCGAAGATATCCGGATCGATCACCACCGCGCGGCCTTCGTAACCCATCAGCTTGGGCGGCATGAAACGCGTCGGGGTGAAGGACTGCAGGTCATCGTTGAGCCACACCCGCTTCACGCCGTCGCGGAGGTATTCCTGGCCCTCGTGTTCGGCAAAGAAAGGGTAATCCCGGCTGTCGATGATCTGTACATCGAATTTGTCGTTGTTGCGCGAGTAGCGGCGCAGGGCATATTGCGCGACCAGTGCGCCAGTGATCTGCTTGTGGTTGGTCTGGATGAATACGCCGGCTTTCATGGTGTCCTGGTGCGGGTCGATCTCGGAGCGCCACTATAAAACAAGGCGCTCCTGAATGCCATTTCCCCGGGGGCTCAGCTCGAGTAGTAGTTGATGGTGCGGCCGGTGAGACTGCTGTACATCACCCCACAGGATTTGGCCATGCGGTACAGGTGATGCATGAAAAAGCCCCGGGAGACAATCGCACAAGGCACAAAAAACAGCGAGATGGCCAATTTCCCGAGGGCGGATCCCAGCATCCGCAGGCGATAGCCGCGGCCGCCGTGGGAACTCGCCATATTGACCCGGGAGCAGCCGTTCTTGAAGCCGCGCCGCAGCAGACCTCGCGTGGTGTAACGCTCCGGGTCGTGATTGCGCTGGACGATGGATCCGGTGGCCGACGCCACCTGCGCCCCGAGCTCACAGGCGCGCAGGAAAAAGTCCTTGTCCTCCCCGCCGCTGAACCTGAAGGCGTGGGAGAAGACCGGCCCTCCCGCGGCGACCTTTGCGAGGATGGCCCGCCCCGCCAGAATATTGCAGGTCGAGGCGCATTCCGGCAGCCCGTACCGCCCCGTTCCCTTTTTCCTCTTGGGCTTGTCCGGGGCCCGGAAAATGCCCGACTCCCGGGCCCACCTGGGCATCTGGTCGTCCAGGGTCCAGGAGCCGAATACCAGGTCGGCGCCGCTGCTGGCCTGGCACTCCAGCAGGCGGATCAGCCAGTCGGGCCGGGGCTGGTCGTCGTCGTCGATGAAAGCCACGAAACTGGCGCCGCGCTCCAGGGCAACGGCGACCGCGCGGTTGCGGGCGTAGGTGATTCCTGGCTCCGCCTCCTCGGTATAGTGGAGCCGCAGAGGCAGGCGCCCCGCTGCCTCCAGGCACAACTCGCGGGTGGCGGGGTCTGGCCTGTTGTCAACCACGATCAGCTCCACGGCATCGGGGTCGTATCCGGTGAGGTCGATATCCTCCATACTCGCCAGCAGCCGGGACAGGGCATTCCCGCGGCCGTAGGTGCAGACGCAGATGGCCACGCGGTTAGCGACAGGTGGATTGACTGACACGGGGCGTTACCTGAAGACGCCGCGGCGGTAGAGCGTCCAGAAGAAGCCCCACGCGAAGATCAGCGGCGCCCGCCTGACCCGGTCGGGAATCACCACCTCCTGGCCGGAGTGCCGTTCCAGCTTCCAGGCGATGTAGTCCAGACCTCCCTCGAATGTAAACAATGCCTTCACCAATCTCATCACTGACAGGACTTTGCCCTGCACGCGCCGCAGGGACCACGCCTGGCGCGCTGTCATGCGCCGACCCTGGCCGATGCGGCTCCGGTAACAGAGTTCTCCCCCAGCGTCATACACCGTGAAATCAAGGCCAAGCGAATCGGCATGCAGACGCGTGACCGCAGCGTAGAACGGCTGGAATGCATGCGCCAGTTCCCTGGCGCGACCCTTGCGTTCGGTGCGCAGTTCCGTCGAGTAGCTGAGTGCCAGCGCCTGCTCCCACAGGTTGGCAACGCTCCCCTCTGGCGGCAGCGCGGGGAGCGCATTGTACAGCAGGGTCCGGGCGGCCTGCAGCAGGCAATTTTCCACATTCTCGCGGGCGGCTGCATCCCGGCTGTGGAGGATGCGGGTCGGCTGGGCGAAGCGCCCCCAGATGTAGGATTCGAACCAGGCCCTCGAGCAGCCGCGCCGGAAATCGCGCAGCGAAATAACCGTCACCTTGCTGCGCAGGGTCTTATCCCCTGAACGCAACTCGGTGTAGAAGACGTTCGGGGGCAGCAGCCAGTTTCCGGCCGCGAGCAGGGGATGGCCGCGATAGGCGGAACGGTAGTCGTCGCAGACCAGGTAGAGATCGAGCAGACCGTCGTAGATATCGCCGCTGCGCAGGCAGGAACCGTAGAGCAGGGTGGCGCAGATGGCGTCGTTGTGTTGCCGCCGCAGTTTGTCCAGCAGCGCCGCAAGGTGCGGATCCGTCGCCGGGTCGGGTCCGGGCACGGGTGGCAGCTCGCTCACAGTCTCAGGAACTCCAGTCGCCGGCTGGCGGTGATCACCACCGGGCCATTGGCCGTCAGAATTTCCCCGTCGAGATTGAGCCTGCCCCGCAGGTCGAGTGTCACCTGCTGCGCATTGTGGCTGTGGTAGCCGTTGGCGGCTGAGGCGTGGCGGCTGGGGCGTCCGCGCAGGATGGAGAGAAAGGTCCGCGCGAAGCGGGTGCAGTGCTGCTCGATCAGGGTGAGGCGGATGGCGCCCTCGCCCTCTCCCCAGAAGGGGCGCATACCGAATGCCAGGCGCTGCAGGGTGCTGATGGCGAGAATCAGGGTGTCGTGGTCGCGGGCGGGCGCGCCGTCGAGGGCGATCCGGACGGCGATGTGGCGGTTGAAGGCGGGGTCGTCGCGCACCAGCCCCCAAACCGTGCGCAGGGTTCCCAGGGCGAGGCTGAAGTCGTCCCGCAGCCCCCGGGAATGGATCTCGCGGTGCGCGTAATCGGTGCCCTGAATCACCGCGCCGGCCCCGAGGAACATACCGTAGTGCGAGGGCCGGTCCGCATCAGTCACCACGCGCAACAGGGCGCGCTCGACCGTGCTGGCGCCCCCACCGGCGCCGCGCTCGCACCAGTGACAGAATTCCGCAGTGGCCCTCGCCAGCGAGCCGCGTATGCCGATGTCGCCGGCGTTCATGTTGGCGGTGCCTCCGGGCAGCAGCGCGATCAGCGGCAGCCTGGGGAAAAGCCCCGATTCCAGCATTGCGCCAAGGATGGCCGAGCAGGTGCCGTCGCCCCCGTTGATCGCCAGCACGGCGATGTCACGGGCCGCCAGCTCCGCCAGGGCCGGCCCGATCTGTTCCGCGCTCTGGGTCACCACGTGATGGATGGCCGGACAGTTCTCGATCTGCGCGCGAATCCGCGGGAACTGATCGCGGTTGTGGCCACTGCCCGGGTTGCTGATCAGGCCCACGGCGGGAGCCGTCATTCCTCCGCCGCCCTCATCCTGACGGCCTTCAGGTTGATGGTGGCGGACCCGATCCGCGGCGCGCGGCCACGCAGCTGCAGGGGGACTCCGGTCAATGGGTCAAACTGCACGGTGATCTCGCCGTCCAGCCCGAGCAGGCTGAAATCGGGCTTGTCCGCCGGCGTGCCCACCGGGGAGGCCTGCAATACCACCGCCTGTGTTTCGCGCTTACCGCTCACCGCGGTGTTGTCTTCCAGAAGCCGATAGTCCACAGGAACTTTACTGCTGGCGCCGCGAGTCATGCGGACCCGGTAGAAATTCAGGTCCGTATGGACGATGACGTCGGCGCTGGCGGCGCCTCCTGCGAGGAAGCGGCCCGCCAGGGGCAGCAGGGCATAGGCCCCGGTGACGGTGAGGTCCCCGGCAGCCTCCGGGTAGGGGACCTCCCTGCGGCTGCTCAGCTGCCACTCCTGCGGCGGGCGCGATGCATCGCGACCCGGTTCGCGGCGCTCGCGCAGGATATGCCCGGGTTCATAGGTCCAGGATTTGTAGCGCTGGTCCCTGCCGCGGCTGAGGCGCGATCGTTGCAACAGACGGTAAGTGGCCGGATCCATGCAAAGGGAGAGGAGCTCGAGGTTACTCGCGATCGAGCTCTCGGCAGTGAGCGCCAGGCCGCAGCCGTTGGCGCTGTCCTCGCTCAGCTCGAGCCGCGACCGGGCGGTGATCCCGAACCCGCGCTGCTCGAATTCGAGGACCTCCCAGCCGGGCGGAGCCGGCACGGCCGCAGTCACCAGCGCGCTGGCAAGCGACAAAAGCAGTGCGCAGGCTCGCAGTGGCGGTCGACGGCCGGTCATGCCGCACCCGCCTGCGGGGAGGGTTTGCCATCCGCCCAGACAGGATAGGCGGCCATGACCAGTGCCAGGGGCAGCCAGAAGAAGAGCCAGAGCTCCTTGGGGTGGACCAGCAGCCGGTCGAAGTCCATGATGACCGCGGTCATGCCGAAGAGCAGCAGGGCCAGGTAGATCCGCTCGCCCCCGCGGGCCCAGAGTCGCCCGGCCCATACCAGCGCCAGTCCCAGCAAGCCCAGCAGAAGCACCAGGCCCACGGCTCCCCCGTCGCGCAGGGTGGCCAGATAGCTGTTATGCGCGTGGCTGAAGAGCTTGCCGTAGGCGGTCACCTGCGGGTCGATCAGGTAGCCCCGGCCCAGCAGCCAGTGACCGGGCATCTCCGCCATGACCTGCTGCCAGATACCGGGCCGGAAGGAGAGGGTCAACACCCGTGATTCCCAGAGCGCCGTGTTCGCAGCCAGCAGGGCCCAGCTTGCCGCCAGCACGATCGCCACCAGCCCGATGGCCCGATAGCCCGCGAGGGCCAGCAGCGCCGCGCTGGTGGCCACCACCGCGGTGCGCGACTGGGTGAAGAGAACCAGGCCGATCAGTACCACCCCTGCGACGAGATACCACAGCCGGTCACGCCGGCCCTGCCCCTGCAGGAAAAAGTGGACACTCAGGATGAGGAAAATACCGTAGGCGCAGGCCGCCTTGTTCTGGTGATGCATGACCCCGAGGGGCTCCAGGCGCGAGGTGGGGAAGGGGTGCTCCAGGTACCAGGCCACGATCGAGACCAGTGCCGCCGCGGCGGCAAGCCAGGTCGAGCGCCGGGCCAGGGTTTCGAGGCGGTGCCGGTGCCGCATCCACAGATAGCCGGTTATGGCACAGAAAGTGACGACGCACAGGCTGTACCAGAGCGCCCGGGCGGCCTCGCCCCAATCGAAGTCGGCGGTCCACAGCAGCGTGCTCATCATGTAACCCGTATAGACGAGAATCAGCCCGGACAAAATGTTGCCGCGATAGAACGTCGCCAGTTCCTGCCAGAGCAGCAGTACGGCCGGGACGACGAGAATGTAATAGAGGCGCCTGTGGCCGGCGGCCATTGGTAGCAGGAAGTAACCCGCGATGAACGTGGCGTAGAGGTACACCGCCCCGCCGTTCTGCAGAAAACTGCGAAACTTCCCGATTTCCATGAATATCAAATGGTTGCGTCAAAAGAGAGGTGCCAAAATAGCACAAAATGTTGAGAATGGCGCGGGCATCCTATACTCTTCGCCGCTCGATTTGTCCTGAGCCGGGGACGCCCCATGCACATGATAGTCAAGCGCCTGACCAAATGGCTGGTGCGCGCGATCTCCGTCTTTCTGCCCCAGAGCAAGGCCCATGCCCTCGAACGCTGGCGCCGGGGTCGGGAGGAGTTCTGGAAATATAAACGCTGCGAGTACGTCTTTGCCTCCTATGGCAAGAGCGGGCGGACCTGGGTGCGTGTCATGATTTCCCGCTATTACCAGCTGGTCTACAAGCTGCCCGACAATATTCTCATGGGCTTTGACAACTATCACCGGCTGAACAGTGAAATCCCGCGGATATTTTTCACCCATGACAATTATCTGCGCGGCTATACCGGAAACGTCGACTCCAAGAAGGATTTCTACGACAAGAAGACGGTCCTGCTGGTGCGCAAACCGCAGGATGTGGCCGTCTCCCAGTTTTTCCAGTGGAAGTATCGTATGCGCCCGGCCAAGAAGGCGATGAACAAGTATCCCGCTCACGAGGCGGAGATCTCGGTTTACGATTTCGTGAAGGACGACAACCAGGGGCTCTCCCACATCATCGAATTCATGAACGTCTGGGCCCGGGAGCTGCCCAGGATCAAGGAGCTGCTGGTGGTGCGCTATGAAGACCTGCGCGCTTACCCGGAGCGGGAAATGGGGCGTATCGTCGAATTCCTGGGCATGGAGCCGGACGAGGCGCTGCTCAGGGACACGGTCGAGTTTGCCTCCGTGGAGAACATGCGCCAGAAGGAGCAGGAGAACTACTTCTGGCGCAGCGGCAGCCGGGTCAAGGCAAAGGACGTGAATGACCCCAATACCTACAAGGTGCGCAAGGCCAAGGTCGGCGGCTATCGCGACTATTTTGATGACGATCAAGTGGCGGAACTCGACGCCATGGTAGATTCGCGGCTGTTGCCCGTATTCGGTTACACCAGCGCCGAGAGCGGCGAGAAAATGGAAGAGGTCGGTTGATGGACCGGTGTGTATTCATTCACACCAATGAGCGGCAGTGGCTGGGTGCCCTGGTGGCGGCCTATTCGTTCCGGCGCAATGCCCGCCAGCCGGACAGTTTCGACGTCCGCTTCATTCATACCAGGGACCACCCCTTCCTGGCAGCGAAGGAGGGTCAGCCCTTCCTGCGCGGCGGCACCACGCGGGTCTGGCGCATGGCGGACCTCCAGTCCTTCACTCCCCTGCGCTTCCTGCCGCCGAAGCTGATGAACTGGGAGGGGCGCGCCGTCGTCACCGACCCCGATGTATTCGCGGTGGGGGATATCGGCGAGCTTCTCGATCGCGACATGGGTGGCGCCGCGGTCATGGGCCGCCACCGGTCCGGAAAAGCGGAAAAGCAGGATCAGGTCGCCACCAGCGTCATGCTGCTGGACTGTGCCCGGCTGCGCCACTGGGATGCGGAAAAGCAGTTCGACCAGCTGTTCCGGTTCGAGAAGGATTACAAGGAGTGGATGGTGCTCGCCTACGAGGACCCGGCCAACATCGGTTATCTCGAGGATTGCTGGAACGACTTCGATCACCTCGATGCCAACACCCGGCTGCTGCACAACACCAAGCGCCGCACCCAGCCCTGGAAAACCGGCCTGCCCGTGGACTACACCCCCGCGGACAAGTTCAAGGACAAGCCGCTGCTCGGCGCCTTTAACCGGCTTCGCGCCCGTCTGTTCGGTGAATACGGGCTGTTGGGCCACTACCGGGAGCATCCGGACAGTGCGCAGGAAGCGTTCTTTTTCGGCCTGCTGAAGGAGTGCCTGGCGTCGGGCGAAATCAGCGAGGATCTGGTGCGACAGGAGATCAGCAGGAACCACGTGCGCCACGATGCATTCGAAGTTCTGGAGCGCACACCGGCGATGAAAGCGAGGGCTGCCTGATGAAATACCTGGATATCGAGAAATTGCGCGGGTTGAGCCGTGCGGAGTTTCTTTCCGTCAAGCCTTACCCCTACTACAACGCATATGGGGTGCTCACCGAGCAGGGGTTTGCAGACCTGCTCGCGAATATGCCGCCGCTGGATATGTTCGAGCAGAAATTCGGCTACGAGCGCCGCGCCGGGCAGGCACCTCACGACCGGTACTCTCTGGAGTACACACCGGACATGCCGGTGCCGCAGCCCTGGAAGGAGTTTATCGGCGAACTTTGCAGCGACGCCTATCGCCGGGAGATCGAGCGCCTGCTCGGGGCGAAAAAGGCGGAATTCCGTTTCCACTGGCACTACACGCCGCCCGGCTGTGACGTATCGCCCCACTGTGACGCCCGTCGCGAGCACGGCTCCCACCTGTTCTACTTCAATTCGGAGGAGGAATGGGATCCCGCCTGGGGCGGCTCCACCCTGGTGCTGGATGACGGGGGACGCCTGAGCTACGACTCCGCACCCGCCCTGGAGGAGTTCGACGCCGTCTATGAGTGCCAGTCCATCGGTAATTACAGCTCCCTGATGCTGCGCACCGACCATGCCTGGCATGCCGTCCGGCCCGTCAGTTGCCCTGAGGATCACCTGCGCCGCCTGTTCATCGTGGTCGTCAACCCCGACAACCTCTTCTGGAAGGTGCGTGACCGCGTCATCGGCAAGACCATCCAGCGGTTCTGAGGTTCCGGCCCCCCTCGACGCGGGGGATCTGCATATCTGGTTCTGCCGCGCCGACGCGGTGGCCGATTCCTCCGCGCTGGCGCGCGCCGTGCTCTCCCGCTATGCCGATCTCGAGCCCGGCCAGTGGCGGTTCGCAACAGGTGACAACGGCAAACCGACACTGGTCGACCCCCCGCGACCGCTGGACTTCAATCTCAGCGACAGCGGCGACTGGCGGGCCTGCGCCGTCACCGCCGGTTCGGCCGTGGGAGTTGACCTGGAGCACTGTGATCCCCGGCGCGACGTCATGAAGCTGGCCCGGCGCTTCTACGACCCCGCCGAGGTGGCGGCGCTGGAAGCCTGCGAGGCGGTGGACGAGCAGCAGTCCCGCTTCTACGATTACTGGACGCTCAAGGAGGCCCGGGTGAAAGCGCACGGCATCGCCCTCGGTCCGGCGCTGGCCTCCCTGGTGTTCGAGCTGGGCTTCCCGGACAGGGCGCCGACGGGGAGTCCGGGCCGGATTGCCGAGGTCTGCCCGGGGCGTCCCTCAGGCGCCCATTACTGCCTGCTGGATCTGGCCCCGGGCTACCGCCTGGCCACCTGCTGGCGGCCACCGGCCGGTCTCCGGCCCCGCCTGCGGCTGTTCCACTGGCACTCCCCCGAGGGTACGCAGCCTTTCCTGTGGCGCTTGCGGGCGGTTTCCGCCCCGGTCGAGTTGCCGCCCTGAGTCACCGGGGCCGGCGGGACCCGCGCCGGGGCGGCTTGGATTTTCAACGAGGCTGGTATAACCTCCTGCGTCCGCATTCGCCCGCCGCCTTCCCGTCTTCGCCCGGAGTAACCGATGAGTGACATCAGTGTTCTGTTCCGCCCCTTCGAGCTGGGGCCCCTGAAACTGGCCAACCGCATCGTGATGGCTCCCATGACGCGCAATCTCTCCCCGGGCAATATCCCCAACGAAAAGTCGGTCGAGTACTACCGCCGCAGGGCGGCTGGCGGCGTCGGCCTGATCATCACGGAGGGGACCTGTGTCGATCACATCGCTGCCAGCGGCTACCCCGATGTGCCCTATTTTCACGGCAGGGAGCGGCTCGAGGGATGGCGCAGGATAGTCGAGGCAGTGCACAGCGAGGGGGGCAGGATCGCACCGCAGCTCTGGCACTGCGGTGGAATGCGCCGCGCGGGCACGCCGCCGGAAGGTGACGTGGACGGCTACACCCCCTCCGGGATGAACGTCCCGGGCAAGGTCAGCCGCCATGTCATGACGAAGCAGGATATCCGCGATGTGGTCGACGCCTTCGCCAGGGGCGCCGCCGATGCCCTGGCGCTCGGTTTTGACGCGGTGGAAATCCACGGGGCGCACGGTTATCTCATCGACCAGTTTTTCTGGGAGGGCACCAACCGGCGCGATGATGAGTATGGCGGCTCGATGGAAAAGCGCGGCCGCTTCGCCATCGAGATCATCGAGGCGGTGCGGGAGGCGGTCGGTCCGGGGTTTCCCGTGATCCTGCGCTGGTCCCAGTGGAAACAGCAGGACTTCACGGCACGCCTGGCGGAGACGCCGCAGGCACTGGAGGCGTTCCTGACGCCCCTGAGTGCGGCCGGGGTGGATATTTTCCACTGCTCCACCCGCCGCTTCTGGGAACCGGAATTCGACGGGAGCAGTCTCAACCTGGCGGGATGGACCAGGAAGATCACCGGCAAGCCCACCATTACGGTCGGCAGTGTGGGCCTGAACCACGACTTCATCCCGACCTCGGATTCCGAAGATGCGGTTTTCAGCGAAGCGGAACCTGCCAGCCTCGACGAGTTGCTGCGCCGCCTGGCGGCGAATGAGTTCGACCTGGTGGCGGTGGGGCGGGCGTTGATCGCAAACCCCCGCTGGCCGCAGCTGGTGCGGAGCAATCGCCCGGAGGAGCTCAAGGCATTCGAGAAGGAGATGCTGGCCTCCCTGGTTTAGGCGACCCGGATTCCGCGCTTCGGCTTTGCCCTGTTAGGGCTATACTACCGGTGGTGACTGCGGTACTGACGGATTGGTAAGCGAGTAACGGCAATGATAGAGAACCAGCAGAGAACCCTGATTACCGGTGCCTCCTCGGGCATCGGCGAGGCCCTCGCATGGCAGTTCGCGGGGCACCGCCACGACCTGATTCTGGTCGCCCGCAGTGTCGATAAACTGGAGGCACTGGCAGACGCGCTAACCAAAAGGCACGCTGTCAATGTGGCGGTATACCCCGCCGACCTGTCGAAGCGGGGCGCGGCCGGTAAACTGTTCCGCGCCCTGAACAGCGACAGGCTGGCCGCGGACGTCCTGGTCAACAACGCCGGCGTCTTGCAGCACGGCCGTTTCGTGGATATGTCGCCCGCCGAACACCAGCGGATCGTCCAGCTCAATACGGCCTCCCTCACCGATATGCTCGCGTGGTTCGTGCCGCCCATGGTGGAGCGGGGCGGCGGCCGAATCCTGAATGTCGCCTCCTCCGCCGCCTTTCAGCCGGTGCCGAGTCTCGCTACCTACGCAGCCACCAAGGCCTTCGTGCTCTCGCTCTCGGAGGCCCTGGGGGAGGAGCTGCGCGGCAGCGGGGTGACGGTGACCGCGCTCTGCCCGGGGTTGACCGATACCAATATGGTGGCGCAGGTGAAGGCCACCAGCGAGGGTGCGAGAAAGTTTCCGGACATGCTGATCAGCGACGTGGAGGACGTGGCGAAGGAGGGTTTCGAGGCCTGCATGGCCGGTACGCCCATCGTGGTGCCCGGCCGCTTCAACCAGGCGACGGTCCTGGCGACCCGCTCCCTGCCGAGGTGGCTGGTGCGACGCATGATGGGGGCGGCGGGGCGCGCCTCCTACTGAACCCCCACCAATGAAAATTACAGGTGGACACCCCAGGCCCCTGGGCGCGAGCTGGGACGGTGAGGGGACCAATTTCGCCCTGTTCTCGGACCATGCCGAGGCGGTGGAGCTCTGCGTTTTCGATGAGTCGGGCGGCCGCGAACTGGCGCGGCTCAATCTGCCCGAGAAGACCCACGATATCTGGCACGGGTACGTGCCGGGGCTGGGCCCCGGCATGAATTACGGCTACCGTGTGCACGGTCCTTTCGAGCCCCACGCCGGGCACCGCTTCAATCCGCACAAGCTGTTGCTTGACCCCTATGCCCGCGGGCTCCAGGGCCGGTTCCAGTGGCACGTTTCTCACTTCGGTTACGAGCATGGGCATGCCCAACAAGACCTGTCACTGGACACCAGGGACAACGCCGCCTATCTGCCCAAGGCGGTGATCCCCATGCCCCAGGAGTGGTGCAACAACGCCATCAGTCACCGGGTGCCCTGGCACCGGACCGTGATCTATGAGGCCCACGTGCGGGGCTTCACCATGCTGCATCCCGACGTGCCGGAATCCCTGCGGGGCACATTCGCCGGCATGAGCCAGCCGGCCATCATCGAGTATCTCAAGGCGCTCGGCATCACCAGCATCGAACTGCTGCCGGTGCACGCTTTCATCGACGAGTACCCCCTGCACGAGCGGGGGCTGAGCAATTACTGGGGCTACAATTCCCTTGCGTTTTTTGCGCCTCATCCCGCCTATCTGGGGGGGCAGGAAACCGGGCAGTTCCGCCAGATGGTCGACCGTTTCCACGACGCCGGTCTCGAGGTCATTCTCGACGTGGTGTACAACCACACCTGTGAGGGTAACCACTTGGGCCCCACCCTCAGTTTCAGGGGGATCGACAACGCCGCCTATTACCAGTTGCTGCCGGCGGACAGGCGGTTCTACGTCAATGACACCGGTTGCGGCAACACGGTCAACGTGAATCATCCCCGGGTAATGCAGCTGATCACGGACAGCCTGCGGTACTGGGTCGGCGCCATGGGTGTGGACGGCTTCCGCTTTGATCTCGGGGCTGTTCTGGGGCGCGACGAGCGCGGTTTCAGCAGTGCGGCGACCTTCTTCCAGGTCGTCTCCCAGGACCCGCTGCTCGCCTCCTGCAAGCTGATCGCAGAACCCTGGGATGTGGGCCCCGGCGGCTATCAGCTGGGCCATTTTCCGCCGGGCTGGAGCGAGTGGAACGACCGCTACCGCGACACGCTGCGGCGTTTCTGGCGAGGGGACGCCGGGCAGCTGCCGGATCTCGCCCGGCGCCTGCACGGGTCGGGAGACATCTTCGAGCACGCGGGCAGGCGCCCCTACGCCAGTATCAATTTCATCACCAGCCACGACGGTTTTACCCTGCGCGACCTGGTCAGTTACGAGCACCGCCACAATGAGGCCAATCTCGAGGACAACAACGACGGTCACCGGGAAAATCTCAGCGCCAACTACGGCGTGGAGGGACCTTCCGACGATCCCGGGATCGACGCCCTGCGCTGGCGCCAGCAGCGCAATTTTCTGGCCACCCTGGCGGTCTCCCAGGGCGTGCCGATGTTACTCGCGGGAGACGAATTGGGGCGTTCCCAGCAGGGCAACAACAACGCCTACTGCCAGGACAACGAGATCAACTGGGTCGATTGGACCGGGCTGGATGGGCATGGCGGCGACCTGGCGAAGTTTGTCGGCAGGTTGCTGGCGCTGCGGGGGGAGTTTCCGGTGCTGCAGGCGGACGCCTACCGGCACCTGCCCGACGACCCCCTGGACGACAGCATCCAGTGGCTCAACAGTGAGGGCAGACTGATGCGTGACGAGCACTGGCATGAGCACCGCAATCACGTGGTAGGGTACCTGCTCACCGAGAGCATCGCCACGGAAGTGCCGCTGCAGCGGCAGCTGCTGGTCATCTTCAATGCCTCGCAGGAGGCGCAGGGCTTCACCGTTCCCCACTGTCGCACGGATGACTGGCACCTGATCATCGATACGGCCCGGGAGCATGCGGTGACGCATGAGGCGGTGGGTGCCGATTGCCGGTTGCAGCTTCCGGCGCGTTCAATGAAGATTCTCATAGCGGGCGGCGGGCTCCAGCTTTCCACTGCCGCGCCGACAACGAGCAGAGGGTGAGTTCATGGATCAGGAATCGACACCACAGGAAGAGACCCCGGGGCTGGCCGAAGACCTGCGGCGCCATTATGCGGTCACGCTGGGTCGGGACGAGACCGATTACTCCCATTATTACCTGTACAACGCCATGGTGCTGACCCTGCGCGACCGGCTGGTGGATAAGTGGCGGAATACCCGTCAGCGGTACCGGGAGGTACGCCCCAAACGGATCAACTATCTCTCCCTGGAGTTCCTGATGGGGCGCACCCTCAACAACGCCCTGCTGAACCTCGACCTGGAGGAGGCTGCGCGGGAGGCGCTGCAACAGTTCGCCTGTGAGCTGGAGGAGGTGGAGCGGGAGGAGATGGATGCGGGTCTCGGCAATGGCGGCCTCGGCCGCCTGGCAGCCTGTTTCCTCGACAGCTGCGCCACCCTGGAGATTCCGGTGACCGGCTACGGTATCCGCTACCAGTACGGCATGTTCCACCAGAAGATCGAAGACGGCTATCAGGTGGAATGGCCTGACGCCTGGCTGCGCAAGGGCAACCCCTGGGAGATCGAGAGCCCTGAGAATACGCGCACCGTGAAGTTCGGGGGGCGGACGGAGTATTACCGCGATGCCCAGGGCAAACTGCGGGTGCGCTGGCTCGATACGCATGACGTGCTGGCGGTGCCCTACGACATCCCGGTGCCCGGCTACCGCAACGAGACGGTGAATACCCTTCGGCTGTGGAAGGCGGAGGCCACCGACGAGTTCGACCTGGAAGAGTTCAATGCCGGCAGCTATGTGGACGCCGTGGCGGCCAAGAACCAGGCGGAACAGATCACCATGGTGCTCTATCCCAACGACGCCAGCGAGCAGGGCAAGGAGCTGCGCCTGCGTCAGCAGTACTTCATGGCTTCAGCCAGCCTGCAGGATGTGCTGCAGCGCTGGGTGCGCTTCAACGGCCGTGATTTCGGCGAATTTGCGGACAAGAACGGTTTCCAGCTCAATGACACCCACCCGACAGTCGCGGTGGCGGAGCTGATGCGGCTGCTGCTGGATGAATACCTTATGGAGTGGGACGAGGCCTGGGCGATCACCACCGGAACCATGGCCTATACCAACCACACGCTGCTCCCCGAGGCGCTGGAGATGTGGTCGGTCAGCCTGTTCGGTGAGCTGCTGCCCAGGCTGCTGGAGATCATCTACGAGATCAATGCCCGCTTCCTTGGCGAGGTTTCCGGCCGCTGGCCCGGCGACATCGCGCGGCAGCAGCGCATGTCGATCATCCAGGAGGGCCCGCAGCCGCACGTGCGCATGGCCTACCTGGGGATCGTCGGCAGTTACTCGGTCAATGGCGTCGCGGCCCTTCACACCCGCCTGCTGGAGCGAGGGCTGTTCCGTGACTTCTACGAGTTCTCCCCGGAAAAGTTCAACAACAAGACCAACGGTGTCACACCGAGACGCTGGCTGGCCCACTGCAACCCGGGGCTGAAAACCCTGCTGGACGATACGATCGGCGAGGGGTGGGTGCGCGACCTGGACCAGCTCGAGCGCCTGAAGGAGTACGCGGAGGATAGCGACTTCGCGGAGCGGTTCATGGCGGTGAAACAGGATAACAAGGCGCGCCTCGCCGATCTGGTGCACCGCACCTGCAGCATCGGTTTCGACACCGGCATGATTTTCGACGTGCAGGTGAAGCGGATTCACGAGTACAAGCGTCAGCTGCTCAATGTCCTGCACATCATTCACGTCTACGACCGGGTGGTGCGCGGCGATACCGAGGGCCTTCACCCGCGCTGTGTATTGATCGGCGGCAAGGCGGCGCCGGGGTACGTGATGGCCAAGCTCATCGTCAAACTGATCAACAACGTGGCCAATGTGGTGAACCGCGATCGCCGGGTGAATGACTGGCTGCGGGTGGCCTTCATTCCCGACTACCGGGTCACGGTGATGGAAACCATCTGCCCCGGCACCGACCTCTCGGAGCAGATTTCGACCGCCGGCAAGGAGGCCTCCGGCACCGGCAACATGAAGTTCATGATGAATGGCGCGGTGACCATCGGTACCCTGGACGGCGCCAACATCGAGATCCGCGAAGCCGTGGGGGCCGACAACTTCTTCCTGTTCGGCCTGAACGCCGAGGAGGTCGAGACCGCGCGCCAGCACTACGACCCCGCCGCCATCATCAGCGGCGATGAGGAGCTGGCGCGGGTGATGAGCCTGCTGGAGTGCGGGCATTTCAGTATGCTCGAGGGCGGGATTTTCGAACCTGTCCTGTCCGCCATCCGCAGCAGCGGCGACCCCTGGATGACCGCGGCTGATTTCCGCAGTTACGTGGAGGCGCAGCGGCGCGTCGACGCCACCTTCGCCAACAGCGCCGCCTGGTCGCGGATGAGCATCCTCAACACGGCCTGCAGCGGCCGCTTTTCATCGGACCGCACCATCGCCGAGTACCGGGACGATATCTGGTTCCGGTAGCGGGGGAGGGCAGCCGCTTAATCGCCGGCGCCGTGGCGGCTGCCGGATCACAGCTGCCTGACCGGCAGCCCGGAACTCTCCTTGATCTCCACCAGGCTGAAGTTGGACTCGATGCTTTTCACGCCCGGGAATTTCAGGATGCGCTGCATGGAGAGCTCGGCGAAGTGATCCATGCTGCGGGCGAGCACCTTCAGCAGATAGTCGTGTGACCCGCTCATGGCGTGGCACTCCACGATATGTTCCTCGGCCTCCACCCGCGCCAGGAACTGCCGCTGCCTGGCCTCGTCCTCCTTGTCCAGCGATACCTGCACGAACGCCGTGACCTGCAGGCCCAGTTTGCGCCGGTCCAGGCGGGCACCGTAGCCCCGGATCACGCCGGCCTCTTCCAGCCGCCGGACGCGCCGGAAGCAGGGAGATTCCGACAGCCCGATCCGTTCCGCAAGCTCCACGTTGGAAATCCTGCCCTCTTGCTGCAGGATCTGCAGGATGGTCCGCTCCGCCTTGTCGAATTGCATGGCAAGAAAACCTCATCCAGGGGTAATTTTCAGATGGTTTCTTTCTGTTAACGGCCATTATTCAATAATTTTAGAAGCAATTCATCTCCTGATCGGCGCTATGCTTTCGGGAAGAAAGGCATTGCAGGCGGGGCGTGGTTCCGCCCGACAGGAGGAGCATTACGATGGCAGATCTCTTTGAAAATCCCATGGGGCTGGACGGTTTCGAGTTCGTGGAATACGCGGCGTCCGAGCGGGGCCTCATCGAGCCGGTCTTCGAGATGCTCGGCTTCACCCACATCGCCAGTCACCGCTCCAAGGACGTGGACCTGTGGCGCCAGGGCGAAATCAACTTCATCATCAACTACGAGCCGCGCTCTCCCGCGGCGTACTACGCGGAGGAGCACGGCCCCTCCGCCTGCGGCATGGCCTTCCGGGTCAGGGATGCCGCCGGCGCCTACCAGCGCGCCCTGGACCTCGGGGCCCAGCCGATCGACATCCCGGTGGGGCCGATGGAGCTCAAGCTGCCGGCCATCCGCGGCATCGGCGGCGCCATCCTCTACCTGGTCGACCGCTACGAGGAGGGCTCGTCGATCTACGACATCGACTTCCACTACCTCGAGGGGGTCGACCGCCATCCCCAGGGCTGTGGTTTCCGGCTGATCGACCACCTTACCCATAACGTCTACCGCGGGCGCATGGACTACTGGGCGAAGTACTACGAGAAGCTGTTCAATTTCCGCGAGATACGCTACTTCGATATCAAGGGAGAATACACGGGGCTCCGCTCCCGCGCGATGACCGCTCCCGACGGCAAGATCCGGATTCCCCTCAATGAAGAAGCGGGCGGGGAAGGGCAGATCGAGGAGTACCTGATGGCCTATAACGGCGAGGGGATCCAGCACATCGCCTTCGCCTGCGACGACCTCATCGGCTGCTGGGACCGGCTCAACGCGCGCGGGCTGCCCTTCATGACCGCGCCCCCGGAGACCTATTACGAGATGCTGGCGGAGCGGCTGCCCGGGCATGGCGAACCGGTGGACGAACTCCGTTCCCGGGGCATCCTGCTCGACGGCACCACGGAGGGCGAAGAGCCGCGGCTGCTCCTGCAGATATTCTCCGAGACGCTGATCGGCCCGATCTTCTTCGAGTTCATCCAGCGCAAGCAAGACGAGGGCTTCGGCGAGGGCAACTTCCAGGCGCTGTTCGAATCGATGGAGCGCGACCAGCTGCGCCGTGGCGCAATCGGGAGTTAGCAGTCTGTGGCACGCAAGGCCCGCATTGTTGCATAATACGGACGTGCTGAAACTCTACTCCTACCACCGCTCCTCCGCCGCCTACCGGGTGCGCATCGCCCTCAACCTGAAGGGGCTGGACTATGACTATGTGCCGGTCAACCTGCTGGAGAGCGAACAGAAAGGTACCGCCTACCTGGCCCGCAACCCACTCGGCCTTGTGCCGGCGCTGGAGAGCGATGCCGGGGACCTGCTGACCCAGTCGGTGGCGATTTTGGAGTGGCTCGAGGAGACCGGTCCGGAACCGGCGCTGCTGCCGGTCGATCCCCTCCCGCGGGCGCGGGTGCGGGCCCTGGTCAATACCGTGACCTGTGACATTCATCCGCTCAACAATCTTTCGGTGCTGAAGCACCTGCGCGACGAACTGCAGGTGAACCAGGCGCAGGTGCACCACTGGTATTGCACCTGGGTCCAGCGCGGTTTCGAGGCCATCGAGCAGACCCTCGCGGCCAGCCCGGGCGCCTTCTGCTGTGGCGACCGGCCCACCCTGGCGGATGTCTGCCTGGTGCCGCAGGTATTCAACGCGAACCGGTTCGAAGTGCCGATGGCGCCGTACCCCAATATCCGGCGGGTCACCGCTACCTGTAATACACTGACGGCGTTTGCCCGCGCGGCTCCGGCGGAACAGCCGGATGCGTGATGCATCGATACCATCTGCCTGGGATAACGCGCGGGGCAGCCAACGCGTTGCCGGTCGCGGCGAGGAGGAGTGCATCGACTCGCTCCCCCTTGACGCCCGTTAAAACAGTTGAGCCCTCCGCTGAACACAGGCTCTATGCGGGCGGCCCGGAGCGATCCGGGCATTGCCACCCCGATAACCACTTGAGAAATACCAACAAGATGAAGACCCGTAATAACCTGGATACAGAGGATTCACCGCTTCGCGCCAGGAGGTTGTTCACGACCCCCCTGGTTCTTTTGGGGGCCCTGCTGCTGGCCGCCTGCTCTGACGACAGCGACAGCAATGGGGGGACGACCGAGCCTCCGATAGAGCCGCCCATAGAGGAGGCGCAGCCCTTCGCTGAACTCTACGACCAGGGAATCATCCGCTATCTCGGGGAGTACACCCCCATGCTCTCCGAGACCGAGGGCAATATCGTCAACCACACTTTCGGCGCCGGCGACGGTCCGCTCTGCCTCGACGGTAGCGAGTACCGGATGGCCACCCGGGACGCGGGCTCCGAGGACCTGGTGATCTACCTTCAGTACGGTGGCGGCTGCTGGTCCGAGCTGTGCGCCGCGACGACCTCGGCCGATCCCACCATTGCCGCTTTGGGGCTTTTAGACCCCGACAGGGAGGACAACCCGGTCAGGGACTGGAACCTCGTCTACCTGCCCTATTGTGATGGCGGCCTGCACGTCAGCGATCGGGACACCGACACGGACGGCGATGGGGCTGACGACCGCTTCCAGCGGGGGCTGCACAATCTCTCCGCGGCCCTCGATGTCGCGGTCGATACCTTCCCGGCGCCGCGCAGAATCCTGCTTACCGGCTCCAGCGGAGGTGGGTTCGGTACGACGTTCGCGCTGCCCCTGGTCCGCTACGTCTATCCCGACGTCAGGATCGAGGTGATCAACGACTCCGGCGTAGGCATCGCGCGCCCGGACCAGCCGGAATTCCAGGAAATGCTGAATGAGGACTGGAATACCGGCGCCTTCTTTCCCGCGAGCTGCGATAACTGCCTGGCCGAAGACGGCCACCTGACGGATTACCACATCTGGCAGATGGACCAGGACCCGACGATCCGCCGCGGCATGCTCAGCTTCAACCGGGACTCGATAATGGCCGACTTCTTCCTGGGCATCGGCAAGGACGCTTTCGAGGAGGTGCTCTACGAGGAGATGGCCCAGCGCGAGGAGGCACACCCGGACCGCGCCAAGAGCTGGATTCCCGCCGGGGAGGATCATACCTTCCTGCAACTCCGGCCCGACCTCACCGCCGGCGGCGTGCCGCTGATGGAGTGGATCGGCTTTATGCTGGACGGCTCCGACGAATGGGTGTCAGTGCAGGATTGACCGGCTGATGTCCCCGGTGCAGCCTCCACCCTGCGGCACCTGCCTGCTGCAGGATGCAGGCCCTGCCAGTTGACCTGACAGGAGATCAGACCCGACCAGACCGACAGGAGCAGGACATGGCAGGACCAAAATACCCTGGGCTGGACACGCTCGCGCTGCACGCGGGCGCCCAGCCGGATCCGGCGACCGGCGCCCGGGCGACCCCCATCTACCAGACGGCCTCCTTCACTTTCCCCGATTCGGACTACGCCGCGGCGCTGTTCAACCTCGAGCGCCCGGGTCACGTCTACTCGCGCCTGAGCAACCCGACCAACGCCGTGCTGGAGGAGCGCATCGCGGCCCTGGAGGGCGGGGTGGGCGCCATTGCCACGGCCAGTGGCCAGGCGGCCCTGCACCTGGCGATCGTCACATTGATGGGTGCCGGTACCCATATCGTGGCCGCCAGCGCCCTCTACGGCGGCACCCACAACCTGCTGGCCTACACGCTGCCCCGCTTCGGCATCGAGACCACCTTCGTCGACGGCCGCGACCCGCAGGCGTTTGCCGCGGCGATCCGCGACAACACCCGCCTGGTGTTCGCCGAGACCCTGGGCAACCCGGGGCTCGACGTGCTGGACGTCCCCGCGGTGGCCGCCCTCGCCCACGGGGCGGGCCTGCCGCTGATGGTCGATTCGACCTTCACCACGCCCTACCTGATGAAGCCCCTGGAACTCGGTGCGGACCTGGTGCTCCATTCCGCCACCAAGTTCCTCAGCGGCCACGGCATCGTCATCGGCGGGCTGCTGGTGGATGGCGGCGGGTTCGACTGGGAGGCCTCCGGCAGATTCCCCACCCTCACCGAGCCCTACCAAGGTTTCCATAACCTGGTCTTCACCGAGGAGTTCGGCCCGGCGGCCTTCATCAGCCGGGCCCGCAAGGAGGGGCTGCGTGATTTCGGCGCCTGCATGAGCCCCACCAGCGCGTTCCACATACTGCAGGGGGTGGAGACCCTGGGCCTGCGGATGCAGCGCCACGTGGACAATACCCGGCGGGTGGTGGCGTTTCTGCAGGAACAGGAGGTGGTGTCCTCGGTCGCCTACCCCGAGCTGGAGGGGCATCCCGACCGGGAACTGGCGCAGCGCCTGCTGCCCCGCGGATGCGGTGCCGTATTCAGTTTTGACCTGGAGGGCGGCCGCGAGGCGGGGGTCGCCTTTGTCGACGCCCTGAGCCTGTTCTCCCACCTGGCCAACGTCGGCGACGCCAAATCCCTGGTGATCCACCCGGCGAGCACCACCCACCACCGCATGGATGCCGACGCACTCGCGGCGGCGGGCATCGGCCCCGGCACGATCCGGCTCTCCATCGGCCTGGAGCAGGTGGACGACCTGATCGCCGACCTGCAACAGGGCCTGCGCGCCGCCGGGAAAGTGGCGGCGGGGGAGGGCGGACGATGAAGCTCGAGGTCGGGGGGCAGGCCGCCTACTGCTACACCCATTACCGCGACATGGACCCTGCCCGGGACAGCGTCCTGTTCATTCACGGGGCCGGTATGGACCACACGGTCTGGACCCTGTTGGCCCGGCACTTCGCCCGCCACGGCCGCAATGTCATCGCCGCCGACCTTCCCGGGCACGGCCGCTCCGGCGGCGACCCCGCGCGCTCGATCGGGGAGATGGCCGACTGGGTCGCGGCGCTGCTCGATGAACTTCCGGTAGCGCGGACTGCAGTCGTCGGGCACAGCATGGGCGGCCTGGTGGCGCTGGATTTCGCGGCGCGCTACCCGGACCGGGTGCGCGCCATCGCCCTGGTGGGCTCCACCGCGCCCATGCCGGTCTCCGAGGCCATTCTGGAGGCGGCTGCCGCCGATGATCACGCCGCCTTCGACATGCTGACCCAGTGGGGCTACAGCAAACGCCATCAGTTCGGGGGCAACAGCAACCCGGGGCTGTGGATGCTGGGCGGCACCCTGCGATTGTTCGAACGGTGCCGGCCGGGGGTGCTGCACGCGGATATGAGTGCCTGCAACCGCTACGCGGCGGGCCTGGAGCGGGCCGCGGCGGTCCGCTGCCCCGCGCTGCTGGTACTGGGCCGGGATGACCGTCTCACCCCGGTGAAGAGCACTCGCGACCTGGTGGCGGCCCTGCCGTCGCCGGATGTCAGAATCCTGGACGGGGCCGGGCACACCCTGATGGTGGAGGCGCCCAACGCGCTGCTGGACGCCCTGCGGGAGGCGCTCTGACGCCAGCTGATTTACCCCTCGCCGCTGCCTCGGGGAGCCGGCCCTTCGCCCAGCCCGGGAGCAGCGGGTTACATCTCGAGAGAGAGTGAAAAACGCAGGGTTCTCGGTTCCATTACGTGGTAGTGGAGGTCCTCGACGCCGCCCGCGGGCTCGCCGGGGAGGCGGGACGCGTAATAGTAATCGATGTCGTGATCGTCGCTGTCGAGCAGGTTGAGCGCGTCCAGCTGCAGGGTCAGCCGCTCCCAGCGATAGCCGGCGCGCAGGTTGAGCACCGTGGTACTGTCCGATTTTACGCTGCCGTCCTCGACCAGTGGCCGCTCGCCGAAGTAGCGCAGGCGCAGACTGCCGAACCAGCCGGCCTCCTGGTCGAGGCTGACGCCCGCCTGGACCACGTGCTCGAGGGCACCGGGGATGTCATCGCCCTCCGGGGCGCTCTCGCTGAACTGCGCGTCCGTCCAGGCATATTCCATGTCCAGGGTCCAGTGATCGGCCAGCTGGTAGTAGGCGGTCAATTCCACCCCCCGACGCTCGCTGGCGCGGTTCGGTTCGGTATTGCCGGCATCGCCCACGAACAGCAGTTCGCTGTCCAGTTCCAGGTACCACAGGGCGACGGAGGTATTGAGCCGCTCACGCCAGAAGGCGCGTGCACCCACTTCACCGCCCAGCGACTCTACCAGCGGGTCGACGGACCCGACCACCGCGCCGTCGGCGGGGTCGACCGAGATCGTGGTGCCCCGGGCATCATTGGAGTGGAACCCCTGGCCGGCTGAGGCATAGATCTCCCACTGCTCGCTGATCGTGTAAATCAGGCTGCCCTTGAGGGAGAGGGTGTCGTCGTCGGCGCTGCCCCCGTTGGGGCGCAGGTCGACCCCGTTGACGTTGTCGCCGACGCGGCTCCTCACGTCGAAGTCGTAGTAGTCGTAGCGCAGGCCTATGAGGGAGCGCAGGCGGTCGCTCCAGGCCAGTTCGTTTTCATAGAACAGGCCGACGCTCCACTCATCCACTTCGTCGCAGCGCACCGGCCCCAACCGCTGTTGAGCCCGGGTGCGATAGAGCGCAACCTCGTCGATCATGTCGTAGCGCCAGTCGGCGCCGAGGCGATGCCGCATACCGCTCCCGCCGGGGCTGTCGCCGAAGCGCCAGTCCGCCTGCCCCCCGACGATCGAGCGGTCGTCGACCTGCTCGAACTGATCGCCCTCGACGGGGTCGTCGAGCAGGTAGGTGAAATTGGAGAAGAGGTCCAGCTCGTAGTCGATCGCATAGGCGGAGAGGCGCAGGGCGTCCCCACGCCAGGTGGCGCTGATGCTGTAGCGGCTCGACTCGCCGCCCACCGTGGTGTCCAGCGACCCGAGTTCATCGACGAGCCCGGCGACGACGGCCCGCCGGGGGATCTGGTCCGCACTGTTCCAGCTGTTGTCGTAGCCCATGAGGCTGACCGACAGCTCACCTGACGCCAGCGGCGAGGTGTATTTCAGCAGGGCGCTGAGCTTTTCGATATCCTCCTTGATATCCGCCCACGGCCCGTCGTAGCGATTGATGTCCAGCCCGTAAAGGAGTTGGCCGGGGCCCGTTGCGACTCCCCCCACGGCAAGAAGCCGCTGGAAAGCGTCCTCCCCCACCGTGCCTTCGAGCCGATGGCCCGCCATTTCTTTCAGCGTGCGCAATTCGGCGGCGCCGGCGCTGCTGAAGTCTCCCACGTCCGCGTAGTAGGGGCCTTTCTTGTATTCCAGCTCGCCGATGGTTTCCGGAATGAGGAAATTGAGGTCCGTATAACCCTGGCCGTGGCCGTGGGTGCGCATGTTGACGGGCATGCCGTCCACCCAGGTGGCGAAGTCGGTCCCGTGATCCAGGTTGAAGCCCCGCAGGAAGTACTGGTTGGCCTTGCCGGTACCGGAGTGCTGCGTGACCACCATGCCGGGGACCAGCTCGAGCACCTCGCCGGTGCGCAGGAGGGGGCGAAGCTCGATCTCCTGCCGGCCGACCAGCCCCTGAGAGGCGCTCTGCGCCTGGCCCACCAGGTTTATCTGTCGGCCGGTGACCTGGACCTCCTCGAGTTCGCCGGCGCGGGCGGGAGCGGCGAGGGCGATCGACCCGGTGAGCGCCGCCAAAGCGGCGAGGTCGGCGGGTCCGGCTGAATGACGCGGTGACGGTTTTTTTCTCCTGGCCCTGATCTTCATCTGGCTCCCGCTGCTGCGGCCCCGGGGGACCTTTTTTACGGATTTGGCAGTACGCGCCATGATCCACGGTCCGGCGACCCGGCGCAACAGCGTTGTCGGTGCAGCCTGTGCGGTCGCCCGGAAGCGGCCGCTGCGCAAGCGTGGGCGGGCGCACTCCCATCGTCTGCGGCTACAATGGACTCAGGACGGATCATTATCCCTCGCCGTGCATCGGTGGGGCGACGCCCGGGTGGCAAAGGAGGCTGGGTCAGGCATGGGTATGAGATCAAAGCAGAGAAGTTTCGTCATCATCGGCCTCGGCACCTTCGGCAGTACGGTCGCCACCGAACTCGCCCGCTACGGGAACCACGTGCTCGGTATAGGAATAGAGGAACGGAACGTCAGCCGGCTCGCCGACACCCTGGCGGAGGCGGTGATTGCCGACGGGCGCGACGAGGAGGCGCTACGCCAGGCGGGCGTCGGTGACTACGATGTGGCGGTGGTCGCGATCGGTGAGGATCTCGAAGCCAATATCCTGTGTACGATGAACGTCAAGCTGCTGGGTGTACCCTGTGTCTGGGCCAAGGCCATCAACCGCACCCATCACCGGATCCTGAGCAAGCTTGGCGTCGATCGGGTGATCCACCCGGAGCAGGAGATGGGGCAGCATGTGGCCCAGATGCTGCACAATCCCCTCGTTCGCAATTACCTCAGTCTGGGCAACACCTACCATATCGTCGACTTCATGGTTCCCGAGCGCTTGAGCGGCCGATCCGTGGCTGAGCTGAAGCTCTGGGACCGCTTCGGCATCCGCTGCCTGGGCCTCATGCGTGGAATCGATTTTGTCGACTGCTCGGTGGACGCCCGGCTCGAGGAGGAAGACAAGCTACTCCTCCTGGGGCGTCGGGAGGAGTTGCGCAGCTTCGGTGACAGCCTGACCTGATGCTGTCCCGCTTCCTCTCCCTGTTCACCCGCCGGGTGATCGATATCCCGCCACCGGCGGTGTTGGCGCTGCTTTACGCCCTGCTCATCGTCACCGGCGCCTCAGTGCTGAAGCTGCCGTTTGCCAGCAGCGGACCGGTCTCCTGGGCGGATGCCGTATTCACGGCTACCTCGGCCGTGACGGTGACCGGGCTCTCGGTCGTGGATATCGGCTCGCAGTTCACCCTGTTCGGCCAGGTGGTGATCATGATTCTGATCCAGCTGGGCGGCCTGGGACTGATGACCTTCGCCGCCCTCGTCCTGTCGATGCTGGGCGTGCGGGTGGGTATCAGTCACAAGGTATTCCTGCGCGAGGATCTCAACCAGACTTCCCTCGACAATCTCCTGCACCTGGTCGTCGTCGTCCTGCGGGTCGTGCTCCTGTGTGAGCTGATCGGTGCACTGCTGCTGTGCACGGTATTTGTACCGGAATTCGGCTTCTGGCGCGGAATCTGGTATGCGCTGTTCCACACGGTCTCGGCGTTCAACAATGCGGGATTCGCGCTGTTCCCCGACAGCCTCACCCGGTGGGCGGACAGCCCGCTGGTCAATGTCGTGGTGCCGGCCCTGTTCATTGTCGGCGGTATCGGCTTCAGCGTGCTCTCCGACCTCTACAATGAGCGGAGCTGGCGCCATTTTTCCCTGCACAGCAAACTGATGCTGGCCGGGACGGGAGGACTGATTGTCTTTTCGGTCGCCACATTCGCCGTGCTCGAGTGGACTAATCCGCAGACGCTGGGCCAGGTTCACGGCGTGGCCGACAGGCTGATGGTGAGCTGGTTTCAGGGTGTCACCACGCGGACGGCCGGATTCAATACGATCGATGTGAGTGCGATTCACGATAGTACCGCTCTGATGTTCATTGCGCTGATGCTGATCGGCGGGGGTAGTACCTCGACCGCCGGCGGTATCAAGGTCACCACGTTCCTGGTGCTGCTCATGGCTACCGTGGCGTTTTTCAAGCGGCGTTCCAGCCTCCACGCCTTTCATCGCAGCATCGGGCATGAAGAGGTCATGAAGGTATTGGCACTGACCGTGTTGAGCATACTCCTGATCATGGTCAGCGCCTTCGTCATCATGATCTCCCATGACGGGGATTTTCTTGACCTGCTGTTCGAAGTGGTGTCGGCCTTCGGTACCGTGGGTCTCTCCCGCGGTGCGACGGGCGAACTCGATGGCATGGGCCGGTTCGTGATCATGCTTCTCATGTTCATCGGCCGGATCGGGCCGTTGACTCTGGGCTTCTTCCTGGTGACCCGTATTCCACCGCGGATACGCTACCCGTCCAGTCGGATTTTCCTGGGTTGAATACCGATCGCATCGTGCGGAGGCCGTCAGCGGACGAGCTGGGGATGACTTTGCAGGTGGCTGGTTAAAAAATATCCACGTTCTGAAGCCGGGGCGACGGAACAGGCGGGGCGCGCACGGGAGAGGAGAGACCTTATGTCAGACGAAGCGGACGAAACCCTGGACCGGGCAGAAGCGAAAATCAGGGAGCTGCAGCGACACTATGAAAAGGCCGGCAGGATGCAGCGCACCAACTGCGTTCTATTCATGGTGCTGGCGCTGGCTGTCGGATTTCTGGTTGGCGCTGCGCTGCAGGACTACTTCAGTGAGCCGCAGAGGGTCATCATCGTGCCCGCCGAGGACTGCCTATCCGTGTGAGAAGACGCGCACAGGTCCTTCCCTGCCCCCGCCGACGCCTGACGCTATCACGTCAGGATTCCGGCGTATACCAGATCGGGCTGGTATACGCCCGCTCCTGGATCGTGGCGGGCCTGCCGGTGTCCTCGACGTCCACTCCCAGCGCGATCGCGTCCAGCAGCGAGTGGCGGGGCGTCGGAATCTGCAACACGCGAGCGTAGTAGAAGGCCGGTTGCGCGGGGTCGAAGTCAGGGTCCTGCCACACCCCCATCAGTGCTTCCTCGCCGATGTCGTTGGTGTACCTGCCGGTTCTGAGATCGACGGTATTGCCGATCGGCGGCAGCTTGCCATCGGTGCCCGGTTTTCTGTCGCCCGACCAGGTCACCTCGTAGACCTTCTCGTGTGTCTTGCCGTCCTTGTCGAGCCAGCCCTTGATGATCTGGACCCGGTCGAGATTGCCCTCTACCGGATCCTTCATCGCCGCCACCAGGAAGCTCGGGGCACCTTCACCAACCGCCAGGTCGCCTCCCATCGGCACGCCTTTGCGATAACCTGCGGCGGCGATATCGGCCGATCCGGCATCCGCCTTCTCAAACCCGTAGCCGCCGAAGAATCGGACGCTGATGCGCGGGCCGGTGGTCGCGTAAACCTCCTTGCGCTTGAAGGCGGCGACGATGGCCTCGCGAGTGTTTTCCGTTGCCCACACGCCCGCGTAACCGGCCGCGCCCATGTCCCACCCTTTGGAAGAGCCGAGGCCTGTCGGGTGCGACCCCTGCTCGGGATAGGTGTCGTGCTGGCCCTTGCCGGCAAAGTTGTCCTCTTCGACCGCCGACATGCCGGTATGCGAGTCCGTCGAGCCGATCATACCCACCTTGTAGGGATTGGTGCCCACCTCCGCCTGGATCGCCAGACCGCGCTTGAGGCCGGAGCGGACATAGTCGCCCTCGGTCGGGTCCGGCGTACGGCCATCCGGGGTGAGCACGAACGGGTATGTCTCGTACTCGGCAAACTCGTCTGTCGGTGAGAGCAGCGGATGGGCCTCGCTGTCGCCCTTGATCTGGGTCACCTCCACCGCGGGCTCCCAGCGGGCGCGGCGCTTCGCGTACTCCGCATCGATGGGATCGCCACTGAGCGTCTCCGTCGGGAAGAACAGGCCGATACTGATATTCGGGTTGTGCGGGATGGCGACGAAATCCGCCCCGGTTTTTTCGCTGGTTTCCTCGAGCCACCGCCACAGGTCCTCGGGATCCGTGCTTTCGAGGGCGCTGTAGGGGAGAAACTGGCTGGCGACATCGGCACCCTCCGGCATGAATACCACCCGGTGGAGATTGCCCCCTTTGGGCTGGGCCGACCACTCCCATCCGATCAGCGCGGTGAAATTGCCGGGATCGTTGTGGCGCTCTGCCGCCTCGATCGTCTCGTCCCAGGTGGTCCGCCGCTTCTCGCCGGCATGAATGTCCTGGATTAACTGCTTCGCGCTGAGATCGATGTCGGCCTCGTCTTCGAGGCCGCTGCCGATCAGCACGATCTGGTCATAGACCTGCTGGAGCTGCTCAACGGTCTGGTCCGGACTGATTTTCAGCAAAGCCCGACCGGTGACGGTGTCGGCAATGACGGGATCCCCCTTGAAGAGACGGGGAATCGAGCCGATCATCTCGGCGTGATCAGAGACCACGAGGAAGTCGAGTGGTGCCTTGAGTTGCCACCGCACGCCCGTGGTCGGACTCACGACCGGTTCACCCTTCGCAAAGTGGAAGGCGGTATCCGGCGTCGAGCCGGGGGTGCCGAATAGATAGACGTCGAATGAGTTCGAGGTGTGCAGATGGGTGTCTCCCCAGTAAAGGCTGGTATCCGTGGGGCGCTCCGCGGCGATAGCCGGAAGGGACAGTACCGTCGTCAGAACACCGGTCGCAAACACTCTCATCTGGGGTCTCCTCGATCAGGCCTGAAGTAAAAACAGTCTAAGCGTAGGCAGTATAGTCAGCTCCTGGCGAACAGGCAAAAACGCGAAGACAAATGCCTTTCAGGCTCGCTCATCTGGGCGACTTCGGGGCGGCTGATTCAGCTCTCGCAGTCCCTGAACCTGCCTGACTGAAGCGTCGGCGCGCTGTCAGCCTCGAGGGGGCAGGATCCGCTCGCGCGGGTTGTGCCATTCCCGCGGTCGCTCCACGGCGCAACCCGGTCCATAGAAATCCCTGCAGCGGGGCGGGTTGTCGCAACCAGGCAAACGCTGCGCGCGAACAATCGATTTGCTTGTTCCTGGGCAGCCTGTAGTAATATCGATTTCCAGGAAAAACTGATTGGCAGGAATAAACGGATGAGGGGCCTGGAGGCCGTGTTTTTTGGGCGCTGAACAGCGCCATCCTCTTGTGCGCCGGGCCATTGTCTGATGTTTGACAGATAAGATGCGTTGCGGCGGGCATCATTGCTCCCTGTCACGGGCGGGCCTGCCAACTAATCGGGAGGGTTGAAGATGCGACAAATCACGGGTGGAGATGCCTTTTTCCTCTACACGGACAAGCAGAGCCGGCACCAGCATATTTCGATGCTGTACATTTACGATCAGTCCACCGTGAAGGGCGGACCGCTGCGTTTCAAGACCATTCTCGATAATGTGGAGAAGCGGTTGGGGGCCTCCCCCGTGTTCCGCCAGCGGCTGGTCCAGGTGCCGCTGAGCATGGACTACCCCTACTGGATCAACGACCCGGACTTTGACCTGGAATTTCACGTGCGGCACATAGCACTGCCCAAGCCGGGTGACTGGCGCCAGTTATGCATTCAGGTCTCTCGCCTCCATTCGCGGCCGCTGGATTTGTCCCGACCCGTGTGGGAGATGTACGTGATTGAAGGGCTGGACAACGTGGAATTTCTGCCGAAGGGCGCCTTCGCCATCATGACGAAGGTCCACCACGTGGCGATTGACGGGGTCAGCGCCGCCGAGTTGACCATGGGAATACACGATACGGAGCCCTATCCGGAGCAGGAGAAACGCCAGGTGCGCTGGCGCCCCGAGCCGGAACCCCGTCCGGTGGAACTGCTTGTCCGGGCCGGGTTCAACAATGCGCGACGGAGCTTCCACACGGGGGCCACCGTGGCCAGGAAGCTGGAACAGGCGTTCCTGTCAAAAAAATCGCCGCGTGATGTTGAGAAATCTGAACAGGATGAGCCGGCTCCAATCACCCGCTTCAACCATAGCATCTCGCCGAATCGGGTATGGGACGCGGCGCGCTTCCAGCTCGACGATTTCAAGGCGATCAAGGCAGTCGTGCCGGGCGCCACCATCAATGACGCGGTACTGACTGTCTGCGGGGGCGCCATGCTTCGCTACCTCGACAGCAAGCAAGAGACGCCGGACCGCTCCCTGACCGCAATGGTGCCGGTCAGCGTGCGTTCTGAAAAAGAGAGTGGAGCCGCCGGTAACAAGGTGCATCTGGCCCGGGCCAGCCTCAAAACCATGGAGCGGGACCCACTCAAACGCCTGGCGCTTGTCTACGAGGAGATGCAGAAATTGAAGCGGATCAACGCGGTCAGTGCCCGCGACCTGGTGGAGATGCAGGAGGAGCTGCCCGCCCCGACCCTGGTCCTGGCGGGCAAGGCGGTGGTTGCTTCCATGGGCCCGGGCAAAGCCTACCGTGCCCGCCATAATATGGTCGTCACCAACGTCCCCGGACCTCAGCAGCCGCTCTACTTCTGCGGTGCTAAACTGGTGATGTTTACCGGCCTGGCAGTGATCTCCGACAATATGGGCATCAGCCACGCCGTCACCAGCTACGATGGGACACTGGTGATCGCGCCGCTGTCCGACCGCCAGATCATGCCGGATCCGGCGTTCTACCGGGAGTGCCTGGAGGAGGCTTTCGAGGAGTTACGGCTTGCCGCAGGGTCTGTTAGCGGCCAGGATGTGGCCAAACCGGCATCCAGGAAAAGGGTCCGCAAGCAATCCGCCGCCAGGGGGCGACCCCGGAAAAAGAGCACTAAATCGGTGAAGGGCAAGACACAATGAACAGACTGACGCTTCTCGACGCGCTTTTCCTGGTCGTGGAATCCCAGGAGCTCCCCGCCCACGTGGCGGGTCTGCAGATCTTCGAGCTGCCCAAGGGCAAGGGCAGCGCCTGGCTGCACTCGCTCATGGACGAGTTGCGGCAGCGTCCCCCCGGTTCGCCCTTCAATGAGAAACTGCACTCCCGATTTGCCGGGCTGCCGGAACTGGTGATCGACGACGAGTACGACCCGGAATACCATATTCGCCACACCGTACTGCCCAAGCCTGGTAACGACGAGCAGCTGCGCAGCCTGCTGGCTCGCCTGCACGCAAACCTGCTCGACCGGGACCGTCCCCTGTGGGAGTTTTACCTTATCGAGGGCCTGGAGAACCGCCGTTTCGCGTTTTACATCAAGATTCACCACGCGATCTGTGACGGCGCGACGTTCTCCAAGTGGATGTCCCAGTCCACCAGTCGAAGCCGCTCGGCGGAGGATGTGCGACCGATCTGGCAGCGGCCCCGGATGCGAGCCAGCCATACCCATCGCAGCGGCCTGGAGGCCCTGCAGGCCCCCATCAATCTGCTGGCCACGCTGCGGGATATGGGGCTCGGGCTGGGTCAACTCTCCGGCAAGCTTCTCAGGCGTCGTCTGCTGGAGGGCGACCGGCGCATCGCGCTGCCGCTGTCCAGTCCCAATACCGCCCTGTCGGCACCGCCCACGGCGTCGCGCAATCTGGCCTTCACGGGTTTTCCGCTGGAGGAACTCAAGGCTATCGGCCGGACCGCCGACGCCACCCTGAACGACGTGGTACTGGCCATCTGTGATGCGGCGCTGTTGCGCTACCTGTCGGAACAGGGCCAGGTGCCGTCGCGCCCCCTCGTCGCCGCGGTACCCGTCAACCTGCGCGCCCCCGGCAGTGAAGAGGAGGGCAATCTGGTGACCAGTATCCAGGTGAAACTGGGGGAGCGGGACCAGGATCCCGGCCAGCGCCTGGCGACGATCAGCGAGTCCATGCGCACCGGCAAGGAGATGTATACCGGCATTCCCACCGTGGCAACCCAGGCCTACAGCTTCGGTTCGGCGGGCCTGGCTGCAGTGGGCATGGGCCTGCACCTGGAGGGCATTATGCCGCCGCCCTTCAACCTGATTATCTCCAATGTGCCCGGCCCGCGGGAAACGCGCTATTTCGCCGGGGCACGCATGCTGGCGACCTATCCTGTCTCCGGCATTGCGCCCATGAGTGCCCTGAACGTCACCGTCTACAGTTACGACGGCACTTTGTATTTCGGTCTGGTGGCAGGTCGCAGGGCCCTGCCCCATCTGCACGACCTGAAGCTGTGCATTGACGAGGTCTACGAGGAGTTCCGGGACGCGCTGCTGTCGCCAACGGATTCCCGCAGAGCATAACGGCGGTGATCTGATGAAGAAGTCAGCAGCAGGGCGCAGCGTCGATGTCTCATTCGCGCTGCTGTTGTCCATAGTGTGCTCACTCTTCGTCGGTTGTGGTGGCGGTGGAGGCGGCTCGGGCAATAGTGGCGACGACAATATCTCTGGCACTGGTGATGGCGGTGATACCGGTAATGGTGGAGATGACCTTGGAGGTGATAGCGTCGACGTCGACTGCGGCGTTATAGTGCCGGGGGCCAGCCGGCAGGACGATTATCTGTGTGAACACAACGCAGTCCGGGCCACCGCGAGCCCTGCGCCCGATCCACAGCTGGACAGCCTGGTGTGGGATGACGGCCTGGCAGACATCGCCCGGGCACATGCCGAAGAGTGCCGGTTTGAACACAATACTGACGCGGGCAGTGGCTATCCCGGCAGTGTTGGCGAGAACCTGTATATCAGAGGCAGTGCCTCCGTTACCCCGGCGGATGTCGTCGGTCTCTGGGCCGCCGAGGCGCAGGCCTACGACTACGCCACCAATAGCTGCGAACCTGGCAAGGTTTGCGGTCACTACACCCAGCTGGTGTGGCGGGAAACCACCCGGCTCGGCTGCGGCGAGGCCTTCTGTACTGACATTGCGGTGGGAGGGAGTATCTGGTCGGAGGGATTGCTGGTGGTCTGCAACTACTCCCCAGCGGGCAATTTTTCGGGACGCAGGCCTTATTGATCCAGGCGCTATATGATCGAGAGCGGTTTTTCCCGCTCGGAGCACGAAAATCAGGCGGGGGCGGCGAAGGGTATGGGACCGTCATTTCAGCGCAGCCGGAACAGCGTACAGACAGCCCTGGCGCCTGGCTCTGTGGATTGTCGGCATTTTTACAGACTCCAAGGACGGCTATCGGTGAGAATGCCACCAGCACGACGTTGCGCGTCCGAGCGGCGGGTCCAGCGCTTTCCAGACACAGCTAAACCGAGGTATCGCGATGCTGACCGATGACGTACGTAAAGAGATCGCGCGGGAGATATACCGCTGTTTCCAGGACAACCAGCAGATCCCGCTGTTGAATACCTCCTACCCGGATATTGAGGTGGAGGATGCCTACCGGATTCAGGAGTTCGTGGTGGACGCCTTCAAGGCGGCGGGACGCAAGATCAAAGGCTACAAGATCGGCCTGACCTCCAAGCCCATGCAGGAGATGGCGGGCACTTCGGAGCCGGATTACAGCGCCATGCTGGATGACATGTTTATCCCCGAGGGCAGCGAGCTGGCCAGAGATGACTGGCGCGACCCGCTGGTCGAGATAGAGATCGCCTTTGTCATGAAGGATCGTCTGCAGGGCCCGGGCGTCAATGTGGCGGACGTGATACGGGCCACCGATTTCGTCCTGCCGGCTATCGAAATCGTCGATTTTCGTGTGGCACGCGCGCCCGGTATGGACGTGCGGGATACGATCGCCGATCTGGCTGCCGTGGGCGGCGTGGTGCTCGGCGGCAACCCTTGCTCCTTGCGGGACGTCGATATCCGGGCGGTCGGTGGCAGCCTGATCATCAACGGTGAGGTCCGTGAGCAGGGTTCTGCTGCCGCGGTGCTGGGCAACCCCCTGACAGCCGTAGCCTGGCTGGCCAACAAGCTTTCGGAATTTGGTGTGGCATTCGAGCCCGGCGACGTGATTCTCTCCGGCTCTTTCGTTCGTGCCCTGCCGGTCAATGCCGGCGATGAGGTGGTCGCGAGTTTCGACAATGGTTTTGGCGACATTGCCCTGTCATTCACCTGAAACGGACTGCCGGTGGCAGGCCACCGGACTGGGGAGCGTAACATTATGATCAATTCGGCACTGCAGAAATGGCGCGCGGGTACGAAGTCCGTGGGAATCTGGTCCAACCTGCCGGATATCCATCTGGCGGAAATGCTGGGCCGCGCCGGCGCGGACTGGATCTGTTTCGACCTGCAACACGGCCTGATGGACTACGGAGACCTCACCCGCCTGCTTCCGGCCCTCTGTGGGACACCGGTTACTCCCCTGGTGAGGGTCGCCGGCAACCAGCCTGACCAGATCGGAAAGGTTCTGGATGTCGGGGCCGAGGGCGTCATCGTGCCCATGGTCAGCACCGTCGAGGAGGCGCAGCGCGCCGTGGCCGCCTGTTACTACCCGCCGCTCGGCCAGAGATCATGCGGACCCATGCGCCCGGCAATGCTGGAAGGCTTGAATTACCTCGAGACGGCCAATGCGCAGGTCGCCTGTCTGGTCATGATCGAAACCGAGGAGGGTCTGCGCAACGTCGACGCCATCGCCGCGGTGGAGGGCGTCGACGGGCTCTTTGTCGGCCCTATGGATCTCTGCTATGGCCTGGGCCTGGCGCCGGGTGATTTCACCGATCCGCGCTTCGATCAGGCGATCACGACCATTCTCGCCGCGTGCCGGACCCACGGGCGGGTCGCCGGAATATTCGGCTATAACGCGGAACTGGCGGCACAGGCACTGCAGCGTGGCTTCACTTTCGCCTCGGCGGGCACCGATATCAGCTTCCTGCGGGAGGGCGTGTCTCAGGCACTGGCGACGGCGCGCGGCGAAGCCTTGAAGAAGGGCGGGCCCCAGGGGGGATACTGATTACGCCAGCCGCCTGATCGACCGCTCCCGCGCGGTGTCACCGGGAAACGCTGCGACCGATCCGGTCCGCATCGAGCAATGCCCGTAACAGGCTCTCGGCGGTAACGGTGAATGGCATGTTCCCTATGAACGGGAACGCCATGGCCGCCTGGACGATCTCATTCAGCTGCGCGGTATTCTCCGCCGCAAGATCCAGTTGCCGGAGTTGCACCGGTAGTCCAACCGCGGCAAAGAATGTCGCCGCCTTCTCCGCCTCCTCCTGTGATGACTCCAGCGCAAGCTGGGTCAGAACGCCCATCGCCACCATCTCACCGTGAAGGGCGTGATGGTGCACCTCCGGAATCACCGTAAAGCCCTGCGCAATCGCGTGGGCGACGGCCAACCCCCCGCTCTCGTAACCGAGGCCACTGAGCAGGGTATTCGCCTCGATGACCCGCTCCAGAGCCTCGCTGACCTCGGATTGTCTGACCGCGTGCAGGGCGGCCTCGCCGTCTTCATACAGCGTCCTGGCACATAATTCGGCAAGAGCGGTTGCGGCCAGCGTGGGTCTGCCACCAAAGGCGGTCACCCCGTGGGGGGATCGGGCGCAGGCACGGGCTTCATACCAGGTTGCCATGGCATCGCCCATACCGGCGACCAGATAGCGCTCACCGGCGCGGGCGATGACGGCGGAATCAACCAGAACCAGTGCCGGGTTCTCATCGTAGATTTCCGCATCCTCCGTGATCCCCTCCGGCGTATAGATGACGGACACCGCCGCGCAGGGCGCGTCATTTGAAGCCAGGGTGGGTATAACCGCCACGGGCACCTTCAGCCGATGCGCTATCGCCCTGCCCGCATCCACTATCTTGCCACCACCGAGGGCCACTACTCCGTCCACCGGGCTCTCGAGTGCACGCAGGGCGTCCACGTGCCGATGGATCTCCTGCCGGGAGCACTCACCATGGAAGGTGGCGATTTCGGTGGCGATACCCGCTGCCGCGAGGCTCTGTGCCACCAGCCCTCCCTCGGCCTGCTGGCCGCGCGTCGATGCGAGCAGGGCGCAGCGGGTGAAACCGAGCCGGGAGAGATAGTGACCCGCGTACCCGATAACACCCTGGCCCTGGATGTAACGTGCGACCGACCCGAATATCCGTGGCAGCGGCGCAGTCACGCCCGGCGGCAGCGCCAGAGGTTGATAAGGTGTGTATTCAACGGATTCTGAGGCCATAGTACCGTCTCCCATCGTTAGCATTCGACGCCCACAACCGGGCCACCTCAGCGGATCGAGTGGTCAGCGATTGCATCGCGCGGCCTTGGCCGACGGTTCCGTCAACCGGAACCGTCCTTCTCCGCCTCGTTGGGCCACTGAACGCTGCCAGAGTGGGTGACCGCCCCGCGGTTGGCCGGGCCGACAGAGGCCACGTATTTCTGCGCGTACCCCGCGGCGGCGATATAGGCTTTGCCGCTGGGGTCACCGCGCTCCAGGGCAGTCTGGCGCGCCGACAGGGTCTCTTCGGGGACCTCCAGCGTAAGGGATTTCTCATCCAGGTCGATGGTGATGGTATCGCCGTTCTCGACCACCGCCAGCAGGCCTCCACGGGCCGCCTCTGGGGTGACATAGCCCACGCACAGTCCGTGGGAGGCGCCGGAGAAGCGTCCGTCGGTCACCAGCGCACAGCTTTCTCCTTTGCCCATGCCGTACAGCAGGGCGGTCACGGTCACCATTTCGCGCATGCCCGGCCCGCCGACAGGCCCCTCGTTGCGGATCACGACCACCTCTCCGTCCTGGATCTGATTGGCTATCACACTCTGCAGGCATTGCTCCTCGGATTCGAATACCCGGGCCGGCCCGCTGAAGTGCCTGGTGTCGAGCCCGGCGTTCTTGATGACCGCTCCGTCCGGTGCCAGGTTGCCCTTGAGCACGCAGAGACCGCCGCCCTGGGTACGCGGGCTGGTGATCGGCACCACCACCTTGCCGTCGGGGTCGGGGGCGGCGACCAGCGCCTCGGCCAGCGTCTGTCCGGTCAGCGTGAGGCACTCCCCGTGCAGATAACCGCCCTCAAGCAGCTGTTTCAGGACCACCGGTATACCGCCAACCTCGTGAAGGTCGGAGTACAGATAGGGCCCGGAGGGGCTCAGGTGGGTAATCAACGGCGTGCGCTCGAACACCGCCGCGACGTCGTCGATGGTGAACTCGATCCCCGCCTCGTTGGCAATCGCGGGAATATGCAGGACCGAGTTGGTCGACCCGCCGGTCGCGGACACCGCGGCGCAGGCATTTTCCAGACTTTTCCGGGTCACGAGGTCCCGCGGCAGCGGGTAGTTGGCCTCGACCACCTGCATCAGCTGACGGCCTGCGCGCCGCGCCATCGCACGGCGCTGGGAATGCACGGAAGGGATGGTGCTCGATCCCAGGGGCGAAAAGCCCAGCACCTCTCCAATCATGCCCATGGTGTTGGCGGTGAACTGTCCCGCGCAGCACCCGGAGGCTGGCCATGCCGCCCGGGAGACGGCCTCCAGTTCCTCCTCGTCAACCTGCCTGGCGATCAGCTTGCCGATATACTCACCCACCGTCTTGATCTCTGCACGCTCGCCTTTGAAGTGCCCGGGCAGCGCCGGGCCGCCGTTGAGAAAGGCGCCGGGCACGTTGAGCCGGGTGAGCGCCATCATCATACCGGGAAAGTTCTTATCACAGGCGCCGATGCACAGCAGGCCGTCGTACTGGTGGGCGCGTACAGTGATCTCGATGCTGTCGGCGATCACCTCCCGCGACATGAGGGAAAAGTGCATCCCGGTGTGGCCGTTCACCAGTGCGTCGGACACCGAGATGGTATTGAACTCGCGCGGGGTGCCACCTCCCCGGTAGACACCCATGCGAGCCTGTTCGGATACTTCCGAGAGGCGCATATTACAGGCGCTCATCTCCCCGTGGCTGGACACTACGCCCACGAAGGGCTGGCTGATATCCTCGTCGTCCAGCCCGAGACCGCGGAGCATGGCGCGGCCCGCCGCCTTGACCGGCCCGGACTTCATGACGTTGGAGCGATACACCCGCTTCGGATCGGATTTTCCTTCTGCCATAATGCTGGTCTCCTGTACCTTATTTGCGTTAGATGCGCACTCGTTGACTGCCGGGCTGAATAATGTGTCCCGGCCTCAGCTCTTCATTTTCAACATGAATTCAAGCACTTTGGTCGGCTTGCCCGCGTAGGGCGGCATCAGCATATTCATCGCCCGGATGGGGCCCTGGTAGAACACCGGCCGCATTTTGGAAAACGTGGTGAAGCCCTCGTAGCCGTGATAATGCCCCATGCCGCTGTTGCCCACGCCGCCGAACGGCAGGCTGTGCAGCCCGGCATGGATCAGGCCGTCATTGACGGTGACACCACCCGACATCGTATTGTTGATGTACCAGTCGGCAAGCGTCTTGTCTTCCGTATAGACATAGAGCGCCAGCGGCCGGTGGTGGCCGGCGATATAGTCGATGACCTCCTCGCGGTTGCGGTAGGTTTTTACCGGCAGCAACGGGCCGAAGACCTCCCGCTGCATGACCGTCATCTCATCCGTGGCGCCGAGGATGAGGTGCGGCGGGAAGATCCGGCGCGTCGCATCGGGTTGTTGATCCTCGAACAGGTTGATGATGCGGGCGCCCTTGGCGCGCGCGTCCTCCAGAGTGTCCCGAATGCGATCGTAGGAGCGCTGGTCGATCACCGCCGTGTAGTCCCCGTTGTTGATGTCGGGGTAGCGCTCGTTACAGATACGGCGCGCCTCGGCGACAAACGCCTCTTCCGCGTCCTCCGGGAGAAAAAGGTAGTCTACGTTGGTGCAGATCTGGCCGGCATTGAGCATTTTCACCCACATGATACGCTCGGCCGCCTTGGTCAGTGAGTAACCCGGCGCCACGATCGCGGGCGACTTGCCGCCGAGTTCCAGGGTGACCGGTGTCAGGTTCTGCGCGCAATTGGCCATGACGGCTTTGCCCGTCGTGGGAGAGCCGGTGAAAAAGAGGTGATCGAAAGGCAGGCTGGTAAACGCCGGCCCGCGCCCGTCGCCGTCCTCGAAGAAAGCCAGTTTGCCGGCCGGGAAGTAGCGCGGTGCCAGCTCCCGGAACAGCCGCGCGAGGGCATTGGAGTTCTCCGACATTTTGATCATGGCGGTGTTGCCGGCCGCGAACACCCCGGTCAGGGGCGCCACGGCCATGGAAATAGGGAAGTTCCACGGAACCACGATGCCGACGACGCCCAGGGGCTGGGGTATGACCCTGGCCTTGCCCAGCGGGTACTGGGTTTGATCCACGGACCGTTTCTGCGGTTTCATCCAGCCCTTCAGGTGTTTGATGCTATCCAGGATCGCGTCCTGGTTCAGCAGCAGTTCGGTGAAGACGGTTTCGAAACGGGACCGGCAGCCGTAGTCCTGGTTGACGGCATCGATCAGGGCTTCGCGATTTTCAACCAGCAGCCGGTGCAGGTTCTTGAGGTCGGCCACGCGCTCCTTGCAGGACGGGTTGCGATTGGCCAGGTAGTGAGCTTTCTGCTCGGCGAACGCATCCTGGAACTCCTGCGGAACCGCTGAAGTATCGAGGGTAACTGGTTGATTCATGGACTCTATCTCCTCGTCAGGCAGGGATGCTGCCGATCGTCAGTCGCTTCGTTCGAGACTACACAGCCTCGTTCCACTCTTCACTATAGGCGATAGAGGAAAAAAAGATTGTTCAAAATGCGACAGTCTGGGTAGTCGGGTGTCCTCCCGCTGAGAGTCCGGGGTCGGGGCAGGTCCGTAATCCATGAAAATGGCGCGGGGCGGCGCGAGGGAAAATCAATACCAACACCGACGGCTACCGCAATGTGCCCCCGGTCGCCCGGATCGGCCCGGTCGCGTCCGGGTGGAACGGCGACCGGGGGCGGGGATGAAGCGGCTGAGCGGCACACGCGGGACTGCACCGTAAGGCCGACCAGTCCGGTGTGGGGTCTCAGTCCCCGCCTGACGTGCGCGCCGTTCCCGCGGTGCGCTTCATCAGCTCTTTTCGCCAGTCATGGCTGCGCTGAATGATGTACTGGTGAATCTTTTCCACCTGCTCCGGCTCCAGGATCCCGCCAAAGGGCGGCATGCCCTTGTGAGAACGCAGGCCATATACGATGGGCAGAAATTCCTCGTGTTTTTCCGGCGCCAGATAGCGCAGGTCGGGGATGATGTCTGCGCTCAGGGCCGACAGGCCGTGGCAGACACCGCAGTGTTCGGTGTAGAGCTTCTTGCCCTCTGCCAGATCGTCCGCGCTGGCGGTGACCGGCGGCGGAGTCGGCAGTTCCAGCTCGCGACGCTTAACGGGTGGCATCGGTGCCTTGCCGTCGAGCTTGAACACATACAGGCGCGAGTCGGCTACCACACCCGTGCGGTAGGCGAGGGCCCCGAAAGTGATGGGAAAAGCACCGCCCCATCCCACGTTGAACGCCACGTACTGCTCGCCATCCACTGCATAGGTGATCGGACCCGCGACCACGCCGCTGGAGACCTCCTGCTCCCAGAGTTTGTCGCCGCTGTCGGCGGCGTAGGCGATCACGCGCCCGTCGGCGGTGCCCTGGAACACCAGGTTGCCCGCCGTCGTCAGTGTGCCGCTGTTGTGAATATGCTCGTAGGGCTGCTTCCAGCGCGCTTCCTGCTTGACCGGATCCCAGGCGACCAGGTTGCCGCGGTAGATCTGCGCCAGCTCCTCGATACCCTCGAGGGTTTCCGGAACGCTGGGTATTTCCAGGCCCAGGTTGGGAACGCCGGCCTGGGGGGTGCGCGCTTCATCCAGGGGTACGAAGTGTTCCATGGTGACCTGCTGGGGGATGTAGACCAGGCCGGTCTGCCGATTGAAGCTCATCGGCGGCCAGTTGTGGGCCCCCTGCGAGCCCGGGAAGACCGTCTTCGGCTCGGAGTCCGTCCAGTAGTCCGCCGCTTCCAGGTCCACGATCGGGCGCCCGGTTTCCGGGTCGATCCCCTTGGCCCAGGTGATCTCGCCGAATTTGCCGGCCGAGATGAATTCCCCGGTTGCCGCATCCAGCACGTAGAAGAAGCCGTTCTTGGGTGCCTGCATCACCACCCGGCGGGGTTTGCCGTCTATCGGCAGGGTGGTGACAATGATGTGCTGGGTTGCCGTGAAGTCCCAGGCGTCCGCCGGTGTGGTCTGGTAGTGCCAGACGTACTCGCCGTTGTCGGGGTTGATCGCGACGATGGAAGACACGAAGAGGTTGTCCCCCTTGCCCTCGGAGCGCAGCTTGTAGTTCCAGAAGGAGCCGTTGCCCACGCCGATGTAGAGCAGGTTCAGCCCGGGATCGTAGGCCATCGAGTCCCAGACCGTGCCACCGCCACCCTGCTTCCAATACTGGTCGCCGTGCCAGGTCTTGCGGATCATGGTGATGGTCTCACTTTCGTCGCCCTTGGCAGGATCGCCGGGGACGGTGAAAAACCGCCAGGCCTGTTTGCCGGTCTCGGCGTCATAGGCAGTGATGTAACCCCGCACGCCGAATTCAGCGCCGCCGTTGCCAATGATCACCTTGCCCTTGACGACCCTGGGCGCGCCGGAGATGGTGTAGTTGCGGTCGGCGTCGACCAAGGTATTGACCGACCAGACCAGTTTGCCCGTTTTCGCATCGAGCGCTTCCAGCCGGCCGTCATAGACACCGACGTACACTTTGCCGTCCCACACCGCCACGCCCCGGTTGGCCGCGTCGCAACAGCCGCGCCCCTGGATACCTCGCCAGACTTTGGGGTCGTACTCCCACAGGAGTTCGCCGGTTTTGGCATCGAGGGCGAATACCATACTGTAGGCCCCGGTGGTATACAGCACGCCGTCGACGACGAGCGGTGTGGCCTCCACCACCCGGTCGAGCGGGTACTTGTAATTCCAGGCGAGGCCGAGTTTGCCGACGTTGGCGTCGGTTATCTTGGTGAGCGGTGAGTAGCGCTCCTCGCCGTAGTTACGTCCGTGCGTCATCCAGTTGCCGGGTTCTGAGTCGGCCGCTGCCAGCCGCTCGGCGGTCACCGAAGCGGCTAGCGCTGCGGGCGCCAGAACTGTCAGCAGAAGCGTGCAGAGAACAACCCTGTAGTTCATCTCTTTTCTTCCATTCATTGCTGTGGTTTATCAGGCGGCTGCGGGATTGTCCCCCATCACAGCCTTGACCTCCAGGAACTCCTCGAAGCCGTGCTTGCCCCATTCGCGGCCAACCCCCGACTGCTTGTAGCCCCCGAAAGGTGCCGCGGGATCAGGCCCGGCGCCGTTGACGTGCACATTGCCGGTGCGCAGTCGCCGTGCCACCTTCCGCGCCTCCTCGATATCGCCGGCCGTGACGTAGCCGGAAAGGCCGTAAGGCGTATCGTTGGCGATCCTGATGGCATCCTCTTCGTCCTGGTAGGGGATGATGCACAGGACGGGACCGAAGATCTCCTCGCGAGCGATCTCCATCTGGTTGTCGACCCCGCTGAAGATCGTCGGCTGGGTGAAGTAGCCGCGATCCAGTCCTTCCGGCCGGCCCGGCCCCCCGCAGACCACCTTGGCGCCCTCGCTGATGCCCGTCTCGATCAAACCCTGAACCTTCGCGAAATGGGCCCCGCTCGCCACCGGGCCCATCTGGGTCGCCGGATCCATCGGGTCCCCGACAGTAATCGATTGACCAACCCGCCGCGCGATGGCCTCGACCTCCTCCAGCCGGCCGGCGGGAACGAGCAGGCGCGACGGCGCGTTGCAGCTCTGGCCTGAGTTGCGCATCATGGTCTGTACCGCATCGGTGATCGCGGCCTCGAAATCCGCATCGTCCAGGATAATGTTGGCCGACTTGCCCCCCAGCTCCAGGGCTACCCGCTTGATCGTGTCGGCAGCGGCTTTGGAAATCTGTTGCCCCGCGCGAGTCGAGCCGGTGAAGGAGACCAGGTCGACATCCGGGTGGGCGGTCAGCGGTGCCCCCACTCCCGGCCCGTCGCCGTCAACGAGGTTGAACACGCCTGGGGGCACCCCCGCCTCGTCCAGCACTTCCGCCAAAACGTGCGCATCGAAGGGCGCCACCTCGCTGGGCTTCAATACCATGGTGCAGCCAGCAGCCAGCGCCGGTGCGACCTTGCAGGCGACCTGATTGGCGGGCCAGTTCCAGGGGGTGATGAGCGCGCATACGCCCGCGGGTTCATGGACGATCGTCGTGCTGCCCTGGGTCTCCTCAAACGCGTAATTTTTGAGCACCTCCAGCACCGTGCCGAAGTGCCACAGTGGTGCGGCCGACTGGAGGGGCTTGGAGACAGCCTCCAGCGGGGCCCCCATCTCCTCGGTGATGGCCTTCGCCATGTCCTCCATCCGTGTCTGATAAACGCTGCAGATTTTCTCGAGCAGGGCGATCCGTTCTTCTTTGGTGGTCTGTGACCAGCTGTCAAAGGCCCGCCGGGCGGCCGCCACTGCCGCGTCCACGTCCGCGGCGCTGCCCATCGATATGACCCCCGCCGGCTCTTCCGTGGCGGGGTTGATCACCTCGCACTCCGCGGGGGTGACAGGGTCGACCCACTGGCCGTCGATGTAAAACTTCCGGTAATCACGCATGACGATCTTCCTCCGTTCCTCCGGCCACATGACCGGGTCTGCGGCCACACCAGATGTGGGCGCGGTTGCTGTATGTTATCTGCCGGCTGTTATCAGCTGGCTGCCGTGTAAGCCTAGTCCAGAATAGCACTCTTCATAGCCGATCGAAGCGATTTGTGCCACGGCGACGGTTCAAACGGGCTCCTCAGGGGTTGACCACGGGCTTCGGATCGAAAAGAACCTCCCCCCGCCGATCAGTGTCGCGTGGCACCGACAATGGGTCTGTCAATAACCTGACACTTGATCCCGGCAGCCGGGATGCCATGCTGCGAACCTGTCCGGTTTGGACGAGTAGGATAACAAATCCGTGCCCCCGATGGTGATAGCGGAGGTGGACAGAATCCAGTCAACCGTGGACCGAAGCAGCCCCTTCCCAATCGAGGGTCCGGCGGCGTCTGAAGACGTCGTCGCTGATCCCAGTCGGCAGCGCAACCACCTGCCGGCGACCGGACAGATTGTCAAATTAGTGACAGATTTGCCCTGCTCGCAAGAGCAACCTAAGATCAAGGTTGGAGTCGTCATTGCATGGAAAGTTCTTACTGCTCGAAGGCAGGTGCGGGGTGCCTCGGGGCCGGGATCTGAGTTGGGAGGAGAAAAGAGCATGAGAAGCAGGCTGATTGCCTTTGCGGTTGCTTCGTACTTCGTCGCAGGGATGTCCTGGGCGGATGATGCGGTCGATGCGGGCAGGGCGACCTTCGATCGGATCTGCACGGAGTGCCACTACGAGGATGATTTCTCAGGGCGGTCCAGGCAGGAGATCCTGGCCCGGATGCAACAGGTGGCCGCCGGTGAGGCCGAGCATGAGGTCGACCTCTCAGTGCTCAGCAACGCGGAGATGGCGGACCTGGCGGACTTTTTTGCAAGCTTCAAGTAGGCGGTGCCCTGGGCTGACCCGGCCGGGGCGTCGCCGGAGCCATTGGGTCGCCAAAGCCAGTGTATCGTGGGCTCGATGAGAGAGATCTTTGATCGACAGCGGTCAACAGAGCCGGGTTGTGGCCCTTAACCATTTCGATTTCTGAGTGAGAGCAGCGCGATGACCAGACCCTTTATCGAACTCCACAGCAACGACGATGTGCTGATCGCTTTGCAGGATATTCCCGCCGGCACTGACCTTCCCGGAGGCATCAGGACCCTGGCGGACATTCCCTCCGGCCATAAGCTGGCGCGGCGAGCCATCCCGGGCGGGGCCCCCGTTCACCGCTATAATCAGGTGATCGGCTTCGCCACCGAGGAGATTGAGCCCGGCTCTCATGTCCATACCCACAACCTGGCCATGGGGGATGTCACACTGGACTACGCCTTCTGTCGCGACGCCAAACCGGTCGCGCGGGACAGTGAGCAGCGCACTTTTATGGGGATACGACGCGCCGACGGACGCGTGGCGACGCGCAACTATATCGGCGTGATCTCCAGTGTTAACTGCTCCGCAACGGCCAGCAAAATGATAGGCGATCACTATCGAGACAGGCTTGGTGATTATGAAAACGTCGATGGTGTGCTGGCACTGACCCACAAGAGCGGCTGCGGTCTCGATCACCCTCTGGATGGCATCAGGTCACTGAAACGCGCGTTGGCGGGCTACGTGCGACATCCCAATATCGCCCACATCGTGGTCGTCGGCCTCGGCTGCGAAATTGCCAATCTGGGTGATATTCTCGACGGTGCGCCGGGAGACTCCTATTCAATCCAGACTGAAGGCGGTACCCATAAACTGGTGGAAAAGGTGATCGCCCGCATCGATGAACTCCTGCCCCAGGCGAACGCCATCCGGCGTGAGCCAATTCCGCTGTCAGAGCTCAAGCTGGCCATGCAGTGCGGCGGCTCTTCGGGGGTTTCGGGGATCAGTTGCAACCCGGCTCTCGGCCACGCCGTGGACCTGCTGGTCCGCCAGGGGGGCACCGCCATTCTCTCGGAGACCACCGAATGCTACGGCGCCGAACACCTGCTGACCGCCCGCGCCAGCAGCGAGGAAGTCGGTCAGCAGCTGGTAGAGCGCATCAAATGGTGGGAAGACTTTACCCGCGAACGGGGCATGGTCATCAATAACAACCCCTCGCCCGGCAACAAGGCGGGCGGCCTGACAACCATTATCGAGAAATCCCTCGGCTCAATCGCCAAGGGCGGCACGACCAATCTCAACGCGGTCTACCAGTACGCCGAGCAGGTCGAGGCAGGCCGCGGACTCGTTTTCATGGATGCCCCCGCCTTCGACCCCGTCGGCGCGACCGCCCAGGTGGCGGGCGGTGCCCATGTGATGGTGTTCACCACCGACCGCGGCTCCGCTTTCGGCTGTAAGCCCGCGCCCTCGATCAAGCTGGCGGGCAGCACCTCGCTGTTCGAGCGCATGCCGGACGACATGGATATCAATGCCGGCACCATCCTGGACGGTACCGAGACCGTACAGGAGGTCGGCCGGCGAATATTCGAGCGCATCGTCGAGGTGGCATCCGGTGAGCGCAGCAGGAGCGAAATGATGGGTTACGGCGAGGAGGAATTCTGCCCCTGGGACATGGGGGTGATACTGTGACCTGGCGGCACTGTTTGCCGGCGGCATTTTTTGCCGGCACTGACTGCCGGTGGCGACGACGGGCAGCGGTCGTGGCTGCTCTTTCATCGGTTTTTCAGCGGAGCAATCCGGGCGCCGGGGGTGCGATACGGCATCTCCCGGCGCTGACCGGCGCTTCCCGGAAATTGAGGTCCTCAAGGAGGCCAGAATAATGAAAGATATCCACTTACCAGATTTCACCAGGCGCGTTTTCCTCAACAGGAGCCTGCAGGCACTGGGGGCTGCGGCCACCGTTCCGCTGGCGACAGCCTGGCTGGCAGAGACTTCGGCTGCGGCAGATCAACCCGGTAAGGCGCCGCTTGCGTTTCTGGCCCCGGGGGAGTACGCCACGCTGGATGCGCTCGGTGACGCTTTGATTCCCGCCGGAGGGGCTTTCGAGCCCGGCGCGCGCGATGTCGATCTCGCCCGGCGTATCGACAGTTACCTGCCAAAGATGGACCCGGGAGTGGCCGCCGGATTTCGCGGCGCACTCGCTTTCGTCGAGCAGGAGGCCCCGGGGCTGGCCGGCAAGAAGCCGCCGTTCTCCGCGCTCAGTCAGGCGGATCGCGGGGAGGTGCTGACTGCGATGCTGCAGGATGGTGGTCTCGCCCGGGGCGTCTTTACCGCGACCAAGTACGTCTGTGTGGCGCACTTCTACACCATTGACGAGACGTGGAAATTCACAGGGTATGACGGCCCGATGCTGCTGGAGGGTGCACAATGATAGTGCAGGGACACGAGATCGAGAAGGAGCAGGCGCTCAGCACCAACACGGTGGTGGTTGGATCGGGCTCGGGGGGCGGTGTGGCCGCGTTTCACCTCGCCGAGGCCGGGGTCGACACCATTGTGATCGAGGAGGGTGGATACCACGTCGCCAGCGAATTCAACCAGCGCGAGGAGGACATGTACCCCATGCTGTACCGCAGCGGCGGCCAGCAGGTGACCAGCGACGGAATGATCAACGTCATGCAGGGATCGTGCTACGGTGGCGGCACGGTCATCAACACTTCGGACTGCGTGCCCATTCCCGCGGAAGTGCTCGATCACTGGCAACGCCTGACGGGCACCACAGATTGGACCGAGCAGAGCCTCGAGGACTCCTACAAACGGGTGGACGGCTTTCTCAATGTCAAGCGCGTCAACAAGAGCCTGATCAACCGCAATAACGGCCTGTTGATGGAGGGGGCCAAAAAGCTCGGCTGGAAATCCTATGTCATGCATTCCAACCGCAAGGGCTGCGTCGGCAGCGGCTACTGCGCCGTGGGCTGTTCCTACGATGCCCGGCTCGGCACCAACCTTACCTACCTCCCCTGGGCTATCGACAAGGGCGCCAGCGTCTACAGCGATGTGCGGTGCGACCGTATCGAAAAGCGCAACGGAGGCAAATACCGGGTGCATTGCACCGTTGTCGAGCGGGGTGTGCGCAGGGCGCGGCTGCCGCTCACCATCGACTGCGAGCGGGTGATTCTCGCGGCCAGTTCGATTCATAACCCGGCGATCCTCACACGCTCGGGTCTGCAGCCAGACCTCCCGCAGCTCGGCAGGAATCTCACGCTGCAACCCCAGCTCGGCGTGCTGAGTTTCTTCGACGACGATATCATCCACTGGCGGGGCGCGCCGCAGGCCGTAGCGGTCAAGGAATTCGACGACAACACGCCCGAACGCGGGTTGGCGGGCTTTCGCATGGAGGGCTGGGGCGGCGTGGTCGGGATGCCGGCGGTGCTGTTGCCGGGCTTTGGCCTGGAGCACAAACGCCTCAATACGCGCATGCGACAGATGTCCATCACCGCGCTGCTGGTGCCCGATCAGCCATCGGGCAGCATCAGCTACCAGTGGACCGAAGACGGCCGGGTGCAGCCGAAGATCGACTACGTCATGTCCCCGGAATGGAAGCAGCGCCTGATCCGCGGAATGAAAAAGACCGGTGAAGTGCTGTTCGCCGCCGGCGCCAAAGAAGTGTCCTTCACCAACCAGGCGTTCCCGCTACTGACCAGCCCGGACGAGCTGGACAGATTGGACCAGTTCCCCATCGAGCCAGGCCTGGCGAGCTTCATTTCGGCCCACAACCAGGGTACCTGCAGGATGGGCTCATCGAAGGAAAACAGCGTCGTCGACCAGAACCTGCGATTGCATACCGGTGACAACATCTACGTGATGGATGCCTCGGTGATGCCGAGCAGCGCCTCGACCCACATCATGACGCCTATTATGGTGGTGGCTGACCGCGCGGTTCACCGCATGCTGGATGCCTGAGTGAATTCCCGGGCTGATCCCGTACGTCGGTTTCAGCGTTCACCAGGTGGCGAAAACGCCGTTCTCGGACGGCGCTTTCAACTATAATTGCAATACTGACAACTCTGTAGTGTGGGTCCCCCAATGATTCCTGACAAGATAGAAGTGAACATCGCCGGCGGGCTGGATGTCGAGCTGCCCCGCATGGTCCGAGTGCGCCAGAAATTCGAATCGGTCGAGATCGACGATGTCGCGGGCGCGGTTATCGAGCAGTTCAAGGATGCCTCCCTTCGGGAGAAAATAAAGCCCGGCATGAAAATAGCCGTGGGGTGCGGATCCCGCGGTATTGCCAACGTGGCGGAGTGTGTCCGCACGGTTATCGACCAGTTGAAAGCGTTGGGCGCCGAGCCCTTCATCTTCCCGGCGATGGGCAGCCACGGGTCGGCCTCTGCCGAGGGGCAGGTCAAGGTCCTGAGCAGTCTGGGCATCAGCGAAAAAACCATGGGCTGTCCGATAAAATCGAGTATGGACGTGGTGGAGCTTGGCCAGCTGGACAACGGTATGCCGGTTTATTTCGACAAGCATGCTGCGGAGGCGGATGCCGTCGCCCTGGTTTGCCGGGTAAAAGCGCACACCAACTTCCGGGCGCCCATCGAGTCCGGCATCGTCAAGATGCTCGTTATCGGCATGGGCAAGATTCGCGGCGCCTCCACCGTGCATTGGTATGGCTTCGATGCCTTTATCGATGTGCTGCCGGCGACGGCGCAACACGTTATGGACAAGATCAACTTCCTGTTCGGTGTGGCCATGGTGGAGAATGCGGAGGACCGCACCGCGCTGGTCGAGGTGGTACCCGGTGAGGAGGTCCTGGAGCGTGAGCCCGATCTGCTGAGCATGTCCCGCCAGTGGATGCCGCGCCTGCAGTTCGACGACATCGACGTGGTGATCGTTGACCGCATGGGCAAGAATATTACCGGCGCCGGCATGGACCCCAATATCATGGGCCGCAACGCCCGGGGAACGAATTGGGACGCAGTGCCTCGTATCAAGAAGATCGCGGTGCTGGGACTGACCCCGGAGACCGATGGCAATGCGACCGGTGTGGGCATGGCCGACGTGACCACGATGCGGCTGTTTCGTCAGTTCGATCCCGCCAAGACCTATGCCAATGTCATCGCCGCCACACTTTTGGACGGCGCCGCCATACCCATGATCATGAACACCGACCGCGAGGCGGTGCAGCTGGCCGCCAAGACCATTCCCCAGACCCGGCCGGAAGAGGCCACCTTCGTGCACATTCCCAACACGCTGGAGATCGTGGACATCGATGTCTCTGAAAACCTGTTGCCGTATATAAAAGCCAATCCAGACAAGTTCGAGATTATTGGTGAGCCGCGTCCACTGGAGTTCGATGCGGACGGCAACCTCACGCCGATGCCGACTCACGGCGCCAAAGGGGACGAGTGAGACACCGCGAACTGACCCTGTGAGCACGACCACCCGCAACCGCCTGGCGCGCCTCGCTCAGGTGATCGATGACGGTCTGCCGCGAGTGATCGCCTGCAGCGGCGGTATCGACAGCATGCTGCTCGCCACGGTGGCGCACCGACAGTCGCCCGGCGCTACGACGGTCGCCCATGCAGTCAGCCCGGCGGTTCCGGCTGAGGCGACGGCACGGGTGGAGGCATGGGCGCAGAGTGAGGGCTGGCTGCTCGAGATGGTGAGGTCGGGCGAGTTCGAGAACGAGAGTTACCTGAGCAACCCTGTCAACCGCTGCTATTTTTGTAAAACCAAGCTCTACGGCAGCCTCGACCGCATCGCCGGCGTCATTGGCGACCGCCCCGCGATGATGAGTGGCGCCAACACCGATGATCTGGGGGAATACCGCCCCGGCCTGATCGCCGCGCGGGAGTACGCTGTCCGTCACCCCTACATCGAAGCCGATATCGACAAGTCGGCCATCAGGGCCATTGCCTCTCATCTGGCACTGCCATTCGCGGCACTGCCCGCTTCGCCCTGTCTCGCCAGCCGACTCTACACCGGAACGCGGGTTACAGCCGAGCGCTTGCGCGCGGTGGAGGAGAGTGAGGCGACAATCCGCGGGGCGACCGGTATCGAGGTGGTGCGCTGTCGCATTCGCGACGAAAAGATGTATATCGAGGTGGGCGATACCGACCGGGACAAGGTCACCGCAGCTTTGCTCGAGAGGGTGGCTGGCGTCGCCGTGCGCTGCGGCCTGCGTCTAACCGCTGTGCGGCTGGACCCGGAGCCCTACCGTCCCGGCCGCGCTTTCGTGGCGTCGCGGTGACGGTCAATTACGATTATCCGCGCCGCAAGCGCTTGGGGATGCCGGAGGCGGTTCTTTGCGCCGGCAAGGATATCGCGTCGCTGAACAGGGTCCTGTCGGAATTGTCGGGCCGGCCCGATCATCCGGTTCTGTTCACCCGCCTGGACCCGCACCAGTTCGAGCAGCTCGATCCGGCCCTCAGTCGCGACCTGGACTATGACGTTCTGTCCTGCACGGCAATTCTGCACGGTCCGCTGCCTCCGAGAGAGGGCTCGGTTGCCGTGATCACCGCGGGCACCTCCGATCTGCGGGTAGCGACTGAGGCCGCCAGAACACTGCACTTCATGGGTGTGCAGCACGCGCTGTATCCCGATATCGGTGTCGCCGGCCTGTGGCGCCTGATGGACCGGGTGGAACAGATTGCCGCTCACGACGTGATTATCGTCGCCGCCGGGATGGATGCGGCCCTCGCCTCGGTGGTGGGTGGTCTGATGAGCAGCTGTGTGATCGGTGTCCCCACCTCCGTCGGGTACGGGGTGGCGCAAGGTGGTACCACGGCCCTGAATGCAATGCTTGCCAGCTGCGGTCAGGGCGTGTTGGTGACAAATATCGACAACGGTTTCGGGGCCGCCTGTGCGGCCGTGCGGGTGATCAACAGCGTAAGTGCAACGAAGGGCGGGCCGACCCGGTGAGCAAAACGTCCATTGTGCTGCGCACCCCCTCCGGCCTGAGTGGGGACATGCTGGTTACGGGCCTGGCACGGCTTGCCGGACTGTCCGGTTCTGAACTGGCTGCTGTCGTCGATAGCATAGGCATGCCGGCTCTGTCCAATGTGCTCACCGTGGAGCCCTGGAGCGTCAACGCGATCTCCGGCTGGCGAGCAGATATTTCGCTCACCCGCGAACATCACCACCGGAGTCTGGCGGATATCAGGGGGATCATCACCGCCAGCGGTATGGCGCCTGCCGCGCAGCAGCTGGCTAATGATACGTTCACAACTTTGGGCAGGGCAGAGGCACAGATACACGGCATTCCCCTCGAAGAGGTCACGTTTCACGAGGTGGGCGCCCTGGACAGTATCCTGGATATCTGTGTCAGTTCCGCACTGTTCGCCACACTGGCGCCCGCCAGCTTTTACTGCAGTCCGCTACCCCTGTGTGATGGCGTGATCAAATGTGAACACGGCTACCTGGCGAGCCCGGCGCCCGCGGTCCAGGAGATGCTGCGCAATGTCCCCGTCTACGGCATAGATTCCGAAGGTGAAACTGTCACACCGACGGCCCTGGCGTTTCTGCTCGCATCCGGTGCCCGCTTCGGCGGGTGGCCGGAAGCAGAAGTGCTCGACGTCGCCCGGGTCTACGGTGGCCGGGTGCTCCCCGGCGTGCCCAATGGCGCCATGTTCTTTCTGGTGCGGGAGCCGCACTGAGCCGCGATCTTTGTTGGCGAGCGCCTTCCGTGGTCAATCGCAAAGGCCGGCCGAAGCGCGGCCGGATTTTCCGTCTACCGATTCACTCAACTTTAAAATCCCCTGGCCTCGATGTCGGCACGCCGCCATACCTTATGACAGGAACTCCGGCTTCTGGTAGTCGGGGTCGGGGTAATTGTAGTAGCCCGCTCCGCTCTTGACGCCGAGTCTGTTTTGATCGATGAAGTGTTCCTGCAGATAGGCGGCATTTTTCAGGTGTTGCTCATCCCCCGTTGCCGCGGCCAGATTGGACAGAACCGTGTGCACTGTGCCGATACCGACGGCATCCATGAACCCGAAGGGTCCCATTCCCATTCCGGTGGATTTCATCCATGTTTTGTCAACGTCAGTGGGGCTTGCCACCTCATTGGTAACCAGGGACTGTGCAGCGACGGCCCAGGGAATGAGGAGGGAGTTGATGATATAACCGGGTTGTTCCTTCTTTATCTCCACCGGCATCATGCCGATCGCCTGACTGAACTGGTAAACGGCATCATAGGTCTCCCTGGCGGTGGATTCCGGCGCCATCAGTTCCACGACATTGTTATCCCAGATGCCGACTATGAAATGCATCGCCATAAAGCGCTCGGGGCGGCCGGTGGCATCGGCAATCTGGCTCGGCAGAAAGGTCGATGTATTGGTGGTAAAAATAGCCGACTCCGGGCAGTGGCGGTGCAGCAGGGGATAAAGTTCCCGCTTGGCCTCAAGGTCTTCGATAATCGATTCGCTGACCAGATCGACACCTTCACAGGCTTCGCTCAGGTCGGTGGTGTAGGAGATTCGACCCAGCGCCGCCTCAACCGCTTCAGCCGGCCTGCCCCGATCAATGAATAGTCGGGCAAACTCCTTGTGCATTTCCCGACAGGCATCGAGAGACGGCTGGCGGAAGTTGAACATGACTGTCTCGAACCCGTGCATCGCGGACTGGAAACCGATCTGCTGACCCATGGTACCGACACCGACGACGAGCACTTTCTTGATTGTCACTGCTGATCTCCCTGAGTGAAAGAGACAAGTTTATACAAAAATGTCGCCACTGAACTATCAACATCCTGACAGACTGGAGATCTTCGCGCCGAAAATTGTCAGGGTAGTGCCTTGCCGGGATGCCAGAAGTGGCAGTACGATGGCGGTCCTCCGGCCCGGCAAGTGGTAAGAATGTCAAAGGTCGTACAGACTTCGGCTGGTCGATAACGTCCAATCGGGCAGCTCGATGTTGCGCCTGAGGGTGCTGTAACGCTTTGCCGGAGGGTCGGGACTGATCGTGAGATCCCAGAGTATCCTGTTCGGAGCAGAGCCGCCGGTAAGTTGCGGCAGAGGAAATTCAAATGGTGGAATATCTGGGGCTTCTTTTCAGCGTCGCGTTACTGATATGGCTGGCGCTGCGCGGCGTCAACATCATTTTCGCGGCACTGTTATGCTCGATAGTCGTTATCCTGACCTGCGGGCTGCCATTGGGGAAAAGCCTGACGGAATACTTTTCTTTCGGTCCTCTGGGTGCATTCACATTCGCCGGCAAATTTTTCCTGCTGTTTGCCGCTGGCGCGATGTTTGGCAGGGTAATGGGCGAAAGTCATGCCGCGGCAAGCGTCGCACTGGCGCTGATTCGCAAACTCGGAGCGGACAGGGCATTGTGGATCACGGTGTTGACCTGTGCGCTGATGACCTACGGCGGGGTGGTGATTTTCGTTGTCATCTTCGCCATGTATCCCCTGGGCCTGAAACTGCTGCAGGAGGCCGATATTCCGAAGCGCCTGTTCTGCGCTGCACTGGCCCTCGGCGCGGCCACTTTCACGCTGACCGCTCTGCCGGGCACCCCCTCGATACACAACGTCATCTCATCCGTCGCTCTGGGTACTGACCTGTTCGCCGGCGGCTGGCTGGGTATTCTGGCCGGGGCGATCATGTTCGGCGCCGGAATGTGGTACCTGGAACGCCAGCGGCTCGCAGCGAAGGCATCGGGAGAAGGCTTCGATCCAGGCCCGGGCGATCGCATATCTTCAATCGAGGCCGACAAATACCCCCTGCCCGCGCTGGCAATTTTACCGTTGGCGGCGGTGTTACTGACCATAATTTCGCCGCGCGTGATCAGCATGATGCTGGATCCCGACGTGCTCGCCGGCGGCGATGGTGTTCTGGAACTGATACGTTTCGCCAATTCAGAGCCGATACTTTGGCCCAGTTTTGCCCTTTTTGGCGGTACCTTGATGTCGGTGCTCCTGTTTCCCTCCATTCGTCCCGGATGCCTCAATACGATTGGCGACGGAGTACAGGATTCCATCATGCCGCTGATCAACACGTCGGCCGTAATCGGATTCGGCGGTGTGGTGACGCACACGGAGGGATTTCAACAGTTCACGCGACTGATGCTGGATTCCGGTCTGCCGCCCCTGATATCGATGTTCCTCTCCACCAGCCTGGTGTCCGGTATTACCGGCTCGGCGTCCGGTGGCTTACAGATATTCATGCAGTCGATGGCGCCCGCCTACCTGGCAATGGGCATTCCAGCTGAGGTCCTGCACCGCCTGGCGACCATGGCTGCCGGAGGCTTTGATTCACTGCCCCATTCCGGCGCAGTCGTGGCCACCTTGACTATCACCGGCTTGACCCACAAGCAGGCTTATCGCGATATGTTCGTGATTACGGTGTTGATACCGGTAATTGCAACGGTGGTCGCCATGGCGGCGGCCGCCTTATTCTATTGAAAGGCCGGGGACGACGGCTTCTGGCGGTGTGAATGAGGCCGAAAGAAAGTTCCCGGCGCTCACCGTCATCGGCCCGGGGGGCCTTTGCGCGGGAGGCACTCCTACCGAGCAGGCTGCCTGGCGGGTCGGGTCAGACGCCCGTTTCGTAAGAGGCGGCGATCTGCTCCAGGCCCATCAGGTGCTCGTACCTGTCCTGCATGCCCTCGATGTCGACCAGGTAGATTTTACCGTAGCGCAGTTCTATGCTGCCCTCCTTCACCAGCTCCTGGAGACACTTGTTGATGGTCTGACGAGAAGCCCCCACCATTCTGCCCAGTTCCTCCTGGGACATGCTGATGTACAAATCCCCCGTCCCGTCTCTGCAGCCGTGGCTGTGGCCCAGGCGAAACAGCTGCAGCGCCAGGCGCTGGCGCAGATTCAGGCCGCCGGCTTCCGCAAGCATACCGTAAGCGTAACGGGCCCGGTGACAGAGCATGAGCATCACCTGCTGGGCGAACTCCGGGTAGACAAGTACAAAATGTTCGAAATCCTGTTTCGCGAGAACTTTCAGCAGGCAATCAGTGGTTGCCACCGCGTGGCTGACCCGCGGCAGGCCGTCAATCAACCCCATCTCCCCGAAACAATCGCCCGCGCGAAACTCCAGACCCAGAAACTCGCGACCGTCGAATGAATAATTGCATAGCTTCACACTTCCGGTGATCAACTGGTACATCTCGGTGGCCAGATCACCCTGGCAGTAGACGGATTCGCCCGAGCAGACCCTGCGCTGCCTGCACCGGGATTCCACCTCGGCGCGCACCGGATCCGGCAGCCCGCTGGTAAAGTCGTGCATGTGCGGGATCGTTTTCATTATGAACTCCCGGTCGACTGTCAACAGTTTGACAGTGATATCTTTCTAATCCCGCGAATATAGCACACTGGGATCAGTACGGAGATATTTCCATGAATGGGGCGGAAAGCCTGGTCAGAACGCTTGTCGCAGGCGGTGTGGAGGTGTGCTTCGCCAATCCCGGTACATCGGAAATGCACTTCGTCGCGGCACTGGACGAGGTGGACGGGATGCGCGGTATCCTGGGGCTCTTCGAGGGAGTGGTCAGCGGCGCCGCGGACGGCTACGCCCGCATGGCACGCAAGCCTGCGGCGACCCTTCTGCACCTGGGGCCGGGCTTCAGTAACGCCATGGCCAATATACACAATGCGAGAAAAGGCCACATCGGCATGGTCAACATCGTGGGCGACCAGGCCACTTCCCACCTCGAGTACGACGCCCCGCTGGCCTCCGATATCGAGGGCATGGCGGCGACGGTATCCCACTGGGTGAAGACTTCGCGGAGCCCGGAGTATATTGCCGCCGATACGGCGCAGGCGGTGCAGGCCGCCGCACACGATCAGATAGCGACTCTGATTCTGCCCGCAGATGTCTCCTGGGGGGAAACCCCCTCGGGTGCTGCGGCAGCTCTGGACCTGGCCGCGCCGCCGAGGGTGGGCTCAGAGAAGATCGAGCAGGCAGCGGCCATGCTGCGCTCTGGGGAGCCTACCCTGATATTGGCAGGCGGTCGCGAGATCGGCGTGGAACTCGGCCTGATGCTGGGTCAGATCGGCAAAGCCTGTGGCGCCCGGGTCTGCGCGGAAACCTTTCCCACACGGATCGCCAGGGGTGCCGGCACGGCCAGGCTGGACCGGCTACCCTATGCGGCGGAGTCGGCCATTGAAACTTTGCGCCCCTTCAGGAATCTGTTACTGATCGGTGCGCCCGCGCCGGTATCCTTCTTTGCCTATCCCGGCCTGCCCAGCAGAATCCCTGCCGATGACTGCCGTGTGCTGGCACTGGCCCAGCCCGGGCACGATATTGATCGCTGCGTACAGGAGCTGCTCTTGCATGTGGGAGCCGCCGAGGTGCCTGCCCCTGTGCATTCGCTGGAGCCGCCGGGGCTGCCCGCGGGAGAATTGACAGCCGAGTGCATGGCCCGGGCCATCGCTAATCTGCTCCCCCAGGGGGCGATCATCGTGGATGACGGCGCCACCACCACACCACCCCTTTATGCGGCCACGGCCGCCGCGGCACCACACGACTGGCTCACTCTCACGGGCGGGTCCATCGGGTTCGGTCTGCCCTGCGCCGTCGGCGCGGCAGTTGCAGAACCGGCCCGCAAGGTGGTCTGTGTGGCTGGCGACGGCAGCGCCATGTACACCATCCAGGCGCTATGGACCATGGCCCGGGAACAGCTCGACATCACGGTGGTGGTCTGCAATAACCGAAAATACAACATTCTTGCCGCAGAGTTCTCGCGCACCGGCGCCCGTGACGGCGCGCCGGGCCCCAGGGCCCGTACCATGCTGGAGATTGGCAGCCCTGACATGGACTTCGTCGCCATGGCCAACGGCATGGGGGTGAGCGCCAGCCGGGCGGATTCCGCGGAACAGTTCAATGAACAGTTCGCGGAGGCCATGGCGACGCCTGGCCCTCGTCTGATCGACGCCATGGTGCCTGCGCTCTGATCATCGGCAGTAACCGGGTTTCGAACGAGACTGCGGGCGCTCGCCTGGCCGGCCCGGGTCAGTACCAAGACGGCGAGCGGGTTGTCGCCAGCCCCCTTGCAGAACTCCGGCGTCACATCCGGATGTTGACCATCCCGGCTTGAAATCGGGCAGATTCAGCGAGAAAGCAAGCAGGCGCTCATGCAATTGTGAAAGTTTTGACAGAGTTAGCCGTTATCGCCTGCATATACTATCCTTAGTAAGCTTGGACATCGCGCTGGCGGGCAGCGCAGTTTCCAGTATTTTAACAACTGTCTGTATCAACAAGTTGGAGGTGTTCGTCAAATGCACAAGCGTTCATGGTTAGCTTTATGTTTGAGTGGCGCACTCACGGGTAGTGCCGTCGCTGCGGTATCGCCAGAGGAGGCCGCACGGCTTGACCAGGATCTGACGCCGGTCGGTGCCGAGCGCGCCGGTAATGCCGATGGCAGCATACCTGCGTGGAATCCGGACGGCCCCCCTGTACCTGAGGGATTCAGCGGTCCCGGCGCAAATGGTGCCACTGAGTACCTCAATCCCTACGCTGGGGAGAAGCCGCTGTTCTCCATAGACGGCAACAACTGGGAAAAGTACGCGGAAAACCTGACGGAGGGCACCAAAGCCCTGCTCAAGCGCTACGGCGGCGACGGCTACCGCATCGATGTCTATCCCACCAAGCGCGATTATGCCCATCCGGACTGGTATGAAGCCAATGCCAAAAAGAACGCGACCAACGCTACCCTGGTAGCTGACGGACAGAAGATCGAGGGAAGTCTGCCCGGCACCCCGTTCCCCATACCGCAATCCGCACTCGAGGTCACCTACAACCACATGGTTCGCTATGCCACCGATTATGAGATGGACTACGACGTGTATTACGTGAGCTCCGACGGCAAGCCGATCCTTTCTACAACCGGACACCACGCGGACGTCTTTCCCATGTTCAAGGAGCCGGAAAAGCCTGTGGGAGATGGCCTCTATATCTGGCTGAGGATCGACTACAAGGCACCCGCACGGCGGGCCGGCGAAATCCTCCTTGTGCATGAGCCCGGTGCTGATTTCAGTGAGGGCAAGGGGCGTAAGGCGTGGCAGTACCTGACCGGGCAGCGACGTGTCCGACTGGCCCCCGCGGTTTCTTTCGACACCCCCAACCCCGGAGTAGCAGGTACATCGACCTACGACGACTCCTATCTGTGGAACGGTTCACCCGAGCGCTACAACTGGAAACTCGTCGGCAAAAAGGAGATGTACGTTCCCTACTCGAACTACGAGTTCCTTTTCAAGTACAAAGTGGAAGACGCGCTCGGGGACAAGTTCCTGAAGCCGGATGCCATCCGCTGGGAGAAGCACCGTGTCTGGGTTGTGGAAGCAAACCTGAAGGAAGGCGCCCGGCACCTGTACGCCAAGCGTCGGTACTACATAGATGAGGACACCTGGACGGCTCTCGCCGGGGAGACCTATGACGCCCGTGACAACCTGTGGCGCGTACACTATGCCTATCAGGCGAATCTGTACGATATTCAGTCACCCTACAGCTGGACCTATGGTACCTACGACGTGCTGCAGGATATCTATAACATCAATACCAAGCCGATTCCCGGTACGTATCGCAACGGTGTGGACAAGTCCGACAACTTCTTCACGCCCAAGGCCCTTGCGCGCACCGGGGTCCGCTAAGGTAAAACCCTCCGCCCCGCAGGCAGTTGCCTGAGGGGCCGAGCTGCACCCCCGCTGTAGCGTGAATCACCCCGGTTCAGGGGTAAGCGCGCAGCGGGGGTTAATCTAGATAACAAAAGTTGTGTAAAGTCGGTCGAAAACCCAGAAGGAGGCCACGCTCCCAATAGCATACGAAACGGCAACCGGAGCCTTGCGGGATACAGGCATCATGTGTCGAGCGACAGCAAGCAAGGTCAGGTTTGCGGCTATAAAGATAATCTGCCCTGCCTCGACGCCGATGTTGAAGAAAAGG
>JARRPM010000003.1:0-80069 GCA_037382865.1 Halioglobus sp. | reverse complement strand
GCTGGATCTGAATGACCGCATCATCGCACGCCTGAAACACCTGGATGCGGCGGATACCATCGATGCCATGATGAAGCTGACCCTGGGGAGCAAAGTGTGCTTCGACGCTGGCAAGCACGGCATGCAGGTGGGCACCCTGATCAAGTTCAATCAGAAAACGGTCAGTGTGCTGACAGAAGATGGTCGTCGCTGGAAGGTATCACCGCAGTTCCTGTCGCCAGTCATCGAAGAGGCTGGCAGCACAACGAACGTCATCGACATCCAGAAAAAAGAAATAGCCTGGGCCTGCTGGCCGTCAACTACTGCTCAGAATGAGCGTGCGTATGGACTCCTCCTCTTTTGCAAGCACTTTGTTCGATCACGTCAAGGTACGACTGCCTACGTGTATCCGGTCTCATTGATGATGCCGTTCTCGTAGACATCGGACCCTGATGGGCTATTCGCACGTCGGCTCCCAAACGCTTACACGAGCTCTTCGGCTCAACGCTCATTTTGGGTTTTTCCGACATCGGTTCAACCTGTTCGCCATCAAACATTATGCTCTGCAATCGTGGTGGTCTGTCCTCCCTGATAAAACTCGTATCTAATCAACCATCAGGCAGCTTTGCTGCCCGCTGCAAGCATCGGATTGTAGGCTGTGTCGTTACGCACGACCGCCCAGGCTATTCGCGCCGTCTTGTTTGCTAGTGCGACAGTCGCAACATTCACATGTTTGCGCGTGGCTAGTTCATTCAGCCATTGGCTCAGCCCGTCATCCCGGCCCTTCGCATGTCGAATCACCGCCCTCGCACCGTGGACCAGCAGCTTCCTCAGGTAGCTGTCGCCCCGTTTACTGATGCCCAGCAGCCGGTCTTTGCCGCCAGTGCTGTGCTGGCGCGGCGTGAGGCCTAGAGAGGCGGCAAAATCACGCCCTTTCCCGAAGGCCTTGCCGTCCCCGAGCGCACCGGCAAGGGCACTGGCGGTGAGTGGGCCAACGCCGCGCAGTTCCAGCAAGCGCCGCGCCACTGGATCGGTTTTGACGGTCTGTGTAATTCGATCATCAAGGTCGGCGATCCGACGATCAAAATGTCGTAAGTCCTCTGCCAGATCGAACAGCAGGGCCCGAAATGCGTCGGTCAGGCCATTCTCCGCATCCTCAAGCCATTGCGGCAATGCCTGGCGCAGTTTGTTGATGCCGACCGGTGCGATAATGCCATATTCGCCGACAAGCCCACGAATCTGGTTGGCCTTTGCCGTTCGCTGCCCCACCAGTTCCTCCCGTATCCGGTGGGCAGCCTGGATATCCTGCTGCTCCACCGTCTTGACAGCAACAAACCGCATTCCGGGTCGGCTCAATGCTTCGCAGATAGCCTCGGCATCGACGCGGTCGTTCTTGTTACTCTTCACGTACGGCTTGACGAACTGAGCAGCAATCAGCTTTACAACGTACCCTAGCTTCTGAAGTTCTCGCCCCCAATAATGTGCCGATGCACAGGCCTCCATGCCAATTTCCGCCCCTGGGGCAACGCGGTCACACAGTGCGTCCAGCCACTGGTTGCGCTTGAGCTTCGCCTGCCACTGAGTCTGATCATGACGATCAACAGCGTGCACATGGAAAACGGTTTTTGCGATATCCACACCTACTCGTGTAATGTTCATATTGGGCTTCTCCTCATCCTCTGAATGGTTGGTTGTCACTTACCATTCTGGCGCATCGACGCCGAAATGATAGGGTGAGGAGGAGTCCATCCCATTGCTTACATTCCTTGTAACGGAGAGAGCGCTGGTCTCATTTCAGGTACTGGCGCTGGCCGCCTCTATCTGGCGTGTGATCACATATTGCTGGGCCATCGAGAGCAGGTTGTTGACCACCCAGTAGAGCACCAGCCCTGCCGGGAACCAGAGGAAGAAAAAGGTGAACACAATGGGCAGCCACTGCATGATCCTGGCCTGCATGGGATCCGGGGGTGGGGGGTTTAGCTTCTGCATGAACCACATGCTGGCGCCCATGAGCAGTGGCAGCACGAAGTAGGGATCCATGACAGAGAGGTCCTTGATCCACAGTATGAAGGGAGAGTGGCGCAACTCCACACTCTCCATCAGCACCCAGTAGAGGGCGATGAATACAGGCATCTGGACGAGGATGGGGAGACAGCCTCCCATGGGGTTGATCTTCTCCTTCCGGTAGAGCTCCATCATCGCCTGGGACTGCTTCTGTTTGTCATCCGCATACTGCTCACGGATGTCCATCATCTTCGGCTGTACCTGGCGCATCTTGGCCATGGACTTGTAGCTGGTGGCGGAAAGCTTGAAAAATGCCGCCTTGATCAGCACCGTCAGCAGAATGATGGCCACACCCCAGTTTCCGACCAGGCCATGGATCTTGGTAAGCAGCCAGAACAGGGGCTGGGCAATCCACCAGAGCCAACCGTAGTCCACACTGAGGTCCAGATAGGGAGAGATCTCCTCCAGACGGTACTGGTCCTTCGGCCCCGCATAGAAGCGGGCACCCACCTCGCCACCCTCGCCGGGGTCCAGGATCATGGCCGGGCTCGTGAAGCCGGCGATATTGAAGCCGCTGCGTGTGACCCGGGTGCTGTAGGTGTGGGTCTGGTCCGGATTGGGTATCCAGGCACTCAGGAAGTAGTGCTGGATCATCGCTATCCAGCCGCCGGGCAGCTGTTTCCGAAAGGGTTCCTCGGCCATCTCGTCGAAGCTGATCTTGGTAAAGCGATCGTCGGGTTGCGTGATGGCGGCACCCAGGAAGGGCTTGATGCCCATCCCCGATTGCACCGAGGGAGCGCTGCTGCTGTCGCGCTTGATCTGGCCGAATAGATTGGCCTGCCAGCGGGTTTCGCTGCTATTTTTGACCAGGTAGTCGACATCGATCACGTAGTCGCCCCGATGCAGGGTGAAACGCTTGGTGATTTCGATCCCGGCATCGTTATGCCACTTGAGGTCTACGGTGAGTGAGTCCTTGCCATCTCCAAGCTCGAAGTGAGAGGCGGATGTTGTGTAAACAGCGCGGCCCTCTTTGTCGATGCCATCGGGTCCGATCAGCCCGCTCTGGGCGATATAGGTGCGCGTTTCGTTCTGTTCGAGCAATACAAATGGCGTATCGGGCCTGTCGATCTTCTCCAGGTATTGAGGCAGAGCCAGTTCTATGATGTCACCGCCGTTGAGGTCGATTGCCAGCTGTAGCGTGTCGGTGCGGACCTGGACAATCCGACCAGTGGCTTCCGGGGATATTTCTCTCGCGGTGGTAGTCGCCGACACTTCCATGTCAGGTGCGGTGGGGAGGTCATCGTCCGCAGTGGAAACTGGGGCGGCCGGGGCGGCCGGGACTTCGGTATCCGCAGAATTCGCAGCCGTGCTCTCGTCGGAAAGAATGCGTGGGGATTCCACCGTGGTGCTGGCGGTCCTCGCATCCTTGAACGCCACCCATTCGGTCAGCAGCATGAAGGACAGTACGGCAATGGCGCCTATAAGCAGTGAGCGTTGCAAATCCATAGTAGTGTCTGTGGCTTAGTGTGAATGCGGACAGGGAGGTACGGGATCGACACCGCCCTCGTGCCAGGGATGGCACCTGGCCAATCGACGCAGGGCGAGGTAGCTGCCCTTTACGGCACCATGTGTGCCAATGGCATCTTTGGCATAGGCGGAGCAGTTGGGGTGAAACCGGCAGTGATTGCCCAGAAAGGGGCTCAGGCAGACCTGGTAACAGGTGATGAAGAACATGAGTAGACGGCGCATCAGGAATCCCGGCTGCTGTTGCTTTCTGTTTTGGATATACGGCGGCCCAGGACCTGCCACTGCTGCCGCAATATAGTGGATAGCTCCGCGTTATCCAACTGATCCATACCGTGGCGGGCGAGGAGTACGACGTCCATGCCTGGCTCTTCCTCCTGCAGGGTGCGGAAAAATTCTCGGGCCACCCGCTTGATGCGGTTGCGCTCCACGGCTAACCGGACATTTTTCCTGGCTATGACAAGACCCAGGCGATGCCTGGAACTGTTATTCCGCTTTGCCAGAAGCAGTAAGCGCTTGTGCGAGGCTTTCGCCTCCGTGCCGTCGAATACCCGGCTGTAGTCTTTTGCGTTGAGCAGGCGCTTCGCTTTGCCGAAACTGGCTTCGGTGCGCTCACTGCCCACCGGGCACAACAGCTTCAGGCGGAAAGGCGCTTGCGCCCTCTGGCACGGCGGCGATTGAGGACCTGTCGACCGCCCTTGGTCGCCATCCTTGCGCGAAAACCGTGGGCGCGCTTGCGTTTAATAACGCTGGGCTGAAATGTTCTTTTCATGACTGTATTCCGGGTTGGATGATGATCCGGGACCGCTGCCAACGACGCGAGGTCCGCCGGGTCCCGGTGGCAAAAAAGGTGGGGTATTCTATTGAAATGTTCCGGTTAATTCAATCGCGCTGCCGGTAATTTTACCCCGCGGGCCGGACCTGTGACGGAGCGGGTGGGTGCTGTCGGCGCTGCTGCGAAGCGGGCTTATTGAAGGATCTTTAAAAACCAGTATTTTCCGCTATTTAGGGCATCTCCCCACACCTTGCCAAAAACTTACCAACAACTTATCCACAGGTCTGCGACTGTGGTACGAGATCGGCGAGATGTGATTAAATAATAATCTAAAATTACGCAACTAACTGATAAATAAGTAAAATAAATTTTATCGAAGTGATCATTTTTTTGTGGATAACTCAGATATTCGGGGGTATGATGCTTATCGCTGGCCCGGACAGAGGCGGTCAGTATTAAAAATTATTATATTGTTAGCGGAGTTGAGAAGTTCGCTGTAAAAAGTGGCTTCAAGGGGGGGATTTTGCCTGAAGTAGTATGGCAGCAGTGCATCGACAGGCTGCAGGATGAGTTACCGTCGCAACAATTCAACACCTGGATCAGGCCCCTGCAGGCCAGCAGGGAGGGGCAGAATCTGACCCTCTTTGCGCCCAACCGGTTCATCAAGGATTTCGTCTCTGACAAGTTTGCCGAGCGTATCTCCGAGCTGGTCAGGGAACTCGAGCCGGAAAGAGGCATGGACGTCGTGCTGGAGATCGGGGCGGGAGCAGCATCTCTCTCCAGGGTGGGTCTCGGCGAGCCGGTGTCGCGAACTGGGTATCCGGGGGCATCAGAACAACCCTTCGGGCCGTCGGGGAAGTTCCCGGCCCCGCCAACCAGGCCGGCAGCGGCCCCCGATGGCCATTCGCCGTCAGGGGGAGCAGGCGGCGGCATTCAGCCCGCCATGTCGGGTGAGGCCCTTACCGCCACTGCGCCTGCCCGGTCTCACCTGCGTGATGCCAGCCGGGGCCGGACCTCCCGGCTGGATTATGGCAGCGAGACCCGGACATCCGGCTTTCGCACTGACTCTCCGCGGCGCGTGGACGTGGAGGGAGGGCTGCAGCACCAGCATCACCTGGTCGAGAACTATACCTTCGATAATTTTGTAGAGGGTAAATCCAATCAGCTGGCCCTGGCGGCAGCGGGGCAGGTTGCCGAAAACCCCGGGGATTCCTACAACCCACTCTTTCTTTACGGAGGCGTCGGCCTGGGCAAAACTCATTTGATGCATGCCGTGGGCAATGCCCTCAAGAGCCACAATCCTGAAGCAAAGGTGGTCTACCTGCACTCAGAGCGGTTTGTGGCGGACATGGTCAAAGCGCTGCAGCTCAATGCAATCAGTGACTTCAAGCGTTACTACCGGTCGGTCGATGCCCTTCTGATCGATGACATCCAGTTCTTTGCCAAGAAGGACCGTTCGCAGGAGGAGTTTTTCCACACTTTCAACGCTCTGCTCGAGGGCGGCCAGCAGATGATTCTGACCTGCGACCGCTATCCCAAGGAGATCGACGGGCTCGAGGAACGCCTCAAGTCGCGTTTCGGATGGGGTCTGACGGTAGCGGTCGATCCTCCGGAACTCGAAACCCGGGTGGCGATTCTCATGTCGAAGGCCACTCAGGCGCGCATTAACCTGCCCCCGGAGGCGGCATTTTTCATAGCCCAGCGTATCCGCTCCAATGTCAGGGAGCTGGAAGGTGCCTTGAAGCGTGTTATTGCCAGTGCCCATTTCACCGGCAGGGAGATAGATATCGATCTCATCAAGGACAGCCTCAAGGATCTGTTGGCACTCCAGGACAAGCAGGTCAGTCTCGATAATATCCAGCGCACAGTCGCGGAATATTACAAGGTAAAGGTGGCGGATCTCATGTCCCGGCGGCGCAGCCGCTCCGTCGCTCGGCCCCGGCAGATGGCCATGGCCCTTGCGAAAGAGCTCACGAATCACAGCTTGCCGGAAATTGGCGATAGTTTCGGTGGCAGAGATCACACGACAGTTCTGCATGGATGCCGTAAAATCAAGGAACTTCGGGAAACCAACTCCGATATTTCGGAAGATTACAAAAACCTGCTGCGTTCACTCACAACCTGAGCTGGACCATAAGTATAGAAAGGTTTCTTTTTTATTAAATTGAAGGGCGAGTGCCCGGTTCATAAAAATAAACGGCACGGTTGTGCCGGTAAGGAAATGATTTTATGAAGTTTGTTATTTCGCGGGATGCCCTGCTGAAGCCGTTGAATCTCGTTGCAGGGGTTGTCGAGCGTCGCCAGACCTTGCCCATCCTCGCGAACGTGCTCCTGGTGCTGGACGGCGACCGGCTCTCATTAACCGGAACCGACCTGGAGGTGGAACTTGTAGGTAGGGTCGAGGTGCCGGGCGGCACCGAGTCGGGCGAAGTCACCGTCCCCGCGCGGAAGCTGGTTGACATATGCAGGTCGCTGCCGGAAGGCAGCAATATAGAATTCCAGGCGGAAGAGGGGAAGGTGACGCTCCGATCAGGACGAAGTCGGTTTTCCCTCGCCACCCTTCCTGCGCGGGAATTCCCGAACGTGGAAGACAGCATGGGAACACACCAGTTCACGATCAAGCAGGGCCAGTTGAAGCGCCTGATCGACCGCACCGGTTTTGCCATGGCTCAGCAGGATGTGCGTTACTACCTCAATGGCATGCTCTGGGAACTGAGCGGCAAGCAGTTGCGGGTGGTCGCCACCGACGGTCACCGACTGGCACTCTGTACGTTGCCTGAAAAGGTCGAAGCCAACGGGGACACCCAGGTCATCCTGCCTCGTAAAGGTGTGCTCGAGCTATCGAGGCTGTTACTCGATGAGGATGAAAAGATCGCGATAGTCATTGGCAGCAACCACATCCGTGCAACCACCGATGACTTCACATTCACCTCCAAACTGGTCGATGGCAAGTTCCCCGACTACCAGCGGGTGCTGCCCCGCGCTCCGACCAAGATCGTAATGGGGCCACGACTCGAGCTGAGGCAGGCCTTTACCCGCACTGCGATCCTGTCCAATGAAAAATATCGCGGCGTTCGGCTCAAACTGAGCGACAACAACCTGGATATCCTGGCCAACAATCCGGAGCAGGAGGAGGCCGAGGAGGTTGTGCCCGTTGAGTACCAGGGCGACTCACTGGAAATCGGGTTTAACGTCAGCTATCTGCTGGATGTGCTCGGCGTGCTGAGTGGGGAGCAAGTGAAGCTGTCTCTCTCGGATCCCAACAGCAGTGCGCTTCTGGAAGAGTCGGACGCCAGTGACTCGGTTTACGTCGTCATGCCGATGCGGCTCTAGGGCGGGAATAATCTGCCCTGATTGCGATCCTTTTCCGGTCTGCGTCTGATGCAGGCTGAGCGGTCCCGGGTTCAGCTCGACGCTCTCCAGATCTCTCATATCCGGAACCTCGACGTTGGGGCTGGCGCGCTCTTTTCGCGGTAGCAGTATCAAGTCCCTGATTTCCCATGGCCAGGGGACCTGTACCGTATTTGGTCGCCTCACCTGCACCGATGGGCCTGGTCCGGTATCACTGGGGGTCAGTCGTTCTACTGCGGGGGAAGCGCAGATAAAGGTCGCGGGGAGAGTCGTCCGCACCGTGGCAGAGCTGGCGGAGGAATTGCCGGTTCTGGTGATAAATGCCGACAGCTTTGATCTGCTCACAGGGTCGCCTGTGGCGAGGCGCCAGTTTCTCGACTGGGGAGTGTTCCACGTGGAACATCAGTTTTTTACCCAGTGGCAGCGGTACCAGCGTTGTATTAAACAGCGCAACAAACTGCTCCGTCATGGTAAAATCGACGCCCGGGAGTTGGCGGTGTGGACCCGAGACCTCGCAGCCTCGGGCACCGCGATATCGGAATTCCGGCGAGCTTATTTCAACCTCCTGGTGCCGCGCTTCCAGGCGATTATCGCCCAACTGGCCCCGGGCCTGGAGGGACTGGAGTTGCGCTTCAGGCAGGGCTGGGACCAGCGACTCAGCTATGAGGAGGCGCTGGAGAGCAGCGCCGAATCCGACATGGAGCAGGGTTATACCCATGTCGGGCCGCAACGCGCTGACATCAGGGTGATCATCAATGGGCATTCTGCCGCGGATACGCTCTCCCGGGGGCAGCAGAAACTGGTGGTGTGCAGCCTCAAGCTTGCCCAGGGGCAGCTGATGTATGAAATGGGGCATCGCCAGTGCGCCTACCTGGTGGATGACCTGCCATCGGAGCTGGACCGGCAGCATAGCGAACACGTTTGCGCGCTGCTCGCTGACATGGATGCCCAGGTGTTTATTACCTGTGTGCACAGAGACGATATTTTAGCGGTCTGGCCCGACGCCGGACTCGGGGATATGGCAATGTTCCACGTGGAACACGGCCGAGTGACTCCTTATCCGGAGCAGTCCGAATAAGGGGAGGGTCCATGTGCGGGGCCCCTGGATTAATCGGCATCAGCCGTAGTGAGAGTATTGAATGAGCGAGACTGATCAGCAAAACAACTACGATTCCTCCAGTATCAAGGTCCTGAAGGGGCTGGATGCCGTGAGAAAACGGCCGGGCATGTATATCGGCGATACCGACGATGGCACCGGTCTCCATCACATGGTGTTCGAACTGGTGGATAACTCCATCGACGAGGCCCTCGCCGGCCACTGCAGCCGGATCGATATCGTGATCCACCCCGATGAATCGGTGACCGTCAGCGATGACGGCCGGGGAATTCCCACGGAGATGCACGATGAGGGCGTTTCCGCGGCGGAAGTCATCATGACTGTTCTCCACGCCGGGGGTAAGTTCGACGACAACACTTACAAAGTGTCTGGCGGCCTCCACGGTGTGGGTGTATCGGTAGTGAACGCCCTGTCAGAGGAGCTCACGCTGACCATCCGTCGGGATGGCAAGATGTACGAGCAGGTCTATCGCCACGGGGTGCCCCAGGCCCCCCTTACAGAGATCGGGGTGACTGAAAGCACTGGTACTGCGGTGCGGTTCCGCCCCTCCTCGGAGACTTTCACCAATATCGAATTTCACTTTGACCAGCTTGCAAAACGCTTGCGCGAGCTGGCTTTTCTCAACTCCGGCGTGCGTATCGTCCTGCGGGATGAGCGCAGTGGGAAGGAAGAGACCTACTGTTACGACGGCGGGCTGAACGCCTTTGTCAATTATCTCAATATCAACAAAACGCCGGTCAATAAACCGTTTCATTTCCAGGCAGATACCGCTGACGGTGTCGGTGTGGAAGTGGCGCTTCAGTGGAATGACTCCTTCCAGGAGAACCTGTTCTGCTATACCAACAATATTCCCCAGCGGGATGGGGGCACACACCTGGCGGGCTTCCGCGCTGCCCTCACCCGCAGCCTCAATAGCTATATCGAGCGTGAGGGACTGGCCAAGAAAGCCAAGGTAAACACCACCGGTGACGACGCCCGGGAGGGTCTCACGGCTATCATTTCGGTGAAAGTTCCCGATCCGAAATTTTCTTCCCAGACCAAAGACAAGCTGGTCTCCTCCGAGGTCAAAACGGCTGTTGAGCAGGCCATGAATACCCATTTTAATGACTACCTGCTGGAGAACCCGCAGGAGGCGAAAGCAGTGGTTGGCAAGATGCTCGATGCGGCCAGGGCCCGTGAAGCAGCGCGCAAGGCGAGGGAGATGACCCGTCGCAAGGGTGCCCTGGATATCGCGGGCCTGCCCGGGAAACTGGCGGATTGCCAGGAGAAGGACCCGGCACTTTCCGAGCTTTACCTGGTTGAGGGCGATTCCGCGGGCGGCTCGGCAAAGCAGGGACGCAATCGTAAATTTCAGGCGATCCTGCCGCTCAAAGGCAAGATACTGAACGTGGAAAAGGCCCGGTTCGACCGGATGCTGGGGTCCGCGGAGGTCGGCACGATTGTCACAGCTCTCGGATGTGGCATCGGCAAGGACGAGTTCGACCCGGACAAGCTGCGTTACCACAGCATCATTATCATGACTGACGCCGACGTGGACGGCTCCCACATTCGCACCCTGTTGCTCACCTTTTTCTTCCGCCAGATGCGCGAACTGATAGAGCGCGGGCACATCTATATCGCCCAGCCACCCCTCTACAAGATTTCCCGGGGGAAGCAGCACCAGTACCTGAAAGACGAGGCGGCCCTGAACCAGTTCCTGACCCAGTCCGCCCTGGACGGCGCGGCCATCTACGTCAACCCCGATGCACCGCCGATAACCGGGAATGCACTGGAGGATCTGGTCGACCGCTACCGAAAGGTGGCGGCCACCGTCGACCGGCTCAGTCGGCTGTATGCACCGGATGTGCTCTGGTGCATGGTAGAGATCGAACCGCTTGCTGTGGAGGCGCTTCGGGACGAGCAGGCCGTTGCCCGCTACGCGGAGAAAGTAAGTGAGTGCTTACAGACCCATACAGCCAAGGGCAGCAACTACTCTGTGGTTGTGCGCAAGGACCAGGAGCGGCAGCTCTTCTTCCCGGTGGTGAAACTGCTCGCCCACGGGGTAGAGACGGAGACCGAGTATCACCACGAGTTCTTCTCTTCGGGGGAATACCGTAGCCTGGTGGCTCTCGGTGAAACGATCAATAGCCTCATCGATGAAGAAGGCTACTTTCAGCGGGGCGACAAGACCCTTCCCACCCGCAGCTTTGCCGAGGGTCTCGACTGGCTGATGACAGAGGCGCGCAAGGGCTACAGTATCCAGCGCTACAAGGGCCTTGGGGAGATGAACCCGGACCAGTTGTGGGAGACGACCATGGACCCGGAGGTGCGCAGGATGTTGCAGGTGACGATCGAGGACGCCATAGCGGCCGACCAGATATTCACCACCTTGATGGGTGATCACGTGGAGCCGCGCAGGGATTTCATCGAGGAGAATGCGCTCTCTGTGGCCAACCTGGACGTCTGAAGCCGATCCACGCCAGGGACCCGATAAAAACAGGTATAAATGCAGCTTTTGCATTTTTCCTGTTGTGGCGTCTGCGGGGATTTATATACCTTAGGCGCCAATAACAATCCCTGATTCTGACAGTTAGCCTGATTATGAACCGAGGTGTTTTATCCTGGGGCCGCATCTGCACGTGCGTGCTTGTCCTGTGGGCGGCCATCCAGAGTGCCGGCGCCTGTGCGCAGCCCGCGCTGACCAAAACCAAGCGGTTGACCTGGGACGTCATCGGCCTGGATTCAAACGACCTCGCAGACGGTCCGGATACATTTGTCGTCGGTCAACGGGTGTGTAATACCGGCAACCTGGATGCGACCAACGTTGAAGCAGAATTAGTGTGGCTGACGGCCAACACCAATATTGCCATCGTGCCCGGCACACCCGCCACGATCAGCATCGGCACCTTAACTCCTGCGCAGTGTTACGACGCATACTTCAATATCCGGCTCTCGCGCAGCGCTGCCACCAGAAATACCGCTCGTCAGTACCGGGTGTCCTTCAGCGCCGACGGGATCGCCGCCGTCGACTCCCCCGTCGACGCAGCCAGCTACAATGAAATCTATGTTGAAGATCTGATATCCCAGAACCGCAACTCGATCGATTCCATCGTCGGCCCCAACACCGTCTATCAGGGCATGACCTATACCTTCACGTTGAATGCGAGCACCGCCACCCAGGGCTACGAGCAGCTGCAGTCATTCATCAATTTTCCCAACAACATCTTCCGGATCGTTGAAGTAGCGGCGACCTACTCAAAGGACAATGCCGGCACCGCCAACGACACCATATACTCGGATGCCTGTGGGTGGGTGCATGACCCTGAAGATCCGGACTACTTCATCAATGGCACCAACGACGCCTGCAGCGGCACAGGCAAGGAAGGCGGTGATATCCGTCTGGACTACACCATAGAGATTATCGGTACCGGCAGTGCGACGGTCACCGCGCTGATTACTGACTTTTCCGGATCGAGCTTCCACTACAATGCCGACTTCGGACAGGACATCCTCGCGGTAAATGCCCTCCCGGCGCCGGCATTGTCGGTCAGCGATGTGAGTGTGGTCGAGGGCGACACCGGCAGCACGTTCGCGGTATTCACGGTGTCTCTGGATGCTTCCCGGGCAGACGCAGATGTGCAGTTCGCCTATGCCACGAGCGATGGCTCAGCAGTTGCCGGCAGTGACTACACCGCTACAACGGGCACAGGCACAATCGCCGCGGGATCACTGACTACCACCATCAGCGTCCCTGTCATAACGGAGACGCTGTATGAGCAGAACGAGACCTTCTCGCTGTCGGTCTTCAACCCGCTGAATGCATCAGTGAGTGATGGTACGGGCGCGGGCACCATTATCAATGACGACGGGCTTCCCGTCGTTGCGGTCACCGACACCTCGATCACAGAGGGGGGCAACCTGGTCTTTACCCTGACTCTCTCGGGGCCGAGCAGTTTTGCCACCACCGGTACGGTCACTGCTGTCGCCCAAACCGCCGGCGCTGAGGATTTTGCGGCTGGCGTCAGTAACTTCACTTTTCCGGCCGGGTCAACCACGACCACGGTCACCATACCCACAACAAGCGATACCCTGGTGGAGAGCAATGAGACGCTGCGGCTTGTCGTATCTGCCATCGATGGGGGTGTGGCCACGGGGGTCAACAACTTCGGGACGGGGCCGAATATCGATGACGATGTCGCCCTTCCGCCCCCGGATATCACGATCGGTGATGCGACGGCGACGGAAGGCGATGACCTGATCTTCGATATCACGCTTTCCAACCCATCCGCTGTCGATATCACGGTGACCCTGGCCCCCGTGGGCGTGACCGCCACGGTGGCGGATTATGACGGGTCACCAATTCAGGTGACCATCACCGCGGGGTCGACCACCGTCTCCGTGCCTGTGCCGACGAGAGTAGACGACATCGACGAACCGGATGAAACACTCACCCTGTCGATCGTCAGCGTCGATAGCGGCTTATTGTCTGACATAGCGGATGCTGGTACGGGTACTATTCAGGACGCCAACCGGTCCCTCGTGGTGCAGGCACAATCGATTTGTGTCGGGGACGCGCCCTACCTTGAATATGTGATCACGGCGGTAAACTTCACCCCGGCCAACGACGCCACCATCGAATGGATTGGCTCCGATGGCAGTGTTGTCCGCACCTTGACCGACCAGCCGCTTGCCCGGACCCGCATCCTCTGGCCCGAAGCTGCCGTGGATGCCGATGGCAACGGCAGTGCCTGGCCGGGCTGGGAACAGCGTAACGGTGAATGGGTACAGGTACCCTCACTGGTGCGACCGGCCGCCGAGATCCGGGTCAGCGTCAATCCGACCGAAACCGTATCTGTCGACTACCCCGCGGCCACAGCGCAATGCGTTCCCGGTCCTCGCATCGCGAATACCACGGCAGCGAGCAGGACTCACGCCATCCCAACGATGAGTGAGTGGGGCCTGGCCGCACTGGTTATGCTCATCATCGGTGTGGTTGCGCGCAGGCGCGGAGTGGCAGGACACTAGGTTTCCGTCCCGTCCTGTTCCGGCTGTGGCCGGGGACTCCCGGCCAGCGCAGCGGACGGCTCGCCAGTCGCCGCCTCCCCGATCGTCTGCAGGCGTTCGCTTTCGAGGTCGGGATGAATCGGCACCAGCTCCGCCATCTGCCGGCTCGCCTTTGCCGAAAGCTGACGAAACCGGTCCACTTTCCCGTGCAGGCCCTGCTGTCCCGCCAGGCCGCGGACAGTCTCGTTATAGTGATTGTTGGCGGCCCTGAGGGTATTTCCCAGGCGGGAGAGCCGCTCTGCCACCAGGCAGACCTGGTTGTAGATCTCCCCTGCCCTGCCGGCGATCGCTTTGGCCTCCCGGTTGCTCTGTTCGACCATCCACAGGTTGGCTACCGTGCGCAGGATCGGCATCAGCGTGGTATGTGACACCATGACCACGCCCTTCCGGTAGCCGTAATCGAACAGGTCGCGGTTGTGCTTCATCGCCTCGATGTAGGCGGGTTCGATCGGCATGAACATCAGCACGAAATCGGGGCTGTCGATGCCGGGCAGGCGTGCATAGTCTTTCGCGGAGAGATCGTCGATATGATTGCGCACCGCCCGGGCGTGAGCATTCATGGCCTCCCCCCGCGCCTGCTCGGTCTCCGCGGAGATCGCCCGATCGTAGTCGACCAGGGAGACCTTGCTGTCGATCACCAGGCTCTTGGCGTCGGGCAGCTTGATCAGGAAGTCCGGGAGCTTTCGCCTGCCCGCCTGGTCCCTGAATGCTGCCTGGGTTTCGTAGTGTTCGCCGGGTATGAGACCGGCAAGTTCCAGCGTCCGCTGCAGCTGTGCCTCACCCCAGTTACCGGCGGTTTTCTTGTCGCCCTTGAGGGCGACGGCCAGATTGCTCGCCTGGCTGTTCATCTCGAGACCGATTTCAAGCACTTTTTTGATTTCAGCCTCCAGCGCCGTCTGCCCCCGCAGCGACTGCGCGTGAACCTCGTTGATCCTGGACTGGAAGCCATTGATCTGCTCCCGGAAAGGCTGCAGCAGAGCTTCCAGCGACAATTGGCTGGTGCGGGTGAAGTTTCTGCCCTTGTCCTCGAATATCCTGTTGGCCAGGTTCTCGAAATCCCGTTTGAGAGTATCGCGGGCTTCATTGAGCAGCCGGATCTGCTCAGCATGGTGGCTCTCGCGCTCCTGTTCCCGGGTGCGCAGCCGGGTATGTTCGTTCTGCACGGCCTGGTAGCGGTCGCCCAATGCGTCGAGTCGGCTCCTCAGCTCCGCCAGGTCGGACTGCCGGTCATTGAGCTGTGCCCCGGTGGTTGCCAGTTCCACGGTCAGTCCTCGATTATGGGCTTTCGCCGCTGACAGGGCCCGCCGAAGCTGGTCATTCGACCGGGAGAATGCAGTGCGCAGGCGGCGGGCGGCACTTCTGCCATAGAGCAGGCCGATGAGCAGACCGACAGCAAGACCCGCTGCGGCTGCCATGGCGGCGATAACCAGGTAATTCAGATCGGGCTCCATGTTCCAACCATACCCCATTCAGCAGGAGAAGCAGCACCCGCGTATATGTCGCCTGAAGCGACGTGTCCTCTCCCGGCGCAGGTCACAGCGTCGCTCAACCGCGCCAGAAAGCGGGCAGCAGCAGTGTCAGCGCCGTGAAATACTCGAGCCTGCCCAGCACCATGGCGAAGGAGAGGATGACGGTACCGGCATCGTTGACGGGCTGGAAGTTGTTACCCAGTTCACCGAAGGCGGGGCCCAGTACGTTGACGCAGGCGGCGGTCGCCGAAAAGGCGGAGAGAAAATCGAGGCCGGTGGCCATCATCAGAAGTGTCACCAGCACGCTGGTCAGGGTCGCCAGGGTGATGAAAGCCATCGTTGCGCTTATCACGCTCACGTCCACGGGTTGATCATTGTATTTTACCGTGAAGACACCCTTCGGGTGCAGCAGGTGGCGCATTTCGTGACGAATCATCTTCACCATGACGATATTGCGGATGATCTTGTTGCCGCCGGCGGTGGAGCCGGCACATCCGCCCATGTAACCGGCAGCGAGCAGCAGGACCACCACCACCAGTGGCCATTCCGTGAATCCCGCGGCGCCGTAACCGGTACTCGTGATAAAGGAGATCAGGTGAAAGAAAGCGGCATTGAAGGCCAGCAGGGGCCGGTCGTAGCTGCTGCTCGCCAGCAGGAACAGGGTGACCATCACGCCGAGCAGCAGGACCAGCAGCAGAAAACCCCTCGTCTCCTCGTCGAGAAGGTACTGGCTCGGCCTGGCGCGTCGCCAGACCTGGTAGTGAAGCGCAAAGCTGATCGCGCCGAGCAGCATGAAGATGTCGGATACGATGAGAATTGCAGGGCCTTCGAAATAGCCCATGCTGGCATCGTGGGTGGAAAAGCCACCGGTGGAGACAGTGGTCAGGCTGTGTGCGATCGCATCATAAAGACTCATGCCGGCGAAATAGTAACCGGCGGCACAGAGAAGGGTGATCGCCAGGTAGACGCCCCAAAGATAGTGGGCCGTGTTGGCTATCCTGGGCGAGAGCTTTTCATCCTTGACCGGCCCCGGCGTCTCTGCGCGCAACAGTCTCATGCCGCCGACATTGAGCATGGGCAGCACGGCCACGACGAACACCACCACCCCCAGCCCCCCGAGCCACTGCAGGAACTGCCGGTAAAGCAGGAATGACCTCGGCATCTCGTCGAGTCCGCTGAGGATGGTTGCCCCCGTCGTGGTCAGTGCACTGACCGATTCGAAAACGCCGTCTACGGCGCTGACCCCGGTAACGGTGATTATCGGTAGTGCCCCGACCAGGCCCATGACCACCCAGGTCAGCACCGCGTAGAGCAGGGCGTCGCGGTAGTTCAGCCGGGCGGCGTCGAAGCTGCGGGAAAAAAACAGCAGGCCGATGGAGCAGAGAATCATCAGAATGGCGGGCAAAAAGAAGTTGGATTCGACCCCGTCCCTGAAAACCGTATGCGCCAGCAGGGCGAAGACGATCTGTACTACACCCATCAACCCGATGGGAAAGGCGAGCAGGTAGAGGGTGGAAAAAAGGTTCATTCTCTAGCCCATTCCCCGCGTTCCGTCATCGGCCCCGGAGGATGCTGCGGGCGGCGGCGGCGAGATCATCAAAAACCGGCAGTGCTTCCCACGCATCCAGTTGCGCCTCACCGGACTGCAGGGCCGCCAGGGTGGCGCCGCCGTTACCGGTCCTCACCAGCATCGCCGCACAGCTGAACGCGCGGGCCGCCTGCAGGTCCCTCAGGCTGTCGCCGATAAACGTCGCCCCTGCGGCGGATTCACCCAGCGTATCCTCGATGGCATGAAGCAGCCCGGTGGCCGGCTTGCGACAGGCGCAGCCCTCGCCCGGGGTGTGCGGGCAGTAGAAAATGCCGGCGATACTGCCCCCCTTCTCCGCGACCATCTGGCGGAGGCGGGTGTGGATCGCCTCCAGGTCGTCCCGGGAAAACAGACCGCGACCGAGTCCCGACTGGTTGGTGGCGATGGCGACCCGGTAGCCGGCCCGGGAGAGGTCGGCAATCGCCTCGATGCTGCCGGGAATGGGCACCCATTCATCCACGCTGCGAATGAAGTCATCGGATTCCTCATTGATGACCCCGTCCCGATCGAGGATGACCAGCGCCACAGTCTACTTGCTGACCACCAGCTGGGAGATATCGGCCACCTGCAGGAACAGGTCGCGCAGCGCCTTGAGGAGGTTGAGCCGGTTGCGGCGCAGCGCCTCGTCTTCGGCGTTGACCATCACCCCGTCGAAGAATGCGTCGACCGGTTCACGCAGGGCGGACAGGCTCGCCAGCGCCTCGCTGTACTCGTCCTTGTCCAGGTGCTGCTGGGCTGTCTCCCGGAGTATTGCCAGTTGCCGGGAGAGGTCCTTCTCTGCTGGCTCTTGAAGTAAGTCAGCGCTCACCTCGCCAAATGGAAACCCCGCTTCGAGCTTCTCCAGGATATTGGACACACGCTTGTTCGCAGACGCCAGGGCGGATGCCTCGGGCAGCCGGCTGAAGGCGTGTACAGCGTGCACACGGCGCTGGATGTCCACGGGCCGGCTCGGGCCGCGGGCACTCACGGCCTTGAACACCTCGACCGGAATGGCCTCGTCTTCATACCAGGCGCGGAACCGCTCGATCATGTAATCGAGAACTTGCTCCGTGGTACCGGGAGCAATAACGCCGTCGGGATACTGGGCCGCCGCCAGAGCGAGGCAGTCGCGCAGGTCAAGGTCCAGGTTTTTCTCCACCAGGATACGCAGGACCGCCAGGGACGCCCGGCGCAGGGCAAAGGGATCGCGTGAGCCGGTCGGTGGCTGGCCGATTCCGAAAATGCCCACGAGGGTGTCAAGCCTGTCAGCCAATCCCAGCGCCGCGGCGGTTGCCGTTTCGGGCAGGCGGTCACCGGCGTGCTTGGGCCAGTACTGCTGGTCCATCGCCGAGGCCACGTCCGCCAGCTCCCCGTCGTGCAGTGCGTAGTAGGAGCCGGCGATGCCCTGCATGTCCGGGAACTCCAGCACCATCTCGGTGACGAGGTCGGCCTTGCTGAGCAGAGCCGCGCGTTCTGCCTCTGCCACCGGTGCCCCGACCCGTGGCGCGAGAGCGCCGGCCAGCCGCACCAGCCTCTGAGTCTTGTCAAGGAGCGAGCCAAGCTGTTGCTGGAAGACGATGGTGTCGAGTTGCTGCACCCGGTCCGCCAGCGCCTGTTTCTTGTCGGTCTCGAAGAAGAAGGCGGCGTCTGCCAGGCGTGGCCGGATGACCCGCTCGTTGCCGGCGATGACCTGCACCGGGTCCCTGCTCTCGATATTGGCGATGGTGATGAAATGCGGCTTGAGCCGGCCCTTCCCGTCGACCACATGAAAGTACTTCTGGTGTTCCTTCATGGACGAGACCAGGGCCTCGGGCGGCACCTTCAGGAAGCGCTCCTCGAAGGAACCGGTCAGCGCCACGGGCCACTCGACCAGGCCGGTAACCTCGTCCAGCAGGTCCGCGTCGATCACCGCGGTAGCGCCCAGGGCACTGGCCTCTGTCTCCACCTGGTCGCGGATCATCTGTCGGCGCTCCTCGAAACTGGCAACGACCCTGGCGTCTGCCAGCGCGGCCGGGTAATCCTCCGGCCGCCCCAGGCGGATAGGTCCGCTGGAGTGGAAACGGTGGCCCCGTGTCGTGTTGCCGGTGGGCAGGCCCATGATTTCGCCGTGCTCGAACTCATCGCCCAGCATCGCCACCACCCAGTGAACCGGCCGCACGAATTCAACCCGGCTGGCGCCCCAGCGCATGCGCTTGGGAATCGGCAGCTGGGCGATGCTGCCCTCGACGATATCGACGAGGCAGTCGCGGGTGGCGACGCCGAGGCTGGTTTTGCGCAGGCCGAGCCGCTGGCCCTTGGGGGTATCGATGGCCTCGAGCGCCGCGGGCTCGACGCCCTGTTTCCTGGCGAAACCCAGCGCGGCGCCAGACCACTCCCCGGCCGCGTCCCGGGCCCGCTCTGCCGGGGGCCCGAGCACCTCGATCTCCCGGTCCGGGGCCTGCAGCTGTACCTCGTAAATCAGCACTGCCAGGCGGCGTGGGGTGGCGAACCACCGCACCTCGCCGAACTCCAGCTCCCGCTGCTGCAGCCCGGCAACGATGCCGTCCCGAAAATTTAGGCCGAGGTTCTTCAGCGCCCTGGGAGGCAGCTCCTCGGTGCCCAGTTCCACCAGCAGGGTCGCGGTGCTCATGCGCTGGCCTCCGCCTGCAGTCGGTCCAGCACTTCCCGCCGCAGGGACTCCTCGGCCAGTGGAAAGCCGAGCGCCGCCCTGGCATCGAAATAGGCCTGCGCCACGCCGCGGGCGAGCGTTCGAACCCGGAGAATAAAGCGCTGCCTTTCGGTGACCGATATTGCGTGGCGCGCGTCCAGCAGGTTGAAGGTGTGAGAGGCTTTCATGACCTGCTCGTAGGCTGGCAGTGGCAGGCCTCTCTCGACCAGGCGCAGGGCCTCTTTCTCACAATGGTCGAAGAAAGAGAACAGCTGCGGCACATCCGCCTCCTCGAAGTTGTAGCGTGACATCTCCACCTCGTTCTGGTGGAACACATCGCCGTAGGTGACGGTGCCCGCGGGCCCCCTGGACCAGACCAGGTCATAGATGCTGTCAACGCCCTGGAGGTACATCGCGATCCGCTCGATGCCATAGGTGATTTCGCCGGTGACCGGGTAGCACTCCAGCCCGCCCGCCTGCTGAAAATAGGTGAACTGGGTGACTTCCATCCCGTTGAGCCACACCTCCCAGCCCAGACCCCATGCGCCGAGGGTCGGGGATTCCCAGTTGTCCTCCACGAAGCGGATGTCGTGTATTGTCGCGTCGACACCCAGCGCCGCCAGGGACTCCAGGTAAAGCTCCTGAAAATTGTCGGGGGAGGGTTTCATCACAACCTGGAACTGGTAGTAATGCTGAAGCCTGTTGGGGTTTTCGCCGTAGCGCCCGTCGGTGGGGCGTCGGCTGGGCTGGACGTAGGCTGCGTTCCAGTTCTCAGGCCCCACCGAGCGGAGGAATGTGGCGGGGTGGAAGGTGCCGGCCCCGACCTCCATGTCGAGTGGCTGCAGCACCACGCAACCCCGGTCAGCCCAGAACTGTTGCAGCCTGAGAATGAGTTCCTGAAACGTCGAAGGTGTGGTCGGTTGCTGGTCTGTCACCGGGATGCCCGTAGGGTCGCTGCAAAAAGCTGGCTATTATACAGCCTCTTTTGGCGTCATAATACGCGCCTACCGCGAAACTGAACGTCTCCGATGAATGCCCTCAAATCCGGGCTGGTCCTGGCAATTCTGCGCCTTTGCTCCCTGTTGCCCCTCGGCCTGGCCCGGGCGCTTGGCCGCGGGGCCGCGCACCTCTACTGGCCGTTTCGTGGGCGCAGCCGCCGGGTGACCGAGCGCAATATCCAGGGCGTGTTTCCCGGGCTTTCCCCCGCGGCACGACGGTCGCTCTCGAAGCGCAGTCTCTGTGCCACGGGGGAGCTGGCCGCCGAGATGGGTCATATATGGATGCGTTCCTGGCCCCATGTCTGTGGCCTGATCAGGGAAGTGCGCGGCCCGGAGGTGGTCGCCAGTGCCCAGGCCGCCGGCAGGGGCGTCATTGTACTGGCTCCGCATCTGGGAAACTGGGAGATGATCGGGCTGCACCTACCGACGCTCGGCAGAACCGTCTCTCTCTATGAACCTCCCCAGTTGAAAGCACTCGGGCCGGTGATAGAGCGCGCCCGGCAGCGCAGCGGCGCCACCCTGGTGCCGACGGATAACCGTGGCCTGGCCCGGTTGCTGAAGAGTGTCAGGTCTGGCGGCATCGCCGGGATTCTTCCGGACCAGGTGCCGCCGGACGTCAACGCCGGCGAGAACAGCGTGTTTATGGGCTTGCCCTGTTTTACCGGCACCCTCGCCTGTAACATGATCCGACGGACCGGTGCGCTCGCCGTCTTCGGTTTCGCCGAGCGCGTACCCGGTGGCTTCGTGCTCCACTACCAGGCTGCCGAGCAGGCGATCTACGATCCCGACACGGCGGTTTCACTGGCAGCGCTGAATCGCGGCGTGGAGGCCTGCGTGCGGCAGTGTGTGGAGCAATACCAGTGGGAGTACAAGCGTTTCAAGGTGCGGCCCAGGAACGGCCCGGGATTTTACGCCGGCGTGTAGCCGGCGCCCGCGGTCGCCCATGATGCGGGCGCGGCCGTCATTTTCTCCCCCGGGAAGCGAGGCAAAACGGTGGTGGCAGCGTCAGACCGCTGACCGGCGCATGACACCAACCCCTGCTCCCCGGACCGGGAGGCGATTGAAAAGAGGAAGAGGATGTTTTACGGCAAACTCATAGGCGGGCTCCTGGGCCTGCTGGTCGGCGGTGTCGTCGGCCTGATCATCGGGCTGCTGGTGGGCCACGCCTTCGACCGGGGTCTCCTCAATACGCTGCGTTTCATTTCCCCTGAGAATATCCAGCGCATCAAGGACAGCTTTTTCGAGACCACGTTTCTGCTTTCCGGCTACCTGGCCAAGGCCGACGGCCGTATCTCCCAGCAGGAGATCGACCACACGGAAATGGTGATCGCGCAGATGGGCCTGGGCGGGGAGCAGCGCAAGCGCGCCATCGAGCTGTTCCGGCGCGGGGCGGCGCCGGACTTCCAGGTGGAATCCGCAGTGGCCGAATTTCTGCAGACCTGCGGTCCCCAGCGGCAGCTGCAGAAGACCCTGCTGTTATTCCTGATTTCTCTGGCGCTGGCGGATCATCGCCTGGATCCGGCCGAGCAATCGGCGCTGCAGCGCATCGCCGGGCTGCTCGGTGTCCCGGAGGCACAGCTGGAACAGCTGCTGCGCATGGCCCAGGCCCAGGAGCATTTTCACGGCACCGGCGGCTACACTGCCCAGCCGGGTACGAGCCTGGATGATGCTTACGCGGCCCTGGGTGTCGGCAGCTCGGTCTCCGACAGGGAGCTGAAGCAGGCCTACCGCCGGTTGATGAGCGAAAACCACCCGGACAAGCTTATTGCCCGCGGAGTGCCTGACGAGATGGTCAAGCTGGCGACCGAACGCTCCCAGGAGATCCAGGCAGCCTACGAGATGGTGCGCAAGCACCGCGGGGCTACCTGAACCGGCCCGCGGTCAGAGGCGCCAGAACATCGGTGTAAACAATACCAGCAGGGTGAAAATCTCCAGCCGGCCCAGGAGCATGGCGAAGCAGAGTACACCCTGGGCGGTGCCGCTGATCGAACCGTAATTGGCGGCGACCTCTCCCAGTCCCGGACCCAGGTTGTTGAGGGAGGCCGCTACCGCGGAAAAGGCGGTGGTGAAGTCCATACCGGTCGCCATCAGCACCAGCATGATGATGATGAACGAGGAGGTGTACACCGCGAAAAAACTCCAGACGGCACTCACCACGGCTGCCTCCACCCGGCGCCGGCCCACCTTGAGCGGGATGACTGCCTGGGGGTGCACCAGTTGCTTGAGCTCCCGGATCCCCTGCTTGTATATCAGCATCAGCCGCATGGCCTTCATGCCGCCGCCCGTGGACCCGACACATCCCCCCATGAACGAGAACATCAGCAGCATCACCGGCAGGAAGGACGGCCAGGCTGCGAAGTTCTGGGTGGCGAAGCCGGTGGTCGTGGTGATGGAGATGGCCTGGAAGATGCCATGCACGGCGCTCTCTCCCGGCCGCAGTGTGTCGGTGAGAACCAGGAAGACGCAGGTGATGGCCGTGCAGATGAGCAGTACCACCGAGAAAAACCGGGTTTCGGAGTCTCTGCCATAGACGCCCACGCTGCGGCGACGCCAGGCGATGAAATGCAGGCCGAAGTTGATCGCGGAGATGTACATGAACAGGCTGCAGACCAGGAGGATGGCCTCGCTCTCGAAATAGCCCATGCTGGCATCGTGCGTTGAGAACCCCCCGATCGCCACCGTGGAGAAGGCGTGGCAGATGGCGTCGAACCCGGACATGCCGGTGACATAGTAGGCGCCGGCACAGGCCGCGGTCAGCAGTACATAGACCAGCGCCAGGGCCTTCGCGGTCTCGGTGATGCGGGGGGTCAGCTTGCTGTCCTTCGATGGTCCGGGCGTCTCCGCCCGGTAGAGCTGCATTCCGCCGATCCCCAGCATCGGCAGCACGGCGACGGCCACCACGATGATGCCGATGCCTCCCAGCCACTGGAGCAGCTGGCGGTAAAGCAGTATCGACCGGGGCAGCCCATCGAGACCGACGATCACCGTGGCACCGGTGGTGGTGAGCCCCGAGATGGACTCGAAAGCCGCCTCGACATAGGTCAGCTGCAGATGCTCGGTGAGGACGAAAGGCAGTGCGCCGAACAGGCCGAGCACCGTCCAGAACAGCGAGGTGATCATGAAGCCGTCGCGGATCATCAGGTCGCGCCGGCCTCTGTTTCGCGAGGGCAACCAGATGACCAGGCCGGAGGCGAAGGTGATCACCAGGGCCCAGAGAAAGCCGCCGACCGTATGGTCCCCGTCGTAGATCGCCATGACCATGGGGACCAGCATGGTGCTGCTGAAGAGCATCAACAGCACCCCGAGAATCCTGAGGGAGACCAGGATGTTCATCCCGGGCGCCTAGGAGAAAAAACCGAAGCCGACGGCGAAAAGCCGCTCAACTGCGCTGATCTTGTTGCGATCCACCAGGAAAAGGATGACATGGTCATCGGTCTCCACGACCACTTCCCGGTGTGCGATCAGGACCTCACCGTCGCGCACTATGGCACCGATCGTCACCCCCTCTGGCAGGTTGATCTCATCCAGCCGGCGGCCGACCACCTTCGAGGAGTGGGAATCCCCATGCGCGGTCACCTCGATCGCCTCCGCCGCTCCCCGTCGCAGGGAGTGCACGTTGCTGATGTCGCCGCGGCGGACGTGGGTGAGCAGGCTGCCGATGGTGATCTGCTGGGGCGATATGGCGATGTCGATCTCATCCCCGACCAGTTCGGCGTAGGCTGGATTGGTAATGAGGGTGATCACTTTCTTGGCGCCCAGCCGTTTGGCCAGCATCGACATCATGATATTGGATTCGTCGTTGTTGGTCAGGGCGCAGAACACATCGGTAGCCTCGATGTTTTCGCTGATCAGCAGCTGGGGTTCCGCGGCGCTGCCGTTCAGCACGATGGTGCGCTTGAGCCGCTCGGACAACACCCGGCAACGATCATAGGACTTCTCGATCACCTTGACCTGGTAACGGGTCTCGATGTTCATCGCGAGCGTTGCCCCGATGTTCCCTCCGCCGGCGATCATTACCCGCTTGTAGGGCTTGTCCACCTTGCGCAGCTCTGCCATCACCGCGCGGATGTGCTCCCTTGCTGCGATGAAGAACACCTCGTCGTCGACCTCGACCACGGTATCCCCCTCGGGGATGATCGCGCGGTCCTGGCGGAATATGGCCGCGACACGGGTATCCACCTTGGGCATGTGCTTGCGGATCTCCCGCAGCTCCTGTCCGACGATAGGCCCGCCGTAATAGGCCTTGACCGCGACGAGCTGTACCCGCCCGTCGGCGAAATCGAGCACCTGCAGTGCCCCGGGGTTGATGATGAGCTGCTCGATGCTCTTGGTCACCAGCTGCTCGGGGCCGATGATGACGTCCACCGGTACGTTGTCGCGGTTGAAGAGCTGCTCCTGGTGGGCCAGATAGTTGGGTGAGCGAACCCGGGAGATCTTGGTGGGGGTATTGAAAAGGGTATGCGCCACCTGGCAGGCCATCATGTTGATCTCGTCGCTGTTGGTCACGGCGATCAGCATGTCTGCATCCTCGGCACCGGCCTTGAACAGCACGTTGGGATGGGAGGCGCCGCCGGTCACCGTACCGATATCCAGGCGATCCTGCAGAGCGCGCAGCTTTTCGGCGTTGGTATCGACCATCGTGATGTCGTTCTGCTCGTTGGCCAGGTGTTCTGCGAGGGTACCGCCGACCTGGCCGGCTCCGAGAATGATGATTTTCATGGTGAGCGGCGGAAGTTTTTCTGCACCTTAAAGAAATCGGCGGTGGATTGTAAGTGCCGGCACGGCAAATTGGTATTCTTTGTCGCTGATGCCGGGTTCATGGGCTTTTCCGGAGCAGGCTGTAGAACAGGCCGTCGGGGCCGTCGCGGCTCGGCAGCAGCTGCCGCCCGCAGGCAGTCGCCTCTCCCCAGTTCCAGGTGGTCGGGCAGAGGGCGGCGTCGGCATGACCCTGCAGGAATTGTCCAACCACACCGCTGTTCTCCTCGTCGAACAGGGAGCAGGTGGCATACAGCAGGCGGCCCCCGGGCTTGAGCAGTGGCCAGAGCCCCCGGAGAATCGCCTGCTGCTGATGGGCAAGCTGAGGCAGGTCAGCGGGCCGCCGCAGCAGCTTTATATCCGGGTGGCGCCGGATAACGCCGCTGGCGGAGCAGGGCGCATCCACCAGGATACGATCGAACATCCCGGCCGCCAGCGCGGCGGGCGGGCGAGCCCCGTCGCCCACCACCAGTTCGGCATTCAGCCCCAGGCGCTCCAGGTTTTCCTCCACCCGCTGCAGGCGCGCCCCGTCAACGTCCATCGCCACCAGGCGGCCCAGCTCCGGCTGCAGCTCCAGGATATGGCACGCCTTGCCGCCGGGTGCGGCACAGGCATCCAGAACGTGCTCCCCCGGCGCCGCCGACAGGAGCCTCGCGGCCAGCTGGGCCGCTTCGTCCTGCACACTGGCCAGCCCCCCTTCAAAGCCGGGCAGTTGCTCCACATCCAGCCCGCGCTGCAGGTAGACTGCCTCGGGACAGAGCGCGCCGGCCCGGGCGGGGATCTCCCGTTCCTGCAGCTGGCGCAGGTACGACTCCCGGGAGACTCGCGCACGGTTGATCCGCAGCGTCATGGGGGGCTGATGGTTGTTGGCGTCCATGATGGCGACCGCCTGTTGCGGCCACTGCTCGCGCAGTTTCCGGTAGAGCCACGGCGGATGGCAGTGGGCCTGAGCCTCGTCCATCCCCCGCAGCAGCTGCTCCCGCTCCCGCAGGTAACGACGCAGGATTGCGTTGGTCAGTCCCCTGGCCCAGGGTTTGCCCAGTGCCCGGGTCGCGCCGACGGTGGCGGCCACTGCGGCGTGATCGGGGATCCGGGTGGATTCCAGCTGGTAGAGGCCGCACCAGAGCAGGCCGTGGATGTCCCGGTCGCGCTCCTTGAGGGGCTTGTCCAGCAGTTCCTCGAGAAAGGCCTGCAGGCGGGGGGCCTGGCGCAGGCTGCCGTAACACAGCTGGCGCAGCAGGCCGCGATCCCGCGGCTCGACCTGGTCGATGAACGGAGGCAGGGCCTGGTTCAGGGACCTGCCCGCCATCACTTCACCGAGCACGCTGGCGGCAGCGGCACGGGTATCCAGGGCCATCAGGTGACGGCAGCCGGTGGCAGCGCGAAATACCTGCCGGGCGCGAACATTGCCTGCCGGGCGTGGAGCAGCTGGTCCGTCGACAGGATCCTGCCCCCGGCAAGCTGCAGGCGCTGCAGGCTCAGTTGACCCGTGCCGCAGTTGACCAGTATGCCGTCGCGGTCGGCGCGCAGGATGGTCCCCGGCGCTTCCGGCAGCCTGGCCGTGCCGGCGGGCACCGCCTCCCAGATCTTTATTCGCTCGCCATCCAGCTCTGAGTAGCAGACCGGGAAGGGATTGAAGGCCCTGATCCGGCGCTCCAGCTGAGCGCAGTCGAGGCGCCAGTCGAGCGCGGCCTCCGCCTTCTGGATCTTGCCCGCGTAAGTGGCCAGTGCGTCGTCCTGGGGCGATGCTTCGCGCTGGTAGGCCGGGAGGTCGGCCAGGACCCTGAGCAGCAACGGCGCGCCGAGTTCTGCCAGCCTGTCATGGAGGGTGGCGGCAGTGGCCCGCGGGTCTATCGGGCAGTGCGCACTGGCCAGCATGTCTCCCGTGTCCAGGCCCGCATCCATCTGCATGATGGTTACCCCGGTCTCCCCGTCGCCTGCCTCGATTGCGCGCTGTATGGGTGCCGCCCCGCGCCAGCGCGGCAGCAGGGAGGCATGCACGTTGAGACAGCCCAGGCGGGGTGCGTCGAGTACCGGCTGCGGCAGGATCAGCCCGTATGCCACGACTACCAGTACATCCGCCCCGAGGGCGGCCAGCTGCTCCCGGGCTTCCCGGTCGCGCAGGGTCGGCGGCTGGTATACGGGCAGGAGATGGCGCTCCGCGAGCTGCTTGACGGGACTGGCCTGCAGCCTCTTGCCCCGGCCAGCGGGCCGGTCGGGCTGGGTATAGACGGCTAATAGTTGGTGCTTACTATCGACAAGAGCCTGTAAGTGAATGGCCGAAAACTCGGGCGTACCGGCAAAAACAAGGCGCAGGGGGGTGTGAGCCACCCGCTCAGGCCCGGCGTCGCTGGCTCTTCTCCAGCTTCTTGCGGATGCGCTGGCGCTTCAGGGGAGAGAGATAGTCGACAAAAAGCTTGCCGTCCAGGTGGTCGATTTCATGCTGCAGGCAGATCGCGAGCAGGCCCTCCAGCTCCCGGGTGAAGGGGTCGCCGTTGCGGTCCAGGGCAGTGACCTGCACCCGCCTGGGCCGATTGACGGTCTCATAGAAGCCGGGCACCGACAGGCAGCCCTCGTCATACTCGCCCAGCTCCGGGTCCAGCACGGTGACCTCAGGGTTGATAAACACCAGCGGCTGGCTCTGGTCTTCGGACAGGTCGATGACCAGGATTCGCTCATGAACATCGACCTGGGTAGCCGCGAGGCCGATACCGGGCGCGTCGTACATGGTTTCGAACATGTCGTCGATGAGCGCACGGGTTGCGTCGGTCACCTGCTCAACGGGCCGGGCCCGGGTCCGCAGACGGGGGTCGGGAAATTCCAGTATTTCGAGTAAAGCCATGTCTGTAGGGGCCCGAAGAGTCACCTGGGTCGGCCTTCGCGGCCTGAGTGAATTAATAACATTAGGGCTTGCCAGCGGGTAATCGCAACCGCAAACTGTGACTATTATACAACCTGTGAACATGGGGTGCCCAGTGCGGTATGCCGGGCGCGGAGCGGGCTGGCCGGCCTGCTCCGCGACCCGGAGAATGGCCGGATCGGGTGAAATTTACGGGGAAGCTGCGCTGCCACACGGGGGCTGTATGTGTGAAGCCGCTGCAGCATATCTGCTATGATCGTGGGGTCAGGCAGACAATAACAAGGCCAGAACAGGGGCGTAAAATGAATAAACGGGCTCTCGCGATTTGCCTATTGGTGGCATCGTCACTCTTCAGTGGTTGGCTTCATGCCGCGGTGGCGCTGAATGACGACATACCGGAAACCTACACCGTAAAGAAGGGCGATACGCTCTGGGGAATCTCGGGGATGTACCTGCAGGAGCCCTGGCGCTGGCCCGAGCTCTGGGATGTCAACCCACAGATAGACAATCCTCACCTGATCTATCCCGGGGACGAACTCTATCTGGTCTGGGTGGACGGCCAGCCGCGGCTCAGGCTGCGTCGCGGGCGCGACGTCAAGTTGCAACCGAACATGCGCGTCTCCCAGCTGGACCTCGCCATACCCACCATTCCCCTGGATGAGATCGGCGCCTTCCTGTTGCGTCACAGGATTCTCGACGCCGAGTCACTCAACGATTCCGGCTATGTGGTAGCCGGCGATCAGGGTCACCTCATCAGTGCACCGGGCGACCGCATTTATGGGCGCGGCCCTTTCCCGGAGGGCGAGCGCGCTTACGGCATCTACCGGCCCGGCGACACCTACCGGGACCCGCTGACGGATGAGTTGCTGGGTTACCAGGCCCAGGACATAGGCAATGCCAACCTGTTGAGCAGCAATCAGGATGATGTGGTGGAGCTCGAAATCAACCGGGTGACCGAGGAGGTTCGCATCGGCGACCGGCTGCTTCCCATGGAAGAGCGGATTATCGATGCGACCTTCCACCCCCGCGCGCCAGCGTCAGAAATTACCGACGGCTTTATGATCGCGGTGGATGGGGGTGTTTCCCAGATCGGCACGACGGACATCGTGGTGCTCAACAAGGGTGCTCGCGACGGACTGGCGGTCGGGAACGTGCTGGCAATCTACCAGGCGGGAGAGCTGGTATTCGACCCGGTGGCGGAAACCAACGTCAGGCTGCCGGACGTGAGGGCGGGGCTGGCCATGGTCTTCGAGATTTTCGACAAGGCCAGCTATGCGCTGGTACTGAAGTCCAACCGACCGCTGAAGGTGCTGGACAAGGTCAGGAACCCCTGACTCCAGTGGCTGCCGCGGGATGCGGCAGCCGACGAGCCACGGCGGACCTGGCCTGGACGGTCGGTCCCCCGGCTTTGCTGCCCCCGGGCAGCCGCCAGAATCAACAGACATGACGTCAAGGATGATGGATGAATGTTGCAGATTCCCGGCTGTGCCTGTTGCTGCACAGCATCTCCGATCTGGATGATGGGTCACTGGCCCGCTTGCTCCTCCATTTCGGGAGTCCCCGGGCCCTGTGGGAGTCCTGCCCGGAAGAGTTGCAGTCGCTCGGCCTGCCCGCAAGGGCCGTCAGGGCGCTCGTCGCGGCCAGGCAGCGCGGCGGTGGCGACCCGGCGATCGACGCCGGGGCCCAGCTGCAGTTACTGGAGTCCCTCGGGGCGCTCGTGCTGCCGCTGACCGACACCCGTTACCCGGCCCTGCTGCGGATCATTCACGACCCCCCTCCCCTCCTCTATGTCCGCGGCGACCACACCGTCCTGAATCACGCTCAGCTGGCTGTCGTGGGCAGTCGCAAAGCCAGTCCGGCGGGGCTGCGGGCCGCCGCCACTCTGGCGGGCCAGGCCGCCAGGGCCGGGCTGTCGGTCTGCAGCGGGCTGGCCCTGGGCATCGACGGCGCGGCCCACCGGGGTTCCCTGGCGGCAGGGGGCAGGAGCGTGGCGGTGCTGGCGACCGGAATCGATCGCATCTACCCGGTCCGTCACACACGGCTGGCTTCCGAGCTGGAACAGTCCGGCTGCCTGGTCTCCGAATTCCCCCCCGGGGTCCCGCCCCTGCGCCACAATTTCCCGCGCCGCAACCGGCTGATCAGCGGCCTCTCCCTGGGTGTGCTGCTGGTCGAGGCGGCGCTTCCCAGCGGGTCGCTGATCACCGCTGGAACGGCCCTGGAACAGGGCCGCGAGGTGTTTGCGCTGCCGTGGTCCGTGCTCCACAAGGGCGGGGCTGGCTGCCTGCGCCTGATCCGTGACGGGGCGCGGATGGTTGAGTCTATCGAGGATATCCTCGCTGAGCTCGAGCCCCTCTACCGGGCCCAGCAGGCGCTGTGCGCTGCAGATTCCCGGAAACCGGGTGCGGGCAGGGAGGCCGGCGAGCAGGATCAGGCTATCCTGGCGCTGGTCGGATTCGAAGCCGTCAGTGCAGATGAGCTGGCACAGGCCAGCGGCCGGCCGATGGCCGAGATCCTCGCGAAGCTCTCGGTGCTCGAACTGCAGGGCAGCGTGGCCCGCTGTCCCGGCGGCTACATCCGCAAGTAGCAAGGACTCTGCGGGCGGGAATCGGTACTTGCCAGCGGTCGCCCGGGCGGTTAAATTTCCCGGCTTTTCCCGCCGGAAGTACAACCTCGGCGTGGCAACCGGAGAGAGTCAATGAGCAAGCCCTGTTTCGCGACTGTCATGGGTTCGGATTCAGACCTGCCCGCGAAGGAGGCCTCCCTCGAGGTCCTGCGATCTTTCGGTGCTCCGTGTGGAGCGCGCACCACATCCGCCCGGCGCCCGCCCGCATTGACCAGAGAATACCTCCGCGATACCGATCGGCGCGGCTGCGCGCTATTCGGCGCCGACACCGGGGCTGTCGCCGCCAGCACCGCGGCCCCGCAGGAATCATTCAGGGGCTGACCCGGCCGTGCCGTTTAAGCCCTCTTTCCTGAGGCTCACTATGGCAGTAGAGGCCGTTGCCGCAGGTGGGGTCGTGGCCTGCCCCACCGAGGCGGTCTGGGGTCTCAGCTGCGACCCGGCGAACGAAGCGGCCGTTTTGCGGTTGCTGGCGCTGAAGCAGCGGCCCGTGTCCAAGGGACTGATCCTGGTTGCCGCCAGCGAGGAGCAGCTTGGGTTCCTGCTGGCCGACCTGCCCGCGGGCCAGCGGCGGCGCCTGTCAGACAGCTGGCCGGGACCGGCCACCTGGCTGGTACCCCACCGCAACCGGGTCGCCCCCTGGGTACACGGGGTCCATGATACCGTCGCCGTCCGGGTCAGTGCTCACCCGGTCGTGCGCGCTCTGTGCCTCGCCTGGGGCGCCCCCCTGGTCTCCACGTCGGCCAATCCCGGCGGTGCAAGGCCCCCGGTCGCCGCTTTTCAGGTCAGGCGCTACTTTGGTGAGCGGCTGGACGCCATCCTGCCCGGTTCGGTGGGCGGCGCCGGAAGACCCACGGTGATCCGCGACCTGGCCACTGGCCGGGTCGTGCGCGCCTAGGGCCTGTCAGCCCCGGCCGAGTCAGCCCTGTTGCGTCCTGAAAAGCACTGATCGCGGCTCGAGGGGAAAGGACACTACACCGCCGTGAGCCATCTTGCGTATAATGCGGCGCCGACGGGCAAAGCAAGGGAATTCCATGCAAATTGACCAGGTCAGGTCTTACCTCCTCCAGCTGCAGGACGCTATCTGCCGCGAGCTGTCCGAGGAGGATGGCGGCGCCGATTTCATCGTCGACGAATGGCAGCGCGAAGAGGGCGGCGGCGGCCGGAGCCGGGTGCTTACCGATGGCGCGTTGCTGGAAAAGGCAGGGGTCAACTTTTCCCATGTCATGGGAGCCAGCCTGCCTCCCTCTGCCACCGCATCCCGCCCGGAGATGGCGGGCCGGAGTTACCAGGCCCTGGGGGTCTCCCTGGTGATCCACCCCCACAACCCCTACGTGCCCACCTCGCATGCCAACGTCCGCATGTTCGTCGCCGAGAAGGAGGGTGAGGCGCCGATCTGGTGGTTCGGCGGCGGCTACGATCTCACACCCTACTATGGGAACCGGGAGGACTGCATCAGCTGGCACCGCGTCGCCGCGGAGGCCTGCGCACCCTTCGGGGAGGATGTCTACCCCCGCTTCAAGCGCTGGTGTGACGAGTATTTCTACCTGCGCCACCGGAACGAGCCGCGAGGTATCGGCGGCCTCTTTTTCGATGACCTGAACGAATGGGACTTCGATACCTGCTTTGCGTTCATGCGCTCGGTAGGCGATTCCTATATTCGCGCCTACCGCCCCATCGTGCAGCGGCGCAAGGACACTTCTTACGGCGATCGGGAGCGACAGTTCCAGCTGTACCGTCGTGGCCGCTACGTGGAGTTCAACCTGGTATTCGACAGGGGCACGCTGTTCGGCCTGCAGTCGGGCGGCCGCACCGAGGCCATACTGATGTCCCTGCCGCCCCTGGTGCGCTGGGAATACGACTATCATCCCGAGCCCGGTTCCGCCGAGGCGGAGCTCACCGGATACTACCTGCAGGATCGTGACTGGCTGGGTGAAGCCTGATCGAGAGTAGCCATGACGCATAAAGATAAATACGCGGTATTCGGCAATCCGATAAAGCACAGCAAATCGCCGGTGATCCACGCGGCGTTTGCGGAGCAGTGCGGACAGCAGATGCTCTATCGTGCTGTGCGGGTTGAAACCGGCGGCTTCGCCGCGGCAGCGCGAAGCTTCTTCGAGAGTGGCGGCTCCGGCCTGAACGTCACCCTGCCCTTCAAGCGCGACGCGTTTGACTTTGCAGACCGCCTGAGTGCCCGGGCCCGACGCGCCGGTGCCGTCAATACGTTGACCCGGGTGGCGGACGGGCGGGTGGAGGGCGAGAACACCGACGGTATCGGCCTGGTGCGCGACATGGTCGCCAACCTGGGCTGGATGGTGCAGGGTCTGCGCATCCTGGTTCTGGGTGCGGGGGGCGCGGTGCGCGGTGTCCTCGAGCCCCTGCTGATGGAGCGCCCGCGAGAACTGCTCATCGTCAACCGTACGCCGGCGCGGGCGCGTGAACTCGCAGCGGAGTTCTCCGATCTCGGGGCGGTGGAAGGCGGCGCCTATTCCCTGATCGGGGAGCGCCAGTTCGACCTGGTCATCAACGGGACCAGTGCCAGCCTCGTCGGAGAGGTACCGGACCTGCCGGGCGGCCTGCTCACGGAGCGCAGTTGCTGCTATGACCTGGTATACGGAGCGGAGCCCACTCCCTTCATGCGCTGGGCTGCGCACCATGCGGCGTGGGCCGTGTCAGACGGCCTGGGTATGCTGGTGGAGCAGGCCGCGCAATCTTTCTACATCTGGCGCCGGGTGCGACCGGAAACGTCGCCGGTTATCAGGCGGCTGCGGGAGAGCATGGCCCCCGCCTAGGAATTGCCGGCTTCGAGCTCGGCGATGTGCTGGTCCTTCAGCCTGGCATAATTTGCCGCGCTGTAGGAGAAGTACTCCATTTCCCGCTCGGTGAGGGTGCGAATCTCCCTGGCCGGAGCACCGGCATACAGGCGGCCGCTGCGGAGCCGCTTGCCGGGCGTCACCAGCGCGCCGGCTCCGATCACGACGTCGCTCTCGACCACCGCGCCATCCATGACGGTGGCGCCCATTCCCACGAGGACCCGGTCGCCGATGCTGCAGCCGTGCAGTGTCGCGCGATGGCCGATGGTGACATCACAGCCGATCTGGAGGGGCCAGCCGTCGGGGTTGTAGGGGCCGGCATGGGTGATGTGGAGCACGCACCCGTCCTGGACACTGGTTCTGGCGCCGACGCGTATCCAGTGCATGTCCCCGCGGATCGAAGCCTGTGGCCAGACGGAGACGTCTTCCGCGAGCGTCACATCCCCCACCACCACGGCGCTGGGGTCTATCAGCACCCGTTCGCCAACACGGGGCGCCTTGCCGCGAAAACTTCGAAGATTCAGGCTGTTGTAATGACGCATGGATCCGGGCTCGACATTTCTGAAACTTGTTACAATAGCGGCCCCGGTCGCAGCTGGCCAGTCATCCATTCAGTGAGGGAGGTTTCGATATGCGGGGTGTGAAAAACCGGCGGCGGTTCATTGCCGGCGCCGTCTGTCCCCGCTGTGGGGAAATGGACAGGATCGTCGTGGACCTCGATAGCGACCGGCGCGAGTGCACCGCCTGCGGCTTCAGCGAGACGCGGCCGGCGGCGCCGGATGCCGGAAAGGCTGGAAGTGCGGCGCCCGGGGAACTGCCAACCAGGGTGAGCAGGGCCGCGGCGAGGCGGGTGGAGACGGAGGCTGAACCGGTAACGCTGGTCGATCCCCGGGAAGAGCGGTCTCAATCGGGTGAATAGCCGCTGATCCGCAGCCGTATCTTCTGGGGAGAGCCCGACAGGTCATTGCTGCACAGCAGGGGAGCCGGCGCAATTTCGCTGCCGGCGAGCTCCCGTGCCCGGTCCCAGACGTATTCGCGGTCCAGCAGGTGGGAGGCCGCGAACTGGACCAGCCGCTCCAGGCGGGTCGCAAGCTCGTCGCCCAGGAGGTGATGGACGATGATATTTGCCTCGGTCATGTCGAGGGGCAGCAGCGGCTGTTTCATTTGCCGGACGTGATGGTCGTTCACCTCCTCCATCAGGCGGTGAGCGAGGAAGGCCTCATCCAGCAGCGCCTCGAGACCGGTATCGGTGGGCAGTTCATCGGGAGGCTGGAGAAAATAGTCCTCCGCCATATGCAGGAAGGGGGCCGCGTAATCGTAGAAGCCGAGGCGCTTGCTGAGCGCTGTGACGAGATTGATAAACCCGGGCACGCTCTCGATATAATCGTGGACAAATTCCATCAGCGCGTCCACCGGATCCCCGATCGGCAGAACAAGCTTTTCCTGCAGCTCCGGCAATCGCCGTTCAAGGTTCTGGCGCAACTGCCCTGTTTTCCGCTCATGATCGGCGGCGGCGGCGATGGTTTCCCTGATGCCTGTAGTGGTCATACCCACCCGCTGCGTTGCAACGCTTCTGGACAACAGTCTTCAGGCTAGTACATTCCCGCCATTTCGCTACTGGCCGCCGGACGCGGTGCGCCGGACGGGAGGCCGCGCCGGTATCCGGGCGGACGGCGCTAACTAACTCACCTGTCTCCCTCTTGTCTTGAACAGACATTTAGTAGTCGTGGCATGCGACAAGCACTATATATGGCGCCAGCGGCATGGCGGTTCGGCCTCGCAGGGCAGCGCTCTTGCATGCTGGTAGGCTTTGGCGAATAGTTTCGCTATAATTCGCGCGTTTTGCCCGTGCGATCAAATCCCGCACCGGCAACGAAGTCACAGTCAGCTGGCAAGTTCAAGCAGAATAAAAACCCGGCCCCTGCCGCAAGACGGCCAGAGGGAGAGCCTGATTCGCACATTTGCGGCAGACCGGGGTGAAGGATCTGGGCGAGTGATGACCAGTTGGGGGGAAGTCTTTATTACTATCTATATGGAGACACGGGAAATGTCTTGTGAAGCGAAGCGGATCTGCAAGCTCGCGCTCGGTCCTGTGCTGTTGCTGATGGGTGGCGCCGCGCTGGCAGCCGGCGGCGAATCGAGTCAGCTCAATATGCCACCCGGTGCCACCCCGGTGAGCCAGAGTGTTTATCACCTGCACATGATCATCCTCTGGATCTGCACCGTCATCGGCATCGGCGTGTTCGGGGTGATGCTCTACTCGATCATCTATCACCGCAAATCCAGGGGGGTCACGCCCGCCACATTCCACGAGAGCACCAAGGTGGAAATCGCCTGGACGGTGGTGCCCTTCCTGATCCTGATCAGCATGGCGGTGCCGGCCACCTCGACCCTGCTGGACATCTACGATTTCGAGGATGCCGAGCTCGATATCCTGGTCACCGGCTACCAGTGGAAGTGGAAGTACGAATACCTGAATGAAAACGGCGAAAATGTCACGTTCTTCAGCAACCTGCGCACCCCCCAGAGCGAAATCTACAACGCTGAAGACAAGGGGGAGCACTACCTGCTGGAAGTGGACGAGCCCCTGGTCATCCCCGCAGACACCAAGGTGCGTTTCCTGGTCACCGCCAACGACGTGATCCACTCCTGGTGGGTCCCTCACCTGGGCGTGAAAAAAGACGCGATCCCCGGCTTTATCAACGAGGCCTGGACCAAAACCAGCGAGGAAGGGATCTACCGCGGCCAGTGCGCAGAGCTGTGCGGCAAGGATCACGGCTTCATGCCCATCGTGGTCAATGTGGTGAGCAAGGAGGAGTACTCGGGCTGGCTCGGCGAGAAGCAGGCAGAGGCAGCCGAAGTCAAGAAGCTGATGGCGCAGACCTTCACCATGGACGAGCTGATGGAGCGTGGCAAGGCGGTGTATCAGAGAAACTGCGCCGCCTGTCACGGTGCCAATGGTGAAGGGGGCGTCGGCAACGCGATTGCCGGCAGCCCGGTAGCCACGGGGGACCTGGATCACCACCTGGATATCGGCATCAATGGCGTGCCCGGCACCGCGATGCAGGCGTTCGGCGGCCAGATCAACGATGTCGAAATGGCGGCGGTGATCACCTACCAGCGCAACGCTTTCGGCAATAATATGGGCGACATGGTTCAGCCCATCGACGTTTTCAACCACAAAAAGGGCTGATTGGAGGAATTAACGATGGCTGAACATCATCACGGTCCTGCCAAGGGCCTGAGCCGGTGGCTCTTTACGACCAACCACAAGGATATCGGAACGATGTACCTGTGGTTCTCTTTCGCCATGTTCATCCTGGGCGGATTCTTCGCCATGGTGGTGCGCGCCGAGCTGTTCCAGCCCGGCATGCAGCTGGTAGAGCCGGCGTTCTTCAACCAGATGACCACCCTGCACGGGCTCATCATGGTGTTCGGGGCGATCATGCCCTCCTTCGTGGGGCTGGCGAACTGGCTGATACCCATGATGATCGGGGCGCCGGACATGGCGCTGCCGCGCATGAACAACTGGAGCTTCTGGATCCTGCCGCCGACCTTCCTGTTACTGGCCTCCACCCTGTTCATGGAGGGCGGGGCTCCGAATTTCGGCTGGACGTTCTACGCGCCCCTGTCCACCACCTATGCCCCGCCGTCGGTGACTTTCTTCATCTTCTCGGTGCACGTCCTGGGGCTCTCCTCCATCATGGGCTCGATCAACATCATCGCCACGGTGATGAACATGCGCGCCCCCGGCATGACCTACATGAAGATGCCGCTGTTCGTCTGGACCTGGCTGATCACCGCTTTCCTGCTGGTGGCCGTGATGCCGGTGCTGGCGGGTGCGGTGACCATGATGCTGATGGACATCCACTTCGGCACCAGCTTCTTCTCCGCTGCGGGCGGTGGTGACCCCGTCCTGTTCCAGCACGTCTTCTGGTTTTTCGGGCACCCCGAGGTGTACATCATCATCCTGCCGGCGTTCGGCGTCGTCTCCCAGATCATCCCGGCGTTTTCCCGCAAGCCGCTGTTCGGTTACGACTCCATGGTATACGCGACGGCTTCCATTGCGTTCCTGTCATTCATTGTGTGGGCCCACCACATGTACACGGTGGGCATGCCGGTTGCCGGCGAGCTGTTCTTCATGTACGCCACCATGCTGATCGCCGTCCCCACCGGGGTGAAGGTGTTCAACTGGGTGACCACCATGTGGCGCGGCGCGCTGAGCTTCGAGACGCCCATGCTGTTCTGTATCGGGTTCCTGGTGCTGTTCACCATCGGCGGCTTTACCGGGCTGATGCTCTCCATTGCCCCCGCAGACTTCCAGTACCACGACAGCTACTTCGTGGTCGCCCACTTCCACTACGTGATGGTGGCCGGCGCGGTGTTCAGCATGACTGCGGCGGTCTACTTCTGGCTGCCCAAGTGGTGTGGCCGGATGTACAACGAGGCGATGGGCAAGACCCACTTCTGGATCTCCTTCATCGGCTTCAACCTGACCTTCTTCCCGCAGCACTTCGTGGGGTTGGCGGGCATGCCGCGCCGGATACCCGATTACGCGCTGCAGTTTGCGGACTTCAATATGATGTCCAGCATCGGCGCCTTCATTTACGGCGCGTCGCAGATCCTGTTCCTCTATAACGTGATCGCCACGATCGTGTCCGGGAAACCGGTCAGCGATCCCAAGGTGTGGGAAGGCGCGGAAGGACTGGAGTGGACGGTCCCGACGCCGGCGCCCTATCACACCTTTGAGACGCCGCCGAAGATCGACCCGGAACACGTTCACTCCTGAGGAGCGTTGCCGTGATCCGGTTCAGCGCAAATCCCACCGTCGACACCGTCACCAAACTGGTGGCGGTGGCGGTGGCGATGTTCGCGTTCGTGTTTGTCGTCATGGTGCCGCTCTACAACGTGCTGTGTGACGCCCTTGGCATCAACGGTAAGACCAGTGGTGAAGCCTACACTGCGGTACCGGCGGCCATCGACGAGAGCCGCCTGGTGACCGTGCAGTTCGTGGCCACCAACAATGAGGGAATGCCCTGGGACTTCGGCCCCAGCACAACCTCGATGAAAGTGCACCCGGGCGCGGTGAACGACACCGTGTTCCATGCGCGGAATCCCCTGCCCCGGGCGATGGTGGCGCAGGCGATCCCCAGCATCTCGCCGGCGCGGGCCGCCGAGTATTTCCACAAGACCGAGTGTTTCTGTTTCAACCAGCAGCCGCTGGATGGCGAGAGTTCCGCAGAGATGCCGCTGCAGTTCATCGTCGACCAGGAGCTGCCCCGGGACATCAGGACCATCACCCTGTCCTATACGATTTTTGATGTTACAGACATGGCGGGCGGGCCACTGGCCGCGCGCTGATTCACGGGTCGGGGGACCCGTGTGATTTGAACGGAGAAACAAAATGACAAGTCAGACATCCGCGGCGCACGAGAAGTACTACGTGCCGGAGAAGAGCCGGCTGGCCATCTGCGCCACCATCGGCCTGGTCCTGAGCATCTACGGGGCCGCCAGTATCATGAATGATATGACGTTCGGCGATCCCGAGCAGCCGACCAGTTCCTGGACGATTTTCCTGTGCGGCCTCTTTTTCTTCATGGGCACCCTCTTCGCCTGGTTCCGTATCGCGATCAAGGAGAACCTGGCGGGCATGAACAGCGCCCAGCTTAAGAAGTCCTACGTGCTGGGGATGTTCTGGTTCATCTTCTCGGAAGTGATGTTTTTCTTCGCCTTCTTCGGCGCGCTCTGGTACGTGCGCAACCTGGCGGGGCCCTGGCTCGGCGGTGAGGGCGAGGCCGGGCGCATGAACGGCCTCCTCTGGGAGGGATTCCAGTTCAACTGGCCGATGATGGAAACCCCACAGGAAGCGGTGGGCGGCGTCGCCAGCCAGCCCATCGCCAATAACGGCACCTTCGACAGCGCTGAAATCAGCATGGCCTTTCGGGACGCCCACGCCTGGTGGGCCTGGCTGCCGATGTGGAATACCCTGATCCTGCTCTCCTCCAGCTTCACGGTGCACATTGCGCACATGGGAATCCTGGATGGCGACAAGAAGAAGTTCAACCTGTGGCTGGGCATCACGGTGGCCCTCGGCGCGCTGTTCCTCTGCCTGCAGGTGTACGAATACTATGAGGCCTACTCGCATTTCGGCCTGACCCTGAACTCGGGTATCTACGGCTCGACCTTCTTCATGCTGACGGGATTTCACGGCTTCCACGTTTTCATGGGTATGACTATGCTGCTGATCCAGTGGCTGCGTTCCGTCAGGGGCGGGCACTTTACGGCGGACGACCATTTCGGCTTCGAAGCGTCCAGCTGGTACTGGCACTTTGTGGACGTGGTCTGGGTCTTCCTGTTCCTCTTCGTCTATATCCTCTAGGGGCGCTGGTCAGGGGACGGTTCGTCCTGGGATGCCGCCGGCCGCGGGCCCGCATCCCAGGGGTTCCTGTGGCCCAGCTGTCCTGTCGCCACGCCGTACACGATCACTGCGGCCAGCCCGATAGCCAGGCTGAGGCGGACGCCGAGGGAGTGAAAGGTGCGGCGTTTCGTCTTGTCCCCCTGGTCGACCATCAGAAAGTAGAACCCGCTTCCCAGGCTGGCCACCAGCGCCACCATGAACAGTACGATCAAAGCTTTAAGCAATGGATTTCTCCTCAGACATTCGCACAGAGTATAAACCACCTCCGCATCCGCTGTCGGGTGGGCCCCACCTGTCCGCCGCTGAGGGGCTGTAGTGGCTGACACCGGGAGAAGCCTGCGGTTCGAACCGGAGTGGCGCATCACGCTGTTCGTGCTGGTCATGGTGCCGCTGATGGTCGGGCTGGGGTTCTGGCAGATACAGCGGGCGAAAGAGAAGTCCGCCCTCGCGCAGGCCTGGGAGCAGCGGCGCCAGCAACCGCCCTCCTCTGTCACGACACTGCAGGGGGAGCCCGCGGAGGCGCTCGCCTACAGACCGGTGGAATTTACCGGGCGTTTTCTGCAGGACGAGTATTTTCTCCTCGACAACCGCACCCGGGCGGGACGTTTCGGGCAAGAAGTACTCGGTATCGTAGAGATACCGGGGCAGCCCTTGAGCGTTATCGTCAATCGCGGCTGGCTCGCTGCGGACCCGGCCCGTCGGGCGCTGCCGGCCGTGCCGGAGGTTCCCGGCACCGTGACACTGAAGGGCTATGTCTATGTCGCTCCCGGGGAGCCCTACCTGCTCGCCGAGGAGGCGGTGGGCAGCAGCTGGCCGCAAATCGTGCAGGCCGTGCAGATGGAGAAACTGATGCCCGCCGTGGCAGCCGTGACGGGCGATCCGGTGTTCCCCTACCCGGTGCGTCTCGACCCCGGCAGCCCCGGTGCGCTGGCAGCGGACTGGCAGGTGGTCAACGTCAGCCCGGCCAAGCATCGCGCCTATGCCGTGCAGTGGTTCGCAATGGCCGCGGTACTCACGCTGTTTTATCTGCTGCGCTGCAGCAACATCTGGCAGCTGTTGCGGCCGCCAGCAACGGACCAGGACCGACCGGGGTAACGGATGGACGAGAGCCGCAAGAACAACAACCGCCTGGTGCTCCTGATGATCGCCGGCATTCCCCTGACCATGATCCTGATGGCCAGCTGGCTCTGGTATTTTGTCGTCAGGGGTGATCTCGACCTGGTGGGGATGCTGGGCACCGCCAATCGGGGGACCCTGGTCGAGCCGCCCCGGCAGCTGGACGATGTCGACCTGTTCGAGCAGACCGGGGCTCCGATCAAGTACGCGGATCTCGAGCGGCGCTGGACCATGCTGGTGCCTCAGGGCGCCGGTGGCTGCGACAAAGCCTGTGAGGAGCGCCTGTACCTGACCCGCCAGATCCATATCGCAATGGGTAAGGAGTTCAATCGCCTGCGGCGCCTGTTCGTGAGCGAGGAACCGGTGGCGGACATCGACCTGGCCTTCACCGAACTCAGCGACGACCGCCCTGCCCCGCCTGACTTCGCCCGCTTGCTGGCGGACCAGCACCGCGGCCTGCAGGCGCTGCGCCTGGAGACGGGCGCCTATGAGCGGCTGTTTGCGGAACATGCGGCGGATCCAACCACCTGGTACCTGGTAGATCCCGCCGGGTGGATTATGATGTCCTACAACGGTGAGGTCTCCTACAAGGACGTGATCGCCGACCTCAAATTTCTGCTGAAGAATTCCAGTGAGTGATTCCATGGGGGAGCTGCAGCAAACGGCCGGGGCCGCAGCCACCTGGCGCGACTACAAGGAGCTCACCAAGCCCAATGTGGTGGCGCTGATGATCCTGACGTCGGTGATCGGCATGTTCATGGCCGTCCCCGGTATGGTGCCGCTGAACGCGCTGGTGTTCGGCAACCTCGGGATCGCGCTCTGTGCCGGGGCCGCGGCGGCGGTCAATCACCTCGTCGACCAGCGCATCGACCAGGGCATGTCGCGGACGCACAAACGCCCGGTGGCCCAGGGACGGGTGGGGACCCGGCAGGCGGCGCTGTTCGCCCTGGTGCTCGGCGGTCTGGGCATGACGATCCTGCTGCTGTGGGTCAATGCCCTCACCGCCTGGCTCACCCTGGCCTCCCTGGTGGGCTACGCCTTCATTTACACGCTGTTCCTGAAACGCGCGACCCCCCAGAATATCGTGATCGGCGGGCTGGCGGGCGCCGCCCCTCCCCTGCTCGGCTGGACCGCCGTTACCGGTGAAATACACGGCCACGCCCTGCTGCTGGTGCTCATCATCTTCGCCTGGACCCCGCCCCACTTCTGGGCGCTGGCGATCCACCGCAAAGAGGAGTACGCCGCGGTCAACATTCCCATGCTGCCGGTCACCCACGGCGTCGCGTTCACCAAGCTGCACATTCTGCTGTATACGGTCATCATGTTCCTGATTACGCTCCTCCCCTTCGCCACCCGCATGAGCGGGCCACTTTACCTGCTGGGCGCCGTGGTTCTCGGGGGCGGTTTTCTCTACTGGGCCATCGAGTTGCTGCGGGGCAAAAAACCCAACGCGCCCATGGAGACCTTCAAATACTCGATCGTCTACCTGATGGCCCTGTTCGTGGTCATGCTGGTCGACCACTACCTGTTCCCGGTGAGTACCCTATGACATTGATCAACGAGCAGGCCACGGCCTCCCAGTCCCGCGGCATCCGCATCACCGTTGCCCTGGTGCTGGCCTTTATCGTGGTGGTGGTGGCCGGCTTCGTCTACCGATTACAGCAGCCCAGGGTGATGAGCGCTGCGGAAATGAAGGCAAATGGCCTCTATCTTCTTCAAACTCCGAGAAGTATAGGTGATTTTGAGCTGCTCGATCATCGCGGCGAACCCTTCACGCCGCAGCGCCTGCAGGGACACTGGACGCTCCTGTTCTTCGGTTTCACCTACTGCCCGGATATCTGTCCGACCACCATGGCCTTGCTCGACCGGCTCGTCGGGCAGCTCGATCCCGCCGAAGCTGAGGACACGGAAGTGGTGCTGATCAGCGTCGACCCCGCCCGGGATACGGTGGCCAAGCTGGCGGAGTACGTGCCCTACTTCAACCCGGAATTTACCGGCGTTACCGGCGAATTCCTGGACATTCACAGAGTGGCAACTGCGCTCAACACCCCTTTCCGCAAGGTCCCCGGCCAGGACGAAAACTATCTCGTGGATCACAGTGCCAACGTGGTACTTATCAATCCGAAAGGCGACTACCACGGCTTTTTCAAGGCGCCTCTGGATCTGGAGAAGATGAAGGGGACTTACCGCTCGGTGCGTGCCATGTGGGATCACTGATTGTGGGAGGTGGGGGGTTTGTAGGCGCTTACTGATGCGTTGTCTCCCGGCGTTATCGAGCCCTCCGGCGCGGTGTTTGCCACACCGCCGCCATCGACGGCGGCGGCCGGAAGCTGTGCACTGGGAGCGAGGCCCGAGAGTTCCATTTTGGTTCGCTGGCAAGGGGCGGGCCTTAGTTCTATTATGGGCCTGAAGATTTCCGAGCCGTGATGGCACCCCTGGCGCGTGGCAATCCACCGGGCAATGCGCTTTAATTCACCGGCCACCCGCTCCACGGTCTGCCCGCTGCACCGTGCGGACTGTTCGCCTGGCCCAGCAGCGGGGGGACAGCACAACCGGCCGGCCTGCCGCCGGTGAGCTCGATTCACTTGCGAGACAAGAAGCACGCCATGCCCGATAAAGAAGTCCCCATCGTCCTGGTCGACGGCTCCTCCTACATCTACCGGGCGTTTCACGCGCTGCCGCCCCTGACCAACTCCCGGGGGCAGGCGACCGGTGCCGTCAAGGGCGTGATCAGCATGCTCAGGCGTCTCTGCAAGGATTACCCCGACAGCCCTGTGGCGGTGGTATTCGATGCCAAGGGCAAGACCTTCAGGGACGAGATGTTCCCGGACTACAAGGCGCACCGGCCTCCCATGCCGGACGAGTTGCGGGAACAGATCGAGCCGATCCACAGTATCGTCAAGGCCATGGGGCTGCCATTCATCTGTGTCGAGGGAGTCGAGGCGGACGATGTCATCGGCACCCTGGCGCGCCAGGCCAGCGAGAAGGGCAGGGCGGTGGTGATCTCCACCGGCGACAAGGACATGGCCCAGCTGGTCGACGTGAATACCACCCTGGTCAACACCATGACTGATACCGTCATGGACGAGGCGGGGGTCGAGGAGAAGTTCGGCATCCCGCCGGCGTTGATCATTGACTACCTCGCACTGACCGGCGACAAGGTCGACAACATACCGGGCGTTCCCGGCGTGGGCGAGAAGACCGCGCTGGCCCTGCTGCAGGGCCTGGGCGGCATCGACCGGATTTATGCCGACCTGGACAAGGTCGCCGGCCTGCAGTTTCGCGGTGCCAAAACCCTGGCGGGGAAACTCGAGGCGGAGCGGGAGAAGGCGTATATGTCGCGCGCACTGGCCACCATCAAGACCGATGTGGACCTGCCGCAGGCGCCGGAGCAGCTGCACAATGGCGAGTCGGACCGGGAGGCGCTGGTCGACTGGTTCACGCGCCTGGAATTCCGGGCCTGGCTGGAGGAGCTGCTCGATGCCGGCGGCGCCGCCGCGCCGGCACCATCGGTGGCGGTCGACTACGATATCGTCACCGACCAGGCCGCGCTGGACGGCTGGCTGGAGCAGTTGCAGCGGGCCGAGTTGTTTGCCTTCGACACGGAAACCACCAGCCTCGACTACATGGCGGCGCGGGTCGTCGGGGTCTCATTCGCAGTGGAGCCGGGCAGGGCGGCCTATGTGCCACTCGGCCACGATTACCCGGGAGCTCCCGACCAGCTCGACCGCGATGCCGTGCTGGCACAGCTCAAGCCCCTGCTGGAGGACGAGGCCCGGGCCAAGGTGGGACAGAATCTCAAATACGACGCCAGCATACTGGCCAACCACGAGGTCGTGCTGCGGGGAATCCGGTTCGACACCATGCTGGAGTCCTATGTCCTCGACTCGACGGCGACGCGGCACGACATGGACAGCCTGGCCCTCAAGTACCTGGGCCAGAAAACGATCCATTTCGAGGACATAGCGGGCAAGGGCAGCAAGCAGCTGACATTTAACCAGATCAGGCTGGAGGAGGCGGGGCCCTATGCGGCGGAGGACGCCGACATCACCCTGCGCCTGCACCAGGCACTCTGGCCAAGGCTGCAGCAGGAGCAGGGGCTCTGTTCGGTTTACCGGGATATCGAGGTGCCGCTCGTCCCGGTGCTGTCGCGCATCGAGCGGCGGGGTGCGCTTCTCTCTCGGGAGTTGCTGGAAGCTCAGAGCGGTGAGCTGGGCAGGCGGCTCCGGGAACTGGAGGAGGGGGCCTACGAACTGGCGGGCCAGCCCTTCAACCTCGGCTCGCCAAAGCAGCTCGGGGAGATCCTGTTCGACAAGCTGGAGTTGCCGGTCATCAAGAAGACGCCCAAGGGCTCTCCCTCCACTGCGGAAGATGTGCTGGCCGAGCTCGCCCTGGATTATCCCCTGCCCAAGCTGTTGCTGGAGTACCGCAGCCTGAGCAAGCTGAAATCCACCTACACGGACAAGTTGCCGGAGATGATCAACCCGGAGACAGGCCGCGTCCACACGTCCTACCACCAGGCTGTGACCGCGACGGGGCGGCTCTCCTCCTCGGACCCGAACCTGCAGAACATACCGATCAGGACGGAGGAGGGGAGACGTATCCGCCAGGCCTTTATCGCTCCCCCCGGCTACCGGATCGTGGCGGCGGACTACTCCCAGATCGAATTGCGGATCATGGCGCACCTTTCGGGCGACGCCGGTCTTCTGAAAGCGTTCAACGAAGGGCAGGACGTGCACCGGGCCACTGCTTCCGAAGTATTCGAAGTGGCCCTGGACGCGGTATCCGCGGAACAGCGGCGCAAGGCGAAGGCGATCAATTTCGGGCTGATCTACGGCATGTCCTCGTTTGGGCTGGCCAAGCAGCTGCACCTCGGCCGCAACGAGGCCCAGCAGTACATCGATCGCTACTTCGAGCGCTACCCCGGTGTCCAGCGCTACATGGACCGCACCCGGGCCCTCGCGAGGGAGCAGGGTTACGTGGAGACGCTGTTCGGCCGCCGCCTCTACCTGCCGGAAATCAACGCGCGCAACAAGATGCGGGTGCAGGCTGCGGAGCGTACCGCGATCAATGCCCCGATGCAGGGCACCGCCGCCGACATCATCAAGAGAGCCATGCTGGCCGTGGACCGGTGGATCGAGGGCGGCGGCGTGGATGCGAGAATGATCATGCAGGTGCACGATGAGCTGGTGTTCGAGGTGGCGCGCGAAGAGGTCGAGCCCGTCAGCCAGGAGATCTGTCGCCTGATGTCCGGCGCGGCGGAACTGTCCATCCCCCTGCTGGTTGAGGCAGGGGTCGGTGACAACTGGGACGAAGCCCATTGATGGGGGCCGGGGAACAGGACGCCACCTGATATTTTTCGCCCGGGTTGAACTAATCCCGCGGCGCCCTGTCTCACTATCTGTAGCAGATGCTACATCCCTCGGCGGCCTTTCTCCATGGGCCGCCACAAGCAAGTCTCTTTCCCCAGAGACCCTAGTGTCCCGGTTGCCTGCCCTATAGGCAACCGGGTTTTTTATTCCTGATGGTCCTCGGCCAGTACCCCCGGGTCGGTCAGCCAGGTGTCCAGCACTGCGACGAGCTCTTCCCGCCCGGCGTGTTTCAGGGCGGAGAACAGCTGCACGCTCACCAGCTCGCCGCAGGTTTGCAGCTCCGAGCGGACCTGCAGCAGTACGTTGCCGGCCGGCCCGCGGCTCAGTTTGTCCGCCTTGGTGAGCAGGATATGAACAGGCATCGACGCTGCCAGCGCCCAGGCCAGCATCTGCTGGTCGAAGGGCTGCATGGGGTGGCGCACGTCCATCAGCAGCACCAGTCCGCGCAGGCTCCGGCGCCGGGCGAGATAGTTCTCCACCTGGCGGGTCCAGGCGCGCTTGACCGCTAACGGCACCTTGGCAAAACCGTAGCCCGGCAGGTCGACCAGGCGCTGGCTGTCGCTGAGCTCGAAAAAGTTGATGAGCTGGGTCCTGCCCGGGGTCCGCGAGGTCTTGGCAAGCTTGCTGTTGCCCGTCAGGCTGTTGATGGCGCTCGACTTGCCGGCATTGGAGCGGCCCGCGAACGCCACCTCCCACCCCGTGTCCGGCGGACACTGGGTAAATTTGCTGGCACTGGTCAAAAAATGCGCCGCCCGGTAGTCGGGGCGCGCGGGCCCGTCGAGCTGGTCAGTATCAGCCATTGTGGGGTATTGCCTTTTTTTGCCAGTTGCAACTGTATATAATGCCACAGCTTTTTCGCCGGGATCCGTTTGGCGGCGATTTTCTGGTTCCCCCCGGGGGTCCCCCACTGAGATAGACGAGGTGTCTCATGAAAAAAGTGATTGCTGTAGCTCTGACGCTTGCTGCCGCCGGTGCTTTCGCCGCACCGGACATGGAAAAGTACAACAAGAGCTGCGCGGTATGCCACAACACCGGCGCCGCCAACGCGCCGAAGGTACATGATGTGGAGGCCTGGAAGCCGCGTCTCGAAAAGGGGATGGACGCACTGGTGCAGTCTGTCACCAACGGTCTCAACGCAATGCCGCCCAAGGGGATGTGCTTTGACTGTTCCGACGAGGATTATCGGGAGCTGATCACCTACATGTCCTCGCCCGCCGAGTGAGTGGGCGCAACAACCACGTTTTACCTGGAATAGACATGAAGAAAACCACTATTGGGCTCGGTCTGCTGCTGGGCTGGGCGCAGATTGCTTTCGGCGCAACCCCCGCCCTCTCCGGCGACCCCGATGCCGGCAAGGACAAGACCGCAACCTGTGCGGCCTGCCATGGTGCAGATGGGAACAGCGCGGTCCCCAACTTCCCCAAGTTGGCGGGTCTCGGCCAGAAATACCTGCTCAAGCAGCTGATGGATATCCGCAGCGGCGCACGTCCCGTGCCGACCATGGTCGGGCAGCTGGATGGCAAGTCCGATCAGGACCTGGCCGACATGGCCGCGTGGTTTGATTCCCAGGCGCGGTCCGGTTCGCAGGCCGACCCCGAGCTGGTCGCCCTCGGCGAGAAGGTCTATCGCAGCGGCGTGGCCGAGCGCAACGTCGCAGCCTGTATCGCCTGTCACTCCCCGACCGGGAAAGGCAATGCGCCCGCGGGATTCCCGGCGCTGGCGGGCCAGCATGCGGAGTACATCGCCGCCCAGCTGAGGGCCTATCGCAAGGGTTATGAGGACGAATCCGGACGCACCAATGACGGCGACACCAAGATCATGCGTACCAACGCCTTCGGCCTGAGTGACAAGGAGATCGAGGCGGTCGCCAGCTACGCCGCCGGTCTGATGTAGGGCACCCCTCTGACCAGATAAGGTGGCGGATGCCACCTTTTTTATGAGGGAAAGAACGCCGGCCGTCCGCCGTTGTCATAGATACGAGGTTTGTCCATGGAGAATGCGATGATCAAGCGCCTGTTGTTATCCCTCAGTCTGGTGATATGCGCCCCCCTGTCCGCCCTGGCGGAGCAATCCGCAGACAAGTACGTCGAGGGTACGCACTATGACCTGATTACCCCGGCAATCCGCACCGCGGAGCCTGACAAGATCGAGGTGGCGGAGTTCTTCTGGTACGGCTGCGGCCACTGCTACCACTTCGAGCCGATGATTGTTCAGTGGAAAAAGACCCTGGCAGACGACGTGAACTTCGTGGGGTCCCCCGCCATGTGGAACCCGCTGATGGAGCTGCACGCGAAAGCCTACTACGCCGCGGATGCCCTCGGTGTGCTGGATACCATGCACCCGGTACTGTTCCAGGCCATGAATGTCGATCGAAAGAAACTGGGATCACAGGCCGAAGTCGCCGAGCTGTTTGCGGCCCATGGTGTGCCGGTCGAGGACTTCAACAAGGCATTCGATTCCTTCGGCGTCGGCAGCCAGTTGCGCCAGGCCAATGCCCGGGCCCGGGCCGCCAAGATCACGGGTACTCCTGCCCTGATGGTCAATGGCAAATACCATATCAGTACCCGCAAGGCCGGCAGTCAGGCCAATATGCTGAAAATCGCCGATTACCTGATCGAGAAGGAACGCGCCGCGAAGGGCAGCTGATGATCCTGCCCCCCGGGAGCCCGCGGTAGTGGGGCCGCCGGCGGTACGGCGGCGGCTGCAGGTATAGGGTTTCCCCTCAGATGGCAAGCCAGTCGGGTACCGGCAGGCCGCGGTTCTCCAAAAAAACCGGGTTGAATAGCTTACTCTGGTAGCGGTTTCCGTAGTCGCAGAGAATGGTCACGATGGTATGGCCGGGGCCGAGTTGCTGCGCCAGGCGCACGGCGCCGGCAATGTTGATGCCGGATGAGCCGCCCAGACACAGCCCTTCATGCTTCAGCAGCGCAAAAACGTAGGGCAGGGCCTCCCGGTCGCTGATGGTATAGGCGGTATCGACGCGGGCCAGGGCGACGTTTTCGGTGACATGGTTGATACCGATGCCCTCTACGATCGAGCTGCCGCCCTCTGCTACCAGCTCCCCCGTGCGAAAATAGCCACACAGGGAGGCGCCCTCGGGATCCGCCAGGCCTATGGTGATCGCCGGGTTGCGTTCTTTCAAGGCGTTGGAGACCCCGGCGAGGGTGCCGCCGGTGCCAACGGCGCAGATAAAGCCGTCGACCCTGCCGTCGGTCTGCTCCCAGATTTCGGTACCGGTGGTCCGGCGGTGGATTTCCATGTTGGCCGGGTTGTCGAACTGGCGCGCCCAGACAGCGCCTTGCTCTTCCCGCTGCGCCAGCTTCTGCGCCAGCCGCTCCGCCGTGTGGATGTAGTGTGCCGGGTCGCTGTATGAGGTGGCCGGGACCAGGTGAAGGTCTGCCCCCAGCAGCTCGAGGGAGTCTATTTTCTCCTTGCTCTGGGTGATCGGCATCACCACCGTGCTCTGGTAGCCCAGGGCATTGGCCAGCAGCGTCAGACCGATGCCCGTGTTTCCCGCCGTGCCCTCGACGATCCTGCCGCCGGGGCGCAGTTCACCGGTCGCCTCGGCAGCGCGGATGATACCCAGAGCCGTGCGATCTTTCACCGAACCGCCCGGATTGAGAAACTCGGCCTTGCCCAGAATTGTGCAACCCGTCTGCTCCGACACCTGCTTGAGGTGCAGCAGCGGGGTATTGCCAATCAACTGGGTGACATCGGATGCCGTATGCACAGGGCGCTCTCCACGGGTCGTCGCGGGGAGTATGCCACACCCCCGCGGCGGGGTCAGGGTTTAGCGGCGCGGTAGAGGCGGTGCGCACGCAGGCCCAGGACGAGCGCCGCGAGCGAGGCCAGCAGCATGGACCAGACCAGCGGCCGGGGGGTGTCCTGCAGGAAAACGCCCACCAGCGCGCTGGCTGATGCCGACAGGGACATCTGGATGAAGCCCATCAGTGCCGACGCGGTGCCTGCCATGTGGGGAAACGGCCTGAGGGCGATGGCCATCGCGTGCGGCAGCACGAGGCCCAAAGCGGTGGAGTAAAGCGCCATCGGTAATACCAGGGCGAGCACACTGCCGGGCAGCAGGTACGCGCCTGCGACCATCAGCGCAGAGGAGAGGACCGCCAGGAGGATTCCCAGCAGCATGACCTGCTCCGAGTCGCAGTGCGTGGTCAGCCGGGCACTGGTCCCGCTGCCGACGATGTAGCCCACGACGGAGGTGAGAAAGATGAGGCCGAAATATTTCACCGGCACGCCGAACATGCCGATATAGACGAAACTGGAGGAAGAGAGGTACATCATCAGCCCCGCGTAGACCAGGGCACCGACCAGCGTGACGGAGAGATAGAATGGGTCGACCAGCAGTGCACCGTAGTTGCGGACGATGGCGGCCGGGTGGAGGCTCTGGACTTCCGGCAGCGACTCAGGCAGGAGCGTTTTGATCAACAGGATCATCAGGGCGCCGTAAGCGCAGAGAAACAGGAAGATGCTGGGCCAGGGCAGCACGGTCAGCATGAAGCCCCCCAGGGTCGGGGCCACCGCGGGTGCCAGGGCCATCAGCATTGCGATCAGCGACAGGGCGCGGGCGGCGCGAACGGGTCCGAACACGTCCCTGGCAATGGTGCGCGCCAGGGTGGGCCCGACGCAGGCCCCGAGACCCTGCAGGAAACGGAACAGGAGGAGTTCGTTTACCGTCGATGCCAGGCTGCAGCCGACACAGGAAGTGACGAACAGTGCCGTGCCGCCAAGCAGTACCGGCTTGCGGCCGAAGCGGTCGGCCAGGGGCCCACAGGCGAGGTGAAACGCGGCGAAGCCCGCAAGGTAGCTGCTCAGGGTCAGGTGCATCTCTCCGATACTGGCCCCGAGCGTCTCCATCATGGCAGGCATCGCCGGCAGGTACATATCGACGCTGAGCGGGCCGAGCGCAGCCAGCGCCGCCAGCAGGAACAGGAGGCGGGGCGATTCAGGCGGGAGGTGGCGACGGTTCATGGGGCGGCGATGCTATGTCACCGCCGGCCCGAAAGCAAAGAAAGCCGGCGCGTTGTTCGGGCCGGATGGCCCTTTCAGCAAATCGCCAGGGGGTATCGGGCAGGGGACATTACATCAGGATTCGAACTTCATCACCGTTTTCCACCAGAGTCCCGGCAGCAGCGCTCGCCAGAGGTAGAGCAATCGCGCCTCGCCGGGGTAGATGATGTCCCGGTCCTTTTTTACCCCCTTCTCGATGGCGTCGATGATCTTCTCCGGGTCCGCCAGGCGCCCGCTCTGCTTTGCCTGAACGATGCTGCCCGGGCTGTCAGTGTCGAGGGTCTGGTCGATCAGGGGCGTGTTCACGGCCGGGGGGCAGACAAGGTGGGCACGAACACCGGATGCGCGAATCTCGTTCTGGAGCACCTCGATGTAGGCATTGACGGCCGCCTTGGTCGCGCAGTAGGCGCCCATCTTGGGTACCAGAGCGATGCCTGCGATGGAGCCGAAGGCGATGATGCGCCCGCTGCGGCGCTCGAGCATGGCCGGCAGTACCGCGCCGACCATGTAAGTGGTGCCGAAATAGTTGATCCGGAACAGCCTTTCCATGCTCTCCGGGGTCTCGTCTACCAGCCGGTGGCTCGGCATCAGGGCGGCGGCATGCACCAGCAGGTCGATCGGCCCCATGTCGGCCTCCACCTGGCCTACCCGGGTCTGCACTTCGCCGGCGTCGGAGATATCGCAGATGAACGGCGTGATGCCCGCCGCCTGTGACGCCGTCTCCTGCAGCCCCTGCTCGTTCAGGTCGAAAGCCGCCACCCGGGCACCCCGGTTCGCCAGGCGCAGGGCGACGATCCGCCCCATGCCGCTCGCGCCTCCGGTGACCAGGGCGATCTTGCCTGCCGCATCCAGCATTGCTCCTCCCGTTTTTTATCATCAGGTGCGATGGTGGAATACTGCGGCCCCTGGTCAATCTCCGCAACCTCCGAAACGGCCAGCATGTATGGGTGTTTTTCACCCCGGGCCGGGAGCCGGTCGCCGTCCCCCACCAGGCACGGTCCTGGAGCTTCGAGGCCTGGAGCCCGAGTCAGACATTCCCGGATCCAGGGCAGTAGTAAGTGCTTACAATACGGTCTGGTCGGATATGTGGTCGAGGGGCAGCTCGGTGCGCTGCACCACCCGCCGCAGTTCGAAGCTCGACACGACACCGGCTACCCCGGGTATCCGCGTGAGTCTGCCGAGCAGGAATTTCTCGTAGTACGCCATATCGGGGACCACTGCCGTCAGGAGGTAGTCCGAGGCCTGGCCGGTGACCACCGAGCATTCCATCACCTCCGGATAACTCCTCACCTCGGCTTCGAAGGCCTCGAAGCGGTCCGGGGTATGACGGTCCATGCTGATCCCGATATGGGCGGTGAGTTTGAGGCCGAGCATTTCCTGGTTGAGGAGCGTGACGTGGCGCAGGATGATTCCGGACTCCTCCAGTCGCCTGACCCGCCGGGAGCAGGGCGTAGGGGAGAGCCCTACGGACTCCGCCAGCTCCAGGTTGCTGATCCGGCCGTTGCGCTGCATGGCCTCGAGAATTCGCCGGTCGGTACGATCGAGCTTCATGTCAAACCCCTGAATGAAAAGGCGTTGGATTGGCTTTGATAGAAATTAGAGATTAACACTAATTAAATTTGATTATGTAGTGTTTTCAGCTATTAAGGGGGCATTTTGACGCAATATTTGCAATCTCTCTCTCACCAATAGGCCCTATACTGAGTGTCCGGCTGATAACTCACCTGTTGTCGCGGTTGCCGGCGAGATTATCCCTCCGCCGGTCAGCCCGCATGCGCCTCACAAGGGTATGTGCCCCGGCAGAGCGGCGGAAACGCCGTCGTCGGACAGGTGAGCGGCCCCAATTCACGACTCCGGGTTATTGAGAATGAGCAGCTTCGACCATCGCAAGTACAAACCTTTCCAGACAATCGCCATGCCCGCCAGGCGCTGGCCCGACCGGGCCATCGAGAGGGCGCCCCGGTGGTGCAGTGTCGATCTGCGGGATGGCAACCAGGCGCTCATCGAGCCCATGACCAGCCGCCAGAAACTGCGCCTCTGGGAGCAACTGGTCAAGATCGGCTTCAAGGAGATCGAGGTCGGCTTTCCCTCGGCTTCCGGCCACGACTACGAATTCGTGCGCGACCTGATCGACAATGACCGGATACCGGGGGACGTCACGATCCAGGTGCTTACCCAGGCCCGTCCCGAGCTGATCGAGCGGACCTTCGAGGCGCTCAAGGGTGCCCGTCGGGCTATCGTTCACGTCTACAACTCCACCTCCACGGTGCAGCGGGAGCAGGTGTTCAACCTCGACCGCCAGGGCATCATCGATATAGCGGTCAAGGGCGCTGAACGGGTGCAGGCCTGCGCGGCCCGTTATCCGGAAACCGAATGGGTATTCGAGTATTCGCCGGAGAGTTTCACCGGGACAGAGCTCGATTTTGCCGTCGAGGTCTGCGATGCGGTGACGGCGGTATGGCAGCCCACCCCGGATCGCCCGGTGATCATCAATCTGCCCGCCACGGTGGAGATGAGCACGCCCAACGTCTATGCCGACCAGATCGAGTGGTTCTGCGACCGCGTTGCCAACCGGGAGAGCCTGCTGGTGTCCCTGCACACCCACAACGATCGCGGTTGCGCCGTGGCGGCAGCGGAGCTGGGTGTGCTGGCCGGTGCGGACCGGGTCGAGGGGACTCTCATGGGCAACGGTGAGCGGACCGGCAACATGGACATCGTCACCATGGCCATGAACCTGTACAGCCAGGGTGTCGATCCCGAACTGAACCTCGGGCAGATGGACGAGATTATCCAGACCGTCAAGGAGTGCACCCAGCTGCCGGTGCACCCGCGCCACCCCTATGCCGGCGAACTGGTCTTCACCGCGTTTTCCGGCAGCCATCAGGATGCTATCAAAAAATGCCTTGCCCGGCGCGACGAGCGCGAGCCCTGGCAGGTCGCTTACCTGCCCATCGACCCGGCGGATATCGGGCGGACCTACCAGGAAGTGATCCGCATCAACAGCCAGTCGGGCAAGGGCGGAATCGCCTATGTGCTGGAGCGGGATTATGGCCTGGAGCTGCCGCGCTGGCTGCAGATCGATTTCAGTTCGGCGGTCCAGGCCTATGCGGAGGAGCGCGAATCGGAGGTGGGCTCGCAGGAGATCCTGGAACTGTTCGAACAGACCTATTTGGCCCGTAATGGCCGCTGGTGCCTCGGCAACTACCAGGTGAACCGGGACGACCACGTCGATCGGCTCCAGGCAGAGCTGCAGCAGGGGGCGGCAACACATGCCCTGGCGGGGACCGGTAACGGCGTCGTGGCCGCCTTTGTCGACGCCATGCAGAACTTCACCGGCAAGCAGATCGTGCTGGTCGAGTACAGCGAGCATGCGTTGAGCCACAGTGCCGACGCCGAGGCCATCTGTTATATCCAGCTGAATATCGACGGTGAACGCTGCTGTGGCGTGGGGCGCAGCCATGACATCATCCAGGCCTCCCTGGATGGCATCCTCAGGGCCATCAATCGCGTCGCCGAAAGAGAGCAGCATGCCGCCGCCTGAGCGGTTACCCGCCGCTTTGACCCGGTGAACAGGTTGTAGTGCCCGGCCCCGTGGGCCGTATCCCGGAATACGGCCTACCGGGATGCGGCCCACCGGGATACGGCAAGCCGGGATACCGCCATCCGCGTTTATCGCTGTGGAAACGCCAGAATTCCGGGATTCAGCCACTAACTGGCGCTGAACGGATACAATTTGCCGACCCGTTGTGTTAAAAGTCAGGCAAAACACGTGCAACATGCGGAATGTTGTACACCGGCGACCAATGGGAATGGACAGTCAAATAACAACCGGCCAACCGCTCTGGCAGCGGCTTAAAGCGCACTTCAGTGACTCCTTTTCCGGGGACTTCATCTACCAGCGACGCGCTTTCGACGCCCGGCGGATGGACGAACTGCTTGCCCAGCGACGGCGGGATGCCTACCGCTATATCCTGCTCCTGCTGGCCTGCATTACGGTGCCGATCAACACCCACAACCTCTACACGGGGCAGACCGTGCCCGCGGTGGCGGGGCTGCTTCTGCTCGCAATGCTGGTGGCCAATATCTGGCTGCTCAGCACGAAACGGGAAGCCCTGCTGACCCCGGCGGTGGTGCTGCTGCTCAGCATCTCTCTGGTGCTCCTGTCCGTTTTCTATGGCCAGGATTACAGCCTGTACTGGCTCTACCCCCTGCTGGTGGCGCTGCCGATACTGCTGAAGACCCGCCTGGCCGCCTGGCTGGGGCTGCTCTGTGGCGCTATCGTGGTACCGTTTCTGTTCGCCAGGTACGACAACCGGACGGCCACCGTGCTCAGCCTGAGCATGACGCTCACCTGGCTGGCCAGCGCCTGGCTGGTCTACGCCGTTACCGAACAGGCGAGCCGGCTCCGAGACATGGCGGTGACCGACGCTCTCACCGGCGCCTACAACCGGCGTTACCTGGAGCTGCAACTGCAGCAGGCGCTGGGCAACTGGCAGCGTTACGGGAAGCCGGCTACACTGCTCCTGATCGACATCGACCACTTCAAACGCATCAATGATCGCTTCGGTCACAGTGCAGGCGATGATGCGATCAGGGGACTGGTCGATGTGATCTCTCGACGAATACGCAGCGTAGATACCCTGTGCCGCTTTGGCGGCGAGGAATTCGTGGTGCTGCTGGGCGAGGCTGACGGTTCGGCCGGTGCCGTCGTCGCCGAAGAGATCAGGGCACGCGTCGAAGCTGCGAATCTAGTGCCCGAGGGGAGTATGACGGTGAGCGTTGGCGTCGCCGATCTGACTTCATCCGATGGCACGGATCACTGGCTCAACCTCGCAGACGCGGCGCTGTACCTGGCAAAGCGCAACGGTCGCAACCGGGTGGAACGGGCGCTGCCTGATGTGCATCCGGTGTCGATAGAGAAGACTGTTCCGGACTGGAGGTGATCAGCCGGAGGAGGGACGATGGCCTTTTGCAGCAGAGTATGCCTCATCCTTGCCCTGTTGGCTCTAGGCGCGTGCAGCGGTACGACGTTTCTCTACAACCGTCTCGACTTCATTGTTCCCTGGTACCTGGACGACTATGTCGATCTGGACCGCGACCAGCGACAGCAGTTCGACCGCTTGCTCGACCCCTTTCTCGACTGGCATCGCCAGGAGGAGCTGCCCGCCTACGTGGCGGTTCTCGACCAGATCGAGGGCACCCTCGGGCAACCGGTGACCCGGCAGGAAATAGACGCCCTATCGGGCGCGTTCGAGGACGCGTGGTCGCGCCTGGAGGGGCGCAGCCTCGACTGGCTGCTGGCGCTGGGGGCGTCGCTCACCGACGAGCAGGTAGAGGAATTCCTGCAGAATCTCGAGGAGAGGCAGCAGAAGTACGAGAAGAAATATCTCTCCCGCAGCGACGAGGAGTACCGGGATGAGATGTACGACAACCTGCTCGATCGCGCCCAGGATTACCTGGGAAGGCTCGACAGGGAGCAGAAGGCGGCGCTGCGCGCCGCCAGTGAAGCGATGATCCGGGCAGATGGGCCGTGGCTGGAGGAGCGGGCCCGCTGGCATGCCCGTCTGGCGGAACTGTTGCAGCGGGAGCCCGGTTGGGAGCAGCGGGTGCGGGATGCCGTCGCCCGGCGCGACGAGACCCTGTCGCAGGCCTACCGGGAGGCCTACACCCACAACCTCATGCTGATCCAGGAGACGATCGCCGACCTGCTGAACAGCCGCAGTGAGCGGCAGGAGCGGCGACTGCGCGGGGAAATCGCCGACTTGCGCGAAGATCTGCAGGAACTCATTGAGCAGGGCCGTGCCGGCCCAGGCTAGTCGAGCAGTGACAGGTCCCTGACCGCTCCCCGGTCGGCGCTGGTCGCCATTCTGGCGTAGACCTTGAGCGCGGCGCTTACCTTGCGCGGCCGGGCCGCCCTGGGTTGCCAGGCCTTGTCGCCCAGCGCGTCCATGGCCTGGCGGCGGCGGGCCAGTTCTCCCTCAGCCAGCACGACGTTTATGCTGCGGCGGGGGATATCGATTTCGATGGTATCGCCATCCTCTACGAGGGCAATAGCGCCGCCCGCGGCCGCCTCCGGCGAGGCATGTCCGATCGACAGTCCGGAAGTGCCGCCGGAGAAGCGGCCGTCGGTGAGCAGGGCACAGGCCTTGCCCAGCCCTTTCGACTTCAGGTAGCTGGTGGGGTACAGCATCTCCTGCATGCCGGGGCCGCCGCGGGGTCCTTCGTAGCGCACGATAACCACGTCGCCGGCCTTGACCCGGTCATTGAGTATGTCGTCCACCGCCGACTCCTGGCTCTCGCAGACATGGGCGGGGCCGGAGAAGACCAGATTGCTCTCGTCCACCCCGGAGGTCTTGACCACGCAGCCGTCCTCGGCAATGTTGCCGAACAGCACGGCGAGGCCCCCCTCCAGTGAATAGGCGTGGCCGAGGTCGCGGATGCACCCTCCCTGCCGGTCCTGATCCAGGCTGGGCCAGCGCGTTTCCTGGCTGAAGGCGGTCTGGGTGGGAATCCCCGCCGGCCCCGCCTGGTAAAAACGGTGGACCTCGGGGTCCGCCGTGCGCATCACATCCCACTGTTCCAGGGCTTCGCCCAGGGTGGCGCTGTGCACGGTCCTGCAGCCGGCATGCAGCAGCCCGGCCCGGTCGAGCTCGCCGAGAATCCCCATAATGCCCCCGGCGCGGTGCACGTCCTCCATGTGGTACTGGGGCGTGTTGGGCGCCACCTTGCAGAGTTGCGGCACCTTGCGCGACAGCCGGTCGATGTCGGCCATGGTGAAATCGAGCTCCGCCTCCTGCGCCGCCGCCAGCAGGTGGAGGATGGTGTTGGTGGAGCCTCCCATGGCGATATCGAGGCTCATCGCGTTTTCGAAAGCCTCGAAGTTGCCGATGTTGCGAGGCAGGACTGAGTCATCCTCCTGTTCGTAGTAGCGTTTGCACAGCTCCACCACCAGGCGTCCCGCGCGCAGGAACAGCTCCCTGCGATCGGCGTGAGTGGCCAGGGTGGAGCCATTCCCCGGCAGACTCAGGCCCAGCGCCTCGGTCAGGCAGTTCATGGAGTTGGCGGTGAACATGCCAGAGCAGGAGCCGCAGGTGGGGCAGGCGGAACGCTCGTATTCCGCCACCTGCTCTTCGCTCGCGGAGTCGTCCGCGGCGATGACCATGGCGTCGATCAGGTCCAGCTTGTGCTCGGACAGGCGGGTCTTGCCCGCCTCCATCGGTCCGCCGGAGACGAACACGGCGGGAATGTTGAGGCGCATGGCGGCATTGAGCATCCCGGGGGTGATCTTGTCGCAGTTGGAGATGCAGACCATGGCGTCGGCGCAGTGGGCATTGACCATGTACTCCACCGAGTCCGATATGATGTCCCGGGAGGGCAGGCTGTAGAGCATGCCGTCGTGCCCCATGGCGATCCCGTCATCCACGGCGATGGTGTTGAACTCCTTGGCCACGCCACCGGCGGCCTCGATCTCCCTCGCCACCAGCTGTCCCAGGTCCTTCAGGTGCACATGGCCCGGGACGAACTGGGTGAAGGAGTTCACCACGGCGATGATCGGTTTCTGGAAATCGTCATCCTTCATGCCGGTGGCGCGCCACAGGGCGCGGGCGCCGGCCATGTTGCGGCCGTGGGTGGAGGTTTTTGAGCGATAGTCAGGCATGGGAAATTTCCGCACGGGGTGTCACAGCATTCGGGTAGCGCAGGATAGCAAAAAACGGGGCGACTTGAACCGGTTTAGCGCGGTTCCCCCCGCAGCTTTCGGTGGCGCTTCGCATACCAGTTGGAAAGTTGCACGTTCCTCGGATCGGCGCCCGGGCCGCCGGCAGCAGAGGGCGCGCCGGGCGCGATCCGTGATGACGTGACGGTGGCAGCTGCGTCATCCAAAATCATAGTCAGCGGAATTCGGTTCCCTGCTCTGCTGCCAGAACTCGAGCATGGTAAACGGCCAGTTCTGCGTGATGCGCCCGCTGGCATTCTTGTACCAGCTCCGCACATCGGCGTATCCCCAGGCCATCTCCCTGTTACCGGCATCCACCCGTTCATTGTAGCGATCGTGCACTCGGCGACGGACATCCATAAACGCGTGCTCCCCGCCGAGCAGCAGAGCGATACAACCCAGTATGTAGCGCATCTCGCACTCCGAAAAAAAGACGATACTGCCATTGATCACGATATTGGTATTGGGCCCGTAACAGCAGAACAGGTTGGGAAAGCCCGGTACCGTGATTCCCTGGTAAGCGCGAGGCTCCCCGGCCCATGCTTCATGGAGTTCCGCGCCGTCGAGTCCGTAGATTTTCATCGGAGAGAGGAACTCGCTGGCCCTGAAGCCGGTACCGAAGACGATCACGTCGAACTCGTGCTCGATACCATCCTGCGTTCTGACGCCGCGCGCGGTGATGTCCGAGATCGGTTCGGTCAACAGATGTACGTGCTCCTCCCGGAGGGCCCGGAACCAGGCGCCGTCATCGATAAGCGCGCGCTTGGCGGCAAAGGGGTAGTCGGGGATGCATTTTTCGATGAGATCGGGACGGCCGGCCAGTTGCTCGCGAACGTTGGCGGCAAGCAGCTCACACGCCTCGTAATTAGTCTGGCTTATGGAGTGGTAGGGATCGCTGGCGCGCCAGTCGCCATCCGCTTTCACCGCGTCGAGCATGCCTTCTGAGCTCCGCCAGAAGACGGTGAAGCGATACCAGCGGGCGTAGAACGGTACGTGGTTCAGAAGCCAGTGTTTGCCCGGGGCAACTTCCGCGAAGTAATTTTCCATCGGCAGCACCCAGGGAGGTGTTCGCTGAAAAATGGTGACGCTGGCCGCCTCCCGGGCCACGTGCGGCACGAACTGAAACGCGCTGGCTCCCGAGCCTATCACGCCCACCCTTTTCCCGTTGAGGTCAACCCCGTGATCCCACCGGGCGGAGTGGAAACTGGGACCGGCGAATTTCTCCCGGCCGGGAATATCTGGCACAGCAGGCCGGTTCAGCTGGCCGACGGCGCTGATGATGGCGTTGGCCTGCACGGTTTCCAGCGCGCCCTGCGGACCCTTCAGCTCAAGCTGCCAGGTGCCGCTGGTCGCTTCGAACCGCGCCGAGACGACTTCCGTCTGAAAACGGATGTGCCTGCGCAGACCATAGGCGTCCGCGGCTTCGGAGAAATAGCGCTGCAGCTCCTCTCCGCTGGAGAAATACTGTGGCCAGTCCCGGGGTCGGAACGAGTAGGAATAGGCGTGGTTCGCGGTATCGACCCGGCATCCCGGGTAGGTATTGAGATGCCAGGTTCCACCCACGTCGTCAGTCTTCTCCACAATTTCAAATGCAATGCCGGCCTCCTGCAGACGGATGCCCGCGAGCAGGCCGGACATGCCGGCGCCGATCACGAGCACCTTGAACGCCTCTCTTGCGGGCTCGGGTGTATCGAAGATGCGAGGCTGGGCGAACGCGTTTTCGCCGTGCAGGCCCAGCTCCTGGGTCAGGAACTCGACGTACTCGGGCGACACTTCGCGGTTGAGCAGGAAGCCAAGCATCTCGTGAATCCGGGCATTGGAGGGGGGCGGAGGCAGCTCCGGGCTCTCCCGGAGTGCCCTGAGCGCCGCGAATGCCCGCGAGCGCACCCAGCTCCGCTGCTCTTCGGATATCGACGCCTCGCCGTCGTCGAGCATCGAGATCTGGAGTTTTATCCCGCTCTCGCGTATGAGGGAAAAGTCACCGGTCAGGTGCACGAGGGCGAGCAACAGGCTCGGCGTATGCGCCTCGGCCAGTGCCTCGCGGATTTCGTCGTCGTCGGCGGTAATGGGCTGCAGTTTTTCAAGCATCGTTTTCTCCATGGTGGCGGGTCTGTCAGGAGGATAGTTCAACTACCGGAAATGTACGCCCTGCAGCCCTGATTGTGAAATCGGCGCATTGAGTGGCGCTGTCCGGGTGGCTTCCAGGCTGTCCTCTCTTTTAATTTTCGAGGCTGGCAACTGCAGCGACCTGGGCAGCAATAACGGGTGCCACCCTTCCCCTGCGGCCTGTGGCAGTTCTGGGAATACCTGTTCGTGACGTCAAGGTCCGCCTGGCCGACGACCTTCACGAATATGATTGTTCAGGTCTGATAAGACCGGTACAAAGAGGGGTGCGCCCGGAGCCGGCTTTCGATGTAGATGGAGATAGTGTAATAGTGGAGATGATGGATCCATGACAATGCACTGCCAGTCAAATGGATATCTCCCACTGCAGCTGGAGGCGGTAGTCTGATTCTTTATCGGCCCTGTCCTCGGCTGAGATATACGCGCCGTCCAGGGTAACCTTGTTCCTGTGACCGGAGAAAAACCAGTTGACGGCAACACTCAGCTCTGTCTGCTCAAGGTTCGCGGCTGAATCGGCGTCGACATAGGCGGCACGCAGCGCCAACTCCAGTTGTTCCGGCACTGATTGCCAGCGATCAGCGGGAAACCAACCGACCTGCGCGTAGCCGCCAAAGAGGTGGCGGGTACCTCCCTCGCGCCTGTCTTCGACGGATTTCCAGTGCAGCTCCTGCTGGAAACTCAGGCCCTGGTGCTGCCAGGCCCATTCCTGCATCGCCTGGTAAATACGGTATTGGTTCTGTTCCCCGTGTACATATCCTGGCAGCTGTCCGCCACCGTCGCTGGAGAAACGAGTATATCTACTGTCATTGGCAACCGCGCCAAAAGCGAGCGACGCATGCGGTCGCGAGTAGCGCTTCAGCGCGCTTTGCGAGAAGGGCAGCGAATTTCCGGTATAGTTCCACTGCCAGCGGCCCATCAGCATGGGCCTGCCGCCATCGTCGGCTTCGCTGCGGCCGTTGCCCCCGAGTATCCCGCCCCACCAGTTGCTGTCCAGGCCTGAGCCCTGCCAGAGACGCCCCGACATCATCACGCCCCACTGTCGGTCAATGGTGAACCAATAGGTAGCAATTGAGCGTTCGGCGAACTGCTGTTTGCCTGACGAGTCGATGCGCGCGCGGTTGTAATCCGCCTTCCATTGGCCCACGCGCAGGTTGATGGAGGGGTTGGCCACCCAGGTGGCGCGAAGGTCCAGGAGACGCCGGTCGCGCAGGTCGTACTCGTGGTAGAAAGTGAAATCATTGCGATACCCTGCTCCGACCTTGTAGCGAGAACGGTTTACGCGACCGCCGGCGTCGGCATCCTCCTCAAAGTCTTCGGGCAATCTGAGATCATTGATGTTGGTCGAATAACGAAACTGGGCTCGCAGGCCAAGCCATAGATAACTGCCCGTAGTCCCGTCCGACCACTCCAGGCCTCGGTCGCCATAATCCCAGGCGGATTGTGCGCTCGCGATACCGGCGTGGAGAAGGGAGACCGTGGTGCAGGCCAGGACCGCAAGTCGACGAAAAATGCCAATCGTCGGCGCCGGGCCAGGTAGTGCAGGCCCTGTCGACAAATTACTATGCATACTGACTGCCTGAAGCGTGACATCGGAGCTGAGGAGCCGAGTATAGTTACGGTCGCCCGCGGCTGTCATCATTGCGGTGGTTTCTATGTCCAGGTCGCGTCAGACTCGAAACATGCAAGTCCATTACCTCGTGGAGGCCCGAATGGCTGGAATGCCAGGGACGATACGCCAGGCCTCCTGTCGCGCAAGATAATCGCGGCGAAGGGTTGCAACTGAGCCCTCACGGGGAGCGTATGCTCAGCGTGACAGCGGCTTGAAGAAGACCTTGGAATTGCGCTGCAGGTTGTAGAGCGCCTGCTTGCGCCCGGGCAGCGCCTCGCGACTGCTCTCGGCGAAACCCTGTTCGATGAACCAGTGGGCTGTCTGTGTGGTGAGCACGAAGACCCGGTCGAGACCCTGGCGTCGCGCCTCGAGTTCGAGTTCCGTGAGCAGGCGCCTGCCGCGCTGACCGCCGCGGTAGTCCGGGTGGGAGACGATGCAGGCGATTTCGCCGCAGCCCTCTTCAGGGAAGGGGTAGAGCGCGGCGCAGGCGATAATCCTGCCGTCCCGCTCCAGCAGCCGGAACTGGCCGATCTCCGTTTCCAGCAGCTCCCGGGAGCGTTTCACCAGTACGCCCTGCTGCTCCAGCGGCTCGATCAGCTCGAGAATGCCACCGACGTCGTCGATGTTCGCGACCCGCGCCCGCTCGTAGTCGTCGTTGGCGACCAGGGTGCCGCTGCCGTCGTGGGTGAACAGCTCCTGCAGCAGTGCGCAGTCGTCCCGGTAACCGATGATCTGGCAGCGGGGCACCCCGGCGAGACAGGCGCGCCGGGCGGTGTGGAGCAGGGCGGCCTGCTCCTCGTCGGCCACCGCCAGGGCGTCGATCTCTCCCACAGCGAGCTGCCGGATCAGTTCGCCCTGTGCGTCGGTGATCCCCTCGGCGCTGCCGAACAGCAGCAGCTTGTCCGCGCCGATGGCCGAAGCGCAGTTCACCGCGATGTCCTCCAGGGCCAGGCTGAAAATCTCCCCGGTGGGCGAGTAGCCCAGGGGCGATAGCAGTACGGTGGCCCCCTCATGCAGTTGCCGCCGGATTCCCTCTGCGTCGACCCTGCGCACCCGGCCGGTGTGCTGGAAGTCCACCCCGCTCACCACGCCGATCGGCCGGGCGGTGACAAAATTGCCCGAGCAGACCCGGATTCGCGCGCCCTGCATCGGCGAATTGGGCAGGCCCATGGAGAGCAGTGCCTCGATCTGCGCCCGGAGTGAGCCGGCGGCATCCTTGACGTGCTCGAGCACGGCGGTGTCAGTGATGCGCATCCCCTGGTGGAATGCGCTCTCCAGGCCCGCGCGCGCCAGCCGCTGGTCGATCTGCGGCCGGGAACCGTGAATGAGCACCAGCCGCACCCCGAGGCTGTTCAGCAGCGCGATGTCGTGGATCAGGGTGGCAAAGTTCTCGTGCTGCGCGACCTCGCCCCCGAACATCAGCACGAAGGTCTTGCCCCGGTGCGCGTTGATGTAGGGTGCGGTATTCCTGAACCAGCGGATGTGGGCCCGGCCCGGCGTCGTCACGACAGTGTCCAACCTTTTGATAACTCAGGGAATAGGAAGGGTACCGAAAGCGCTGCGGATTACCTAATGGCAATTTTGCACAGCGCACCCCTGCGCTTACGGGGTCACAGGCAGTAGCGGCGGATGCACTGTTCGAGCAGGGCGATACAGGGCCGGATCTGGTCGAGGGCGAGGTACTCGTCGGGCTGGTGGGCCTGGTCGATGCAGCCGGGCCCCATGACGATGGTCTCCATTCCCAGCTGGTGCATGAAAGGTGCCTCGGTGGCGAAGGCGACCGCTTCCGCGCGGTGCCCGGTCAGCTCCTCGGCGATCCGCACCAGGGGGCTGTCTGCCGATTCCTCGAAGGGCGCCACCGGTTCGATCAGGGGGCGCAGTTCGATCTCCAGCTCGCGCTCCGCGGCAATGCGCGCCATGCGCTCCTCCAGTTCACCCCGCGCCGTGTCGTTGTCCCCGTTGGGCGTCATGCGCAGGTCGAAATGGAGCTCGGCGCGGCCGCAGATCCGGTTCGGGCTGTCGCCGCCGTGTATGCAGCCGAGGTTCAGGGTGGGGTAGGCCACCTGAAACAGGCCGTTGCTATAACGCGCCTTCAGCTGCTCGCGGTAGGTCATGAGTTCGCCGATCGCCGCGTGCATCGCGTCCAGCGCGCTGTTGCCCAGGCCGGGATTGGAGGAGTGGCCCGCGCGCCCCCGGATGCGCAGCGATTCCATCATGATGCCCTTGTGCATCCGCACCGGCACCAGGGAGGTGGGTTCGCCGATGATGGCCGCCCGCGCCCTCGGCCTGCCGGCCGTGACCAGCGTCCGGGCGCCGTCCATCGAGCTCTCCTCATCGGCGGTGGCGAGGATGATCAGTGGCTGCCGCAGGGGCGTCTCGCGGAAGCTGGCGGCGGCGGCCAGGGCCAGCGGGAAAAAGCCTTTCATGTCGGTGCTGCCCAGGCCGTAGAGACGGTTGTCGCGTTCCGTCAGAGAGAGGGGGTCGCTGCGCCAGCGTCCCTCGTCGTAGGGAACCGTGTCCGTGTGGCCCGCCAGCACCAGGCCGCCGGGGCCGCTGCCCAGGGTCGCGATCAGGTTGGCCTTGGCCCCGCCGCCGGATACCTCCTGGATCTCCGTGCGAAACCCCATGGCCGCGAGCCAGCCGGCGAGCAGTTCGATGACCGCGCGGTTGCCCTGGTCCCAGTGGGGGTCGGTGGAGCTGACCGAGGGCGCGCCCACCAGCTGCCGCAGTTGCTCGATGACGCGTTTGTCGGAATTGGGCATGCAGGCTCCGCCGGGGCAGGCAAGGTGGATGGTGGGAATGCCGCGCCGCGGTGAAAGCCCCTGCGCCGGGGCGGCAACCCGTTCAGTCTAGTCAAGCGCCGTGCCGCCGCCAAGGGGCGGCGCAGGCTCAAAAATCGAAAATGCCCTTGAACAGGAAAAAGAAGATGACGGCCAGGCCCGCACCGGCGGGAAGGGTAATCAGCCAGGACATGAAGATATTGCCGATTGTGCGAAGGTTGAGCGCGGCGATCCCACGGGCGAAACCGACTCCGAGGACGGCGCCGACCAGGGTGTGGGTGGTGGAGATCGGCAACCCGGTGGCGGAGGCGATCACGACCGTGGAGGCGGCGCCCAGTTCGGCGGCAAACCCCCGGCTGGGAGTGAGTTCAGTGATCTTGCGCCCGACCGTGGCGATCACTCGCCAGCCGTAGGTGGCGAGGCCCACGACGATGCCGATCGCGCCCACCAGCAGGATCCACCAGGGCATCGCCGATTTGGCGGCGATCGCGCCCCCGGACTGCACCGTGCCGACGACGGCCGCCAGGGGGCCGACGGCATTGGCGACGTCGTTGGAGCCGTGGGCGAAGGCCATGGAGCAGGCGGTGAATACCATCAGCACGGCGAACACCCGCTCCACGCTGCCGAAGCGATTGCTCTCGTTCGGCACCGGTTCGATACGCCGCAGGAGCAGGGCGCCGAAACCCGCCACAGCCAAGCCGGCCACGGCAGAGAGGGGTATCGCATTGGCGAATGCGCTGCCCAGGCCCAGGTCGATGTCCACGTCGATGTGCTTGAGCCCCTTCACCAGGGTCACCATCGAGATCATGAAGCCGACCAGCCACATATAGAGGGGGATGAAACGCTTGGCGCGACGGAATGGATCCTCGGTGTCGAGGATGAGGTACTTGACGCTCATGAAGAGGCCGAAGGAGATACTGCCGGCCAGCAGCGGCGAAACCAGCCAGCTGGCCACGATACTGCCGACCTTGCCCCAGTGAATCGCCTCGCTCGAAATGCCGACCGCTGCAAAGCCCACGATGGCGCCCACGATGGAGTGGGTGGTGGAGACCGGCCACCCCTTGATACTGGCGATCATCAGCCAGGTTCCGGCTGCGAGCAGGGAGGCCAGCATGCCGTAGACCATGAGCTCCGGGTCGTCACTCATGACGTCGGCATCGATGATCCCCTTGCGGATGGTGGCGGTTACCTCGCCGCCCGCCAGGTAGGCCCCCATGAATTCGAAGACCATGGCGATGAGGATGGCCTGCTTGATGGTGAGGGCGCGGGACCCGACCGAGGTTCCCATCGCATTAGCCACGTCGTTGGCGCCGATCCCCCAGGCCATGAAAAAGCCGAACAGGCAGGCCATGGCGAGAAATACGGTGGCGTGTTCGGCGATGATTTCCATGTCGGGCTGAGCCTACTTCGCCATCAGAATCTGCAGTCGGTCCCCTACCGCCTCGGCGCAGTTCGACAGTGCGCCGAGCAGCATGAAGACGCGATAGTAGAACATGACGTCCACCGGCGGCAGTTCGTGCTCGATCTTGAACAGTTTTGCCCGCAGGCTGGCCGCTTTCTTGTCGCTGCGCCGCTCCATCTTGTCGAGCTCCTTGAGCATGCTTTCGACCAGCTTCACCTCCCGGCCGCTGAAGCCCACCTCCAGCAGTTCGTCCAGCTCGTGGATGGCGGTCAGCGCCTGTTGCGAGGCGGCCACACAGGATTGGGTGTAGTCCAGGACGTCCTCCCGGAGCGGCTCGGGAAACTCCATGTTCCGCCCGATGACCAGGCCGCAGATATCCTTGGCGGTATCGGCCAGCTCGTCCTGGATAGAGACCAGGCTGAGGAGATCGGAACGCGGCACCGGCAGGAACAGGCTTTTGGGCAGGTGGCGGCGCACTGAGCGCTTCAGCTTGTCTGCGGCGCGCTCCGCATCGACGATACCCTTGTGGGCCTCCCCGGCCCTGGCCCAGTCACCCTCGCAGGCGGCCGCTATCAGTTCCGGGAGCAGCTGGGCCGCCTCATTGGCGACGCGCATGTGTTCCTGTATCGGGCCGATCGGCGAGCGCCCGAACAGGCTGCCCAGGGGATTTATACTTGGCATCGATGTGCTCCGCAGTTCAGCTGTCGGCTGGTGCGCAGTATAGGTTCAATGAGCAGCCCTGTCATAACCCCTTGCGGGGCATATCCCTCTCACCATGACCGAAATCAACGAATGAAGCCTTGAGGCTCTGTGTTAGCATGCCGGTTCTTCCGAAATGATTGCCGGGAAAGGGGCCGGACGGGGACATGACGAGCAAATTCGGGGAGCAATTGGTGGAGCGACGCCTCGACCTGCCGGCGCTCGCAGCTGAAATGCATGCCGATGGCCGGCTCTCGGATGCCGATTTTGCCCGTGTCGGGAGATCCTCGGTGGCCAGGATTCACCCGCTGGTGTTCCTCGCCGAGCAGAAACTGGAGGACGCCGCGAACCCCGGCAGAAGACTGGATATGGCGGCGCTGCTGGCCTGGCTGGCCGCACGGACGGGCCAGGCGGTCTTCCAGATCGACCCGCTGAAGATCAACGTGACCGCCGTCGCCGACGTGATGTCCCGGGCCTTCGCCGAGCGCCATCGCATACTCGCCGTTGAAGTGTTTGAGGAGGAGGTGGTCATCGCCAGCGGCGAACCCTGGGTGTGCAGCTGGGAAGACAACCTGCAACACGTGCTGCGCAAGCGCATCCGCCGGGTGCTGGCCGATCCCCGGGATATCGCCCGGCATACCGCCGAGTTCTACACCATGGCGGGCTCTGTGCGCGGTGCCCACGGTGCGGGCAGGGTGGAGAGCGCCGCGAGCATGGGCAACCTGGAGCAGATGCTGGAGCTGGGCTCCATGAAGGAGCCCGACGCCAACGACCAGCATATCGTCAGCATTGTGGACTGGCTTCTGCAGTACGCCTTTGAGCAGCGCGCCAGCGACATACACATCGAGCCGCGGCGCGAGGCGGGTAAGGTGCGCTTCCGTATAGACGGGGTGCTGCACAGCGTCTACGAACTGCCGGCGCAGGTCTGCGCTGCGGTCACCAGCCGCATCAAGATCCTCGGTCGCATGGACGTGGCGGAGAAGCGCCGTCCCCAGGATGGCCGGCTGAAGACCCGCACCCCCGAGGGCAGCGAGGTGGAGCTGCGCCTGGCAACCCTTCCCACCGCCTTCGGCGAGAAGCTGGTGATGCGCATCTTCGACCCGGACGTGCTGCAGAAAAGTTTTGAGTCTTTGGGACTTGCCGACGAGGATCTGGCCCGCTGGAATCAGATGACGGGTATGGGGAACGGCATCGTGCTGGTCACCGGGCCCACCGGCTCGGGGAAGACGACCACGCTCTATTCCACCCTGCGCCAGCTGGCGACCCAGGAGGTCAACGTCTGCACCATCGAGGACCCGATCGAGATGGTGGAGGGCGCCTTCAACCAGATGCAGGTGAACCACGGGATCAATCTCGACTTCTCGGCCGGCGTGCGCGCCCTGATGCGGCAGGACCCGGATATCATCATGGTGGGAGAGATCCGCGACCTGGAGACCGCCAACATGGCGGTGCAGGCGGCTCTGACCGGCCACCTGGTGCTCTCCACCCTGCACACCAATGACTCCCCGGGCTCCATCTCGCGGTTGCTGGAGCTGGGGGTGCCGCCCTACCTGATCAAGGCGACCCTGCGGGGCATCATGTCCCAGCGCCTGGTACGCATCCTCTGTCCTGCCTGCAAGACTTTCACCGCCCTCGATCCGGAGGCCTGGCAGCAGCTCACCCAGCCCTGGACCGTGGAGCCGCCGGCGCAGGTTGCCCGCCCGGTGGGGTGCAGGGAGTGTCGCGACACCGGCTATGTCGGGCGACAGGGGATTTACGAGGTGCTGGTGAACAGCCCGGCGGTGCAGGCGCAGATAAAGACCCAGCTGATCACCGCGAAGATCCGCGACATCGCCATGGGCGAGGGGATGCGCACCCTCCGCCTCAGCGGCGCCGCCAGGGTGGCCCGCGGCCAGACAACCATCGAAGAGGTAATGCGGGTCGCTCCCAGGCTGGATGCCTGACCCGCGCTCACGGCAAACCGGTACTGCACTATGAGTCTCCCTCACACAGATCTGCCTGAACCGCTGGCCCGGGCGGCGGCGATCGCCTGGCAGCACGTTCTGGAGCGGGCCGGCCCCGACCAGGCGGAACGGCTGAATGCCGCCCTGGTCGACGGGGCGGTCGCGAAACAGCTGGCCCGGGTGCTGGCCTGCAGCCCGTTCGTGGCAGAGCTGGCCCGGCGCAAGCCGGCGATGTTGCTCGACCTGCTGCAGGGCGGACAGCTGCAGCGCTCCCTGGATGAGGCGGCCTTCCGCACCGGACTGCGGGAAATGCTGGCGGCGGAGGGAGCAGAACTGGCGGCGGTGCTGCGCCACTACCGGCAGCGGCATATGTTGCGCATCGTCTGGCGCGACTTCTGCCGCCTGGCCGACACTCTGGAGACGGTACGGGATACGTCGCTGCTCGCTGAGGCCTCGATCGCTGAGGCACTCGAGGTCAGCCAGGCAGCTCTGGAGCGGCGTTTCGGCGTGCCCCGGGGCAGGGCCAGCGGCGAGCGCCAGCAGCTGATCGTGCTGGCCATGGGCAAGCTGGGTGCCCGGGAGCTCAACGTGTCGTCGGATATCGATCTCATCTTCGCCTATCCCGAGGCGGGTACCACCGACGGCGGGAAGCGACCCATCAGTAACGAGGAGTTCTTCATCAAGGTCGGCCAGGCGGTTATCAATGCCCTCGACCAGGTAACGGCGGAGGGTTTCGTGTTCAGGGTGGACATGCGCCTGCGTCCTTACGGTGAGAGCGGTGCCCTGGTCCACAATTTTGCGGCGCTCGAGGAGTACTACCAGGACCAGGGCCGGGACTGGGAGCGCTATGCCCTGATCAAGGCCCGGCCGGTTACCGGCGATCCGGGGCGGGCGGCACAGCTGATGGCTGCCCTCAGGCCCTTCGTTTACCGTCGCTATGTCGATTTCGGGGTCATCGAGAGCCTGCGCGGCATGAAGCAGATGATCAGCGCGGAAGTGCGGCGCCGCGGGCTGCAGGACGATGTGAAGCTCGGTCACGGCGGGATCAGGGAGGTCGAGTTCATTGCCCAGTGCTTCCAGCTGATCCGCGGGGGCCGGGACCTGGGACTGCAGCAGCGTGAGCTGCTCAACGTCCTGGAGGAGTGCGCGGCGCTGGGGTGCCTGCCGCCGGAGGCCGTGGCGGAGCTGCGCGCCGCCTACCTGTTCCTGCGGGACAGCGAGCACGCGATCCAGGGCTACGCCGACAAGCAGACCCAGGCCCTGCCGCAGGATCCCCTGGCGCGACAGGCCATGGCCTCGGTCATGGGCTTTGCGGGCTGGAACGAGTACCTGCAGGTGCTGGAGCGCCACCGCGGCCGCGTGGCCGTCCATTTCGAGGGGCTCATTGCCGCGCCCGAGGAGGAGTCGGTCGAGCAGCTGGCGGAAGAGCTTTGCCTCTGGGGGGAGGGCCTGTCCGCGGAAGCGCTGGCGGAGCTGGGTTACCGCGAACCGGAGCAATCCCTGCAGCGCCTGCAGCAGCTGCAGGGCAGCACCCGGGTGGTCACGCTCCAGGCCGAGGGCCGGGCGCGGCTGGAACAGTTCATGCCGCAACTGGTGCGGGCCTGCGCCGAGGCGGATGATCCGGATCTCGCGCTGGAGCGGGTGCTGCCCCTGGTCGTGGCCGTGCTGCGGCGCAGCGCCTACCTCGTCCTGTTACTGGAAAACCCGCCCGCCCTGGGCGAGCTGGTGACACTGTGCGCCGCCAGCCCCTGGATTGCGGACCAGATCAGTCGCCACCCGGTGCTGCTCGATGAGCTCCTCGACCGGGCCAACCTCTATACGGCCCCCGACCAGGGGCGGCTCCAGGACGAACTGCGCCAGCAGGTTGCGCGTCTCGCGGTGGATGACCTGGAGGCGCAGATGGAGGCTCTGCGGTATTTCAAGGCGTCCCATGTGTTGCGGGTGGCGGCCAGCGAGCTGAGCGGAAGACTGCCCCTGATGAAGGTCAGCGACAAGCTGACCTGGATCGCGGAGGTGATCGTGGAACAGGTGCTGGCGGTGGCCTGGGCCGACCTGACCAAAAAGTACGGGGAGCCCGCCCGGGCGGAAAGCGGCTACGGTTTTGCCGTCTTCGGCTACGGCAAGCTCGGGGGCATCGAGCTCGGCTACGGGTCAGACCTGGACCTGGTGTTCCTCTGCGATGGCGCCCAGGGCTCGACTGACGGCGAGCGCAGCATCCACAACACGGTGTTCTACACCCGCCTTGGGCAGCGCATGATCCACATTCTCGAAACCCGTACCTCCCTCGGCCAGCTTTACGAGGTGGACATGCGGCTGCGACCCTCCGGTGAGTCCGGGATGCTGGTGACTAGCACCCAGGGCTTTCGCAGCTACCAGCAGGAGAGCGCCTGGACCTGGGAACACCAGGCACTCGTGCGGGCGCGGTTCGTCGCCGGCGACCCGGATGTGGCCCGGGAGGTGGAGGCGATACGTCAGGATGTGCTGTGCCTGGAACGGGAGCCCGGGGAGCTGGCGCGGGACGTGCAGAAAATGCGCGACAGAATGCGCGAGCACCTGCTGCCTGGCGAGAAGGCGAGAGAAGGGGAATTTCACCTAAAACAGGGCAGGGGAGGTATCGTCGATATTGAATTTATGGTGCAATATGCGGTTCTGGCGTGGTCTCACAGTGAACCTCAGCTGGCGCGCTGGTCCGATAATGTGCGCATCATCGAGGCCCTGGGCCAGGCAGGTTTATTCGAGCAGCAGGAGTGCGACACGCTTACGGAAGCGTATCTCGCCTATCGTTCCGCCGCCCACCAGCTTGCCCTGCAGCATCAGCCCGACATCGTTCCGGCCGATCGCTTCGCGGATCTGCGTGCCGCCGTCAGTGCCCAGTGGGAGCGGTTGTTCGCACCCTACAGTGAAGAGATGCACCGGGAAGAGAATACCCGGGAAGAACAATAGACAGGAGTAGTGTGATGAGTCTGGCCGATCGCGATGGTGTCATCTGGCTCGATGGCGAAATGATTCCCTGGCGCGAGGCGAAGGTGCATGTGCTGACCCACACCTTCCACTACGGCCTTGGCGTATTCGAGGGTGTACGCGCCTATCAGACCGCTGACCGCGGCACCTGCATTTTCCGGCTGAAGGAGCACACCGACCGGCTGTTCCGCTCCGCCCACATCCTGGCCATGCCGATGCCTTTCGACAAGGCGACGCTGAACCGTGCGCAGAAGGATGTCGTGCGCGAAAACGGCCTCGAGGAGGGTTACCTGCGCCCCATGTGTTTCTATGGGTCAGAGGGGATGGGTCTGCGCGCGGACAACCTGAAGACTCACGTCATGGTCGCGGCCTGGGAGTGGCCCTCCTACATGGACCCGGACGCCCGGAACCGCGGCATCAAGGTCCGGACCTCCTCCTATACCCGCCACCACGTCAACATATCGATGTGCAAGGCCAAGGCCAACGGCAACTACATCAACTCGATGCTGGCCCTGAAGGAGGCCCTGGACTGCGGCGCCGAGGAGGCAATGTTGCTGGACAACGAGGGTTACGTGGCCGAGGGCAGCGGCGAAAATATCTTCATTGTCCGCGATGACCGGATCTACACGCCGGAGCTCACCTCCTGCCTCGATGGCATCACCCGCGCCACGGTATTCGCGCTCGCCGAGGAGCTCGGTTACCAGATCCGGGAAAAGCGCATTACCCGGGATGAGGTCTATGTGGCGGATGAGGCCTTTTTCACCGGCACGGCCGCCGAAGTGGTCCCGATCCGGGAGGTTGACGGCCGCACCATCGGCGAGGGCACCCGGGGGCCGCTGACCCAGAAACTGCAGACCATGTATTTTGACACAGTGCGCGGCAACAGGGCCGCCAACAGCCACTGGCTGGAACCTGTTGGTTGAAGTGGCAACCGGTGGACGGGTGACCCGCGTCCCCTGTGCAACCTGAACCCCGGAAAGTCCTGATCGTCGGCCCCGCCTGGATAGGCGACATGGTCATGTCCCAGGCGCTTTACATTCACCTGCAGCAGGTCCGCCCCGGCGTGACCCTCGACGTGGTGGCTCCCCGCTGGAGCGAGCCGGTGCTGGCGCGAATGCCGCAGGTCAATCGTTCCATCACCCTGGATGCGGGCCACGGTGAAGTGGCTCTCCGTCGCCGCCGGGCGCTCGGGAAGGCGCTCCGTGAAGAGGGATACGACCAGGCGATCGTTCTGCCCAACTCCTTCAAGTCAGCCCTCGTACCGTTCTTTGCCCGTATTCCACGGCGCACCGGCTGGCGCGGGGAAATGCGCTACGGCCTCCTCAATGACCTGCGCCGGTTGTCGGAGGAGTTGCTGCCGCTGATGGTGCAACGCTTCGTGGCCCTCGGCATGGAACCGCGAGCGGCCCCCCTTGCGGAGGTGCCCTTTCCGCGGCTGGTGGTCGACCCCGCATCGGTGGCACTGTGCCGCGGCGAATTCGGGCTGGACCCTGAGCGGCCGCTGCTCTCGCTCTGTCCCGGTGCTGAGTTCGGTTCTGCCAAACGCTGGCCCCCTGCCTTTTTTGCCGAACTCGCGAGGGAGTATCTGGGCAGGGGCTGGCAGGTCGCTCTCTTCGGCTCGGGCAGCGATCGCGACGTGTGCCGCCGGATCTGGCGCGAGAGCGGCTCCCGGGCCCATTGCCACGACCTGGCGGGTCGTACCTCCCTCGCCCAGGTGGTGGATATGCTCTCACTCTCCTCGGCCGTGGTCAGCAACGACTCCGGCCTGATGCATATCGCAGCAGCCCTGGATAGCCCCCTGGTGGTCATCTACGGCGCCACCTCTCCCGGTTTCACACCACCGCTCAGCAGCCGGGCGACGGTTATCGCCAGCGGGCTGGACTGTGCTCCCTGCTTTCAGCGGGAGTGCCCGCTGGGTCATCACCGCTGCATGCTGGACACCCGGCCGCAGCAGGTAGCTGCTAAACTGGACGCGCTGTTGACGGGAGGGCCGGTGGGCTGATGCGGGTGCTGGTGGTGAAGATGTCCTCGCTGGGCGACGTGATCCACACGCTGCCGGCATTGACCGATGCCGCCCGGGCGCTGCCGGGCATCCGTTTCGACTGGGTGGTCGAAGAGGCCTTTGCCGAGATCCCCGGCTGGCACCCTGCCGTGGACCGGGTGATCCCCATTGCGCTGCGCCGCTGGCGCAGGCACCCGTTTCGGGACTTTACCGGCCCCGAATGGCGACAGTGCAGGGTCGCCCTGCGCCGCTTCCAGTACGACGCGGTGATCGACGCCCAGGGATTGCTCAAGAGCGCATTTGTCGCACGTCTGGTGAAGGCCCCGGTGTATGGCATGGACAAGCGGTCCGCGCGGGAGGGTCTGGCTGCCGTCGCCTACCACCACAGGATAGACGTGCCGGTCGACATGCACGCGGTGGAACGGACGCGACTGCTGTTCGCCCGCGCCCTGGATTACCCGGTGCCCTCGGCCCAGGGGGAGTATGGTGTGCGGGAGAATCTTCCCCAGGGCAAGCAGGGACTGCCCCCCGGCCTGCTCTTTTTCCACAGCAGCGCACGGAAGGAGAAACTGTGGCCGGAGGCCCACTGGGTAGAGCTGGCGCAACTCGCCGCCGGCGCCGGCTATACGGTCTGGTTGCCCTGGGGAGGGCCGGATGAGCGCGAGCGGGCCGAGCGGATCGCCGACCAGGCCCCCTCGGTGGAGGTCCTGCCCCGGCTCGACCTGCGCGGCCTGGCCGGTATGCTGCTCGAGGTGCAGGGCGCGGTGGCGGTTGATACCGGCCTCGGGCATCTCGCCGCGGCCCTGAATGTGCCCATGGTCTCCCTCTACGGCCCCACCAGCGTGAAACTGGTGGGCGCCTACGGGCGCAACCAGGTCTCCCTCCAGTCGCCGCTTCACGGCGGCGATACCCGGGACCCCGCGGCGATAATGGCGGCTATCGAACCCGCGCAGGTGTGGCAGGAGCTGCAGCCCATCCTGCCGGAGCGCACCTGAACATGCGCCTCGCGCTCCTGTTGTACAAATACTTCCCCTACGGGGGGATGCAGCGGGACTTCCGGCGCCTGGTGGAGGAGCTGCAGCGGCGAGGGCACCACTGCAGGGTCTACTTCATCGAGTGGGAGGGCGACCCCCTGCCCGGCGCGGAACTGCGCCGGGTGCGGGTGCGGGCCACCACTCACCATCGCCGCAACGAGCGCTTCCTCGCCCGGGTGCAGAAGGACCTGGCCGCCGATCCGGTGGATGGGGTGATCGGCTTCAACAGGTTGCCCGGACTCGATGTCTATTTCGCGGCGGACCCCTGCTACCTGGACAAGGCGCTGACGGCGCGCAGCAGGCTCTACCGCCGGGGCGGGCGCTTCCGCCATTTCGCCGCTGCCGAGCGAGCGGTGTTCGGGCCCGACAGCAACACCCACATCCTGTTGATCTCCGACACCGAGCGGGCCAAATTCGAGCGCCACTACCAGACGTCGCCGGAGCGAATGCACCTGCTGCCGCCAGGCGTCTCCCCGGACCGGCGTCGCCCGGAGGATGCCGCTTCGAGGCGCCGCGCCCTGCGCGAAAACCTGGGCGTGGAGCCACAGGACTACGTGCTGCTGTTCCTGGGTTCCGGGTTTGTCACCAAAGGACTCGACCGCGCTATCCGGTCAGTGGCGCGGGTGCGCGGCGAACAGCCGAGCATCTCTCCGCGGCTTCTGGTCGTCGGCAGGGACAAGCGGCGCACTTTTCACCATATGGCCCGGCGGCTGGGTGTGGGCGATATCACCACTTTTCTGGGTGGCCGGGATGACGTGCCGGATCTTCTCTTGGCGGCGGACGTCCTGGTTCACCCGGCGCTGGTCGAAGCCGGCGGTACCGTGCTGTTGGAGGCGCTGGTCGCCGGCCTGCCGGTCGTGACCACCGACGCCTGTGGTTACGCCCACCATATCGAAGCGGGCCGGGCGGGCATCGTGCTCCCCTCGCCCTTCAGCCAGGACGCCCTCGACAGGGCGGTCCTGCGGATGCTGGATGGCGTGTACCGGGCCGAGTGCCGGCGCAGCGGCCTGCTGTACGCGGAGCTGACCGACCTCTACTCGATGCATAGCGCGGGAGCCCGTCTGATAGAGCAGCTGATCGGGCAGAAGTCCGGCCCGGCCAGGTGAGCGAGTATTACCTGCGGCAGGATATGGCCGCCGGCGAGCTGGCCGGGGCGAGGGATGCCGGCGGCCTGCTTGCCTGGGCGGGTGCGGTCGCGGCCCGGGCCGCGCCGGAGGATATCTTCCGCGACCGGGAGGGACGCAGAACGCTGCGGGTGCGCCAGGGTGAGCGCTCCTTTTTCCTCAAACTGCACCGGGGTGTGGGCTGGTCGGAGATCCTGAAAAATCTTTTGCAGGCCCGCCTCCCGGTGCTCGGCGCCGGTAATGAGTACCGGGCCGTGCTGGCGGTCAGGAAGGCCGGTATCGACACTCTCGAGATCGCGGCCTACGCGGAACAGGGCTGCAACCCGGCCAGGCTGCGATCGATGCTGTTGACGGACGAACTCGTGGGGACCCGGAGCCTGGAGCACTTCTGTGCGGGATGGTCCGCCGCGCCACCGCCGTTTCCCGTTCGGGTGCGCCTCCTCGTGACCCTGGCGGAAACCGCCAACCGGATGCACGCGGCCGGCATCAACCACCGCGACTTCTACCTCTGCCACTTCCACCTGGATCCGGCCACCCTCGGCGAGCGTCGCCCCCGCTGTCACCTTATCGATCTCCACCGGGCCCAGCTGCGCAGTCGTACGCCGCGCCGCTGGCGGGTGAAGGACCTCGCGGCGCTCTATTTCTCGGCGCTGGACTGCGGCCTGGGGCAGCGAGATCTGCTGCGTTTCATCCGCCACTATGGCGGCGGGCTGCGCGAGGCACTGGCGGACGAGGCGCTGTGGCGGCAGGTACAGCGGCGGGCTAGTCGCCTGTATCGCAGGGAGCACGGCCGTGAGGCGCCCCGGGCAGGCGAGCCCCGGGCAGGCGAGCCCCGGGCAGGCGAGCCCCGGGCAGGCGAGCCCCCGGCAGGCGGGACGTAATTTCGTGGCGGGCGCTGCTCGAGTGCTGCGCGATGGCGGATGGGGCGGGGCACTCCGCGGGGCGCTGGCCGAGCCGCCGGCCGGGATCGAGGCCTGGCTGGAGAAGCACATCCGTCCGCTTAAGGCGGACCCGGGCAGCCGCGTCGGCCTGCTGCAGTTGCGGGACGATACCTGCTATCTCAAATTCTACCGCAGCGGCTCCGGCCTTCGCGCGCTCGCTTTCCGACTGGGTATCGGCCGTGGCGTGCGCAGTTTCGATCGGGCGCTGGAACTGGCGGCGGCGGGGGTCAGAGTGCCTGAGCCGAGGGCCTGCCTGCGGATTCCCGGCGGCATGCTGTTGCTGACCGAGGGCCTCCCCGCCAGCGGGGATCTCAGGGCGCTGTGGCTCGCCGGAGCCGGGGTCGCGGACTGGACGGGGCTGCTGGGTGCTGCGGGCCGGGCCCTGGCAGGTCTGCACGCGTCGGGTTTCGCGCACGGAGACTGCAAGTGGAGCAACCTGCTCTGGAGCGGCGACGAGATCTGCTTCGTCGACCTGGAGTCCGTGCGCCGGGCGCGGGCGGGCGGTGCCCGCTGCCTGCGCGACCTTGCGCGATTTACCCTGGATGCCGAGGAGCTCGCCCTGCCTGCGGCGCTGTACCGGGCGTTCATCGGGAGTTACGCGATGGCGGCCCAACAGGGACCGGAAAACCTGGCGCGTTCGATCGTCCCGCCACTGGACCGACTGCGTGGCAGGCACCTGGCGAAGTACGGGCCGCGCGGGCACCGGCTCCTGTAGCCGGGGTGGCGCGACCTCAGGGTTTGCGCTGTGCGTCGAGGCGGCGCATCGCCCAGCGGTACGCTTCCGCCCCGAGGATCTTTGCCTCGAGGGGCGTAAGCTCTGTCATCCGGCTGCGCCAGGCACGGAAAAAGCGCATCCGGTCCGTAGCGGGCAGTTCCTCGAGGGAGAGCATATTGAGCTGCATCAGGTTGCGCAGCAGGGCCCTTCCCGGGGGCGGCTGCCTGCGAACCGTGCGCTCATTGTCGATCAGCGCGAAGTGAAAGCTCCCATCCTCGACTGCAGCGAACACGTTGCCGGGTCGCAGATCGCCATGAATGAAGCCCGCCGCGTGGAGGCGGCCGATAAATGATCCGAGGGAACGCAGCAACAGTCGCCGGGCGATCAGCGGAACATCCCCGCCGTCAGGGCCCTCTCCGCCCAGCCACGCCGTTACTGGCTGCCCCGGGACCGCGCGCATGACCAGGTATTCGCGCCCCCCCGGCAGCGCGCCCCAGGCGACGTTGAGGGGGGCGTCGAAGCCGTGCTGCAGCAGGCGCGCATTGTTCCGGCGGGCACGGGCGGCGCGGCTGCCCCGCGCGAGAGCCTTGACCCTCTCGAGCGGGCTCCGCGGCAGGAACTCCTTGTAGTAAAGCCCCTCTGCCGGGAGAAATGCTACGCGGGTGAAGCCTGAGCTCTGCACCAGCTCCCACTCCGGGGGCAGCACGTTGCGGCTGAGCTGCAGGGCGTCCCGGTGCAGCTCCTCACGTCGCTCGGGTGTGATCTCCATTTCGCGGCGCACCGCCTACTCGGCCCGGCGCTCATGTACGGCGACGATGCTGACCTCGCCGTGGCGGCCGCCATCGAATACCGCGGTTTCACGCAATTCGTTGCGGGCCAGAAACGCCTCCCACGCTGCCCGGTCCTCCCGCCTCACCCGCATCGCCAGGTAGTCCTGGTCGCGCCAGAATTCCGGGGAGGCGAGCAGCTGCCCCAGGTCAAAATCCCGGTAGTCTGCCTCGCGCCAGTCGAACGAGAGCCCGCTGAAATAGGCCAGGTATGGCTCGTTGGAGACCAGGGTGCTGGCGGGCGGCGCGTTGGCGATCAGCCATTCAGTGGCGTCTCGCACGAACGCTTTCTCGTGGTCCCGGTTGTGCAGGGTATCGAGGGACATGACCAGCAGCAGTGCCGCGATCACCCATCGCCGCAGGGCGTATCTGTTACCGGAGTGCCACAGGGCGTTGAGAATGAAGGAGAGGTAAAACAACAGAAAAACCACCAGGTGGATTGCGTAGCGCTCCAGCATGAAGCGGTTGATCAGAGTAAACACGGCCAGGTAGGCGAGACTGATGGAGAGGTGTGCGAGGAGCACCCTGTGATCGTCGCGGCGCAGGCGCGCCAGCAGTCGGGACCGCCATCCCCAGACCAGGGTGACAACCCACGGCCAGGTCAATGCGCGGCAGATGTTCAGTAACAGCAGGGCCATGAGCGCCGCAAGCATGACGAGTGAGGCGTCCTCCCGGGCAGTGAACTCCAGCATGATCTCCGCGGAGGCCGATGCCGTCGCCCCGAAGCGGTCTGGAAAGCCG
>JARRPM010000002.1:0-127688 GCA_037382865.1 Halioglobus sp. | reverse complement strand
AGAGACCGCTACACTGGCAGGAGTTTCAATCACCGGAGGCAGTGGCTGGTGGATAGAGTCCGGCTACAGGCCTCGGTTTTTGGAATTGGTATTTGCGCCTATGCCATCATGGAGAATCACTACCACCTGGTGCTCTGCGCCGACCGACAGCGGGTTCTGAGCTGGAGTGAGGATGAAGTGATCGAACGTTGGACTCTATTATTTAACGGACCTCTATTGGTTCAAAGGTATCAGCAGGGCGCAACTCTCACAAAATTACAGCGGCATGCGCTTTCCAGAATAGTCGCAGTGTGGCGCCGCCGATTGTACGATATCAGTTGGTTCATGCGTTGCCTTAATGAATATATTGCGCGCCGCGCCAACGCGGAAGATGGGTGTCGGGGCAGGTTCTGGGAGGGACGGTTCAAATCCCAGGCTCTTCTGGATGAGCGTGCATTGTTATCCTGTATGGCTTATGTGGATCTTAATCCGGTAAGAGCGGGTCTTGCGACTAACCTCACGGAATCGGATTTTACGTCGATTCAAGAGCGGTTGCGGGAATTTCATTTTCCAACCGATCGTCATAATCGCCAGCGTGTTAACGCCTGGTTATTGCCATTCTCCAAAAGACAGAAAGCCGGGGAGCCGCTCACTACAATCCGGTTTGAGTGTCGCCAGTATTTCGACTTGGTCGAGCAGACTGGTCGGCGGGTACGTCAGGACAAGCGGGGCGAGATAGTTGGAAAAGGCCGCTCGCTGCTTCGCCAGATGGGATTTTCCCACGACCAGTGGATCGCATTTTCGCTCGAACTCCAGTCAATGCCAGTGCGCGCTATCGGTAGCCTCGCACGAATGCGCGCTTACGCTGAGGATTCAGGTTATAAGTGGATCGCTGGAATGGGAAGAATCAGAGGAATATATGGCGTGAGCTAATTCCTCCGCTTTGTCTCGATAATCATGGCAACGTTATGCAGCCGTTCTCTCATCACTTTTGTGATGATTCATTCCGAGAATGATCGCTGGATGTAATCTACCCGTGCTATGTAAACTCTTTAGGTATCAATCACTCTGATTTGAATCGCGCTGAATTTGTAACTGCGTGGGTAGGCCAAAGCGCTTTACAAAAGTCCGGGTTTCTTCATTTACCGGTTTTCTTTTCACGTTCCTCGCATCGATAGCCCGTACCCGGGGTGCAGTCGATGCGGTCTTTATAGTGACAAGTTATGGGTGTCCTGTATCATTTTGCGATGCGTATGTTTTTCCCGATATTGTTGGGTGTCCTGGTTTTACTTTCCTCGAGTGTCCGAGCCGAGACCTTTCTACTCCCGCCTGTCGAGTTTGATCTGGTGGGTGTCCCCCGGATCGTCAAGGCATCGCAGGAAGATACGCTCCTGGATATCGCCCGGCGTTATGACATTGGCCAGGAGGAGATTCTTCACGCAAACCCTGAGGTCGATCGCTGGCTGCCTGGTGCCGGGACAGAAGTGACTATCCCTTCCCATTACGTTCTGCCATCCACACCTCGCAACGGTCTGGTGCTGAACACGCCGGAGATGCGTATCTATTACTTTCCGGAGCCAAAGCCCGGGGTGCCCGCCGAGGTACAGACTTACCCTGTCAGCATAGGACGGATGGACTGGGCCACGCCTCTTGGAGAGACCCGGCTTATCTCAAAGGAAAAGGATCCTGCATGGCGACCACCAGAATCAATCAGGGCAGAGCATGAGGCGGATGGAGATCCGCTGCCCCGGGTGGTCCCTCCTGGACCGGATAACCCGCTCGGGCGTTATGCCATGAGATTGGGGTTGCCCGGTTACCTGATCCACGGAACCAACAAAGCGTTTGGGGTGGGAATGCGGGTGTCCCACGGCTGTATCCGTATGTTGCCGGAAGATATCGAGATGCTGTTTCCCCAGGTACCTGTTGGGACGCTGGTTCGCATTATCAATCAACCCGCAAAAGCCGGCTGGTATGGTGACAAGCTCTTTCTGGAGGTACATCCGCCTCTGGACGAAGATCAATCGGGCTGGGACTCGCTGACAGAGAACGTCATGAATGTGATCGATGAAGCGCAGTTCAGGCGTCTTGTTGAGCTGGACATGCAGGCGATAGAGCGCGCGATCACCAACCAGAGTGGACTGCCAGTGGTTATTTCTGCAGATAAATGATCATGAAAGAAAGCGGGTCGGGAGACACTTAGTTGTGGACTGCGACCCCATCCCGACCCCTTATCCAGGTTTGCGGTTCCGCTTATTTGTACATGGATTTTTTGAACATGCGATCCAGCTTTTCGTTTGTATCCTGGGCCGTGTCGCGGGCTGCTTCTGCAGCATCTTTAGCTGCAGCGGCATCCCGCTGTGCCGCTGCGGCGTCACTGGCAGCGCGGCTGGCAGTTTCATTTGCCTTCTGGACGTCCGCCCGCAGGGCCTCCAGGTCTGAGGTACTCGCACAACCGGCAAGGATCGTGAGTGATGCCAGCGTGAGACCTGTGATTTGCGTTTTGAGTTTATGGCGCATAAAGGTTTCTCCTTCAGTTTTAAACGAGGCTTTCGCCCTAACGATCGTCGAATGGAACACAGGTACCGGTTAGGGGAGATGCTGTCCTTACCCCGCTGAATACAACCGCGTCCAACAGCGTACTGCCTGTTTGCTCGCCTGTATTCTCGGAGATTGCGACATCCGCCGCAAGTGGGTGGCAGGCAGCGTTCTGAAGCTTAAACGCCGCCAGACATGACTAACGGATGGTCACACGAGTGCCGATACTTACCAGGTTTGCCAACTCGTCGATTTCATCGTTGGTGATCGCAACACAGCCGTTGGTCCAGTTAAACGTGCGGTGTATTTCCATATCCCCTGCGCCAACGCCGTGGATTCCGATAAAGCCGCCAAGTCCCGTGTTCTGTGGGGGTGGCTCACCCCTTTCCCAGGCTGTCTGCAACGCCTGGTATTCCGAACGGCCGATCCGGCCGTCCTCGAGAGCCCTTCGGGCATGTTCCATGGTCGGGTAGTCGATCGCAAAAAAGAGATGAAATCGACTGTTGTGTTTTACCGCGCTGATCCTGAAATCTCCCAGCGGTGTTTTTTCATCCTTCGTACGTTTTTCCCAAGTTGCACCGTTACTGCCTATTGCAATGTTTTCGAAAGTTCGTAACGGACTGTCGCCTTTCATTACAGAAAGGGTGAGGGTGTCTGTGTCGATCAGTATCCAGACATCTTTTGCCTGCGCCATCGCTGTGCACATAGGGCTTACAGCGGTGTGAACGGACAGAATGCCCCAGATCAGGGCGAGGATTAAAACTCTCCGTCGCCTATTTCTGGACACCCTGGCGGATTGCAAGCCACCTGATAGCTCGGAAATCATCGTGGGTGTCCTGGGCTCGCTGGGCTTGTCTCGCGGGTGTCCTGCGCTTGCTCTGAGCTTGCTGAGCTTGCTTCTGTGCCTGCTGCTGATGTCACTGGAGTCTCCTAGGCCTCAATGGGTGTCCGATGGCCTCAGGTCCGGTCGCAGTGGTCCAAACCCTGTCCGAGGCGTGTTCCTGAGTGAACCTGGGCATTGTGGGTGTCCGTGCAATCCCTACCCGCCTCGACCTGTTTGGTGGGTGTCCCCGATTCACCCGAATCAGATGGGTGTCCCCAACTTACCCGGCTTACATGCCCAAATTATCTCTGACTCGACTCCTTCGGATATCCGCCAGCCGCTCAGTAGACCAGCTCCACCCAGCGTCGACCGGCCTGTAGTTCCGCTTTGCGGCGCTGCCATTTTTCCTGGGAGCCCAGCATGTTGCCGAAGAAGCGGTCCAGTGTTTCGATAATCTCCGAGCGGCCGGCGACATAGATATGAGTCTTGGGGTTGTCCAGCATGGAGAGAATCTCCTCTGAACGCTCCTCCAGGGCATAGTCCATGGCGATGGGGTCGGCCCAGTGGGGGCGTGGGCTCAGGGCCTTGAAGGCCTCGAAGGTTCCCTCGTCATAGTATTGGGCGAAGTCGTCCTTTTCGTCGTTCATGTAAAGCATTTCCAGGCCCGTCCGGGCGCCGTAGAAAAGCCGGATGCGCCCGCGCCAATCCTTTATGTCCCGGTAGATATGCTTGACGAGCGCGCGAAAGGGCGCAATCCCCGTGCCCATGCCAATCAGCAGGAGATCCGCATCCCGGTCCTCGGGCACCTCGAAGGGTATACCGAAAGGCCCGTTGATCGTGAGGGTGTCCCCGGGTACCAGATCGCACAGGAAATTGGAGGCAATGCCTTCGAACTCCTCGCCACTGTATTCATCGATGTAGTTGCAGCGCTTGACGCAAAGCGTGACCCGCGGTTTACCGCCCGCCGCTTTGGCGGGCGTGTCGGCCACGCTATACAGCCGGAAATGGTGCTTGTGACCCATGGCGTGCTCACCGGTCACGATGACGCCTATGCTCTGGCCAGGTTGGTATTCGAAGTCGTCGCGATCGATCTCCAGCACGATTTCCCTGACTTCTTCACTGGCCGTTTCGGGGGTGATCCGTTGACTCGACAGAACTCGGGCCGCATAGGTGGTGCCGGTATCGAAATCTTCCAGGCGCATATCAGGTGACCTCTGTAATCGTTTTCTCAGTTTGAAATGTCATCGCGCTCACAACCCGGCTCATCGCAGGTGCAACCGTGGCATCCGCCATGGTTGGCCAGGGCGTCATCCGCTGCCGGACCGCCCTCGGGAACGTATCGCCGCCAGAGCCGCTGAACACCCAGCCAGCTTCCGGTAAGCACCGCCATGAACAGAATCGCTGTCAGGTAATGTTGCCACATGGTCTCAGGCCCCCAGTCCCGCAAATCCCATGAATGAGAGCGACAGGATGCCGGCGATCATCAGGGTGATCGCAGTGCCCTGGACAATCTCCGGGACCGTGGCGAGCTCCAGTTTTTCGCGGATGCCGGCCATCAGAATCAGGGCGAGCGTGAACCCTGCGCCGGCGCCCAGGGCATAGACAATGGACTGGAGCAGGTTGTAGCCCTTGTTGGTCTGGAACAGCGCCAGCCCGAGTATGGCGCAGTTGGTGGTTATCAGTGGCAGGAAAATGCCGAGAGCCCTGAACAGCGTGGGGCTCATCTTCTTGATGAACATCTCGACCAGCTGCACGGTGGAAGCGATCACCACAATATACGAGATCAGCTGCAGGTATGGTGCATTGATAGCCAGCAGGAACTGGTGGATGCCATAGGCGCAGACCGAGCTGACCAGCATCACGAAACAGACTGCGCCTCCCATGCGGGTGGCAGTCTCGAGCTTGCCGGAGACGCCCAGGAATGGGCAGATGCCGAGGAAGTAGGCCAGCACGAAATTGTTGATCAGGCTGGCGTTGAGAAAGATCGACCAGAGGCTGTCGTCGCTCACGGTGCCGCCTCCGCCAGGGTCGTCTGCCGTTCAGCCTGTCGCGACCGGAGCCAGTTGAACAACAGAAGCCACAGCGCCAGGGTGAAAAAGCCGCCGCTCGGCAGAATCATCACGATCCAGGGCTGGAATCCGTCCGGGAACACCGCGGCGCCAAATAGCGTGCCGTTGCCCAGAATCTCGCGGACGCCACCGAGGCAGAGCAGGGCAAAGGTGAAGCCGACCCCCATGCCAAGCCCGTCCAGAATGGACCTGCCCAGCCCATTGCGGGAAGCAAATGCCTCGGCCCGGCCCAGGATCAGACAATTGACCACGATCAGTGAGATGAAGGCACCCAGCGCCCGGTGGATGTCCAGGCTGATCGCCTGGATCAGGTAATCCACCACCGTCACGAACGTGGCGATAATGAGGATAAAAGTGGCGATCCGCACCTGCTTCGGGATGAAATGACGCAGGGTCGAGACCAGGGTGTTGGAGAGAACGATCACGAAGGTTGTGGCGAGGCCCATGGCGAGGGCATTGATTGCTGAATTGCTGACCGCCAGCACCGGGCACATGCCCAGCACCTGGACGAAGACGGGATTTTCCCGCCAGAGACCTTTGATGAATTCATCAGTAGTGGGTGTCCTCGCGGAGAGGTCACTGTCCGTCATTACTCACCTCCCTGTCGGTGAAAATAGCTCGTTGCCGGTGAATCAGCGGTACCCATTGCGCGCTGCTCTGGCGCAGCGTGCCGGCGATCGCCTTGGAGGAGATCGTGGCCCCGGTGATACCGTCGATTTGCCAGGGCTGGCTTTTCTCGCCGCCCTTGACCGCCTCTATCGGGTGCTGCAGGGATTGGCCGTCGGGTGCCAGACTCACGTCCAGGGCATCAAAGTTGGCCAGAAATGCCGGATCCTTCTCGATCTTGTCGCCCAGCCCGGGCGTCTCTTTGCTGGCCAGCACCTGCATGCCAATGATGGCATCCCGGGCGGGGTCGTAGCCGTAGAGGACGCGGATGACATCCTGGTAGCCCATCCCCTGGGCCTGGATGGCGACACCGACCAGGGAGCCGTTGTCGTCATAGCCGGCGTGAACCACCCGGTCCGTGGGTGTCCCGGCCTGTTTCTCCAGTTCCGGGTCGCCCGAATCTATGGGTGTCCCGGTGTTTGTCCCTGCTTCCATTCCCGAATATGTGGGTGTCCCCGCTTCTGCTTCCGAATCCGTGGGTGTCCCTTCTTCGGCGGAGCGGAAACGGCCATCTTCGGTGAGCGCGAAGGTGTGGCTGCTGGTGGCGCCGGGCAGCACGCGGAACACCGCGGCCTCCAGGGCGCGCGCCTCGTTGCGCGCGATGACCGGGCCGGTCAGCACGTAAACCGAGACGATGAGCAGGCCACAGAGCATGCCGATGCCGACCAGCGCCCGGTACATGGGCCAACTGGCGGGCGGCGCCGCGCGGTCTGTCTGGATGATCTCCACCATGCGTTATCGCCTGTCCGTGCCGAAGACCCGGGGCTGGATCAGGCCGTCGATATGCGGGGAGACGGCGTTGGCCAGCAGGATCGCGTACATTACCCCCTCGGGCATCCCACCCCAGAAGCGGATCACGGTGATCAGTACCCCGATCAGGACACCATAGGCGATGGCGCCCGCGTGAGTGATGGGGGAGGCCACCATGTCCGTCGCCATGAACACGGCGCCGAGCATCAGTCCCCCTGAGAAGAGCATGAAGCCCGGGGGCGCATAGGCTTCGGGATCGATGGCGTGGAAGAGGCCGCTCAACAGGGCCACGGTGGCGAAGATCGCCACGGGAATGCGCCAGTTGAGCATGCGCCGGGCCGCCAGGAAGATGCCTCCCGCGAGAATGAGCAAAGCGCAGGTCTCCCCGGTGGAGCCGTTGACCAGGCCCAGCATCAGGTCGGGGGTGGCGGTCAGCTGGCCATCGAATTTCAACAGCGACAGGGGCGTGGCGCCGCTCACCCCGTCGTAATCGGGGGCGGCGAAAGGGAATGTCAGGGTGGAGGAGGGCAGGGTCGTAAAGCGCTCCGCCGCCAGTGCCGGCGTCCAGGAGGTCATGGCCGCGGGAAAGGCCGCCTGCAGGAATGCCCGTCCCACGAGCGCCGGGTTGAAGGCGTTGTAGCCCAGCCCCCCGAACAGGAACTTGCCCATGGCGACGCCGATGATGCCCCCGCAGGCCACCATCCACAGGGGCAGGGCCGGTGGCAGGGTGAGCCCGTACAGCAGTCCCGTGATGGTCACGGACCAGTCGTTGACCGTGGTCTGAGCCGCGCTGGCCCGGCACAGCAGATGCTCGGTGGCGACGCAGGAGAGCACGGCGACGGCGAGGGTCAGCAGGGCGGTGAGTCCGAAGCTGTAGATGGCAAAGCCCGCCACCGGCAGCAGTGCCCACACCACGTTGCGCATGATGACGTCGACGCTGCTGCCGCTGGTGATATGCGGGGAGGTATGGAGTTCGAGGGTCCGGCCGCGGGTAGTCATGACTTCGCCTGCTGTTTTCGCACCATGGTCTTGGCCGCCCGGAAGCGCTGGACCAGCGGAATATGGGCCGGGCAGACGTAGGAGCAGGAACCGCATTCGAAGCAGTCCATCAGGTGAAAATCCTCCACCATGCGTCCGTACTGCCCGCTGCGTGCCAGCAGGCCCAGCTGGGATGGATTCAGATAGAGGGGACAGGCGTCCACGCAGTAGCCGCAGTGTATACAGGGAAACTCCCGCGGCATTGCGGCGGTCTCGCGGGTGGTAAAGGCGACGAAGCCGGAGGTCCCCTTGGTGATCGGTATGTCGAGGCTGGGCAGGGCCTGGCCCATCATCGGCCCGCCCAGGAAGACCCGGCTGAGATGGTCGTCCATGCCCACGTACTCCAGGGCGAAGCGCAGGGGGGTGCCGATGGGAATGCGGTAGTTGCCCTTTTTCCTGATCGCCGGGCCGCCGATGGTGATGACCCGCTCCTGGATGCCGCGCCCGTGTGGCAGCAGTCGGCCGATCTCGGCGGTTGTGGCGACATTGATGGCCACCACGTCGACATCGGAGGGCAGGCCGCCCGAGGGTATCTCCCTGCCCAGCAGGGCGGCGATCAGCATTTTCTCGGCCCCCTGGGGGTACTTCACCTCCACCACCTCCACCGTGACCGGTTCCCCCGGGGGCAGGGCGGCGCGCAGAGAGGCGGCGACGTCCAGCTTGTTGGCCTCGATGCCGATGATGGCCCGCTCCGCACCGGTGGCCCTGAGCAGGTAGCGGATGCCCATGACAATGTCCGCCTGCTGCTCCAGCATCACCCGGTGGTCCGTTGTCAGGTAGGGCTCGCACTCCACGCCGTTGACGACGAGAGTGTCGACCCGTTTTCCTTCGGGCACCTTCAGCTTGACGTGGGTGGGGAAGGCAGCGCCCCCCAGACCGACGATGCCGGCCCGCTGGATGGCCTCGAGGATCTGCTCGGGAGTCGCCGACTCCAGGTGGCAGGGAGTGCCCTCGTTGATCTCCTGGCTGGAGCCGGGAAAGGGCTTCAGGTAGACCCCCGGCACCATTTTCCCGGAGATGCTCGGCACCAGCCCGAGCCGTTGAATCACCCCCGAGGCCGGAGCGTGCATCGCGACCGACATGTAGCCGTCCGGCTCCGCAAGCAGCTGGCCCCGCTCCACCTCCTGGCCCTCGCGCACCACGGGCAGGGCCGGCTTGCCGATATGTTGCAGCAGGGGCACGATCATCACCGGCGCGAAGGGGAACTGGCGGATCGGCAGTTCCCTGGTGTCGTCCTTCGCCTCTGGGGGGTGAACCCCGTGGGCGAAGCTTTTGCGATGTCGGAGCGCGCTTAACATCAGTTGTACTTGCCGCCCCGCTTGATCCAGTTCTCGATTCCCTTTTCGCTGCGATCCGCCGGCAGTCCGGGGTGGATAACCTGGGCCGTGCACTTCTCCGCGGCTTTCACCAGGTCTTTGTAGGGGCCGCCTCTGGGGTCCTTGATGTACGCCTTCTTCGCCTCGTTGTAGGCGAATATTGCGGGGTTGAGGTTGATGCACTCGTCACAGGCGGTACACTCGTCGCTATCGATCCAGGGCGCCATGTACTCGCCGCCCGCTGCCGGGGCGGCCGCCTCCTCCCCGGCGGGCGCCTCCGCAGCGGGGGGCGCGGCCTCACTGCTTGCGGCGGGCGCCGCTGTTGCAGTGCTGGCAATCAGATCAAGGCCGGCGCCCTGTCCCCCCGCCAGCTGCATCAGGCCGCCTGCGATCTTGCTTACCACCTCCCGGCGCACGCGCTCTTCCACGTCATCGGTGACCACCGCCTCGGGTGGCTTGACCCCGGCGATCGCCTTGAGCATGATCCAGAAATCGCGCCGCTCCTCGCTGGATTTCACCATGGTCGCGTCGACCAGCAGCCGGCTGAGGCGGTTGCGCCGGTCCACGGTCCAGACGAAGGGGAATTTGCCCTCCCGCGCATCCTCATCAAGGTCCATGAACGCCGCCAGGGGCACCATGTTCTCGTGCCAGGTGTCGGGCGGCGCCATCCTGAAATGCTTGCGGAAACGCGCCTCGGTCATGGCGAAATCGGCAAAGGTCATGGGCAGTTCCATGGTCTTGTCCCGACCCCCCTCGGTGTAGCTCAGGGTGTAGGTCGGCCAGTCCTCGTAGAGGGCCGGGTTGCCATCGAGGTCGAAACATTCCTGTGGTGTCTTGCCGTTGTCCGGGTTATAGCGGAACAGCGGGTAGGCCCGGGACTCCACCGCCAGTTTCGCCTGTTCGTGCCCCATGTCGTCGCCGATGCCGTGTTCCGGCTGGCAGGAGGTGTACAGGTTGAACAGGGCGGGGCGGCGGGCCATCAGCCCCTGGATGAAACCCTCGATCATGTGGTTGGCATGGGCCATGGTGCTCTGCATCACGTAGGTGGTGCGGTGGGCCATGGCGATCAGGCCGATCTCCTTGCGCGCCTCCTGCTTGCCCTGGAACGCCTTGCCGAACTGCGCCATGTCGGAAATCTGGCCCATGAAGCCCGAGGTGCAGGCCTGTCCCCCGGTATTGGAGTAGACCTGGGTGTCCACCACGAAAACCTTGATCGGCTTGCCCGACATCAGGGCCCGGGACAGGTTCTGGAAACCGATGTCGTACATCGCCCCGTCGCCGCCCACCGCCACCACGGGGGGGCAGAGCTGGAACTCCTCGTCGGAGAACTGCTGCCAGTTGAAATAGGTGAAGAATTCGTCATGCTCGGCGGGGCGGTACTTTCCCTCGAGTTCCAGTTCCGCACTGCGGATCGCCCTGAAGCCCTCCGCCATTTTCGCCATATGTCCCTCGAACACGCCCATCGCCAGTGACGCGCTGTCCTGGAACAGGTGGTTTGACCAGGGGAAGGGGTAGGGATTGAAGGGGTAGGTGCTGCCCCACACGGAGGTGCAGCCGGTGGCGTTGAGCATGCCCATCGTACTGCGTCCACGGCCCCCCGTGCCCTCGGCATAGCGGAACTTCAGGTCCTTGAGGCGCGCGACCAGCCCGGTGACCCGTTTCAGCCAGTCCGGGTCGATGGGCTGGGAGCCTTTGAGCTGGTCCATCCGGCCGGCCAGGTCGGCCAGGGTCAGGTCGCGGTCCGCGCTGCCTTTGAGGATCTCCGCCATCGCCTCCGTATCGTCGACGTTGACGGCCTGTGCCAGTTGCAGCTGAATGTGCTTTTCCAGCTTCGCGATCAGCTCTTCCAGGTAGGCCAGGTGCGCCTTGACCCGCGGCTGCATCAGCGCCTCCACGGTCGCCACGAACAGATGGATGACGGTTTTCTCGGAGCAGCCCAGGCACGCCCCGTCCCCGCTGGTGAGGGCGGAGTAGGCCTCCTTGTCGAGGAGGATCGTCTCCAGGGCGCCGATGCCCTGTTCCAGGTCGTCGACGCGAATATAGTTTTTCGGCGTGTTGGGCAGGTCCAGCCAGAAGTTCCACTGCTCCTTCAGCTTGCGGGTCGACTCCCTGGTCTGGGTGGCCGGCCGCAGGGCATCGTCGGCGCAGACCGCCACACACTCCATGCAGCCCTTGCAGGTGTAGGGGTCGACAGTGATGCTCAGCAGGCCGCCGCTGCCCGCCGCCTTCTTTTCGGGAAGGGTGTAATAGGGACGGCTCAGGGCGAACTGGAAGCCGTTCAGCTCCTCCTTGAACCGCTCGAACTCCTGTTTCAGGTCGTCGCGCTCCGCATCTGCCAGTTCCGCTCCGGCGATGGTGGTCGTGATGGCCTCCTCCAGCATCGCCGGGACCGGATCAGTCTCGGCGGCCTCGTTGAGGGCGGCGCGCAGGTTGCGCTCCAGGCTGCGCACCGCCCGCGGCAGGTGCTGCACCCTGTGGCCCTTTTTCTTCACCCGGGAGACCACCGTGTCGAGCACCTGCCCCACCTCGTTGACCAGCCCCGGTATCGCCGTGTCGGGACAGATCGTGTAGCAGTTACCGCAGGCCGTGCAGTTCTCGGCAATCCACTCGGGGTGCTCGAAGCGGATGCCGGTCATGTCCCGGAACAGCGCGGTGGCCGCCGGCATGACGCCGAGGCCGATAAAGGGGTCGGTCAGGTTGTCATTGCCCATGCCGCGGGCATAGAAATTTCCTGTCTGCTCCCAGAAGCGGTGGATGTCCGATTTCGGGGCCTTGCTCTGGGGCAGGCGCTTGACCATCACCGGCAGTGGCGGCTCGGCCTGCATGTCCACCACGCTGGCAGTCTGGACGCCCACCTCCTGGGCGGTGATCTCGCGGACCTCGTCGTAACCGCGCTTGACGACGCGAATATTGTCCTCGACCACCCGCGCCCCCTTGCTGCCGAACTTGTGCTCCAACTGGCTGCGGATCGCCTCGAGCAGCTTCTGATCGCTCAGTCCCGTCTGCTGCGCGAGTGGCGATGCGGCGAAGAAGGCGCCCTGGAAGGCGATGCCCTGCATGCGCAGCTGCAGGTCGGAATCCGTGGCCTCCTCCCTGGCGATGTTGAAAGCGTCGAGGTAAAAGAGGCGGATCTTCTGGTCCACGATGATCCGCTGGTAGCGCTCGGGAATCTCCGCCCATACCTTGTCCGGCGAGCCCTGGTCGCTCTGAATAATGAATACGCCGCCTGCCTTGAGACCGGCCAGCGCGTTGGTATGGTGGAACACGTTGGGGTCGGGGGAGAGCACCACGTCCACGTGAAAGTACTCGCAGTTGACCCGGATGGGCTCCGGTGCGGCGGAGAGGTAGTAGGTGGTGGGCTGTCCCTTCTTTTCCGAGCCGTATTTCGGGTTTGCCTTGATGTGATAGCCGAGCAGGTCGAACAGGGTCATCGCCAGGTTCTTGCCGGTGGTGATCGCGCCCCAGCCGCCGATGGAGTGAAAGCGCACGGTGACGCTCTCCTTCGGCATCAGGTTGGGATTCTCGCTTCCCCGCAGGGCGAGTGCCCGGACACCGGGATAGCCCGCCTCGATGTTCTCCTGGTGAATCTCCTGCTTGGGCGTCAGCGGATCCTTGCGCAGGAAATCGATGGAGAGATAGAAAAAGGTCTTGTGCGCTCCCGTGTCGAGCATATTCTCCACGGCGGCGATCAGCCCCTCGGGCTGCAGGTCGCGGCTGCCCAGGCCGAAGGAGCCGGAGTAGAGAGAGGGCGCATCGGCCAGGCTGCTGTAAGTCTCCAGTTCAGGGTAGGGGGTCACCTTGCGCTGCTTGCCGTTCTCCATGGCCTTGCTCACGGTAGCGCGGATCTCGCGCATCAGGGGCAGGTCCGCGGCCAGCGGCTGGTCCAGGCGTTCCAGCACCGCGACCCCCTTGCGGCCCTTGAGCACGCGGCTCAGGGCGGCGGCGGGAAAGGGGCGGAACATGGTCAGATTGACCACACCGACGCGGATGCGGCGGGTCTCGCGCAGATAGTCGGCGACCGCCTCGGCACTGGGTATCACGCTGCCCTGGCCGACGATCAGGTAGTCGGCGTCTTCCGTGCGGTGGGTGGAAATGGGCCCGTAGCGGCGCCCGGTGAGCGCGTGGAATTCGTCGAAGGCCTGCTGCGCCAGTTCGTCGATGTGGTCGAAGAAGAAGGGGCGCTGTGCCGCCACGCTCTGCATGTAGGCGTCCTGGTTCTGTACCAGGCCGGACATCATCGGGTTGTCGACGTCCCACAGCTGCGGGATGCGCCGGCGCTTCTCCCCGTAGATAAGCCTCTGGGCCGGCGTCGGGGTGGTTATCATGTCATCCGGGCGCCCCAGGTACTCCTCGATCAGCTCGCGCTCGGGGACCAGCAGGGATTCGATCAGGTGGGTGGTGAGGAAACCGTCCTGGGCGACGATCCCGGGCGTCAGGGCGAGCTCGGCGACGCGGTGGGCAATGATGTTGAGATCCGCAGCCTGCTGCGCGTTGGCGGCAAACAGCTGGAAAAATCCGGTGTCGTCCACGCAGTGGTAGTCGTCGTGGCCGGCATGCACGTTGAGGGTTGCCTTGGTCATCGCGCGGGCGCCGATGTTGAGGACGTAGGTCAGGCGCTTGCCGACCGCGGCGTAGAGCGACTCGTGCATGTAGGCAATGCCCTGGCCCGAGGAGAAATTGGCAGCCCGCAGGCCGGTCATGGCAAGGCCGGCGGTCACCGCGGCCGCGGCGTGTTCGCCCTCGGGCTCGATGAAGATCAGCGGCCTGCCGGAGACGTTGATGTGGCCCTGGGCCGTCGCTTCGGCCCAGTATTCGCCCATCTGGGTCGATGGCGTGATCGGGTAGGCGCCCGCGGCATCTGTGGATTCCCGCTCACACATGATGACCGCCGTATTTCCGTCCATGGCAGCGCGCCGGCCCGGATACTTGAACGCGGTGTCTCGATTTCCCATCTTGCCTTTCCTCAGTTTCATGTCAGTTTGCCGCTGTGCCGGGGCTGATCAGGTGGGCGCTTCCGGAAGCGCGGAGTGGCGCACGATTTTGCGGCTTGCCGCGCCGTAAACAACGCCTTTTTCCTGGTCGATCCAGACGATGGCACCGGTGGGGCAGCGCTCGATCGGCACCCGGGTATTGTGGGGCCGGCTGTAATCCACCACCGGCAGGTTGTTCTGCATGGCGATCAGCCCGCCCGGGGCGTCGACGGCGCAGCGCTCGCAGGCGGTGCAGGCCACCTCGCAGTTGGCGAGTATTTCGTCGCCCCGCTCCTGGTTCCTGCAGGCCACCCAGAGTCGGTGGTTTACCGGGTGCAATGAAAACAGGTCCTTGGGGCAGACCTCAACACAGTCGCCACAGGCAGTGCATCGGTCCTCGTCGACCACGGGCAGCGCATGGTTATTCATCTGGATCGCGTCGAAGTCGCAGACGCGCTCGCAGTCTCCCAGGCCCAGGCAACCCCAGAAGCAGCTCTTGCCTCCGCCCGCTACCTGCGCCGCGGCGAGACAACTCTGCTCACCGTCGTAGTGGGCCCGGTTGCGCGCCACGTTGCTGCCGCCGGCGCACGCCAGGCGCGCCACAACCTTGACCTGCTCACCCACGGCGACCCCGAGGAAGTCGGCGATCGCCTGGCGCGCCTCGGCGTTACTCACGGTGCAGAGCCCCGGCTGTGCTTCACCGCTGACCAGGGCCTCCGCCATCGGGCGACAACCGGGGTAGCCGCAGGCCCCGCAGTTGGTGTGAGGCAGCATCTCCTCCACCACATCGATGCGCTCGTCCTCCTCGACCTGGAGTTTTCGGTTGGCGAGCATCAAAAGCGTGCAGAGCAGGAACGTCAGGCCACCGATGGCCGCTACCGCGGTGAGAACCATCATGCCTTAGTCAGGATCCCGGGGGAAAAACATGGTCAGTATTGATTGCAACGCGTATGTCCCGCATAGCTTAGCCAGAAGAGTACCTATAGCATGCGCACAACGGTTCAACCATGATGGAGATCAAGCGGCGGCCAGACACGGATCGACAGCCCGGTTCTCGCGGTATTCAGCTCCCGACAGCTGGCGGGACCACCATCTTCGCCAGCAGGCGCCGCAACTCCCGTCGCTCCGACCCGTCCAGTGCCGTTGTCATCTCCTCGATACAGGCCATTGCCGCCGACTCCAGCAGCGGTCGCAGCCGGCGCCCCGCGGGTGTCAGGTACACACGGGTGGCCCGGCGGTCGGCGGGATCCTCCCGGCGACGCACGTACCCGTTCTGTTCCAGGCGCGCCAGTGCCCGGGTTGCTGCGGCCTTGTCCACGCCGATGATGTCGGCCAGTTCCTGCTGCCTGCGGCCATCCTGGATATAGAGGCTGAACAGGTAGAGGTAACGCCCGGGGCCGAGTTGCAGGGGTGCCAGCTCGCTCTCCAGGCGCCTCATCATCTGCCGGTGGATCAGGGCGAGGTGACGTGCCTCGCTGTTGGCAATATCGATCATCGGCTATTCTCACCGCCAGTACCGTGTGGCGGCAGCAGCCACGCCACCGTAGCCAGCGACAGAATGAGTGCGGTACAAAGATAGAAAATGTCATCCAGGGCCAGAGTCCGCGCCTGGACGCTGACCGCCTGTTCCATCGCGGCGAGCGCCGCCTGGGTGTCCTGCAGTCGCTGCGTCAGCACGTCCATCGCGTGCCGGTACTGGGCAGAGTCCGCAGAGAGGGATTCAGCGACCCGACTGCGGTGATAGATCGTCCGCTCGTCCCAGAGCGTCACCGCCACCGCGATGCCGAGGCTGGTCGCCAGCATGCGGATGAAATTGAAGAGCCCGGTCGCCGACGCCATTTTTTCCGGCGGCAGGCCCACCAGCGCCAGCACCACCAGAGGCATCCAGACGAAGGGCATGGCCGCGCCCATCATGAGACGGGTGAAGGCGATGTAGGTGGCCGTCGAGTCGGTGCTCGTCATGGCCTGCAGATAGAAGGCCAGCGCGAACAGGACGATGCCGAAGGTCACGGTGAAGCGCGCGTCCCACCGCCGCAGTCGCTCCCCGAGGAAGGGCATCAGGAGCAGGGGAGCGACACCGAAGGGCGCCATCACCAGGCCGGCCAGCGTCGCATCGTAGCCCAGGGTGGTCTGCAGCCAGATCGGGTAGATCACCGATCCCGCCAGATAACACACGAAGAACACCGAGACCAGCGCCGATCCCACGACGAAGTTCCGGCTCCTGAACAGTGACAGGTCGACCACCGGGTGAGCTTCCCCGCTCTCCCAGGCCAGGAACAGAAAAAAGAAGAGAATCGATACCGTCAGCATGACCCTGATCGGCATGGACGCCAGCCAGTCCAGTTCGTGTCCCCTGTCCAGCACCAGCTGGAAACAGATCACGCCCACGGCCAGCAACACCAGCCCGATGTAATCCACCGGCTCTCGGAAGCGCCTGCTCTCGAACCGGCGCACCAGTCTCCAGCATACGAAGGCGGAGAAGAGTCCGGTGGGTATGTTGATGAGAAAGATCCAGGGCCAACCGAGACTGTCTGTGATGAAACCGCCCAGTAGTGGGCCCAGGACGGGGCCGACCGCGGTCGTCATGCCCCAGAGTGCCAGGGCGAGACCGTGGCGTTCCGGCGGATAGATACGCAGCAGCAGTGACTGGGAAAGGGGTAACAGGAGGCCGCCGGAACAGCCCTGCAGGGCGCGGAACAGCAGCAGTTCGTTGAAATTGGTGGCAATGGCGCAGAGCCAGGAGGTGAAAGTGAACAGCAGCACCGAGATACAGAAGGTCCGGACCTCGCCGAAGCGCCGGGTAATCCACCCGGAGAGCGGCAGCATCACCGCCAGGCAGACGCTGTAGGAGGTGACCACCCAGCTGCCCTGGGAAGGTGTCGCCGAGAGGTTGCCGGCAATGGTCGGGAGCGCGACGATGGTGATGGTGGTGTCCACCACGTTCATAAAGCTCGCCAGCGACACCGCGATGGTTGCGAGGAGAAGTGTCGGTCCGCTCAGGCGATCTTCACTGGCGACGGTGGTCATGGACTATTCCGCCGGATCGCGCGAAGTGTTGGCCGCGATAATCCCGGCAATCATCGATTCCGCCCCCTCGTCCTGGTAGCCGTAGATGTCGGCGTCCGCCACCGGTTCCCGCTCCCGGGTGACCGAAAGCGGCGGGCCACTGCGATCATGGGTGTCGACCCTCACGTGGAGTGAGGCACCGAAGGGGAGGGGGTGTGCGGGATCGAAACCCCGGGTAAGGCCAATTCTCACCGGTACCCGCTGCACGATCTTGATCCAGTTGCCCGTCGCGTTCTGCGGGGGCAGCAGCGAGAAGACCGCGCCGGTGCCGACCCCGATGCTTTCGACGCGTCCCTCCAGCGTGACCTCCTCGCCATAGAGGTCGCTGCGGATCGCCACCGGCTGTCCCGGCCTGATGTTGCGCAGCTGGGTCTCCTTGAAATTTGCCTCGATCCAGGCGCTGTCGCGCTGGGCGATGCTGAACAGGGGCGTGCCTGTCGTCACGCGCTGCCCTGCCTGCACCCGGCGCCGGGCGATTTCACCCTCGACCGGGGCGATGACCTGCGTCTTGCGCCAGTCCCGGAAAGCGGTGCGCAGCTGGCTCGCCGCCGCCATCACCTCGGGGTGATCGGCTATCGCCTGGGATCCGGCCCGCACGCGGGCCTTGGCCAGCGCCAGGCGCGCCGTCTCCAGGGCCACCCGTGTCTCCGCCTCCCTGGTGCGGGCCGCATCCAGCTCCTCCTTCGAGACCATGTTTTGTGGAAACAGCTGCTGGCGGCGCCTGAATTCGTCACTTGCCAGATCATGGGTCACGGCTTTCAGGCGTTGCTCGGCGCCGAGCCGGTCCACCTCGGCGCGCAGGGTCAGCACCTCCCTGACTGCCAGCGCCAGTTGCTGCTTGCGCAATTCGAGCAGAGCCCGCGCATCACCTTCATCGAGGCGCAGAATGGCCTGCCCCTGCTGCACGACCTGGTTCTCCTCGGGGCCGATCCAGACCACGGTGCCGCCGACCTGGGCATTCACCTCTACCAGGTTGCCGGTGACGTAAGCGTTGTCGGTGGTTTCGTGCCAGCGCCCGTAGAGTTGGTACCAGGCGGCGCCCGCCCCGCCCGCCACAAGGGTCAGCCCGAGGATGGCAAAGAGGGTGGCTCTGCGCCGGCTCTTTTGTTCGGCTTCGCTCATCGGTTACTCGCTTTCGTAACGGGACTATATTAGGAAAGGAAGGTTGAGTGGTCAACTAGTCGCGTCGCGCGCGTCCGGGACTTGCGCTCTGCGGGGGGGCGTGTATTGTCGGATACGTCGCCGCAGCAGGCGGCAATGGCGGGTTGTTATCCGGGCGAGTTGGCGATAGGGTCACCGTGTTCAGCCTCGACCACCCCGGCCTCGCGCCCGGACTTGTGCGTCGCAACAGCTGACAATTTTTCCCGGGCGGCAGACGGAGCAGGCGAAGCATATGGATCCCTTGTTTGATTTCAGTGGTAAGGTCGTGCTGGTGACCGGCGGGAGCCGCGGTCTGGGCTACCAGATGGTCAAAGCTTTCGCGGAGCGCGGCGCGGACGTGGTGGTGACCAGCCGCAAGAAAGAGAGCTGTGACGCAGTGGCGGATGAGGTGCGCGCGATGGGGCGCCGGGCCCTTGCCTATGGCTGCCATGTCGGGCACTGGGCGGCGATCGAAGGCCTGGTGGAGGCCGCCTACGCCGAGTATGGCAGGATCGACGTGCTGATCAACAATGCGGGGATGTCACCTGTCACCCCCACCTCGGCGGATGTCAGCGAAGCGCTGTTCGACAAGGTCATCGGCGTCAACTTCAAGGGCCCGTTCCGTCTATCGGCCCTGGTCGGCCAGCGCATGGCGCAGGCGGGGGGCGGCTGTATCATCAATGTCAGCAGTTCGGCGGCCATCCGGCCGATACCCAATGCCATCCCCTACTGCGGTGCCAAGGCGGCGCTCAACGCCATGACAGAGGCCTTCGCCGCCGAGTTTGGCGGGTCCGGCGTGCGGGTCAACACCATCTCAGCGGGCCCCTTCCTCACGGATATCAGCAAGGCCTGGCGGGAGGAGGACCGGCAGACCGCCCCCTCGGCGCTGGGCCGGCCCGGTCGCCCCGACGAGGTCGTGACGACAGCGCTCTATCTCGCCAGTCCCCATTCGACTTTCGTGACCTCCTGCCTGGCGCGGGTGGACGGGGGCCTCTGACCAGGGGAAGGGGTGCTGCCCCGACATGACGCGCGCTTTACAGGGCGGTATTCAGCGATAACGGCGGTCCTGCATGGCCGCACCAAAAGGAGCTATGGTTTATGAGTGATCCCGAAGGTTCAATTACTGTCGAGGTCAGCGGCCACCTGCTGCTGATGGGTTTCAACAGGCCCGAGAAGTACAACGGGTATACACCGCAGATGTCGCGGCAACTGGTGGAGGCCTACACCCGGCTGGACGAGGACCCCGAACTGCGCGTGGGGGTCGTGTTCGGGCACGGCAAGCATTTCTGCGCCGGGCTCGATCTTCCCAAATGGACGGATCAATTTTCCCGCGAAGGGCAGGACCTGCACGACGCGTCCGGTGTCGATCCGCTGGCGCTCGGCCGCGCCTGCCGCAAACCCATAGTCACTGCTGTCCACGGCATTACCTACACCCTGGGCATCGAGCTGGCCCTGGCGGGCGACATCGTGATCGCCGCCGACGACTGCCGTTTCTCCCAGCTCGAGCCCGCCCGGGGAATTCACGCCACCGGGGGCGCCACCTTCCGCTTTCCGGAGCGGGGCGGATGGGGCAACGCCATGTACCACCTGTTGACCAGCGACGAGTTCGACGCGGCGGAGGCGTACCGCATCGGCCTGGTACAGGAGGTCGTGCCTGCCGGGACACAACTGGAGCGCGCCGTCGAGCTGGCGGAGCGAATCGCCACCCAGGCGCCGCTGGCGGTGCAGGCGACCAAGGCCTCGGCGCGGCGCTGCTTCAATGAGGGTGTGGCTGCCTGCATCGCGGCCCTGGCGCCGGTGCAGGCGCATCTCCTCTCCACCGAGGATGCGCAGGAGGGCGTGCAGTCCTTCGTCGAGCGCCGCACGGCGGTGTTCAAGGGCCGTTGACGACCGGTCCCGCGGGATGGTTCGTTTTCGCTGCAGCGCCTTAAAGGAGACCCGGCTAACCCCGAAGGGGGAACGTGGCTGCGCCGATGACGCCTGCACCGGCCTCGCCCGCCGGTGCATGCCGGTGTACAGGCCCCGCGCGGGCCCGAGTCAGAAATAGCCGACCACGGGGTGGGGCACATAGGGGGCCTCGAGCTGGGCCACCTCGTCGTCGGAGAGGCCCACCTCCAGCGCTGCCAATGCGTCGGTCAGGTGGTGAGGTTTGGTGATGCCGATAATTGGCGCGGTAACCTCCGGTTTGCGGAGCAGCCAGGCCAGGGCGACCTGGGCCCGCGGCAGATTGCGCGCTGCGGCCACCGCGGCCACCGCCTCGACCACCTTGCGGTCTGCCGCCGCAGTGGCCTTGTAGAGATACTCCCCGAAAGCGTCGTGCTCCGACCGCTCGGTGCTTTCGTCCCAATTACGGGTGAGGCGTCCACGGGCCAGCGGGCTCCAGGGGATGACGCCTATCCCCTGGTCGCGGCACAGCGGCAGCATCTCCCGCTCCTCTTCCCTGTTGAGCAGGTTGAGATGGTTCTGCATCGAGACGAAGCGGTTCCAGCCGTTGCGCTCGGCGACGAACAGCGCCTTGGCAAACTGCCAGGCGTACATGGAGGAGGCGCCGAGGTAGCGCACTTTGCCGATCTTTACCAGATCGTGCAGTGCCTCGAGGGTCTCCTCGATCGGCGTGTGGTGGTCCCAGCGGTGGATCTGGTAGAGATCGATGTAGTCGGTACCGAGCCGCCGCAGGCTGGCGTCCACCGCCTCAAAAATCGCCTTGCGGGAGAGTCCGCCCGTGTTGGGTGCCTCACGCCACGGCAGGTAGACCTTGGTGGCGATTACCAGTTCGTCGCGCCGCCCGCATTCCTTCAACGCGCGGCCGACGATCTCTTCGGAACTGCCGGCGGAATAGCCGTTGGCGGTATCGAAGAAATTGATGCCGGCCTCGACCGCTTCCCTGATCAGAGGTCTGCTGGCTTTTTCATCCAGGGTCCATTCATGCATGCCGCTGCCGGGCTCTCCAAAGCTCATGCAGCCGAGACAGAGCTTCGATACCTTTAGCCCGGTATTGCCGAGGTTGACGTACTCCATGCTGCCTCCCCTCCCTCTGGTCACTGCGCTGGGAACGCGTGCTGTATATCGATGGTTTCGTCGATCAGTTGTGCGGGATCCGCCGACCTGCCCTCGGTGAGGGCCCGGCGCACGATCATGAATTCCTTGGGGCGGTTGACGGCGTCCACGGCGAGCAGGCGGCCTTCGCGAAAATAGAAAGCGGCGAAACTCCGGCCGGATTCACTGTCTCCCCGCAATACGACCTGGTCGAAGCCCCGGGACAGTCCCGCTATCTGCAGTTTGAGGTCATACTGGTCCGACCAGAACCAGGGCAGGGCACGGTACGCTTCGAGCCTGCCACAGAGCGTGCCGGCGGCGGTCTTGGCCTGGTCCGTCGCGTTCTGGACGGATTCCAGGCGCAGCCTGACGTCGTAGATCGGATTGTAATGGTTGGTGCAGTCGCCCGCGGCGACGATGGCAGGGTCCGAGGTGCGGGCAAATTCGTCCACGATGATACCGTTGTCCACCTCGAGTCCCGCGGCCTCGGCAAGTTCCGTGGCCGGAATGACGCCGACACCGATAATGACCAGGTCTGCCTCGATCAGTGTGCCGTCGGCCAGCTTGACCGCCTCCACCGAACCGGTGCCCTGCAGTGACGCCACCGCGGCATCGGTGATGATGTCCACGCCCTCCTCGCGGTGCACGCGGGCGTAGAAGGCGGAGACCTCCGGCGCGGTCACCCGCTGCAGCACCCGCGGCAGCGCCTCCAGCACGGTCACGTTCATGCCCAGCTTGCGGAGAGAAGCTGCGGTTTCCAGCCCGATATAGCCGCCGCCGATAATGGCCACCGACTTGTCTCTGCCGACGTGAGTGCGAATCCTGTCCACGTCATTGAGATCGCGCAGGTAGAACACGCCCTCCAGTTCGACACCCGGAATCGACAGTGTGCGGACCCTTGCGCCCGTCGCAAGGGCGAGGTGGGTGTAGGGAATGGTACCGCCGTTGTGCAGCGCGATGGACCTGCTCTCGCGGTCGATCGCGGTTACCCGGGTGCCCATCACCAGGTCGATGCCCGCGTTCTCGTAGAATGTCGCCTGCCTGATCAGCAGCTGGTCGGTGTGCTTTTCGCCGGCCAGGTAAGCCTTGGAAAGGGGAGGGCGGTGATAGGGCGGAAGAGGCTCGTCGCCGACGATCGAAATATCCCCCTGCCACCCGTCCTGGCGCAGGCTGGCGGCGAGCTGGGCAGCGGCATGGCTGCCGCCGACGATGATGCAATGTTCCTTGCTCATCCTGAGTTCCTGTGACATCTGTTCCGCTGGCTTCGATTCGCATCAGCGGAATCATTATTCTGAAAACACCTTAACTGTAGTTCAGATTGAATTGATCAGATGAAATAATCAATTCCCGGTCGCGTATCAGCCGGCGCCGTTCCCTCACGATTAAGGACTGCAGGTGCTGTGTCCGCCCCGCCAGTTACCGGCGGGCCGGCTCGCGCCAAGGGAACGCCCGCCCACCGGGTTCGGTTCGCATGCGTTCAGATCGGGCTTTCCAGGATGCCGCCATCCACCGCGAGGCACGTACCGGTCATGTAGCCGCCCGCGGTATCGCTGGCGAGTAACAGGAGCGGTACCGTCAGGTCCTCCAATTCTCCCAGCCTGCCCGCGGGAATGCCCTTCACGTAGCGCTTACCGCTCTCGGTAGCGAAGTAGTCGCTGTTGATATCCGTGAGAAACCAGCCCGGGCAGAGAGCATTGACCCGGATCGTTTTCCTGCTGAGCTCCATGGCCATGGATCTCGTAAGCTGTACGACGCCCGCCTTCGACACGTTATAGGCGACCTTGAGCACCCCGGTGCGCAGCCCGTAAATGGAGGCGATATTGACGATGGCACCGGCTTTTCCGGCAGAGACCATCTGTCCGGCAGCCGCCTTTGCGACACGCCAGGCGCCATCGAGGTTGGTCTCCACTACTTTCCGCCACGCCTCTTCGCCGGTATCCAGGAACTTTCTCGGATCATCGGCAACACCGGCATTATTGACCAGGATATCGAGCGGACCGTGAGCTTGCTCTATCCCTGCAAAGGCGGCATCGACACTGTCAGGGCGGGTAACGTCCATGGTGACGGCGTAGGCACTGCCGCCCTGTGCACGGATTGCCGCGACTTCATCGGCAAGTCGCTCGGCGCGCCTCGCCGCGAGAATGACGCTTGCGCCCTCTGCGGCAAGCACCCTGGCGAAGTGAACACCCAATCCACTTGATGCGCCGGTTACCAGGGTGATCTTGCCTTCGATATCGAAGTAGTTCCGGGGCATGTGTTCCTCCTGTTATCGGGTTGGCCGGCATCGGGCCCAGTGCCGCTGACGCCCTTGGCAGGGTGTGCTGTCGTTCCCGCTCAGCGCCGCGCAGGTATGCCCGGCAAACACGTTCCGGCCCTGAGAGCGGGTATGTGCGCGAGCCAGCCCATGGGCTGACCCGCGGAACAGCGGCTAAATGCGCTCGATGATGACCGCCGGCGCCATGCCGCCGGCGGCGCACATGGTCACGAGGCCGAACTGCTTGTCGCGGCGCTCCAGTTCATCGAGGAGGGTGCCGATGAGGATGGAACCAGTGGCCCCGATCGGGTGGCCGAGTGCCATCGCCCCGCCGTTGACATTTACCTTGTCCCGGTCAAGCTCCAGGTCGCGGATGAATTTCTCCGCGACTACGGCGAATGCCTCGTTGATCTCGAACAGGTCGATGTCCGAGAGCTGCATGCCGGCCTTCTCCAGCACCTTGCGCGCCGCGGGTACCGGGGCGTTGAGCATCAGCACGGGGGAGTCCCCCATGTTGGCCATTGCCACGATCCGGGCCCTGGGCTTCATCCCATGGGCCTTGGCATAGTCTGGAGAGGCGAGCAGCACCGCCGCGGCGCCGTCGACCACGCCGGAGGAGTTACCCGCATGGTGGACGTGGTTGATCCGTTCGGACAGGCTCGCCAGGGTGGTCTGGGGGCGCGGATACTCCTCGTGGTCCAGCGCCACGGTGCCGTCGTAGTTATGGACCGGGACCAGGCTGCGGTCGAAATGGCCGTTCTTTATCGCGTGGGCTGCCCGCTGCTGGGAGACCACCGCCAGGCTGTCCACCGCTTGCCGGTCGATGCCCTCCATGGTGGCGATGGCATCGGCACACACCCCCTGGTGCGGCTGCGGGTACTTCTCCCGCAGGTGCAGGTTGTCGCTGTCGATGAACGGGGACTGGTTGGGGTCCTGCCCGAAGGTTGACATCATCTCGCAGCCGCCGCCGATGACCAGCTCTTCCATGCCGGACATGATCGAGGCGGCCGCCAGGTTGACGGAGGTAATGCCCGATCCGCAGAAGCGGTCCAGGGTGACACCCGATGTGATGGTGTCGTAGCCCGCGTCCAGGGCCGCCATGCGGGCGAGGTCACCGCCCTGCACGCCGCGCTGGGAGCTGGTGCCGAATATGATGTCGTCGACGTCAGCGGTATGGAGGTCGTTGCGCTCGGCGATCGCCTTCAGCACCGTGGCACCGAGGTGCTGGGGATGGAGGTGATCCAGGGCTCCCTTGCCCTTCTTGCCGATTCCGCGTGGTGTTCTGCAGGCGTCTATGATCCAGGCTTCTGACATTGCTTTACTCCTCTATTTCCCTTTCCAGACGGGGGCGCGCTTCTCGGCGAAGGCGGTGGCGCCCTCGATGGCGTCCTCGCTGGTAAATACAGGCTGGATGATTTTGGCCTGCTCCCGGAACATCTCTGACGTCGACCAGTCCTGCGCCGCCGCCACGACCCGCTTGCTGACGGCCACGGCCAGAGGCCCATTGGCGGCGATCTTGGCGGCCAGTGCTTTGGCGGCGTCCAGCGCAGTGCCGGAGGACACCACCTGGTTGACGAGGCCCAGTTCGTATGCGCGCTGAGCGCTGATGAACTCGCCGGTCAGCGCCAGCTCCATGGCGATACGTGACGGAATCTGTTTGGGCAGTTTTACCAGGCCGCCTGCGCCGGCCGCCAGCCCCCTTTTCACCTCCGGGATACCGAACTTCGCGTCTTCCGCCGCGACAATCAGGTCACAGCTGATCGCCACCTCGAAGCCGCCGGCAAGCGCATAGCCCTCCACCGCGGCAATGACAGGTTTCCCGATAGTCGCCTCGCACAGGCCGGCAAAGCCCTTGCCCTCGACAGTGGGCAGTTCCCCGGTCACAAAGGCCTTGAGGTCCATCCCGGAACAGAAGGTGCCACCGGCACCCGTGACGATCGCGACCCGCAGCTCGTCGTTGCTCTCCAGTTCGTCGATCGCCGCCGCCACACCTTCTGCAAGTGCCTTGTTGGCAGCATTTTTCGCCTTGGGGCGGTTGAGGGTAATGGTCATGACGCCGTCGGCAACGTCCACGAGTACTTCTTGGTCAGACATGTTCAGGTCTCCTGTTGGGTGATCAGGTTGATCGGGGCGGCCTTTTGCTGGCCATGGTTGAAATGCGAATCGAAGGCCGGAAGCGGGAACATCAGCGGCCCTTGAATTCCGGTTTGCGCTTCTGCAGGAAGGCGTTGATGCCTTCGATGGCATCCTCGCTTTTCGCCGCCCCGCTGATATTGGCCGACTCCAGCTCCATCTGGGTCTCGAGGCCGTGGGAGAAGGTGTCGTTGAGCAGGGCTTTGACTCTGCCGTAGGCAAGCGTCGGGCCGCTGGAGAGATTTCCGGCGAGTTTTTCCGCCTCGGCCATCAATTCGTCATCCGCCACGACGCGGTTGGCCAGGCCCCATTCCACCGCCTCTGCCGCGCTGAGCCTGCGATTGGTCAGCATCAATTCCCGGGTGCGCAGCTCACCGATACGCCGGGGCAGGTACCACGAGGAACTGCCGTCCGGCGACAGGCCCGCGGCGGTATACGCCATGGTGAAGCTCGCCGACTCGGCCGCAAGCACATAGTCGCAGGCGCAGGCGAGGCTCATGCCGGCACCCGCGCAGGGCCCGTTCACGGCGGCAATGACCGGAAATTTTGCCCGGGCCAGGCGCGAGACGGCAGTATGCAGGTACATGGTCAGCTCGTTGAGCAGGCGGGGCATGGCATCGATATCGCTGGCAAAGGACTGCAGATCCCCTCCCGCGGAGAAGAAGCGGCCGTTGCCGCTCACAAGCATCGCCCGGACATCCGGGTCAGCGACACAGGCGTGGGCCGCATCGGCCAGCTCCTGCATTAACTCGAGGTTCATCCCGTTGGCGGCGTCCGGCCGGTTCAGGGTGAGTAGCGCGACGGAATTTTCCCTGCTCAGGATGATGGTCTCATAGGTCATAACGCATGCCTTTTCCCGGTGGGTGCGGCCAGGCTATCTGCTCTGACCAACCCGGCTGATTTGCGTGTCAACTCGTGCGTCAGCTTCAGGTCCTGGAGCTGGTGCCCTGTGCTTCAGGCCGCTGATTATAATCATCTATGTGAGTCAGATATATAGCCTCGCTGCCCGATCCGGCCGCGGCGAGCACCTGTCTGGCATCGGACGCAAGGTGTCCCCGCCGATCTGCACCTTGGATCGCGTCGCGTTCAATGGGGCTCGCTGAAGGTCGTAGTGCGAGCCCGGCCTTGCGAATCTGCGCTACTATTGGCGAAAGTCACCATCAGCACTGCAACACTGCCGCCGGAGGCACCATGGACAAGCACGAATACCAGCATATCCTCGTCGAGGAAAAAGGAGAGGTGGACTGGCTGACCCTGAACCGCCCGGAGGCGCTCAACGCGATGAACATGCAGCTCGTGCGGGAGCTCAGCGACTACTTCCGGGGGCTCTACCATCGGCCGGAGCGGCGGATCGTGGTATTGAAGGCTGCAGGACGGGCGTTCTGTGCCGGTCTCGATATGGCGGAATCCCCTGGCGTCCCCACAGACACGCCGGTGCGTGAGCCGCTGGCGCACCAGGTGGCCATCCGCGATATCATTCGCGCCATGCGCCAGTGCCCTCAGCCTGTCATCGCCCTGGTGCAGGGGGCGGCCTGCGGCGGCGGGATGAGTCTCGCCCTGGCCTCGGACATCCGTATCGCCGGTGAGACCATGAAGATGAACGCGGCCTACATCCGCATCGGCCTGGGTGGCTGCGATATCGGCTCCAGTTATTTCCTGCCGCGTCTCGTCGGTGTTTCGGTTGCCTCAGAACTGTTGCTGACAGGCCGTTTCATTCATGCGGAGCGGGCGCTGCGGGTCAACCTGGTGTCCGAGGTGGTGCCTGACGAGCAGCTCGAGGCCGCCGCGATGCCCTACATCGAGGAGATGCTGGGGACCTCGCCGCTGGGCCTTCGGCTGACCAAACAGGCGCTCGGTCTCGCCATCGATGCCCCCGGGCTGGACGCGGCACTGGCACTTGAAGACCGGCAGCAGGTCCTCCTGGGGCAGACCGCCGATCACCGGGAAGCGGTGCAGGCCTTTGTCGAGAAACGGCCGCCCCACTACCGCGACGCCTGAACCCCTGGCGGCGCTGTCCTCGTGAACATCCTGTAAAAATTACATTTCTGTGCAAGCTTTGCGCCGACCCTGTCGCACGAGGTCGCGGTCTTCGGGTTGACCGGCGTGTCTTTTCAGACATCCTGCATGGTCACATGAATCATCGAGATTCTCCTGCCCTTCGCCTCCACTTCACGCCAGAGTACGTCGAGCGCTTCCACCACGCGCTCCGGAGTTGCGTTGCGGGCCTGTCCCCGCAGCTCTTCGACGATACGCTCGTTGTTATCAATGAGGTAGCGGGCCGCTTCGAACGGGTCTTCCGGTTCCGGGTGCGCGACGGTATCGAGGGTGTACTGAAACCGCGTCTCCAGAACGTGTTCCGGGGCATTCTTGGCAAAAGCCGAGAGCAGTTCGGCAAGGTCGCGTTCATTTGCAGCCATTTCGCCGAGGGCGAGGGAATGGGGTTCGCCCACCTTGTAAAGACAGCCCCGCAGGTTCCGCTCAGCATTCAGGCACCGGTCTGAGGCGTTTTCCAGAACCTCGGCAAGCGATAGAAAAGTATCCTGTTTGTGAGTCTCATTCATTGTGGCAACCTGTCTCATGGGCGAGTGTGTTGTAGGAATAGTGACGCAACAGTCATGCCAACACAGGAGATGGCCCGTCGGCGTCGATGGCTCGCCGCGTGTCGTTTGATGTGCGAGTGCGGTGGTCGGCTGGTGGCCCGGCGCGGGCAGTGCTGCTATCTTATGGGAAGTTCCGTTGCGTTCTCTCGGAGGTATCATGGGATTTGCATTGTCTGATCTAAGCTTGAGCAGCACCGCATTCAACGCGGGCGGCGCCATTCCCGCAAAACACACGGGAGAGGGGGAAGATGTCTCACCTGCGCTCTCCTGGACCAATGCTCCCGAGGGCACCCGCTCTTTCGCAATATTCTGTCACGACCCGGACGCACCTCTCGTGACGGGGCGGGGAGATTACGGTTTCGTGCACTGGGTGCTCTGTAACATACCCGCATCGGTGGATTCGCTGGCCGAGGGCTCGGACAGCTACACGCCGGGCCAGAACAGTTTCGGCAACCAGGGCTACGGTGGTCCGATGCCGCCGCCCGGGCACGGCAGGCACCACTACTATTTCTGGGTGCTGGCGCTCGACATGGCGCCGGAGCTGCCGCAGGGGATGACACTCGATCAGCTGCTTCAGCGCGTCGAGCCGCATCTGCTTGGCATGAATCGTCTGGTCGGGACATACGAGCGCTCCTGAGCACCACGGCCAGTCTCGGAGGGCATCGTGAGTAACTGGTGTCTGATCGTGGATTCGGAGCCGACGCATGCGGAGGCGCTGCGGGATTTCTGTGAGAAGGCGGGCTTGCAGGTGGCGGTAACCGAATCCAGTGCCGCTGCTCGAGACCTGATCGCAGGGACCCTGTTCGACGTCGCGTTCATCGACCTCGACCTGGCCGATGGCGACGGCCTGCGCCTACTGGCAGAGTCGCGGCTCGAGGCGGCGGAAATCATGACGATGGGCGACCGCGATGACCCGGCCCGGGCCGATGAGGCCGTTCGCCGCGGGGCCAGCTACTTTTTCTGCAAGCCGTTCGATCCCGACTACCTCTCTCCCGTACTCCGCGACATAGCCACTGATGAGCCGGGAGCAGTGTCCGGGAGCCACGTGGCCGATTCATCCTGCGTTGTTGACCAGTTTGGCTACCTGAGGGGAAGCTCACCGCGTATGCGCAAGCTCTATCGATTGCTGCGCAAAGTCGCGCCCACCGATGCCGCCCTGTTGCTGATAGGGGAGAGCGGTACCGGCAAGGAGTTGCTGGCGCGAACGGTCCATACGTTCTCGTCCCGGGCCGACAAGCCCTTCATTGCATTCAACTGTGCGTCGGTGGCAGAGAGCCTGGTTGAAAGCGAGCTGTTCGGACACGAAAGAGGCAGCTTCAGCGGTGCCGACAAGCGTCATCGCGGCTTTTTTGAGCGGGCAGCGGGGGGCACCCTGCTGCTCGATGAGATCACGGAGATGAACCAGGAGATGCAGACCAGGCTGCTGCGGGTGCTGGAGGAGAAGCGGCTCAGGCGGGTCGGATCCGAGACGGACATCGGCGTCGACGTGCGCATCATATCTGCCACCAACCGCTCTCCCGAAGAGGCTGTCGAGGAGGGGGTGCTGCGCGAAGATCTCTATTATCGCCTGGCTCAGTTTCCCCTGCATCTGCCCCCGCTGCGCGAGCGTGGCGAGGATATCGCCGGGCTGGCCAAATATTTCCTGAATGAGCTCAATATCAGGCACGGCACTGAGCTGAAGTTTTCGGTCGGAGCGCTCGACGCGATATCCGGCTACCGTTGGCCCGGGAACGTGCGGCAGCTCAAATACGCGGTCGAACGGGCCTATATCGTGTCTGAAGCGGTCATCGAGCGGGAGATGCTGCCCGACCCGGAGCTGGAAGAGGGCACAGGGTGGGGGAGCGATGACTCGATCAGGGTGCAGGTGGGCGACACCCTGGCGGATTCCGAGAGAAAAATCATCCTGGCCACCCTGGAGCGGAACGAGGGCGACAAGAAGCGCACCGCCAGTGAGCTGGGCATCAGCCTGAAGACGCTTTACAACCGGCTGAATGAGTATGAAACGCCCTCCGCCGACCGGCGCTGAGGCAGCACTGGCGTCACTAGCGTCGTCTCGAGGGTTGCAGCCTGAAGGCGTCCCGCTCCTCGTCAAACTCCAGCTGGTCCCAGCTCAGTTCGATGGATTGCCAGGGTGTTCGCAGGACGACGTGCGTGACGCTGCCGTCATGGATATCGATACGGCACTCGCCGATATATCCGAGCTTCTGGTCGTGCGGCCCGATGACCCGCTTGTGCCTGGTAAATAGCGCGTCCATCTCTCAAACAGGCGCTGTGTCCCCGACCGACACGGCGCTCAGGGGCCCCTCGGCCGGCGCCCGAGTATGAAGAACACAACCGCAAGCACGAGGCCTATCACAAAGAGTGCCCAGGCGATTTCCGCCGCGACTGATGCCACCCCGCTCAGGCCGAGAACACCGGCAACGATGGCGACGATGAAAAAAAGCAGTGCCCAATACAGCATTGAATTACTCCCTGGATGCATGCATCCGTCAGCTGAAAATCCCCGGACCGACCCGATTCTTGGCGGCAGGATCTACTCACTTGTTTGTTGCATATTTTGTGCCAGAGAAAGACTCTGCCGGTGGTGACCGTCCCAGGCCCCCCGGTTTCCGCTCTGGCCAGGAAAGCGGATAACCCTGTCGGTGGCCCGGGGTCGGGCATGCTGTCGAAAATCAGCGAGGGGCCTGCTTCCCGGCTTTCTGCTCGGCCTTCAGTGCCTTGGCCGTCTCCTCGCTGATCGGGTAGAAGGGCCCCAGTCCACAGGAAACACCGGGAGAGAAGCCGAATCCCAGATTGTCCAGCACCGTGATGATGTCGACGTTGCAGAGCTGGCTCAGGGAGGTGCGGTACATGAAAGCTTTCTCCCAGCGCAGCCCGGGGCAGCGGTGTGGAAGTCGGTTCAGGTAAATATCCCCGCCCTTCATGTAGAAGAGGATATTGCTGTCATCGACGATATCGGTGCGGTCGATCCTGCCCAGGCTGATGCAATGCTCGGCATTGGACAACAGCTCGTCGATAGCCTTGTCGTTTTCCTCACCGGCGCTCAGAGGGGCAGCCATGGCGGCTGCGACAGTGATAATAAGTGCCCTGCCGAGGAGGGCGGTGTGCGTTGGTAAATGCATGGCCTGCTCCTTGCGCTTCGCGCCGGGCAGGTGTCACTGCGACCGCCAGTAAGGCTCCCGCCCAAAATGCCTGAAATATTTCTCTTCATATTCCCGGGTCACCGGGTCCTCATCAGGATAGACCGGTGCACTCTCCAGTTGTTCCCCGGATACACTGACCTCGACGCGGTGATCCGCCCAGGAGATGTCGGTAATCCAGTGAGAGGGTATCACCACCCGGTGATGGGACAGCCAGCGTCCGGTGTCGACGACGATGTAGCGAATCTTCCATGTCCCGTCCTCCACCAGGAAGCCCGTCACTTCCCCGGTTTTTTCTCCGCCGGCCATGACGTTGTAGCCGGCCACCTCGTCCACGGAGCGCAGGTGCTCGTCGCCTTGGTCCTCATCGGCCCCCAGTTCGTTGGCGACATTCTCAAGCTCTGCCGGATACATGCCCGCGCCCCAGATCTGGTCACCCATCCAGTAGTAGCCGTAACCGTAGTAACTGAAAAAGCGCTGCTCGAAACGCCTCGAAACCGGTTGGTCGGTGGCCAGGGAGGGGCTGTTCCTGATCTGCTCCCGGGTGAGGTGAACCGGGATCTGCTCCGCTTCCCAGTCGGGTGAGCCCAGGGAGATGGGTGAGATGAGTACCCGCTGTCCGGTCAGCCAGTTTCCGGCCCGCGCGTCCATGTAGCGGATGGCCCACTGCTCGTCGTCGAAGAGGAAGTCTATGGTTTTGCCGATCTCCCCGTCGGTTGCCCTCAGCTCAAAACCTTTCAGATCATTGACGTTGTACAACATGTCGCTCACCTCCATGACAAAAGCGTCCGGGCTTTATACCGCCCGGAAAAATCCTGAGATGACAGCGTAACCCAAAACGTGTCGCAGGCGGATGCATTCACGGTGTGTGGCCGGTATGCGGGTCTCCCACGGGCGCCGCAAGCGCATCGGCTATCAGTTCGTTGACGTTGCTCCCGGTGAGGGACTCCAGGAATGCGACCAGTGCCTCCTGCTCCGTCTCCGTCAGGCCGAGAGGCTGGATCCGGGAATCCTGGAGCGGGTTGGTCACACCACCGCGGTTGTAGAACCCGATCACCTCGCGCAAGGTACCGATCGAACCATCGTGCATGTAGGGCGCCGTCAGGGCGACATTGCGCAGGGTAGGCGTTCGGAACTTCCAGCGATCCGCCGGGTCCCGGGTGATCTCGTAGCGTCCGAGATCAGCTGGTTTGGTCGCCCCGACAGCGTCGATCAACGCCTGCTCAACCTCCACAAAAACACCGGGTGCAAGCTGAACGCTGCGGGTCGCGGGCTGTCCGCCGCCACCCGGAGGAAGGCCGGCGCCGGTATTGTGCATCCTGTAGTCACTGAAGAGCGCATGACTGCGGCCTATCGTATGGCAGGCACTGCAGCCGGCGCGGCCGGTAAAGAGCTCGAATCCACGTTTAACAGCCTGCGTGACAGCCCCCTCGTCTTCGCCGAAATACCAGCGGTCAAAGGGCGAATCGGCGGCGTTGAGGCTGAGCTGGTAGGCCGCGAGGGCATCGCCGACGGTTTGCATCCCGGGGGGCCGGCCCGCGAACGCCTGTTGGAACAGCCCGTGATAATCGGGCAGAGTCTCCAGCTTGTCGATGATGTGGCCAACCGAGGGGTTGGCCATTTCGTTCGCGGCCAGCAGGGGGCCCCAGATCTGCTGGGAGAGGCGGTCCTCCCGGCCGTCGTGAAAGAGGCGCGGGGCATAGCCGATGTTGAGCAGGGTCGGGGCATTGCGCCGCACACTGCGCCCCTCCATGCCCACAGCCGTCGCCATCTCGTTGTTGCTGAACCCCTGCTCTGGTATGTGGCACATGGCGCAGGAGATGGTTTCATTCAACGATAGCCTGCGATCGAAAAACAGCTTGCGTCCCAGGGCTATCTGCTCCGCACTCGGGATCGCGCCTTCCGGCAGGTCGAGCGCGGGCAGGCCCAGCGGCGGCTCGCGCACCAGGGCCGGCAGGTCGGCGGGCCTCCCATCGCGGACCTGTAGCGCGCGGGATCGCGTCTCGTAATCTGCCGACGCATAGTCGCTTCGATTGTCGCCGGGGCCCGGGGGCGGAGCGTCGAAAGCGGCGGGCGCCGGGGTCTGTTGAGCCTCTCCCGCCGCCATCATCAGGGTCTGCAGATCGCGCCGGATCAGCCCGGCGTGGAGGAAGTCGACGCTGTAGATGTTGCGGATCTGCCGCTCGGGATCGATCAGAAATACCCGGAGGACATGGAAAAACCGCGTGCCCGGTGTACCATCCATTGCCAGCGCGCGCTGGACGTTCTGGGAGTAGGCGTCGAGAATGGGTTCAAGCCCGCCGTCCGGGCGCGTCGTGGCGAAGCGCCACTCGCCGCTGTCGCCGGCGTGGCGAAAGCCGTTCCCATACCGGCGCATCACCGCCGGCGTATCCCGCTCCGGATCGAAACTCAGGCTGACCAGGCGCAGATTCTTCGCCAGCATTTTATCCGTCCCCATGGCCCTCTTCAGCTGGTAGAACACATGCGCGGTCAGCGGGCAGCCGTTGGCGTCACTGCAGTGGGTATACATGAAACTCAGCAGCACATAGCGCTCGCCGAAAAGTGCGTGCAGGGTGGTCTCGTTGCCGCGGCTGTCCAGAACCCGGCCATCGGCAGCGGGTCCCAGAGGCGGCAACGCATAGCTGCCAGGTGCAGGCAGGGTATACCCGAGTTCACCGTAACCGGGCGCCAGTGGCGTATGGCCCTCGTCGACCCGGCACGGGCTGCTCCAGATCGAAACCGCCAGCACCACCAGCCACGTCAACGCAGTCCCGTATCCGCCGGTAAATCTTTCCCGCACCGGCGGTTCAGCGGTCGATAATCTGCCCATCGCCGTAACCCGCTACGCGGCGGAGGGGTGCCGGACCGTCTGGCGCCGTCCCGGCATAGAGGGAATAGGCGCCGAAGCGCATCTGGTGCGGTCGACCGAGCTTCGCGTCAATGAAATCCACGGTAAATTTGTGGACCAGCTCCTTCCCGTTCCACTGGTAGGCCTTGAAGAACTGCTCGTTGTCCTCGCCTTTCTTGTCCCAGTTGGCAAGCAGGGATGAGGTGTAGTAAGCCCGTGTGCCGTCCCAGCTCTGGGAGACCATGTTGACCTGCGCGCCGATCTTTTTCTCGTAGACCTGCTTGGGGTGCATCGGGTCGCTGAGATCGAACAGGCGGGTTGTGCCGTCCATGAAGGTATTGACCCACAGCGCCGAGTCATCAGCCATGATGGAGATATCGACCGGCAGCGGCACCTTGGCAGGGTCGCCGATGTCCGCGACCGGCGTTGCCTGCCACACCCCCTGGTCGTCTTCATGGATCATCCAGATCTTCGAGGTCAGTGCGGTACTGGTCAGGCACCAGTTGTGGTCGGCCTGCCAGGCGCAGCGGATCTCCAAAGGTGCGCCGGGCACATCGAGAATCCGCTTCGGTTTGCGCGTATGGAGATTCCAGACCACGACGGTGTTGCCGAAGCGTTTCATCGCCTCCGGATCCGCCAGCAGCTTGCCGAAATCCATCATGTAGTTGGTCCAGCCGGTGAAGGAGGAGGAGACCAGCACATTGCGCCGGGGCAGGGCGCGGGCGTCATACCCGTAACCGTCGGCAAAATTGCCGGACTTGGCGGCCCCCCCGAGGGCCTCGTCGGTCGGCATCCAGTGGGTGGCGACATAGTCACCGCCGTTGGTGTACTCCACCATCGCCGTGCGGCCGCCGTGATCGCGATTGTTGGAGAGGCCAGTGATCAGCATTCGGCCGGGCAGGGCGTAGGTCGTGTGAGGCCCGACCACGCCACCGGTTTTTGCCACGAAATCGGTGATCACCTTGTGCAGGGTCGGCCTGGCGGGGTCGGAGTGGACGTCGAAGACGAAGATTTTGCTGGTGTCCAGCCCCCCGGCCCACAGGTAACGGCGGTCGTCGGTAAAACCCGAGTGATGGGCCTCGTTGCGACCGCCCACGGACAGGGAGTCTACGACCTTGCCATAGTTGGCGGAGGCGGGGTTGACGTCGACGGTGACCAGCTTGTCCTGGCCGTCACCGAGACCATCGATTCCCAGTGTCCAGACGTAGACAAAGTCCTCCTGGCCGACAATTTTCGCCATGTACGGTGACTGGCAGGTTTCGTCGGCCATCGTGGCGGATCCGGGCAACAGCAGGCCCGCCGTCATCGCCAGGATGGAGAGCAGCCGGTTTGCGGTGTTGATGCTTGGGACTTTCATGAGAGGCTCCTGCGCTGTGCGCTCGACTCCGGGGCAGGGCGAGCGGGTTTGATCCCGCCTCGAATGTAGTGACGGCATATTTCGTGCCGTCCACCATGGATCCTCCGCCGCGGGATAACCCGGTCACGAGGGAGGGACGCCCGGCGCAGGTCCTGTCAGGCTTGCAGTTTTTGCAATTCCGGTGGTAGCAATTACAAAAGCCGCGCGCTGCAGCCCGCCCGCCCAATGTGCGAGATCCACCGGCGCGCCTGACACTTGCAGTTATCCGCAATACCTTAAGTAAGGCACGATTTTTGCGGCTGTCCAGTCAATGGCGACAGAGCCATTAAACGAAATGACCATCCCACAAACGATCACGCGAGGTAACTGTGAGCCAATCTGACACCTACACACTATTCATGAACACGCTTGATGTGTTCAACGAAGCGATAGCGGCCCACGAGAGCTCCTCGCCCTACCGCGAAATTCTGGCGATGGGCGACAAGCTTTTCGGGGGGAAAAACGTCGGCGTTGCCGTCTACAAGGAGGACGCGGACCAGCCCTTCGACTATTTTACGATCCGCTTCCTGAACGGAAAGTTAGAACTGGTCGCCAGGGGCAAGGAGGAACCGGATATCGCCTGGAAGGTCTCGCAGGACTATCTTTCCAGGGTCTCGGAGAATCCCCGGGAATATATCGACCACCCTGTGAAACTGGACTGGGACTGGCTGAAGAGCCGCATATCAAATCTGGCCAGTTAAAGTCGGCCCACCGCGGGCGGGCCGTTGCCGGCTCGCCCCCGGATAGTGCCAGGTCAATGGCAGGGAACCTGCGAGTCATGCATCAATGCGACATTCGTGGCGGGCGATATCCCTCAGTCCCTCGAAGTCACCTTTCGCCGCCAGTTCCTCGAATTTTGCCCGGCCGGCCTGGTACTCTTCCTTGGACAGCGCTCCTTCCGGCAGCTCGGCCCTGACGATCCGGTTCCAGTTCAGCCACAGGCGTGTTCTGGAGACGCGCTCCAGGGGAGCACTCGCGAGGGCGCCTTCAGTAAAGCCCCGGCAGTAGCCGTAGCGAATCTCGTGCTTTTCACTCCAGGGCCACTCGATGGCCTGAGCCGGCAGCGCCGACGCCAGGCCCAGAGCCAATAACAGCATCCAACGGTTCATCTATTTCCTCTCTTCTTCTCTTCACTTACTGCGCTAAATCCGCCGACAGCAGCCCGGTTCACTGACAGCTGTCGGGCCGGATAGTGTGCCCCGCAGCGTACAAGGGCGGGTTGCCCGGCCTGCCCGGTTCAGGTATTGAGATGTTTATCCAGCAACTCAGCGACCTTCTCCGTATCGTGCTGGGTCACATCCTTGTCGATCTCGTGGATCACGCATTTGCGGGTCTGGTCGTCCAGCATTGTGCGCAGAAGGCCGAGAAAGTGGGGAGCCGCCACCAGCACCAGCGCGTCCATTTCCTGCCCGACCCGTCCCTTGCTCAGGCGCTCGGCCAGCTCGCGGGCAAACACCTGGGCCTCGTGCTCGGTGGCGGACACTTCCGGCTGGCTGCTGCGTCGCTGGCCCTGGCCGCCGCGCTGTATCACCGAAGCGCCGTGGTCGGATACCAGATCACCCTCGTGGGCCCTGCCCTCCGGGTGCTCATGTTCCTCCAGTTGCTCCAGTTGATCCCACCGCCTGCCCCGCAGATACAGGCGCGCATGGGCGCTGTCGGCTACCAGAATCCAGATCCTTTCCATCCCTTGTCTCCCATCCACCCGGTTGCGTCCAGAGGGTGTCAAGGTACGCAAATCGGTCTGCCTGCGCAACCGGAGCCGGCGCCGGCCGCCGTCCGGTTTCTGTCCGGGTCGGGACGTTCCCGGGAATACCCGCCTGGTCGCAAACGGCCGACAATGATGGCGATGTCACGGAGCGCAACCTATGAAAATCACTATACAGGAACTGCAGGCGAGCGCGTCGGTGGAGCGGGTGGTCATCCACTCCGTCGACTGCAGTCTTTATATCGCCCGGGCCACCGTGGCCGGGGTGGAGCGGCTGGTGACCGATGGCGGAGGGGCGACCCTCAAAACCCGCAACCTGCTCGATATGAAGCAGCACCTCGCCGGCGTCCCCGTGGCGGAGCTCCTGTTGCAGCAGCAGAGCGCCTACGACGAGATGGTGGGGCAGCCGGTCAGGGAGGCCGACAATACGCTTGAGGTCAGCCTGTCGCCGGCGTGCTACCCGCTCGCCGACTGGCAGCATTGAGCCGACCGGGTCGTCAGAATCCGCGGCCATGTCCGGTGCCACGTTTACCGGTTGCCGGTTCCCGAGTTCACCCACCTGACGATGTCACTGGCGCCCATGGCGCCGGGCTGACGGAGGACCTCTCGTCCATCCCGGAACAGAATCAGGGTGGGGATGCTGCGGATGTTGTACCGGGCGGCGATCGCCTGGGCCGCCTCGGTATCGAGCTTGGCCAGGCGCACCCGCGGCTCGAGCTGGGCTGCGGCCTGGGCATAGGCCGGCGCCATCATCTTGCAGGGGCCGCACCACCCGGCCCAGAAATCCACGACGACCGGTAGATCGCTGCGCCCGACATGCTGGTCGAAAGAGGCGCTACTCAACTCGACCGGCCTGCCCTGAAACAGCAGGGCCCGACATTTGCCACAGCGCGGCCGGTCCGGCAGGCGCTCCGGCGGTATCCGGTTGACGGCGTCACAGTCGGGGCAAACCACGTGGGTCATGGGCGTTCTCCTTGGGGCGACATGCGCGGGCTTGAGCCACAGGCTGCTTACCCAGAGAGGTGACGGCAGCCCGGCGGATTTTCAAGGCAGTGGCCTGATTATACCCCCGGCGGCGCCTCTCAGGGCCTTCACCTCCTGTGGGCATATGTCCCATAGCGCCGGTGACAGGCGCCCGCCCGATGCGAAACAACGGTCGACAGGTCTATAGTAGTCTCCGCTTCCGGTAGTTCGGAAGCTGTCACAGGACGTCAGGGAGATGGCCATGTCAGGAGAGAGTTACAGTTACCCCAGCTATGCAAAACTGCTCCATCTGGGGCTTGCCGCGTTCGGTATCGCCGCGTGGCTGACCGGTGAGCTGGCGGAAGATGGCGCCGGATCCACCGGCTGGTTGTTGCACGCCTACCTCGGCCTGTCCGTCGGCGTGATTATCGTACTGCGGCTGGTGGCGGGCTTCCGGTCGGGAGGATCGTTGAGTTTCTCGGGCTGGTCGCCATTTTCACGTCGGCAGTGGTCGCTGGCTTTACAGGACGTGCGCGGTCTGTTGCAATTCAGGCTGCCGGAGCGGGAGAGTCATCAGGGGCTGTCGGGATTGGTGCAGGTTTTCGGGCTGGCCCTGTTCGCCTGGATGTCCGTGACCGGCACCGGTCTGTTCTTTCTTGGCGACGGTCCCGAAACGGATGTTTTCGAAATGCTGGAGGAACTGCACGAGGTGGGTGAGGCCCTGATACCGCTTTACCTGGCGCTGCATGTAGGGGCAGTCATCCTGCACACGCTCGCCGGCGACGCGGTGTGGAAACGCATGTTTGGAGTGGGTAAAACCTGACGCATGAAGCAAATCGCGGCCAGGGCGCGCGGCCTGCGCGCCACCGCCTACCTGCCGGCGGCGGTGCTGGCCGCCGCCATGGCGTTCTTCGCCTACGACATCATTACCGACCTGCTTACGGGCGGTGACAGTTACGTCCATATCATCGTCGAACTGCTGGTCTTCGTGGCGATCTCGGTGGTTCTGTTCAGTGAGCTGCGCCACGTAAGACGCCTGAAGGCGGAGGTGCATGCCGAAAAGTCGCGCAATGCCAGACTGGCGGGGGAGCTGCTGGCGGTGATTCGCGAGCAGTTCTCCGGGTGGGGGCTGTCGCCGTCGGAGAGCGAGGTCGCCCTGCTGTTGATCAGGGGGCTCTCCATGAAGGAGATCGCGGCGCTGCGCGCGGTCAAGGAGAAGACGGTGCGACAGCAGGCCACCGGCATCTACGCCAAGGCAGGCTGCGCCGGGCGCCACGAACTGGTCGCCCATTTCATCGAAGACCTCATGAGCGAAATCTGAGCGCGACTGTCCCGCCCTTCAGGCCCGCTCGACATGGCGTTGTTTCTGCTGTGCCTCCCACAGGGCGGTGTAGTACCCCTCCGCCGCCAGCAACTGCTGATGAGTCCCGCTCTCGACGATTTCACCACGGTGCAGGACCAGGATCCTGTCGGCGTCGATCACGGTCGAGAGCCGGTGGGCGATCACCAGGCTGGTGTGGTCCCTGGCAATCTCCCGCAGCGCCTTGAGGATCGCCTGCTCGGAGTGGCTGTCGAGGGACGAGGTCGCCTCGTCGAAGACCAGGATGGGGGGGCGTTTGAGAATGGTGCGGGCTATGGCTACGCGCTGCTTCTCGCCACCGGAGAGCTTGAGGCCGCGTTCCCCCACCAGGGTATTCACGCCTTCCGGCAGGGAGCGGATGAACTCGTCGAGGTGGGCCAGGCTTATCGCCTCCGATACCTCGACGTCGCTGGCGGCAGGATTGCCGTAGCGCACGTTCTCGAAAATCGTGTCATTGAACAGCACGGTATCCTGGGGCACGATGCCGATCGCGCGGCGCAGTGAGTGGCGCGTTACCTGGCGTATATCCTGTCCGTCGATAAGGATCCGGCCGCCGTCCGGGTCATAGAAGCGGAACAGCAGCTTCACCAGGGTCGATTTGCCGGCGCCGCTGGCCCCCACCACGGCCACTTTCTGTCCCGGTTCCACGGCAAAGGTGACGTTTTCAAGGATAGGGCGCCGGGGCGTGTAGCCGAAGCTGACCTCATCGAACCGGATATGACCGCGCTCGAAGACGAGGTCTGACGCATCCGGCGCATCCACCACCGACGGCTGCAGCGCCATCAGTTCGAACATCTTCTCGATATTGGCGAGCGAACCCTTGATCTCGCGGAACACGAAGCCGAGAAAACCCAGCGGCAGGAACAGCTGGATCATGAACTGGTTGATCAGGATAAAGTCCCCGAGGCTGAGCTCGCCGCTGCGGACCCGCCAGGCGGCGAGCCCGATCATGCTGGTCTGCGCCAGGGCGATAATTAGCGCCTGACCGCCGTTCAGCCCGAACAGGGAGAGCCGGTTCCTGCGCCTGGCCATTTCCCATTTTTCCAGTTCGGCGTCGTAGCGCCGCGCTTCGAACTCCTCGTTGGTGAAGTACCTCACCGTCTCGAAGTTGAGCAGGCTGTCCACCGCACGGGTGTTGCTGGCCGAGTCCGCCGCATTCATCTCGCGTACGAAGGTGGTGCGCCACTCCGTGGCGTAGAGTGAGAAAAAGCCGTAGGCGAGTACCGATGCCAGGGTGATAATGGCAAAGGCCGGGCCGTAGTTGAACAGCAGGATACCGACCACCATCGCGATCTCGAACAGGGTCGGGGCGATATTGAACACGAAGAAGCGCATCAGGAAGCTGATGCCGGTGGTGCCGCGTTCGATGTCCCTGGCCAGGCCGCCGGTGCGGCGATTGAGGTGGAATTCCAGGTCCAGGGCGTGGACGTGGCGAAACACCTGCAGGCCGATCCGTCGCATGGCACGCTCGGTGACCCGGCCGAATACCGTATCGCGCAGTTCCGAGAAGAAGACGTTGGCGAAACGGGCCGCCCCGTAGGCCAGCACCATGCCCAGCAGCAGGGTCGGCGCGAGGGTCTGCAGGTTATCGCCGTCGAGGGTGTCTACCAGGTGCTTCAACAGGAAGGGGATGAGCAGGATCGCGCCCTTTGCCAGCAGCAGGCAGAGCAGGGCCAGCAGCACCCGTCCGCGGGACTCTCGCAGGTAGGGGACCAGGTGGCGGATGATCCGCCAGTTGACTCTGGCGTCGGGGTCGGCGTCGTAGTTTCCGTGTCGCATCGCGCAATTCTACGCGCGAATCTGCGCAGCGGCGATCATTTAGCGGAGCCAGGGCGGTCTTGACCCACGCAGGCGCGCCTGCTGTAATCGGCGGCCCCTGAAACCGCTTCGGACCATGACAATCAGGCTTTCGGTACTGGACCAATCCCTGGCGCGCTCGGCAGACGAGGCGCCGGTCGCCCTGCAGGAGACCCTGCAGATGGCCCGCTGGTGCGAGGCGCTGGGCTACCACCGTTTCTGGGTTTCCGAACACCATGCCTTCCGCTCCGTCGCGGGCAGTGCGCCGGAAGTGCTGCTGGCCGCCATCGGTGCCGCGACGCAGTCCATCCGGATCGGCTCCGGCGGCATCATGCTCCCACATTACAGTCCCTACAAGGTGGCCGAGGTGTTCTCCCTGCTCGCCAACCTCTATCCCGGCCGGGTGGACCTCGGGGTGGGTCGCGCCCCCGGCGCGGATATGGCCACCGCGGTGGCGCTTGCGCCTGACGGGCACCCCCGGTTCGAGCAGTTCCCGCAGCAGGTCGCCAGACTCAGCGAGTTCCTGTGGGACCCGGGCGCCCGCCCCCTGGTCAGTCCCCGGCCGCCGGCGAACCTGCCGCTGTGGATGCTGGGCTCCAGTCCGGACAGCGCGGTGCTGGCGGCGCAGCGCGGGTTGCCCTATAACCTGGGGCTGTTCATCAATCCCCAGGCAAGCCCGGAGCTGACCGCGCTGTACAGGGCGCGTTTCCAGGCCAGCGAACTGTGCCCTTCGCCCTATGCGATCATCGCCATGAGTGTGTTCTGTGCCGACTCCGAGGAACAGGCCAGAGCCCTCCAGCTGACCTACGACCTCAATCTGTTCCGCTTCTTCACGGGGCAGTCGGACGGCCGTTCGCTGACCCCGCAGGAGGCCCTCGCCCGGCCGCTCGGGGCACAGGAGCGGGCCTTCATCGCCAGCCGTGAAAACAGCCGTGCGGTGGGGACCCCGGGACAGGTGGCGGCGCAGATCGAGCGCCTCGCCGACCGCTACCAGGCGGACGAGGTGATGGCGGTGACCAATATGTACTACCTGGAGGACCGCCGGCGCTCTTTCGAGCTCCTGATGGCCGCTTGCGGCGCCTGACCGGGATCGGGGAGGGCCGGCACTGAGCGCGGGTCAGCGCAGGTAGCGCCTGGCCCTGCAGGTCAGCACCAGGGCCCAGAACTCGGCGAAGTCGTTGACTACGACGTCGGGCCGGTGGGGATAGCGGGGTGTGCCCGGGAAGATCTTGTTCAGCCAGGGCAGGTCCCACTGGGCGCCGTTGAAGAACACGCTGGTAAGGCCCGCCGTTTTTGCGGCGACGGTGTCGGTCGTGCTGTCGCCGACGTACCAGACGGCGGGGCCGGGCTTGCTACCCATTTTCTCGACGGCGAGCAGCAGCTGGTCGGGATGGGGTTTGCGGCGCTCGGTGTCGTCGCCGCACACCGCGGTCTGGAAGTAGTGCGACCAGTCCTCACCGGCGACGTTGGCCAGTTCACAGGTGAAGAACTCCCGGTCCCGGTTGGTGATGATCCCCAGGGGCACCCCGAGCGTTCCCAGGCCGGCGAGCAGCGCGCCTACCTTCGGCTCGAAGGGCAGCGCCTCCCCGAAATACTTGCGGTAGTGGACCTTGAACGCCTCGTGTGCGACGCGCTTGGCCTCCTCGTCCTCGCCGAAGAGTATCTCGAAAATATCCGTGCGGGAGATCTTGCGATCGATGCTGATTTTCGGGTGCAGGCGCTGGTAGTTGCGCACGTAGGCGAGCAGCTTTTCGTCTTCCGGAGAGCGGGACAGATTGGGCGCCACCAGGCGGGCTGCAAGTCCCCGGGTCGCGAGTTCCGGCAGCACATCGTCCACTGCCCGGTACATGGCGTCGAGGGTGTCGACGAGGGTCGCGTGCCAGTCGAAGAGAATGATCTCGGGCGGGACCAGCCGGGCAACGGCCGGGTGCCAGTCGGGTTCCTGCCGGGGCGGGGGTGGCTGGCGGGGCGGGCGCCGGGCGGTGCGCCCCGCGGCGATGACGGGCGCGGCGCCCGCCGCCTCGAGCAGGTCGAGCAGCTCCTCGAAGTCATCCACCACGGCGTCGGGGAAGGGGCCGCTTCTGGCGCCCTCCCCGAAAAGGCCCGAGAGCTCGTCCGCGGCCAGCAGGGCGCCGTTGTAGAAAACCGCGCTCAGCCCGGCGCGGCGCGCCGTGATCATGTCCGTCGTGCTGTCGCCGACATACCAGACGGAGGGGGCGGGTGCGAGCCCCAGCTCGGCACAGGTTTCCAGCAGGATGTCCGGGGCCGGCTTGTAGTGGGCCGCCTCGTCACCACAGCGCGACGTCCAGAAAAGTTTCACCCAGCGCCCGTCGTCCACCTGTGCCAGCTCGTTGTCCAGAAACTCCCTGCTCCGATTGGTCGCAATCGCCAGGGGAATGTCGGCCCGGCGCAGCAGGCGCAGATAGTCGTATATACCGTCCTGGAAGGGGTAGACCTCGCCGTAGTGGTCGCGGTAGCAGGCGTTGTAGGCCCGGTGGGCGATCGCCCGGGCCGCCACGTTCTCGCCGAACAGGGCATCGAAGATCTCGGTCCGTGAGACGCGCCGCTCCGCCAGCACCCTGGGATGCAGTTTGCGGAAGATGCGGATATAGCGGATCAGCTTCTCATCTTCTTCGCTGCGCGCCGCCGTCTCGGGCACCAGGTGATCGACCAGCCCGAGTTCCTCCAGCTGCGGCAGCATATCCTCGATGGCCCGGTACATGGCGTCCAGGGTATTGACCAGCGTACCGTGCCAGTCGAAGAGTATCGCGTCGGGGCGGGGGAGTGAGCTGCTCATGATAGCGCGGGACCGCTCTCGGTGTTCGTCATGCCGTAGTTTATCGACTGGCTGAGACCTGTCGAGGCCGTCCCGGTAATTTACTCCCGTCTGTGCAGCGGGTATGGTGAGCGTCGCGCTGAATGATTGGCCCGCAGAAGCAGAGGAGACGACCCATGTTCGAAACGCTTGAAGTCAATGCCGGGGGACCGGTGGGAGAGCTGTGGCTGAATCGCCCCGACCGCCTCAATGCCCTGTCCACGCGTGTTCTGCGGGAGCTGGCGGGGGCCGCGCGCTGGTTCGACGAGCAGCCCGACGTCCGGGTGGTGATCGTCGGCGGACGGGGCCGGGCGTTTTCCGCCGGTGCCGACCTGGACGGTTTCCCGGCAGTCGACGATGCGGGGTTGAGGTCGGCAGCGGATGCCGGCAGGATCATGGCCGATGCCCTGGAGGCGATGCGGGTACCCACCGTCGCGCGCATACAGGGCTGGTGCGTAGGCGGCGGCCTCGTGCTGGCCGCGGCCTGCGACCTGCGGGTCGCTGCCGACAGTGCGCGTTTTTCCATCCCGGAGATCGACCTGGGAATCCCCCTCGCCTGGGGCGGCATTCCCCGCCTGGTGCGGGAGATCGGCCCGGCGCTGACCAAGGAACTGGTGATCACCTGCCGGGAATTCGGCCCGGAGGAGGCGCGAGCCGCCGGCTTTCTCAATCGCGTCGTACCGGAGGCGGAGCTGGACGAGGCGGCGCGGGATCTCGCCGCGCAGGTAGCCGCGAGGCCCCCGGGACCGGTGGCCGCGACCAAGCGCCACACCAACGCGGTGACGGCCCAGATGCACGGCACGGCGCGTGCCTGGTCAGATGCCGACAGCCTGATCGCCTCGCTGATAGACCCCGAGTGCGTGCAGGCGCGGGAAAACTATTTCAAGGCGCGGGGCCACTGAGCCTGCGATCGACGAACCGTGGCCGGGATGTTTTCCGGCCAGCGTATTACACACGGGACGGGTTCCCATGAAACAGTTCGGCGATGTCCATCTGGAGCAGGTCGGTCATGTCACGGTGGTCGAAATACGACGGCCTCCCTACAACTATTTCGATGCGCAGCTGGTCTGCAACCTGGCTGATGCCTTCGAGTACCTGGACGGCGAAGATGGCTGCCGTGCCATCGTCCTGGCGGCGAGCGGCAGGGCGTTCTGCGCCGGGGCCGATTTCCAGGCGAGCGAGGGCGCGGCCCTGTTCGGCGAAAATTCCGACCCCGACGCCGGTGCGGGAAAACTCTACGGACACGCCGTGCGACTGTTTCGCACCCGCAAGCCCATCGTCGCCGCCGTGCAGGGACCCGCGATCGGCGGCGGGCTCGGCCTTTCCCTTGTCGCGGACTTCCGTGTCGCCTGTGAGTACACCCGCTTTTCCGCCAACTTCGTCAAGCTGGGGGTGCACGCGGGGTTCGGCATTTCCCACGTGCTGCCGTGGGTGGTGGGCATCCAGAGTGCCAGCCTGATGCTCTACACGGGGCGCAGGGTCGGCCCGCAGGATGCGTTGGCCATGGGGCTGGTCGATGTGCTGACGAGCGCCGACCGGATCCGGGGGGAGGCCGTTGCGCTTGCCGCCGAGCTTGCCGAAGGGGCGCCGCTGGCGGTGGAGTCCACCCGCGCGACTCTCCGCCAGGGCCTTGCGGACGCGGTCGAGACACAGCTCGAGCGGGAACACGCCGAACAGCTGCGGCTGGCGCGGACGGCGGACCACGAAGAGGGCAAGCGCGCCGTCGCCGAGCGCCGGCCGGGCAACTTCAGCCGCAGTTGAAAGGGGAGGCGCCGCGCGGATCAGCGCGCTGGCATGGCCGGGCGTCAGTGTCGGTCGAACCCGATCTCCCGCAGGAAGCCGGCGATCTCCTTGAGGTACTTGCCCTTGTCCAGGTGGATCAGGTGATTCCCGGGGAACCAGTGAATGCGCGGCCGGTCCCAGTGGTCCCACAGCAGCCGGGCGTGCTTCGGAGGCGCCAGCCGGTCCCCGGCGCCGGCGATAACCATCAGGCGCTCCTTGGGAATCAGCGGCTGCCAGGTCAGCGGCGAATGCACCGCCACCATGTGGCGCGCCTCTCGCACCGAGGTATTGGTCGCTTTCAGCAGCGCCTTGACCGGCACGTTGATCGGGAACCACTCCAGCACCAGGTCGAGCAGGCTGACCACCGGCACGTTGGGTATCGAGAAGTGGAGCCGCTCCTCGACCGCCGCGAGCAGGGCGGAGGTATACCCGCCCAGGCTGATCCCGGTGACGCCCATGCGTTTGACCCCCTGTGATTCCAGGTAGTCTGCGAAGATGCGGAAGTCGTGCACCGCGTGCGCCATCGATTCGTTGATGTGCGAAATGCCGCCGGCGAACAGGCCGTGACCGCTGAAGGGCGAAAACCGCCCCTGCCGTCGGCCGTGGTGGGGGAGGGTGTAGAGGAGGATGTCGTAGCCCTGGTTATAGAACCAGGGCAGCGCGAAAAAGAGGCGGTTGAGCCAGTAGGGGTCCGCCATGAAGCCGTGAATGACGCAGAGCGTGGGGCGCGGGCCGTCGTCGTGGCGCCAGTACTGGGCGGCGGCGCGCATGTTGCGCGTGTGGCGCGCGTAAGCCTTGCGCACCGTGGGATTCACGGTCCTGAAGGGGCTGTCGAAGGTGAGCAGCTGGCAGGTGCCGTCCTCGGGCCTGAACCGGAACAGGCCGGCAGAGGAGGACTCGACGGTCACCCGGGTAAAATCCGGTCGCTGGAAAAAGGCCGAGGGATCACCGCTATCGGCCTTTTGCTGGTAGAACCCGACGTGGGACATGTCCTCCTTCAGCTGGCGCGGGCGCAGGCTGGAGGGAAGGGCGAGGCTGCCGATCAGGCCTGCGCCGACGGTGCGGAGCAGGAAGTCGCCGATGGCGGTCCCGTCCACCATGAGTTCAGTGCGCAGGTCGAGCTCGAAATCATCGGGGAACTTGTGGAAGCTGCTCTCCAGGTGGTTCCACCAGGGCTGCTCGGGCATGATGCGGCGGGTATGGCTGTAGGTCTCATTGGCAACCCGGGAAACGGTCGTTGCGATATCGTACATGGGTGTCGTCCTCGCTGGCGTGTCAGTTGCCGACAGCGGCCATCCGGCGGCGCAGGAAAGCGATCTGGGCGGCCAGAGGCAGGTCCTTGGGACAGAGGTCCTCGCATCCCAGCAGCGTCATGCAGCCGAATACGCCGTTGTCATCGCCCACCAGTTCATAGTAGTCCGCATCGCTGCGCGTGTCCCTCGGGTCCAGGCGGAAGCGGGTGATCTGGTTGAGTCCCACCGCGCCCACGAACGCCTCGCGCATCTGCGCCGTGCCACAGGCGGCGATGCAGCAGCCGCATTCGATACAGCGCTCCAGTTCGTAGAGCTGTTCGGCCAGCTCGGGCTCCATCGGCGCCTCCATTGCGCCGATATCCACGTCGCCCAGTCCCTCCGCGTGAATCCAGGTCTCCAGCCGCTCGGCCATGCCGCGCATCCACTTCCCGGTATTGACCGAGAGATCGCCGATCAGTTCGAAGGCGGGCAGTGGCGCCAGGGTGATGGTTTCTGGCAGATCCCGGGTCAGGGTGCGACAGGCCAGGCCCGGCCGGCCATTGATGATCATGCCGCAGCTGCCGCAGATACCGGCCCTGCAGACGAAATCGAACTGCAGGGAGGGGTCCTGCCGCTCGCGAATCTCGTTGAGGGCCATGAACAGGGTCATGGTATCCGCCTCCTCGATCCGGTACGTCTGCAGGTGCGGCTCGCTGTCGGGGTCGCGGGGGTTGTGTCGCAGTATCCGCAGGTTCAGGGTGCGGGACTGCCGCACCGGTATCTGCTCCATCAGTCGTCTCCCAGCCGTTCATTGCGTCCGCGCAGGTGCTCCGGCAGCAGATGTAAGAAGGGCATCAACGCCTCCTGGCGGGCAAAGCGGTCTGACTCTCCTGCGCCAGCAAGCACGGTCTCGATCTGGGCCTGCCGCCGCGCCGTATCGGGGTGCTCGATGTAGTCCCGGGCCCCGTAGCCACGCCACCCGGGGGGCAGTTCCATGCGCATGATGTCCAGCGATTCATACTCCAGCGCGGGCAGGTCCGCGTCCTCTCCCGGCCAGGTCGCCAGGGTCCGGCTCATCCATTCCCGGTCGTTGCGCTGCGGGTAATCCGCGCGATAGTGTGCCCCGCGGCTTTCGGTGCGCTGCAGTCCGCCATAGGCGACGCACAGGGCCAGTTTCAACATGCGCTGGACCCGGTAGGCGGCCACCAGTTCCGGGCTGGCGCCGCGCGCATGGCTGCGCAGGCCGAGATTCCGGCTGCGCTGCAACAACCCCTGCAGAGTGGTAACCGCCTCCTGCAGCCGTTCGCCATCGCGAAAAATCCCGACCTTGTCGGTCATCGTCTCCTGCATCAGCCTTGTCAGCTCGAAGGCGCTCTCGCTGCCGCCGCCGTCCGCGATGCCCGCCAGGCGCTCCCGCTCCCGGCGGCCGAAGGACTCGACAAGTGCGGTGGAGAGGTTGACGTTGCCCTCCGGCGATTCACAGAAATCGGCGATCGTCTCGCCGACGATCATCCCCGCGACGACAGTCTCGGCCACGGAATTTCCCCCCAGCCGGTTGAAGCCGTGCATGTCCCAGCAGGCGGACTCGCCGGCCGAGAACAGGCCCCGCAGCCGCGGACTCTCGCCCCGCGGGTCGGTGCGCACACCGCCCATCGAGTAGTGCTGTGCCGGGCGAACCGGAATCAGCTCCTCCGCGGGATCCACGCCCAGGAAGTACTGGCAGATCTCCTTCACCTCACGGAGCTGGTTGTTGATGTGATCCCGTCCGAGCAGGCGTATATCGAGCCAGAGGTGCTCCCCGAAGCGGCTGTGGGCGCCGTGGCCGGCGGCGATGTGCTCCTCCATGCGCCGGGAGACCACGTCCCGCGATGCCAGTTCGCGCTTCTCCGGCTCGTAATCCGGCATGAAGCGGTGCTCATTGCCGTCCAGCAGCAGGCCACCGTCGCCGCGGCAGCCCTCGGTGACGAGGATCCCGGCAGGGAATATCCCGGTGGGGTGGAACTGCACCGCCTCCATGTTGCCCAGCGCAGCGCAGCCGGTCTCCAGGGCGATCGCCGCCCCCATCCCTTCGTTGATAACCGCATTCGTGGAGACCCGGTAGATGCGCCCGAAGCCCCCGGTGGCGATACAGGTGGCCTTCGCCACATAGGCGAGAATCTCACCGGTCATCAGGTTGCGCACGATGGCGCCGTAACAGCGGCCGTCGGCGTGGATCAGGGACAGGGCCTCCATCCGCTCGTGCACCGGGATGTCGGCGGCAATCGCCTGGTTGCTCATGGTATAGAGCATGGCGTGCCCGGTCCCGTCGGACACATAGCAGGCGCGCCACTTGCGGGTGCCGCCGAAATTGCGGGCGGTGATGAGGCCGTGGGCCTCGTCCGGCTCGGAGATGGTCTTCTTTTTCCCGTCCTCGGTGATCACGCGCTCGCCACGCTTGACCCGGCTCCAGGGCACGCCCCAGGCCGCCAGCTCGCGCACCGCCTTGGGTGCAGTGTGCGCAAACATCCGGACGACCTCCTGGTCGGCGCCCCAGTCACTGCCGCGCACCGTATCCTGGAAGTGTATGTCCTCGTCGTCGCCGGCGCCACCGAGACAGTTGCCGAGGCTGGCCTGCATCCCGCCCTGGGCCGCCGCAGAATGCGAGCGTTTGGCCGGCACCAGGCTCAGCACAATGACGTCGTTGCCCCGCCGCCGCGCCCCGATGGCGGCGCGCTGCCCGGCCAGGCCGCCGCCGATTACCAGGACATCCGTGTAGATTATCTGCATGGCTGGCTCACTCGGCCGGGGAGGTGGCTGGAGGGTGGTAGCGCTCACCGGCGCGGTCCGCGTGGTCGTGGCCGATCTTCATATAGGTCGCCAGGGAGACCGACCCGAGGCCGAGAAAGAGTGCGATGATGCACCACATGGCGACCTTCAGGCGGCGCCGGGCGAGGGCGGAGCCCGCGGCGGTAAAAGGGCCCCACTTCATCGCCAGGCGGTAGATGCCGACACCCGCGTGCAGGTGGACGGAGAGCAGCAACAGCGCGTAGAGCGGCCAGAATCGTTCCGTCCAGACCCGGTCCGCTGAGGCGTAGGGGCCGATATTGTCCGGCTGCACGAACATGACATAGAGGTGCACGGAAGCGAGGAAGAACATGGCGAACCCGGTGATCACCTGGACATACCAGAGCGTCGTGTCACCGTGGCGCATGGCGCCCATATGGCGGTGGAACGCGTGATACTGGGCATAGCTCCCCGGAAACTTGCGCAGGGCGAGGATGGCGTGGACGGCGATCAGCAGGAAAATGACAGCGACCACGGCCGAGACGAGCTGGGGATAGGGCTGGCCGAAAATCGGCTCCCCCTCGAAAAAGCGGGAGACCGCGTACATGGCATCCTTGCCCAGCAGGATACTGGATTCGAAGAACATGTGGCCCCAGATGAAAATCACCAGGGCCAGGCCGGTCAGGCTTTGTATCACGTCCAGGCGCGCGGGCCACAGGTTCAGTTTCTTTGTCATCGGCTGGATTTCTTGCCCTCGCAGTAAGTCACTATCGCCCGGCAATGACGGCTTTCGTCGCTTGCTGGTTTTGATGATACTAGAGCAGGATCGGACACCCAACCTTGTTCTGGCTCAAGAAATCATTCGCAAAGCCGGATTGTAGGGATGTTGCGGATCGTTTTTTCGTCAGTCCCGTTCAGATCACAAGGCGCACGGACAGGGACCCCAGCTGCCTCCCTGCGCTTTCCGCGACCCCGCGATACACCCCGGGACCATCTCGCCGGGCAGCGGCGGAGCGCATGCCCTATAACCATTAAAAAAACATGGTTTATCGGCGGCGGATGCTGTAGGTTCAAACAGTAGGGCGCAGCGGTGGTTTCGCTGCGGCCGATCGGAGGAAGGCCACAGTCGAATCCGGAGGTGGCAATGCCAAGAGGCGGTGAACGGGCCTTGCGACTCGAAGAGGGGGCAACGGTCGCGATTATAGGCGGCGGTCCAGCCGGCGCTTTCGCGGCGATTCATCTGTTGCGGCTGGCGCGGAACAGGGGTCTTGGAATCCGGGTCGTGGTTTTCGAGTACAGACGGCGTTTCGCGGCCGGCAGCGCCGGGGGACGAGGCGGCGATTATACAGGCTGCCCGCGATGTGCCGGGGGCATCTCTCCCCGTCTCAACGACGCACTGGAACAGCTCGACCTGCCTATTCCCGCCGATGTCGTTCAGGCGCAGATCAGCGCGATCACCGTTCAGGGCAACTGGAAAAATATCGTGCTGCCGGTGCCCGGTGATCGGACGATGCTCACGGTGTACCGGGGAGCCCTGCCCTTCGGGCAACACGAGCGTCACCAGTGTTTCGATGCGTGGCTGCTGGATGCGGCCAGGGATATGGGTGCTGAATTGAAGGCCTGCCGCGTGCACCGGGTCTATTACGGCGATGCGGGACGGCCGGTACTCTGTTACCGCCAGAGTGAATCCGGGGAGGAACTGCAAGCGGACCTGCTTATCGTCTCCGGCGGGGTCAACGAAACAGGCGGCAGGGACCACTCGGAAGCGACACCCGCTGATCTCTTTCAAATGCTGCAGCCGCAATACAGGCCACCGCCGACGAGAAAGGCGATCATCTTCGAACTGGAGGCTACCGAACACATTCGTTCGGCCAGAACGGGCGAGATGCATTTTATCGAAAGCAGTTCCGGCCTGCTTCATCTGGATATGTGCTCCATCATACCCAAGCGGGGATATTTCACGGTTTCCCTCATCGGGAAAAGCGTCGACCGGGCAGACGACCACAAGGCGGTGCTGCGGGTGGTCAACGATTTTCTGGCGCTGCCCCAGATTCGAAGGACGCTGCCGGCGGAGGCGAGGCTGCGTATTCGCTGCATCTGCAATCCCAGGATCGTCGTGGGTATCGCGGCGCATCCTGTCGCTTCGCGCGCCGTGGTGGTGGGCGATATGGTTACCTCCAGGCAATACAAGGACGGCATCCTGTCTGCGCACACCATGGCGCGGCAGCTCGCCGCCATCATTGTAAAGCGGGGCATCGACGATCACTCCATGGAGGCCGGCTTCAACACGATCGTCTCGCGGTACCGCCGGGATAACCGGTTCGCAATGGTCATCTTCTTTCTCTACCGCTGGTTCTTCACCAGCCCATACCTCAGCCGCGTGATCTACCAGACCTACACCAGCGAGTTGAAACAGAAGTCGTCTGACGCGAGGGATTTCGGCAGTATTTTCTGGCGAATCTCCAGTGGCGATGACTCCTACGAAAATATCGCCTGGTCGATGCTAAAGCCCTCTACCCTCTGGCAGATCCTGTCGGGCGGGGTGTATGTGACGCTGCGCAACTGGCTGGCCGAGCGGTTCTTCGGACTCGACTGGTCAGGAATCGGGCGTTTTCCTACAGCCGTGCCGCGCGAAGGGCTCAAACTGAAACGCGCGGATTTTTTAAAGGGGCGCCGATCTGAGTTCGAGTGTATTTACACCATTCACCTGAGAACCGATCCCGACGTTGCGCGGCGATTGCTGGGCCGGTTCGGTGAGCCGGACCGTCCCTATCTCAAGCCGCGTTGGGTGGCGATCAACCGGATCCGTGGCCAGCCATTACAACCCGGCAGCGTGATCAATTACAGGATACTCGGCGGCCTCATCTCTTTCTCTATCAAGCAACTGGCTGTGACGGATGACGCCCGGATCGTCTACAGGGTGCGGAACGGTTTTGCCCACGGCGGCCTTTTTTTCTTCGAAGTAGAGCCCGGTACCCCCGGGCATTGTTACGTGACGATCTACCTGGCCTTCGATTATGCGCGGGGCAGGACGATACTCAGTCGCATCTACTGGCGCCTGTTCAGGCTGTTTTTTCCCGAGTTCATTCACGACGTCCTGTGGAATCACGCCCTCTGCGAATTCAAGCAGGCGGCTGAATCGGTCGACCTGGAAAGTGAGCCCGAACTCATCGACGTGAAGCAGCTGTGACACAGGGCGGACGCACGCTGCCCGGCCGTTCATGGATCGTTTATACTTATGATCCAGCTTTTGTCTGAGGAATTGGTACGTGCCGCCCAAAGATCTAATACCGGCAGTTCAGATAGCGAGTGGCGAGAAGTTCGTCAACGAGAAGGGTATCACCGCGATAAAGGACGGGATCAAGGCCGCCAGCCGCGGCGGGGAGCGGCTGGCCAAGCCGGATTGGCTGCGGATCCGTGTCAGGGGTGGAGCCACCTATGAAAAGGTCATGGGTATTGTCCACCAGCACGGGCTTGCCACCGTCTGCGAAGAGGCGAAGTGCCCGAACATGAGCGAGTGCTGGAGTTCCGGCACAGCGACCATCATGCTGATGGGCGACGTCTGCACCCGGGCCTGTCGCTTTTGCGCGGTCAACACGGGAAACCCCCGCGGCTGGCTCGATCCCGAAGAACCCGACAATACGGCCCGCTCAGTGCAGTTGATGGGCCTCAGGTACGTGGTGCTCACCTCCGTCAATCGGGACGACCTTGCCGATGGTGGGGCGGGGCACTACGCCGCCTGTGTCAGGCGGGTCAAGGCGGTCAACCCGGAGACGGCGGTAGAGGCGCTGACGCCGGATTTTCTCGGGGTTGCCCGGGACGTGGAGACGGTGGTCGATTCCGGTATCGAGGTATTCGCCCAGAACGTGGAAACGGTCCGAAGGCTGACCCATCCGGTGCGGGACCCCCGGGCCGGTTACGGGCAGACCCTCGAGGTGCTGGCCCATGCCAAGCGCTACCGCCCCGATGTCCTGACCAAGACCAGCCTGATGCTGGGCCTCGGCGAAACCGATGCCGAGATCCTGGAGTGCATGGGCGACCTGCGCGAGGCCGGGGTCGATATCCTGACCTTCGGTCAGTACCTGCAGCCCACCGCCAATCACTACCCCATCGACCGCTACGTCAGCCCGGCAGAGTTCGAGCAATATCGTCAGTGGGGCCTGGAGAAGGGCTTCCTCGAGGTCGTCTCCGGCGTGTTCGTGCGTTCGAGCTACCGCGCCGAGCAGGTGCTGGCCAGGAATAACGTGGGCCTGGCCTGAACCCTGCCCGGCGGCGTCACCCGGGTGCCGGAAAGTCCCGCCCGGCTCGGGGTTGCGAATACCGGGACGCCTTGCGTGCGTGTCAGAGGCGAGCCCGAAGCGGACCTCCCCGGGAACGCGGTCAGGTGGCGGGGCCGAATGCATACTCCCCACCCTTGGCCAGCGCACGCTGGTAGGCGGGCCGCGCGTGAATGCGGTCCCGGAACCCGGCCAGGTTGGGGAAGGGCTCGAGGGTGTGCAACAGCGGTGCGATCTCCGCGACGAACGACAGCTGTACATCGGCACCGGAGAAGGTGTTGCCGACGAACCAGTCGACGCCCTCCAGTGATCTGTCCAGATAGCCCAGGTGGCGGTTCAATTCATCGTTGATCCGTGGCTGCAGGGCCGCGCCGCCGTCCGGGAGGCGCGCCGTGTACATCCGCAGCATCAGTGGCAGCATCGCGCTCCCCTCGGCATAGTGCAGCCACTGCAGGTATTGTTCATACTCCTCGCTCGCGGCCGGCGGGAGCAGCTTGCCGCCCCCGTGCCGGCGCAGCAGGTAGTCGATGATGGCGCCGGATTCGATAACCGTGCGCTCGCCGTCACTCAACACCGGCGATTTGCCCAGGGGATGCACCGCCTCGAGTTCCGGGGGTGCGAGATTGGTCTCAGGGTCGCGCTGGTAGCGCCTGATCTCGTAGGGCGCGTCCAGTTCCTCCAGCAGCCAGAGGACGCGTTGCGAGCGTGAATTATTGAGATGGTGGACAATCAGCATGGCTTTCTCCGGGTTGGCAATAAATGCAGAATAGCACGGGGCAAATCAGGCGCACGGTTGCGCGGGAACGTGTGTCTCTAGCGAGAGGCGATCCTCGCCCATGAGGCAACTGATTACCCGGCTTGACGATACGCCCGTGCTCGGCGTCCGGATGGGCAATATCACTTTGTTGCGCCTTGATCGGATCGGGGGGCTTGCCCCCGGCAACAAGTCGTTCAAGCTGCGGGGTACGCTCGCCGACGCCCGGCGGCGCGGCATCGGCCGCCTGGTCTCCTTTGGTGGCGGCTGGTCCAATCACCTCCACGCCCTCGCGGCAGCGGGTCGGGAGGCGGGTATGGAGACGGTCGGTCTGGTGCGCGGCGAGCCGACCGAGGCGGAGACCGCCACGCTGGCGGACGCCCGGCGCTGGGGCATGCGCATCGAAAGGGTTTCCCGCGCGACTTATCGCCTGAGAAACGAGCCGGAGTACCTGGAGATCATCGAACGTCGATTCGCGCCATGCCTGGTGATTCCGGAGGGGGGAGCCAGCCCGGCCGGCGTGAAAGGGTGCATGGCTATCGCAGACCTGGTCAGGCAGGCCGCACCGGCGGCGCGGCGTATCGTATTGCCCGTCGGTACCGGCTGCACCCTGGCGGGGCTGGCCAGCGGGCTCGACGAGCGCTACGACATCACCGGCATAGCCGCTCTCAGGGGGGCGGCAGATCTCGAACACCGTATCGACGCCGCAGTGCTGTCCTGCGGGGAATCAGCATCGGCCCGGTGGTCTGTCCTGCATGACCATCATTGCGGGGGGTTCGGCCGGGTCAGCCCCGGGCTGCGTGAATTCATACTCGCGTTCGAGCGGGTTCATGGCGTGCCGCTGGAGCCGGTCTACACCGGCAAGATGCTGTATGCGCTGCACGCGCAGCTGCGCAACGCGCCGGCGCAGCCGGGAGAGCCCGTCCTGGCGATCCATACCGGTGGTCTGCAGGGCCGACGGGGCTTCCGCTGGCTGGCCCCGTGACATTCTCCCGTTCGCCCTCAGGGTTCTTGCCGGTCGGGCCAGCGGCTGTCGGTGACAAAGAAACGCTCGCACTCCCTGCCATCCGGGCCCAGCGAGGCTACCAGTTGTGGTTGCCGGTGAACCGAGAAATGCCGGTCGAGTCGCCGGAGCAGGTTGTCTCGGTTATCGCATTCTTCCGGAGGTGTAACGCTCGGGGCGAGCCAGGAGAGACGGGGCAGGACGAAAAAACGGTTGCAGTCCATGCTGGTGAGGTGCTCCGCAAGCCCGGCGCAACGCAGCCAGTAGCTGAAGCGCCGATCCCTGTTGAACCCGCGCGGGGGCGGCAACGGAGCGTAGCGGGGCTGGAACAGGTCACCCTTGATCTCGACCTCTTTGGCGAGGCCGGCGATACCCAGGCGCTGCAGTTCGGCCTTGGCGGCGGGGTGATCACCGAGTCTGATCTGGCTGCCCATCAGGTGCGCGACCTTCAGGTCGAGTCTGTCGCGGCTGTCGGGTCCGAGCCACGCTCCGGCGCCCCGGAGGGCGTCGTCCCTGTACCCCAGATAATATTTCACCGCCAGCTCAAGGTGAACAGGGCGGCGCCGATCGCGACAGTAGTAGAGGCAATCGAATTCACCGATGGTCCTTCCGCCCTCCCGCACCGGCAGGTTATGGGCGAGCAGGTCACCGGCGGGATCCTCGGCCAGGAAGAAGTGCCAGAGGCGCTAGAAATAGATCCCGAGGCGCGCACCTGGCCGCTCGGCCAGGTGCGCCAGCAGCGGGCCTGGATCACGGTCCAGCCGGTCCAGCCACGCGCGGCGGGCATCTGTCAGCCCCAGGGCACAGTTGCTCAGGTTCTCGCCCGCCCCCGCCAGCCCGGCGCTGTGCAGCAGGGGAGGCGAGAAGCAGGCCCAGGCGAGGTCCCTTACTTCCCGGGTTTGGAAGGGGTAGATGGAGATCACTGCGCGTCCCGGTACATTCGTGTTTATAATACCAGTCCTCCGGGGGCGTGACGCGAGCGACATGCAGGGATCCTTTAAGACGATCGGTTTGGTGGGCCGCAGCCAGCAGGAAGGGCTCGACCAAGTTTTGCAGGAGCTGCTGGCGTTGCTGGATGCCCGGGGACTCGAGGTGATTCTCGAGGAGCGCCTGGTCGAGCTGGCCCCGGATCACGGAAAGCGCGTCGCCTCGCGGGACGAGATCGGCCAGGAGGCCGACCTGGTGATCGTCGCCGGTGGAGACGGCAGCCTGCTCAGCGCGGCCCGGACCCTCGCCAAATACGAAACGCCGGTACTCGGCGTCAACCGCGGCCGTCTCGGTTTCCTGACGGACATCTCGCCGGACGAAATCGGCCAGCAGGTGCCCGCGGTGCTCGACGGCCATTACACGAGCGAGAACCGGTTTCTGCTGGATGCCGATGTCCACCGCGGTGACCACATCGTGGGGCGCGCCGACGCGCTAAACGACGTGGTGGTCAACTCCGGCACGTCGGCCCAGATGATCGAGTTCGAGCTCTACATCAACGACACCTTCGTCTACCGCCAGCGGGCCGACGGACTTATCGTCTCCACCCCCACGGGCTCGACCGCATACTCGCTCTCGGGGGGTGGCCCCATCATGCACCCCGCCCTGAACGCCATCGTACTGGTGCCGATGTTTCCCCATGCGCTGAGCAGCCGTCCCATCGTGGTCGACGGGGACTCAGAGATACGCCTCGATATCCTCGCCCGCAACCGCATTCATCCGCCCGTAACCTGCGACGGCCAGGTCAACATGACGGCGCGACCGGGTGACTCCGTGCACGTCCGCAAAAAGCCCTACAGCCTCACCCTGCTGCACCCGCTCGGGCACAGTTTCTACGCCAGCTGCAGGGACAAACTGCGCTGGAGCAACGCACTGGTCGATTGATGGCGGACTTCCACCCAGCGCTCAACGTGGACGTTGAGGAGGACCTGCTGCCCCTGAGCGCGCTGCTCTACCAGCGGGGGGTGGCTCACCGGGTATTCGAGGACCAGGGCAGGCAGGTGCTCGAGGTCAGGAATGCCCGTGAGGTCGAGACCGTCAGGGAACTCTACCGGGCCTGGCGTGCCGGCGAGGTCCGCATCGAGCTGACTGGCAAGGGACCCGGGCAGCCGCTGAACAGCGCGGTTCCGTGGCGCAGCGCACCGGTGACCATCGCCCTGATTCTCCTCAGCATCGCCGGCTTTCTGCTGTTTTACCTCGGGGCGCCGCTGGGGTGGCTGTCGCAGCTGACGTTCACGCCTTTCGACGTGGTCAACGGCAGGCCCGTCTTTACGACCTCGCAGGGCCAGTACTGGCGACTCATTACGCCGGTCTTCCTTCATTTCGGCTGGCTGCATATCGTGTTCAACGGCCTCTGGCTCTGGGAACTGGGCTCACGGGTGGAGCGGGTGATGGGGCAGCTCAATATGCTGCTGCTGTTCCTGGTCATTGCCCTGGTCTCCAACGCCAGCCAGTTCGCCTTTGGCGGCCCCGGCCTGTTCGGCGGCATGTCGGGCGTGGTCTACGGCCTGCTGGGCTTTTCCTGGGTGGCGCCGCTGCTGCAGCCGCGCTGGCCGATCCGGCCCGCGCCCGCCATTATCGTGCTGATGGTGGGATGGCTGGTGGTCTGTATGCTCGGGGTGGTGGAGGTGCTGGGATTCGGTGCCGTCGCCAATGCCGCACACCTGGGCGGTCTATTGTGCGGTGTGGTGCTCGGCGCGGCGTTCGGGTTGCTCTCCCGGCTGAGCGGGGACCCTGCGCCCTGAACCGGGGCCGCGGGCGGGAGCAGTTGTGCTCAGGGACGCTCCCGGACGTCATCGTAGCTGTGCCACCGCCCGTCCTCGTGGCGGTAGAGGTTGTGCTGCCTGGCGCAGATCTCCTCGGGGTCACCTCCACTCATTCCGGTGCTGCCGCTTTTGTAATTCTTGCCGCGAATGCAGAGGCGCATCGCCTCGGCGTTCTGTTCCAGTTTTTGCTCATAGTCGGGATTGACCCTGGCCTGGTAGGGTCCGGACCAGTACCAGTACCCGATCCCGACCAGCAGCGCCAGCGTCAACAATCTGCCAAACATGATCATTTCCCCCTGATAGTATTATCTGTCAGTCCCGCTAGTTGCCCATTTCGTCCACCGACGTCCGGTGCCACTGCCCGTCGCGCAGGGTGAGCCCGAGCTCCCGGGCGCACAGTGACTGCGCATCTCCGCCGCCCACCGGCGCGCCTGCCATGCCGGCGGCAGCCGTCATGGAGGCCTCCCGGCGGACGCAACGCTCCATCGCCGCCTCATTCTCGGCAAGTTGTTTCGCGTAATTGCCTTCACTGCCATTCTGGTACGGCCCGGACCAGTACCAGTAGCCCACGGCAGCGATGGCCAGGAACGGAAAATATTTACCCAGCATAGGGGCGCCTCGTGTCGTGGAAGTTCCCGCCAGTCTACCCCGGATCGCGCCGTGGCACCCGTGAAAGTTCCGGCTTTCCGGACTATCCGGCGCTCGAAGCGGCCTTTCAGACCCCCGGCGCGGCGCCTGCCTGCATGGAAACACGGGGGAAAGCGCGTATAATTTGCCGCTTTCATCGTGGAAAACGTCATGCATTACAAGCAGATGATCGAGGCCATGACGCCGGAGATCTACCGGAGCCTGAAGCGGGCGGTGGAACTCGGCAAGTGGCCGGATGGCAGGCCCGTCACGCGAGACCAGCGCGAGCATGCCATGCAGGCCATCATCGCCTGGGGTGAGGCACACCTGCAGGAACCCGAGCGGGTGGGTTACATCGACAAGGGGCACAAGTCCGGCGAGACCTGCGACGAGCCGCCGGAAACGCCCCTCAACTGGAAATAGGAGAGCCGCTTGGCAGAGCTGTTGGCGCGCGGCGCCGTGCGCAAGATGAAAACCAACCTGTCCGATCCCGTGCAGTACGCGATGGTACTGGACGAGGAGGAGGTGCCCCTCAACCGCTATCTCGGCCAGAGCCTGCAGCTCGACTTTCTCGGAGAAATCAATTGTATCCACTGCGGCCGCAAGACCAGCAAGAGCTTCAACCAGGGCTACTGCTACCCCTGTTTCAGGCGGTTGGCGCGCTGTGACAGCTGCATCGTGAGTCCCGAGAAATGTCACTACGCCGCAGGCACCTGCCGGGAGCCCGAGTGGGGGGACACCCACTGCATGATCGAGCACATCGTCTATCTCGCCAATACGTCTGGAATCAAGGTCGGTATCACCCGGGGCAGCCAGGTGCCCACTCGCTGGATGGATCAGGGTGCGACCCAGGCCCAGCCCATCTTCCGGGTAGACACCCGCCACCATTCGGGCCTGGTGGAGCACCTCTTCAAGGACCATATCGCCGACAAGACCAACTGGCAGGCCATGCTGAAAGGAGACGCCGACCCCTGTGATCTGGAGGCGGCGCGGGAGCGCCTGGTCGCCGAGTGTAAGGCGGATATAGAGGGGCTGCGGCAGGCCTATGGGCTGCAGTCGATCACGGAGCTGGCCGGCGCAGAGGAGACACGCATCACCTATCCGGTGCTCGAGTATCCGGTGAAGGTCAGGTCCTTCAATCTCGACAAGACACCGTCCGTGGGCGGGACTCTGACAGGTATCAAGGGCCAGTATCTCATTTTCGATACCGGGGTGATCAACATGCGTAAATACGGCGGCTATCAGCTGTCGCTGCAACTGAACTGAGGCAGATCATGCGAGACTCAAAACCGGGAACCATCTACCTGAAGGATTACCAGCCGCCGACTTTCCTGATCAACCGCACCGAACTGCACGTGGAGTTGCACGAGGAGTGCGCGCTGGTCTCGTCCCGTCTCTATCTGCTGCGCAGCGGGGAGGGCCCTGACGACGGCCGGCTCGAGCTGGACGGGGAGGGGCTGGAGCTGCTTGCCGTGGCCGTGGATGGTCGCGAACTCGGCGAGGATGAGTACCGGGTCGGCCCGGACTCACTGGTGCTCTTCGACGTACCCGATCAGTGTGTTGTCGCCTGCAAGACCCGGATTCGTCCCCAGGAAAACACATCGCTGGAGGGGCTGTACAAGTCCCGCGTCATGTTCTGCACCCAGTGCGAGGCACAGGGTTTTCGCCGGATCACCTATTATCTCGATCGCCCGGATGTGATGTCAGTCTTCACGGTGACTGTCGACGCGGAGCGCGAGCGCTACCCGGTGCTGCTCAGTAACGGCAACCTTGTGGATACGGCGCACTCGGCGGACGGGCGGCACCGGGCCACCTGGCACGACCCCTTTCCCAAGCCCGCCTACCTGTTCGCCCTGGTAGCCGGGAACCTGGCCCATATCGAGGACCACTTCGAGACCTGCGGCGGCCGGCAGGTCACCCTGCGAATCTACGTCGACGAGAAAGACCTCGGCAAATGCGACCACGCCATGCGCTCGCTCAAAAAAGCGATGCGCTGGGACGAGGAGGTCTACGGCCGGGAGTACGACCTGGACATTTTCAACATTGTGGCTGTGGACGACTTCAACATGGGCGCCATGGAGAACAAGAGCCTCAATATCTTCAATACCTCCTGTGTGCTCTGTTGCCCGGAGACCACCACTGACCGCGGTTTCCAGAACGTGGAGGCCATCGTGGCCCACGAGTACTTCCACAACTGGAGCGGCAACCGCGTGACCTGCCGCGACTGGTTCCAGCTGAGCCTCAAGGAGGGCTTCACCGTGTTCCGGGACGCCGAATTCTCGGCGGACATGGGGTCGCGCACGGTCAAGCGGGTCGAGGATGTGACCCTGTTGCGCACCGCCCAGTTTGCCGAGGACGCGGGGCCGATGGCACACCCCGTGCGTCCCGACTCCTATATCGAGATCAACAACTTCTACACGCTCACTGTCTACGAGAAAGGTGCCGAGGTCGTGCGCATGATCCACACCCTGCTCGGCCCGGAACGCTTCCGCCGCGGCGCGGATCTCTACTTCGAGCGCCACGATGGCCAGGCGGTCACCTGCGAAGACTTCGTGCTGGCCATGGAGGAGGCGAGCGGCGTGGATCTGCGCCAGTTCCGGAACTGGTACGCCCAGGCGGGCACGCCGCTGCTGACGGTGAAGGACGAGTACGACCCCGATGCCGGGCGCTATACCCTGCACGTCACTCAATCCTGTCCAGCCACACCCGGCCAGCCAGACAAGCAACCCTTCGTAATCCCCCTGGCCATGGGCCTGCTGGGGGAGGCGGGCAACCTGCCCCTGCACCTGGCGGATGAGCGCCCCGAGCCCGGGACCGGGGACAACACACACCGGGTGCTGGTGGTGGACAAGCCGGTGCAGACCTTTACCTTCGAGGATGTCGGCGAGCGCCCCGTGCCCTCCCTGCTGCGCGGCTTCTCCGCCCCGGTGCGGCTGGACTACGAGTACAGCACGGAAGATCTCTGTGCCCTGATGAGCAGGGACGACGACGGATTCGTGCGCTGGGACTCTGCCCAGGCCCTGGCCGTCCGGGTGATCCAGCAGGTTCAGCGGCAGTTGCAGGGGGGTGAGACTGTCGCCGTGGAGTCGCTGTACACCGATGCCTGCAGCGTGCTGCTCGCCGATGAGTCTCTGGACGCGGCGATGGTGGCCGACATGCTGGCACTGCCCGGCGAGAGCTATCTGGCGGAACTTGCGGCGCGCGGGGGCGGGGCCGATGTGGACGCCATACACCGGGCGCGGGAGACCGCGCAGGTCGCCGTGGGCAATACCTGCAGCGAGGGGCTGCTGTGGCGCTACGACCGCCTGGCCAGCACGGAGCCCTATGCGCCGGAAGCCGGCCAGATCGCCGCCCGCAGCCTGCGTAACACCTGTCTCGATTTTCTCGCCAGCGCGGATCGCCAGTACCTGGACCTCGCGGCACGGCAGTTTGAATCAGCTGCCAACATGACCGACCGGCTCGCCGCCCTGAAGGTCATCGCCTTTCGCGGCGACCCCTCTGCCCGGGAAGCCGCCCTGGAGTCGTTCTACCGGCAGTGGCGCCACGAGGCGCTGGTCGTCAACCAATGGCTGCAGGTACAGGCGGCCATGCCCCAGGAAGGGGCCCTGGAGCGGGTGACAGCGCTGCTCTCGCACCCGGATTTCGACCTGCGCAATCCGAACAAGGTGCGCGCCCTGGTGGGTACTTTCGTCAACCAGAATCCGGTCAACTTCCATCGGCCGGACGGGGAGGGTTACCGCTTCCTGGCAGACCGTGTGGCGGAACTCAACGCCATCAACCCACAGATCGCGGCACGGCTGCTGACCCCGCTGACCCGGTGGCGCCATTACACGGGGCGGGAGGTGCTGATGCGGGCCGAACTGCAGCGCCTGGCCGAGTTGCCGGGCCTGTCACCGGATGTGTTCGAGGTGGTGGACAAATCCCTGCAGGAGTGAATCCCGGCGCGGGTCTACCTTTCCGACACGCGGGTATGGAGCAGTGCGGCCCAGTTGCGGAACAGGTTGATCATGCCGATACCCCCCGCGCGCGACCACTGGGGCGCGGGTACGGTGCGCATGTCGCGTATCACCGCCAGCAGTTCGCCACTGGCCTCGTCAGTGAGCCGGAACTCGATGTAAATGTCGGCGCTGTCGGTCGAACCGATGGCCGGTGCCCCGGTGGCGGTCGTCCCCGAAAGGGATTTGCTGCCCTGCATCACCCGCGTCAGCTCCGATGTGATTCTCAGCACCTTCCCGTCGTCCTGCGCCTGTCCGTAGCCGGAGAAGGCCTGGTCCATGGCGGCGGCCCAGTCAGTTCGCAATCGGGTTTCCCGCTCAGGCGTCATCTGCCAGTCGCGCCCCAGGGTACCGGAGCCACCGGTGGTTGTGATCCGGGTGTTGTCCAGCGTCAGCGGCTCGATGTTCACCGCGCTGTATCCGGGCAGGTTTGCCTCCGGCTTGGCGTGGACCTCGTCGAAGCCGGTGGCACGCACGGGGTACAGCCCCTGATCGGCGAACTCGCCGGTGGCATCCTCCTTGAACGAGGGGCTGCTGCAGGCGCACAGCGAAGCCAGCAGGATCAGCAGGGCTGGAAGTCTGGTCATTGCAGTCATGTTCACCGTCTCCCTCAGTGGAGGGTGTAGGATAGCAGTAGCGGGCGCGGCGGACACCAGCGGAAATGCCAGGCGGCCACTCCCGGTCGGGGAGACACCGGCTGCGCGGTGTTCGCCGCCGTGGTGGCAGTGCTATCATTGAATTTGACGTTATAGCGAGGATGCCCGCATGACCACCGATTCCGGCGCTTTTTCCCTCGATCACCTGGCCGATACCCATGAGGTTTTCAACCAGTCCGATCCCCTGCTGGATTACAACCTTTACAAATCTGACGTGGCGTTGCGCGAAGCGGTGCAACGCCACGGTGCCGGCTGGGCCGAGGCGGACATCGCCGCCCACGGGTCGCGCTGCGGCGCCGGGCAGACCTGGGAATGGGGTTTCCTGGCGAACGAGTTCAAGCCGCAGTTCCATTCACACGATCGCCAGGGCTACCGGGTCGACCAGGTGCGTTACCACGATGCCTATCACCGGCTGATGGCCCTCGCCCTCGACAACGGGCTGCACAGTTCACCCTGGGAGGAGCCCGGGCCCGGCGCCCACGTGGCGCGGGCCGCCAGGTACTTCATGCAGGCCCAGGTCGAATCCGGTCATGGCTGCCCTGTCACCATGACCTTTGCCGCTGTCCCGACCCTCAGGCTCACACCGGCAGTGGGCGACGAGTGGCTCCCCAAAGTCCTGACCAGGGCCTACGACCCGCGCAATGTCCCGCACACGGAAAAGCAGGCCGTCACCATTGGCATGGGCATGACCGAAAAGCAGGGCGGTTCGGACGTGCGCGCCAACACCACCCGCGCACGGGCGGTCGCGGGCGCCGGTCCCGGCGAGATATACGAACTGGTGGGCCACAAGTGGTTCACATCCGCGCCGATGTGCGACGCCTTCCTCGTGCTCGCCCAATCCGAGGGCGGACTCAGCTGTTTCCTGGTGCCGCGGTGGCGGCCGGACGGCAGCAAGAACCCGATCCAGGTGCAGCGACTCAAGAACAAGATGGGTAACGTGGCCAACGCCTCGTCGGAAATCGAGCTGCGCGGCGCCCTGGGCTGGATGGTGGGAGAGGAGGGGCGCGGAGTCCCCTCCATCATCGAAATGGTGGCCATGACACGCTTCGACTGCATGATCGGCTCCAGCGCGGCCCAGCGCCAGGGCGTTGCGCAGGCCACCAATCACGCCCTCGGGCGCAGCGCCTTTGGCAAGCGCCTGATCGACCAGCCGCTGATGCGCAACGTGCTGGCGGACCTGCAGCTCGAGGTCGAAGGCTCCCTCGCCATGACCATGCGAATGGGCGAGGCACTGGACAGGGCCCTGGCGGCCGGTGGCGACCAGCACGAGAAACTGCTCCTGCGTCTGGGCCTGCCCACCGGCAAGTACTGGATCTGCAAACGCACGCCGTTCCATGCCTACGAGGCGATGGAGTGCCTGGGCGGCAATGGGGTGACCGAGGATTTCATCATGGCCCGTCTCTACCGGGACGCACCCATCAACGCCATCTGGGAGGGCTCGGGCAACGTGCAGGCGCTGGACATGCTGCGCGCACTGAGCCGCAGTCCCGAGGTGCTGGAGGCGTGGTACGCGGAGCTGGCGACCACCCAGGGCGCCGACCGTGTGCTCGATGCGGCCGTTGAGGGGGTGCAGCGGGCGCTCGCCGACAGCGATCAGGTGGAATACCGCGCCCGCCGCATCGTCGACCAGCTTGCATTGACCATGCAGGCCAGCCTGTTGCTGCGCGCCGGTAACAGCGCCGTCGCCGATGCCTTTATCGCCTCCCGCCTCGGCCAGGCGGGGGACAGGAATTTCGGCACGCTGCCGCGGGGCGTCGACCTGGACACGCTCCTTGCGCGCGCCAGCCCCCGCGCTGGGTAGCCTGCCCGGCCAGCGGCCGCGATCGACACAATCGCATTCATGAACGAGAGGGAAACACGACAATGACAGATTTATTCAGCGTCAAGGACAAGACCGCGCTGGTCACCGGCGGATGCCGGGGACTGGGCCGCATGATCAGCGAGGCCCTGGTGCGCGGCGGCGCCAGGGTTTACGTGACCTCGCGCAAGGCGGCGGCCTGTGAAGAGGCAGCTCGAGAGATGAGCGAGTTCGGGACCTGCCTCGCCCTGCCGGGGGAGCTGGATACGCCTGAGAACGTGGTGGCCCTGGCCGGGCGTTTCAAAGAGCGTGAGCAGCATCTGGATATCCTGGTCAACAACGCCGGCAAAACCTGGGGTGCGCCGCTGGAGGCGTTTCCCGATTCGGCATGGCCGGGGGTGATGGAGGTCAACGTGCAGGCTCCCTTTACCCTGATCCGCGAACTGCTGCCAGCCCTCAGGGCAGGCGGGCAGGCGGACCGCGAAGCGCCGGCGCGTGTCATCAACATAGGCTCGGTGGCAGGAGAGACCGTGTCTCGCCTGAAGGCCTTCTCGTACACCGCGAGCAAGGCGGCCATTCACCACCTTTCCCGGGAGCTGGCGGCGGAGCTTGTCGAGGACAATATCACCGTCAACGTCATCGCACCGGGATTCTTCCCCTCCAGCATGACGAAGCACGTGCTCCAGGACGATGCCGCCACGAAGGCGATGTTGCGGGATATTCCCCTGCACCGGCTCGGCACCCCGGAAGACATCGGCGGTCTGGCTATTTTTCTCTGCTCCCGGGCAGGCGCCTACATGACCGGCCAGATTCTGGCCATCGACGGCGGCTTGTCAGGCTGCCGCTAGTGTCCTGTCGTCGAGGCCTTCCACGAGGCTCCTGCCACCGCGCCGATGAGGTTGGCGACCAGGTCGAGGGCTGTGTTGGTGTAATCGCCCACGCCGGTGCTGTTGAGGATGACGACAGCGGCGAATTCGATGACCTCGTTGAGGCTGCCGATGCCGGCCGCCGCGAGAACCGTGAGCGCCAGAAGCGCCGGCCTGTGACCGCCGGCCAGGGACGGGGACAGGGCTTCCCACACCAGCATCGCGATGACGAAATAACAGAACACGTGGACGAACTGGTCATACCTGAGGATATTGTAAGGCTCCCCCACCAGTGGCCACAGCATGACGTCGTAAAGCCGGGTCCCGTCGATGCTGCCCATCCCGCCCAGCAGGTGCATCAGCAGCCAAAGGTTGAAGCCCCACAGGGCGATCCCGGAAAAATCGAAGTAGCGATCTATAGCGAATAGCGCGCCTACCAGGAAAACCAGGGTGCCGGCATAAAACAGGAACTCGTTGTTGCCGCGAATGATGGCCGCCGCGACGAACAGCGCGAGCAGACCGGCGCTGGTAACCAACGGCTTCTTCATCTTTGCAATGCTCGCTGCTCCTGCGGTCCGGTGCGAGATGGACGGCGAACGGTCGCGCGGCGGCAGCCGCCGGGGACGCCTGGCTTCCGGCAGAGTATGGCATATCGGGGCAGGTCGGCGCTGCCGAGCCTCAGGTCGTCCCGGGGTAGAGCTGAAACGAGCCGTCCTCCTCCCCGGCCTCCGCCGGCCGGCAACCGCGCAGTCGGCTGACGATGTCCGCCAACTGCTTTCCGTCCCAGTGCGCTGCCCCCGGGCTGTAGAGGGCAGTGTCGAGAATCTCCAGCTCCCGCCCGAAAGCGGCATCGCCGCTGGTCTCTCCCAGTTGAGCAAGGGAGAGCAAGGCGCTGTCGGGCAACCGGGCGTTGCCCCAGTCGATGAGGGCGCGGCGCGCTGCGCGGGGGTCGTTGGCCTTGCAGGCGGAGAGCACCTGCCGGAAAGCGCGAGGCTCGGAGTCGTTTCCGGCACCGCCCCGGTTCGGCTCCTCACGCTTCAGGTCTGAGTGGCGCCTGAGCAACAGGTAGACGATGGTCAGCAACCAGCCGATGCTGCTGGCCGCGGCGATAATTTTCCAGGGCAGCGCATCCCCGCGCACCGCCTGACCGGGTGCTGCGGGGATCGGCGAATCGGCCCTCGGTACCGTTGCCGGCGGGTGGTGGGGCTGCGCCGGCGGGGCGACCGAGATACGCCGTGCCGGCACGACGGCGTAGCGCAGCTCGCCGGACTCGATGTCCCACCAGGGTATGCGAATTTCCGGGATGTTCCATTCCCCCGCTCTGGTCGGCACCAGGGCTGCGCTGTCCCGCCGGGTGCCGAGCAGGCCGGTGCCTACCTCGACGTCATTGATGACCGGCTGGTCCGGATAGTATTTCAGGCCGTCCGTGGCGGGAAACAGGATCGGTGGCAACTGCGCGCCCTGCAGTCCCTCGCCCCGGATCTCGATGGTGCGCGTCACCGAGTCGCCCGCTTTCATCTGCTCCGGCGGCGATGACCACCGCTCCTGAATGGTCAGGTTGCGGGCGGGCAGCCAGGTAGTGGCGGGATAGCTGTCCGGGCGGGGCAGGACGTCGATGGCAACAGGTCCGGCCGTGCGCCGCACCACCCGGCCGGAACGCCCGATATCGAACATGCTGCGCCGCCGGTCGCTCTCCCGGGCGGAGAAGCTCTGCGCCGGGATCTCGAGCGTCCCGGACTGTTCCGGGAAGATGGCGTAGCGCACCTCGTGAACCAGCCAGGGACGGCCATCGACGGTGCGCTGGAAGGATTTCTGCTCGAGGGGAACCACGAAGGCGTTGTCCAGCTGCAGGTCGCTGATACTGCGGTTGTCCAGGTTGATAGCCTGCTGCAGGCGGAGGGTGAGGATCAGCTGTCCCTGCACGTAGACGCTGTCCCGATCGACCTCCATCTCGAACAGCACCGTCTCGTCCGCCGCGGCGAGCGCCGGGGCCGGGCCGACGGAGATCCGGAGCGGCCTGGTGACGGCCTGGCCGATCCGCAGCGCCGGTATTTCCAGTTCGCCCTCTCGCCGGGGTGTGATATCCAGCTGCAGCTGGCGCGTATGGGAGCGCCGGCCGTTGACGATGGAGGTCTGGCTCCGGGTGGAGCGCTGCAGCACCTCGAAGTCCTTCTCGAGGGGTCCGAGGTCGGCGCCGCTGACCTCCTCGCCGTCCTCCGTGGCGGTAATGGTGAGGCGCAGCGTATCGCCGATGGCCACCTGGTTGCGATCGACGGCGACGCTGACCTCCGCCCTCGCAGTCGCCGCCATGGCCAGCAGGGCCGCCACAACCAGCGCTGCCAGCGTGTTACCAGATGGTCTCGTCATCTCTCCCCCGTCCCTGCTGTTGCCGCTGGCGGCTCTCATAGCGAAATTTTTCGCGCAGCAGACCGGAGGGATCGTCGGGGACACGGCGCAGCCACTGTTGCACTGCCTGTTCCCGTTCCTGCTGCTCCGGGTCTGCCTGGGCAGAAGCTGCCGCCTGCCGCGCCTCACCTTCCGGTGCGCTCTCGTCCCCTGGTTGCCGGGCCTGTGGCTGTCGGTTGGCCTGTTGCGGATCCCCGGGAGGCTGCTCCGGGTTTTCCCCTGCAGCGTCCCGGTCCTGTTGTGCCTGCGCCGGTGATTGCCCGGAAGGGTCCGTCTGCTGTTCCCGGTCTCCCGTCTGTTGCCGGCTGCCCCGTGAGCCCTGCTCCCCCTGCGGCTGTTCCTGTTGTCCGGCCTGCTCCGATTGCTGATTCTCGTTACCCTGCTGCTGGTTCTGCTGCCCCTGCTGTCCGGCCTGCTCCGATCGCTGGCCCTCGTTACCCTGCTGCTGGTTCTGCTGCCCCTGCTGCTGATCCTGCTCTGATTGCTGGCCCCCGTTACTCTGCTGCTGCTCCTGATCCTGTTGCTGCTTGAGCTGCTCCAGCAATGCGAGATTCTCCCGGGCATCATCGCGCCCCGGCTCCAGTGCCAGGGATTCCCGGTAGGCCTCGATCGCCTCGTCCAGTCTGCCGGATCGAGCCAGGGCGTTGCCGCGGTTGTACCAGGCGTCGGCGCTCTCGCTGTGACGAAAATGGTCCAGGGCCCCTTCATAGTCGCCGCTGCGGTATGCCGCGGTTCCTGCCCAGTCGCGATTCTCGAACAGGTCGGCCGCCGCTGCCGGATCATCGCGCTGCAGCGCCTGCCGGCCCTGCTGGTCGGGCGTAAGCCACAGGTCCTGCCACTCGAAGGCGGCCGCCGGCTGCGGCTGTGCTAGCAGCAGCGGCAGCAGGCAGAAGACCCAGCCCCGCCTGAACAGGGCCAGCACCAACAGGAGCAGGGGCAGGATGAACAGGTGTCCCTGGTCGTACCAGGTATCCGTGGTGCGCTCCAGGGCAACCGTCGCATCCCGCTCCGGGAAGGGGGATTCAGCGAGCAGGTCGTCCAGGTCGCTGTTGTCGATCTGGATCCGCTGGTAGCGTCCCCCGGTCGTCGCTGCCAGTTCCCGCAGGGGCTGCTCTTGCAGCCCCGGCATGACGATCGCCCCGGAACTGTCCTTCAGGAAACCGCCATTGGGCAGCGGGATGGGCGCGCCGGTCGGTGTGCCGACGCCCAGGATGGCGAGCTGCAGCCCGCTGCCCCGGATTACGTTTTCCAGTGCCCGGCGGTCGTCTTCAGCAATTCCGTCAGTGACCAGCAGCGCCCGACCCCGGCGGACACCGGCGGAGTGCAACAGTTCCACGGCCTGTTCCATCGCCGCCGCCGGTTCGCTGCCGGGCAGTGGCATCATGTCCGGATCGAGCGCGGGCAACAGGTTGGCGATGGTGGGCACATCGTCGGTCAGGGGGGTGACGATGTGCGCATCGCCGGCGTAGGCGATGAGCCCGGTCTGGCCTTCCCTGCGCTGCGCCAGCAGGTCGAGCAGTTTCTGCCGGGCGCGGTCCAGGCGGGAGGGCGCCAGGTCAGCCGATTTCATGGAGTAGCTCAGGTCCAGCACCAGAACCAGTGCGTCCTCTTTCTGGTGCAGGGGTTGCGGGATCTTTTTCCAGCTCGGCCCGCTGGCGGCCACACAGGCGAGCACCCAGCCCAGCAGGATCAGGGGAACCCAGTTGCGGCCACCCTCGCCATCGGTCCGGCCCAGAAGGTGCGGCAGCAGCTCCGGCGCAATGACATCGCGCCAACTGCCGCTGCGGTCGCGCTGGCGCCACAGGTACAGGGCCAGCAACGCGGCGGGAACCAGGCACCACAGCCATTCGGGTCGCATCAGGTGGAAGGTCATCAGCCTGCCTCCCGCACTGGCGCCGCTGTCGCGCCCCGCCGGGCCTGCCACAGGTGGCGGGCGGCGAGGCCGAAGCTGAGGGCAAGCGCCAGCAGCAACGGCACGTAACCGAGCGCTTGGCGCGGTCGGTAGGTGACGGCTTCCTGTTCGATCGGCTCGAGCCGGTCAAGTGCCTGGTAGATAGTGGCCAGCTCCTGCGGGTTGCGCGCGCGGAAGTAATCTCCGCCTGTCTGGTCGGCGATGCTGCGCAGGGTCTGCTCGTCGAGTTCGGCCGACGGGTTGACCTGGCGGGCGCCGAAGCTGGAGCCGAACAGGCCCGGCAGGGTCATCTCGTCCGCACCTATGCCGATGGTGTAGATGCGAATACCCAGGTCCGAGGCGAGTCGCGCCGCCTCCAGTGGTTGCACGGCACTGGCGGTATCCTGCCCGTCGGTCAGGAGTATCAGGACCCGACTTTCGGCGGGCCGCTCTTTCAGTCGCTTGACCGCCAGGCCGATGGCATCACCGATGGCCGTCTCCTGCCCGGCGAATCCGATGCGGGCTTCCAGCAGGAAGCGCTTGACCGTCGTGGTGTCAAAGCTGAGGGGTGCCTGCACGTAGGCGTTGCTGCCGAACAGGATCAGTCCCAAACGGTCGCCGCTGCGGCGCTCGATGAAGTCGGCGCCGAGCGCCTGCACCGCATCGATCCGGCGGACCAGGTTCTGGCCGAGCTGCATGTCATCGATGCGCATGGAGCCGGAGATATCCACCGCCAGCATGAGGTCGCGGCCGCTGTTGGGAAGCTCGATCGGCTCCCCGATCCAGACCGGGCGTGCCGCCGCGAGCAGGAGCAGCAGCCACACCAGCCAGAGGGCGATCAGTGGCAGCTTGCCGCCAGCGACCGCGGGTCGGGACTGGCCGCGGCTGAGTTCCCGCCACTCGTCGAAGAACGGGGCGCGCAGTGCCGGGGACTCGCTGCTTGCGGCAGGAGCGAGTCGCCGGACCAGCCAGGGCAGGGGCGCCAGTAGCAGCATCCAGGGCCAGAGCCACTCGATCACGACACTGCCCTGTGGTGCCTGATCCAGGTGACGGCGCTCTGGTGGACCGCTTCCAGGTCGATGTCGGGGCACTCTCTCTGGTAGGCCGCCGTGACAAATTCGGGGTCGAATCGCTCGCCTTCAGGCATGGTGTCGTTGAGAAACGCCAGCCACGCCTCGCCGCTTTTGGCTGCCACCTCCGCCCGCGGCCAGGCGTGGAGCGCGATACCCTTGAGGAGGGCGTTGGTGCCCGCCAGGTAGCCGGCAGGGTCCCCCCTTTCCAGCCGCTCCTCGCGCAGGGCCAGCAGTTGCGCCAGAGCGCGCTTGCGGTAGGCACTCGCCCGGTAGCGCCGAAGCAGCAGCCAGCCCAGGGCCAGTAGAGCGGCGAGCAGCACTGCGAGCAACAGCCACCAGCCCGGCGCAGGCGGCCACCAACCGACCGGCGGCGGCTCGCGCAGCGGGTGCAGGCCGGCGAGGGGGTCGGAGGGATTCACCGGCGGCTCTCCCCGTAGAAACGCTGCAGTAGCCCAAAGGGTGCCTGGTCGGTGCAGGCCCGCAGCAGGGGAATACCGAGGCGCTGGAGATCGAGCGACAACTGCCCGATGCGCTCCTCAAAGCGCTGCCGATAGGCGGCCCGCAGGCCGCGGTCTGCCGTGTGGAGCTCGCTGCGATCGACCCCGTCGGTGACGGCGTAGCGACCCGCCGCGGGCAGATCGGACTCCAGCGGATCGGAACAGGCGATCGCGGTGATCTCCGTGTGCTGTGCCAGCCGGAACAGGTGCTCGCGCGCGTGTTCGCCGGAGGCACCGCTGAAGTCGCTGACCAGGAAAATACTGCTGCCGGGGCGGGCGATGCGGCGCAGGTTGGCCAGCGTCTCGGCAAAGCTCCCGGGGGGCGCATCCGGGGCGAGCGGCAGGTCATTGTTGAACTCCGCAAGATGGGAGAGCAGGGCGAGTACGGTCTTGCGGCTGCGGCGCGGGCGGATCTCCCGGTGCCCTGCGCCATTGAATACCAGGCCGCCCACACGGTCGCCGCCATCCAGTGCACTCCACGCGACCAGACTGCCCAGCTGCGCGGCGAGCACCGACTTGAAACAGTGGCTGGAGCCGAAGAACATGCCCGGCCGCTGGTCCACCGCCACCAGTACCGGACGCTCCCGTTCCTCCCGGAACAATTTGGTGTGGGCCTGGCCGGTTCTCGCGGTCACCCGCCAGTCGATGGTGCGGATGTCGTCCCCGGGCTGGTAACTGCGCACCTCCTCGAAGTCGATGCCACGGCCGCGGAAGTTGGATTTGTTCGGGCCCGCCAGCGTGCTGAGCGCGCGACTGCGGCGCGACAGGCGCAGCTGCCGGGCGGGAAAGCGAAGGGCGATCAGGTCATCGATGCCGGTGTAAGCGCCGCGCGCGGGCGAGTTGACGTCTGCCAGGTGCATCGCGCCGCTCAACCCACCGGGACGAGGGCCAGCAATTCCCTGATCACGTGGTCCGGGGTGACGCCATTGGCCTCCGCCTCGAAACTGAGCAGCAGGCGATGGCGCAGCACATCCGCTGCCACCGCCTGAACGTCATCCGGGCTGACGAAGTCGCGGCCGAGCAGCCAGGCGTGGGCGCGGGCACAGCGGTCAAGGGCGATGGTGGCCCGGGGGCTGCCACCGTACTCGATCCAGCCGGCCAGCTGCTCCGAATAGGCCTGCGGCGTGCGGGTGGCAATCACCAGCTGCACGATGTACTGCTCGACGGGGGTGGACATGTGCATGCCCAGCACCTCCCTCCGGGCGTTGAATACGGCTTCCTGGCGCAGTGGCTGCGGTGCCGGTTGCCGGTCCCGGGCAGCTTCGGCCCGGGTCAGGCGCAGGATCTCCGCCTCGGCCTCCGCGTCGGGGTAATCGACGTTGACATGCAGCAGGAAGCGGTCGAGCTGTGCTTCGGGCAGGGGATAGGTGCCCTCCTGCTCGATCGGGTTCTGGGTGGCCATAACCAGAAACAGCCCGGGCAGACTGTAGGTCTCGCTGCCCACGCTGACCTGACGCTCCGCCATGGCTTCGAGCAGTGCGGACTGTACCTTTGCCGGCGCCCGGTTGACCTCGTCCGCCAGCACCAGGTTGTGGAAAATCGGGCCCTTCTGAAAGTGGAAGCTCGCCTCCTGGGGCCGGTAGATCTCGGTCCCGGTAACGTCGCCCGGCAACAGGTCGGGGGTGAACTGGATACGATGGAAGCTGCCCTCCAGTCCCTCGGCGAGGGATTTTATGGCCCGGGTCTTGGCCAGTCCCGGGGCACCCTCCACAAGGAGGTGACCATCCGCCAGCAGGGCAATAATCAATCTTTCGATGAGGTGGCTCTGGCCAATGATCTGCCGGCCTAGCCACTCTTCCAGGGATCTCACGTCTGCGCTCGGCACGCGTACTCCTGTGTCTGTCGATCGTTTTCGAGGTGTCGTGAAAGCGCCGCCTGCGGCAGGTTCCCGGCGCTCGGGAGAGGCACGCATTGTAGCGAAACCTCAGGGTGCGTCCAGTCTGTTTCGAGAGCATGAAAACACGTCTTGTGTGACTTATGACCGCGATAAAAGTTCCGGCCGGTTACAACGGCTTCCGGGGTTTGCGCTAGACTTAGTTAAAAGCATAAATCAGTCGGTCTGAGCCCCACCCCCGGAACGAACAAGGAACACTCCATGACCTGGGAAATAATGAAAAAGAGCCTGCTGGAGGAACTGACTCAGTTTATAGATACACGTGCAGACGCCATCGATCGCCAGTCCCTTCACAACCTCGCCGAGGCTTTCTACAGCCGCCTGCCGGCCGAGGACATGCGCGGCCGATCGGTGGAAAATCTTTACGGCTGTCTCTACGGTCTGCTCCGCTTTCTCCAGGAATGGTCGGAGCAGGAGCCGAAGATTCGCGTCTTCAATCCCGAGATCCAGAGCCATGGCTGGGAGAGCAAGTACACTGTGCTCGCCATACTCTGCCGGGGCATCCCGTTCACCACGGCTTCAGTACGCGGGGAGCTGAACCGGCGCAACCTGCGCATTCATACCATTGCCAGCACCAACCTGGCAGTCACCCGCGGTGAAGGCGGCAATCTGCTCGCCGTCCACGGTACCTCGGAGGGCGACCACGCCATCGATCCGGGGGAGGCGCTCCTCTATTTCGAGATAGGGCGTCACTCGAAACCGGAGGAGCTCGACGAACTGCGCGAGACCCTGGCCGAGATTCTCAATGAAGTTGCGCTGGTCGTGGATGACTTCCCCGCCATGTGTGAGCGCCTGCATCGGGCCTCCGACGAGATTCGCGGCAGCGAGTGCGTGGCGCGTGAGCTGCGCGACGAGGCGGCCGCCTTTCTCGGCTGGCTCGAGCATGAACACATGACCATGCTCGGCTACGAATACCTGCGGGTGGAGCACAGCGGGTCCGCCCCTATCATCGATTTGGACGCGAGTGCCAGTCTCGGGCTCTTGCGGCACCGCAATACGCGCGGTATCGAGGATCTGCGCGCAGACCTGAACGCCATGTCCAGGGAGGAACTGCAGCGCAAACAGCTCAGTTTTGCCAAGTCCAGGGAGCGCTCGCGGGTACACCGCCTGACCTACCCGGACTACGTCGAGGTGCGGGTATTCGACAAGGACGGCGAGATGATCGGCCAGCACCGCTTCATCGGTCTGTACACCTCTTCCGTGTATACCATGGACCCGCGCCTGATACCCATCCTGAGGCGCAAGGTGCAGCGGGTGATGGAGCTGTCCAATATCGACTGGGCGGAGCACGAGAGCCGGGAGCTGATGCGGGTGCTGGAACTGTTTCCGCGCGATGAGCTGTTCCAGTCCAGCATCCGGGAACTCTACGAAACCGTGAATGCGGTTAACCGCATCCAGGAGCGGCGCCAGACGCGTCTCTTCGTGCGCAAGGATCCCCACGGCAAATTCGTGAACTGCCTGGTCTATATTCCGCGGGACCGCTACACGACGGAGCAGCGTGAGAAGATCGAGAAAATTCTCTGTGAGGCTTTCAATGCCGAGGAGTCGGAATTCACCACACATTTTTCGGAATCGATTCTGGTGCGCTGTCACTTCGTCATCCGCGTCGACCCGGCTGTCCCGCTGGAGTATGACGCCGGGGACCTTGAGGGACAGATCGTGCAGTCCACGCTGGACTGGGAGGATCGCCTGCGGCTCCGCCTGATCGAGGAGTTCGGGGAAGAGAAAGGCGAACAGATTGTGCGCGAGCTGGCGGCGGGTTTTCCGCCCGGCTACCGGGACGATTTCGATCCGCGCATCGGCGTGCTCGACATCAAAAAAATCCTGCGCCTGATAAACGGTGAAGAGCTTTGCATGAGTCTCTACAGACTGCTGGAAGAGGGCGGGGAGATGCTGCGCCTGCGGCTCTACCACAGCGAGGAGAGCCTGCCCCTGTCCGACGTACTGCCGATCCTGGAGAACCTCGGCCTGCGTGTGGTCACCGAGCGACCCTACGGCGTCCGGGCGAGAAGTGGCAAGACCTACTGGATCCAGGAGTTCAGCCTTATTTACTCCCTCTCCCACGACATCGTCATGGACGAGGTGAAGAGTGAATTCGAGGACGCTTTTGCACGCATCTGGTTTGGGGAGGCCGAGAACGATTCCTTCAACCGGCTGCTGATCGGTACGCGACTCAGCTGGCGGGAAATCGCCGTACTGCGGGCGTATGCCCGATATCTCCGGCAGGTGCGCTTTCCCTACAGTGTGAATTACATCGCCGAGACCATGGCGCATCACCTGCAGATAGCCGCAAGTATCGTCGAGCTTTTCCTCACGCGGTTCTCGCCGGTATTCGACGGCGACGAGGACTGGCGGGGACAGCGCGAACTGGCACTGGAACAGAAGATACTCGAGTCCCTGGAACAGGTGCCCAATCTCGGCGAGGACCGGATCATCCGCCAGTTCGTCAGGATGATAAAGGCCACGTTGCGCACCAATTTCTTCCAGCAGGAGGACGATGGCTCCCTGAAACCCTATATCTCATTCAAGCTGAAGCCGAGCGCCATTCCCAACATACCCAAGCCAGTGCCGCTCTACGAGATCTACGTCTACTCCCCGCGCGTGGAGGGCGTGCACCTGCGGGGCGGCAAGGTCGCCCGCGGGGGGCTGCGCTGGTCCGACCGCCTGGAGGATTTCCGCACCGAGGTGCTGGGCCTGGTCAAGGCGCAGCAGGTCAAAAACGCGGTTATTGTCCCGGTCGGCGCCAAGGGCGGTTTCGTCGCCCGGCAGCTCCGCCCAGGGATGTCCCGGGACGAGATCCAGCAGGAGGGTATCGCCTGCTACAAACTGTTCGTTCGCGGATTGCTGGATATCACCGACAACCGCAAGGAGGCGGGTATCGTGCGCCCCCAGTATGTTGTCGCCAAGGACGATGAAGATCCCTATCTGGTGGTGGCCGCGGACAAGGGTACGGCGACTTTTTCCGATATTGCCAACGCCCTGTCAAAACAGTATGGCTTCTGGCTGGGTGACGCCTTCGCTTCAGGGGGCAGCGCCGGCTACGACCACAAGAAAATGGGAATCACCGCGCGCGGGGCGTGGGTTTGCGTGCAGCGCCATTTCCGGGAAATGGGCGTGGACATCCAGGCGAACGATTTCACCGTGGTCGGCATCGGCGACATGGCAGGTGACGTCTTTGGCAACGGCATGCTGCTTTCCCCGCACATCAGGCTGGTGGCCGCCTTCAACCACCTCCACATCTTCGTCGATCCCGAACCGGACGCGGCCTCCAGTTTCACCGAACGCAAGCGCCTGTTCGACCTGCCGCGCTCGAGCTGGGCGGATTACAATCGCGAGCTGATCTCCGCCGGCGGCGGTATCTTTTCCCGCGCCGCCAAATCGATCACCGTATCTGCTGAGATGCGCAGGCGCTTCGACATCGAGGTGGAGCAGCTCACCCCCAACGAACTGATTTCGCAACTGCTCACCGCCCGGGTGGACCTGCTGTGGAACGGCGGGATCGGCACCTACGTCAAGGCCAGCAGTGAGAGCCATACGGATGTCGGTGACAAGTCCAATGACGGCTTGCGGGTCGATGCCATCGATCTGCGCTGCCGCGTGGTCGGGGAGGGCGGCAACCTGGGAATGACCCAGCTCGCCCGGGTCGAGTACGGTCTCAACGGGGGTCGTTCCAACACCGATTTTATCGACAACTCCGGTGGTGTGGACTGTTCTGACCACGAGGTCAATATCAAGATCCTCCTGAATGCGGTGGTCGCCCGTGGCGATCTCACGGAGAAGCATCGCAATATCCTGCTCGAGGAGATGACGGAGAGCGTCGCCCACCTGGTGTTGCAGAACAATTACCGGCAGTCGCAATCGATCAGTCTCGTCGAGTTCCAGTCTGAGGATCGCAGTGGAGAATACCGGCGCTTCATCCGTTCGCTGGAGGAGACGGGGCGGCTCAATCGCGCTCTCGAATTCATTCCCACGGACGAGGAGCTGGCGGAGCGCCGCGTCCAGGGCAATGCGCTCACCCGTCCCGAACTCTCGGTGCTGATTTCATACAGCAAAGCGATACTCAAGGAAGAGCTGATGGAATCCGACCTGGGCGGGGATCCCTACCTCGCGAACGCGGTCAGGACGGCATTTCCCCCGAGGCTGGCTGAAGAGTATGAGGAGGATATCCAGGAGCACCGCCTGCACCGGGAAATCATGGCGACGCAGATTGCCAACGACATGGTCAACCGCATGGGTCTGAATTTCGTCATGCGCCAGCGCAAGGCCACCGGGGCGCTGGTGGCGGACGTGGCCCGGGCCTACACCGCTGTCGTCGAAATCTTTTCTCTCAGGGCGCTCTGGAAGCGCATCGAAGCGTTGGACAACCAGGTGCCAAGCAGCGTTCAGCTGGAGATGATGCTCAATGTCGTCCGCCTGGTGAAGCGTGCCACGCGCTGGCTGCTGCGTAACCGCCGGCACGAACTCGCACCGACTCAGCTGATACCCGAGTTCAAGCCCGGGCTGGACAAGCTCCGTGAAGCCTTCCCCTCGATGTTGCGAGGGCGGGCCGCGGAGCAGCACCAGTTGCTCCACGATCACTATACGGAACAGGGTGTCGACCCGGACCTCACCAAAGAAATAGCGGGAACCCACCAGGCCTATACCGCCCTCGGCATCATTCACGCGGCGGCGGATACCAACGCGCCGCTGTTGGAGGTCGCCAACCTCTACTTCTTCATGGGTGAGCGACTGGAGCTCGACTGGTTTGCGAGTCAGATCCTCGCCTCCAAAGTGGACAACGAGTGGCAGGCCCTGGCGCGGGATACCTACCTGGAAGATCTCGACTGGCAGCAGCGAACCCTGGCGGTCGGCGCCCTTCGTCACATGTGCGAGGACCGCAACCTGATGGCCTGCATGAAGCGGTGGGAGGAGCAGGAGGCTCCGCTGCTTGAGCGCTGGGAATCAATGCTGACTGAGCTGCATGCAACGGAGGCCCCGGATTTTGCGATGTTCGCCGTTGCGAACCGGGAGCTGCTGGATCTGGCCCAGAGCAGCACGTTGAAGCCGCCCGGTGGAGCCTGAAGACGCCTGCCCCGCCGGCTGCTTATCCGGCGGTGCAGGGGTCAGGGTCGAAAAGTTGAAAGGTGTCTGGATAAAACGGGTTGGTGTCGGTGCCGGTGTCTCAGACCGCGCGTATTTTGTGAACGCCGGATACACCCGTGAGGCCGTCCCACTGGTCGGCGCGTCCCTCGCGCCACCCCGATAGCCAGTTCTGGCGATGCTCCCCGTCGGCGTGCGGGCAGTCTTCACTGCTGCGCCCGGAGATGCCGGCCTGGTAGCCTTTGTCGAATGCTCTGGAATTCATGTCGCGCTTCTGTCTTCTCATATAGAGTGCCTCCAGTGTCAGGCGGTGACACCGCAGCAGGCCGCGAGGAAACCCTCTCGCACACCGTCTTGCGGTGTTCGTTACAGGTGGTTTGTCGTGTATTCGGCTCAATCTACAGCGAAGCAATACAACACTGAGTGCCTTACGGCACACTTTCATGTAACCAGAGCAGGGCCGCCAAGTCGACTAACGAATAGTTCTGAAACCGGCACTCTATATAACAAAATCCTATTATTTGCGAAACATGCAGAATATAAAATACAATAAAAACAATATAATAGGGAGTTATTCAAGAAATGACGTGAATACCTGGCGTTGCGCGGGTGAGCGCCGTCAACACCGGGCTCCGGGAGCGCGTTGGCCGGGGCCGCGCCGCCGAGCGGTCAGCCGTGGTATTTCCGGTACCAGGCCACGAAGCGCTCGATACCGACTTCGAGGGGCGTGGCAGGCCGGTAGTCCACGTGCTGGATCAGATCGTCGATGTTGGCATAGGTGGCGGTCACGTCCCCCGGCTGCATCGGCATCATCTGCTTGACCGCCGTTTTCCCCAGAAATTTCTCGAGTGTCTCGATGAATGCCAGAAGACTGACCGGGTTGTTATTGCCGATATTGAACAGGCGATAGGGGGCGGGGCTCGTGCCCGGGTCGGGCGCCGCGCTGTCCCAATCGGGGTTGGGCGCGGCCGGTTTGTCGGTCAGGCGAACAACCCCCTCGACGATGTCATCGATGTAGGTGAAGTCGCGTTGCATCTGCCCATTGTTGAAGACCTGGATCGGCTCGCCGGCCAGAATAGCCCGGGTGAAGATGAACAGCGCCATGTCCGGCCTGCCCCAGGGACCGTAGACCGTGAAGAAGCGCAGTCCGGTGGTGGGGAGGCCATAGAGATGGGAGTAGGTGTGGGCCATAAGCTCGTTCGCCTTCTTGCTCGCGGCATAGAGCGAGATGGGGTGGTCCACATTATCATGCACCGAGAAGGGCATCTGCGTGTTGAGACCGTAGACGGAGCTGCTGGAGGCGTAGACCAGGTGCCCGATCGCGTGGTGGCGACAGCACTCCAGGATATTCATGAAACCGACGATATTGCTGTCGATGTAGGCGTGGGGGTTTTCCAGTGAGTAGCGGACGCCGGCCTGAGCGGCGAGATTGATGACGGCATCGAAATCGTGGCGCTGGAACAGCGTTTCGAGTGCCGGCCTGTCCGCCAGGTCTATCCGTGCGAAGGTGAAGGCCTTGTGCCCGGCAATCTGCTCTAGCCTCGCTTCCTTCAGGCGGACGTCATAGTAGTCGTTGACATTGTCGAGGCCGACCACCTCGTCGCCCCGCTGCAGCAGATTACTGGCGACGTGAAATCCGATAAAGCCGGCAGCGCCGGTGACTAGCACTTTCATGGAGCAAAGAATCCCCGCTTGAGACGGTTGGAGTAAGGGCCTGCGACTGCGGGTCCCATGATACGTTGACCACGCTGGCATGGAAATCCCGCGGCGGGCTTTAGCGCACATTTTGCCCGCGATCGCTTCTATACTGATAAAGGCATACGCAGGGATGTGAAGCGGGTCACGGTACGTGGCCGGTCTGAACCGGTTGGGAGGAGAAATGATGCTGGCAATACGCGATATCGACCACGTGGTGCTGCGAGTGGCGGACCTGCCCGCCATGCTGGCGTTTTACTGTGACGTGCTGGGCTGCACCCTGGAGCGACGGGTGGATGAGCTGGGCCTGGTCCAGTTGCGGGCGGGCCGCTCCCTGATCGACCTGGTACCGGTGGACAGTAAGCTGGGTCGTGTTGGCGGCGCGGCACCGGGGCGCGGGGGACGTAACCTGGACCATTTCTGCGTCAGGGTGGAGCCCTTCGACGAGACGGCCATCCGCCGTCACCTGGCGAACCATGGCGTCGATGCGGGGCCTACCGAGTCCCGCTATGGGGCGGAGGGACAGGGACCTTCGATCTATATCAGCGACCCCGAAGAGAACGTGGTGGAACTGAAGGGACCGCCCGCTCCCTGTTAGGTCACCAGGATGCGCCGGAAGGTGAGGTTGAGCCGGGGGCCGGTGGGCCTCGTGCTCTTCCGGATGCCGTGCTTCCAGCAGGACTGCGTCGGGCCCCGCATGAGCAGCAGGCTGCCCGAAGGCAGGGCGATACGGGCGTCGGGTACATCCTTGCGATGCCGGTGCCGGAAGACGAGCGTGCGTTCCGCGCCGAGGCTGAGGGAGGCGATCACCGGTTCTTGTCCGAGCTCCGGCTCATCGTCCGCGTGAAAGCCCATGCTGTCGCGTTGATCCCGGTAGTAATTGAGCAGGACGCTGTTGAAGGCGCTCCCGGAGAGCGCCTCGACCCGCGCCCTGATCTGCTGCAGGGCGTCGGTCCACGGGATGGCCTCCATTGTGATGCGCGAGTAGGTATAGCGCAGGCCGGGCTCGCCGTACCAGGCGACCAGCCGCGGCTGCGGATAGGTCTTGCCCCACAGGGTGATGGGGTCGCAGCGCCAGGGGGTCGCGTCGACGAGTTCGCGCAGCAGCTGCCCGGGTGGCGCACCCAGGTCGATCTCCCGGTACAGCCACAGGTCGGCGTCTCTGAGCGGGAGGGATTCCCCCGCCGGTGCCTGGAACAGGTCCATGATTTTCCACTGTTGTCGCGCTGCCCCGGGCGTCGGGCACTGGATACCCGGCTGCGGCATTGATCGGCTGGCGCCATCGGCGCCCGTCCGGTGCCGCGGGAGAGTATACCCGGATTTCCACGCGGCAGTCTCCACTGCGGCAGTCTCCACTGCGGCAGTCTCCACTGCGGCAGCCTCTACCGGGACAGTATCATCTGCGGCAGTCTCCACTGCGGCAGTCTCCACCGCAGGCGAAAGGTGCGCGGGGCGAGCCAATCGACTAGCATAGGGTTTTCGTGTGTTTTTTGCGGAGCGCCCAATTTATGTCCTCCCTATTCTATCGCGGTACCCTTGCGTTCTTGCTGTGTCTGCTGGGCGCCTGCGGCAGCCTGACGGCCGAAAAGCCGGAGCCGGTGGCCGAAGTGCCCGAGATCAGGCCGGGCATTCTGCAGGGCTACCTGCCCATGAACGACCCCCTCGAAAGCGTCATCTTCGTCCCCGCCTCGCCCGCGGAGAACGCCGCACGCCAGCAGCTCGACAACGCCATCAGCAAGCGGGCACTGGCGCTGCGCGGCACGCCGCGCTGGGCGCTGGCCACCCACGACGCCCATCTCGGCTTTCCCGACGCGGCCGATACCTTTTCCTGCGCGCTGGATCTGCCGATCACCGAAGCGGAGACGCCGGCGCTCTACATGCTGCTGCGCCGGACCCTGGCAGATGTCGGCCTGGCCACCTATTCCGCCAAGAACGCCTATCAGCGGCCGCGCCCCTTCATGGCCAACGGCCAGCCCACCTGCACGCCGGAGGAGGAGGAGATGTTGCGCAGCGATGGCTCCTATCCCTCGGGACACACCTCCATCGGCTGGGGCTGGGCCCTGATCCTGGCGGAGCTCGCGCCGGAGCGGGCGGAGACGATTCTCGACCGCGGCAAGGCCTTCGGCGAGAGCAGGATCGTGTGCAACGTCCACTGGTACAGCGACGTGGTGGCCGGGCGCATGGTCGCAGCCGGCGCCGTGGCGACACTGCACGCCAACCCGGAATTCCAGGCGGCAATGAAGGCGGCGAAGGCCGAGATCAGCACTGCCCGGGAGCGGGGCCTCACCTCACCGCTGGACTGCGCTGCAGAACAAGAGGCGCTCTCCTCCCAGCTCTGAGTGCCGCCCGGCAGGACTCGGTCCCCGGCGGTTGACGCGGCCGGGTCAGTCCTGCCAGATGACCTTTTTCTTTGCGGCGTACCAGTCGTCCAGATAGGGGTCGTAGGTGGACTCGATCACGTCGCGCTTGATTTTCAGGGTCGGCGTCAGGAAGTTGTTGGCGGTCTGCCACTCGTCGCTGACCACTGCCAGAAACTGCAGCTGTTCGTATCCCTCCACCTGGCTGTTGACATGGTCGAGCAGCGCCTCCAGTTTCGGCGTCATCTCCGCCTGGAAGGCGGGATCCTTGATTCTGGCACGCAGCTCATCGGGCAGCTGGACCACGGCATAACAGGCGGGGCGTCCCGAGCCGGATACGCAGGAGAGTTCGATGTGGCTGTCCGAGTTGAGGATGTTCTCGATCGGTACAGGCGCGACATACTTACCCTTGCTGGTCTTGAACAGCTCCTTGACCCGGCCGGTGATGCGCAGCAGCCCATCCGGCGTATATTCGCCGCGATCGCCGGTCTTGAAGAAACCGTCTTCGGTGTAGCACTCCGCGGTCATCTCCGGTTCCTTGTAGTACCCCACCATGTTGCCGGGCGACCTGATCTCGATTTCACCCTGCGGGTTTATGCGGGTATCCACATCGCTCCAGGGGACCCCCACATGGCCTGCCTTGCGCTTGTCCGGTGTCGACATGTGCGAATAGGCAAAGTCCTCACTCATGCCGTAGCCTTCGATGATATGCAGGCCGAGCGTGTCGTACCAGTCGATCAGGTCGGCAGGCATCGGCGCCGAGCCACTGCCGGCGATGCGCACGTCGGCGAGGCCGAGGCCGTCGAGCACCTTTCTGCGCACGATGCCCCTCACGATCGGGATTTTCAGCAGCCTCTGCAGTTTCTCCGCCGGGAACTTCTGGAATACGCCCAGCTGGAATTTCAGCCATAGCCGCGGCACCGAAATAAACACCGTGGGGCGCGCCCGGCGCAGGTCCTCGAGGAATGTGTCGAGCCGGTCCGCGAAATAGATGTGCAGGCCGCTGTAGAACGAGGCGCACTCGACGGTGGCGCGCTCCATGACGTGGGCCAGCGGCAGGTAGGACAGGACACGGTCCTCCGGCGTGATGTTGAGTCCCAGCCCGAAACTCTGGGCGGGAATGGCGGCGGAGCGGTGCGAGTGCATGACCCCCTTGGGCCTGCCGGTGCTGCCGGACGTATAGCAGATCAAGGCGGTCTGGTCCGGGTCCGGCGACGGGTTGTCCGTGATCGGTTCCCGATCGGCAATGATCTCGTCCCAGGTCGGGAAGCCGGTCTCCGGTGCCAGGGGCAGGGCTATCCCGGGCAGCTCGCCGGGGATTCCCTCCCGCATATCCTCCCAGTCGTCGAGCTTGCCGATGAACACGAGGCGCGAGTCGGAGTGGTCGAGAATGTAGGCGACTGTTTCGGCGTTCAGGGTGGGGTAGAGCGCCACCGTGGCATGGCCCGCCATCCATATCGCCAGGTCACACATCACGAAGTGCGCGCAGTTCTTGGAGATCAGTGCGATGTGGCTGTTGGCCGGGAGGTCCAGCGAGCGCAGGTAGGCCGCCATGCGCCGTGCCTGGTTCATGGTCTCCGCCCAGGTGTAGTCAATGGTTTTGCCGTCTCCCAACGGTTGCGTCATGTAGACACGGTCAGGGTCGTTCCGCTCCCGTTCGTACGCGGCATCGAGCAGCAGTTTGTCGGTGGCGACTGCCATGTCAGGTCTCCTCTTATCGTTATCATCATGTTTTGTAAAACTAATAACGCAACCGCGTGGAAATCTCAATGATATTGATCAAGTCAAGGATTTTCCGGGCGGCGACGTACCGCGTCGGGCGGGATCGATCAGCTCAATCCAGTGCACCACGGGGATGTCGGCAGCAGCCTGCAGGTGGAGCTGGCAACCGACGTTGCCGGTTGCGATCAGTGCCGGCCCGCCATCGGTCAGAGCGCGCAGTTTCCTGTCGCGCAGGCGCCTGGCGGTTGCGGCCTGCAGTATGGAGTAGGTGCCGGCGGATCCGCAGCAGAGGTGGCTTTCCGCGGTCTCCGCCAGTTCGAAACCCGCCTTGTGCAGAACATCGAGGATAAGGGTGGGAAGCCCGCGCCCGTGCTGCAGGCTGCACGGGGTGTGAACCGCCACCCGGCCCACGCCGGTGTCCGCCTCCAGACCTGCGAGATCTTCGGTCAGCAGGATCTCGCCGATATCCCGGGCGAGCGAGGATACCCGCCGCGCCTTGTCCGTGTAGGCGGGGTCGTCGGCCAGCAGTTTGCCGTAATCGGCCAGCATGCTGCCACAGCCGGTCGCGGTGGAGATGATGGCCTCTGCGCCGGCCTCGATCCGGGGCCACCAGGCGTCGATATTGCGGCGCATTTCGTCCAGTCCCGCATCGTGCGCTGCCAGGTGATAGTTGACTGCGCCGCAGCAGCCCGCCCGCGGCACGGACACCAGGTTGATACCCAGCCTGTCCAGGACCCGCCTCGCGGCGGCGTTGGTGCCCGGCGTCGCGGCAGACTGCACACAGCCGTCCAGCACCAGCATCGTCCGGCTGTGGGCCCGGGTGGGCGCTGGTCCGGGCACCTGCCGCGGCGGGACGCTGGTGCGCAATGCCTTCGGCAGCAGCGGCCGCACCAGCTGTCCCAGGCGCAACAGGGGCGTAAACAGCTGGCGACGGGGTAGCACCGCGCGCAGCAGCCAGCGCCGCCCGCGGTCGAGGGGTGATCGGGGCACCCGTTCCTCCATCAGGCCCCGACCGATATCCACCAGCTGGCCGTATTGCACGCCTGACGGGCAGGTGGTCTCGCAGCTGCGGCAGGTCAGGCAGCGGTCGAGGTGGGTATGGGTCCGGGCGGAGGCGGTGCCTGTCTCGAGCAGTTGCTTCACCAGGTAGATGCGGCCCCTGGGGCTGTCCCGCTCGTCACCGCTTTCCAGGTAGGTGGGGCAGGTGGCGAGACAGAAGCCGCAGTGGACACAGGCGCTGATCAGCTCTCCGGCTTCCCTGGCCGCTGGCCGGGCGCGATAACTCTCGTGCAGTTCTACGTACATCGTGTCAGAGCCAGCTGTAGAGACGGCCGGGATTGAGAATCCCGTCCGGGTCGAAGGCCTGCTTGAGACGCAGCTGCAGGCGCCGGGAGACAGGGTCGGCAGGCTGGCGGACCTCGCCGCTGCGGTCTCCGCCGCGGAAGAGGCAGACATGCCCACCGGCCTGCGCGGCAACCGCCTGCAGCCTGGCCGGATCCTGCGCACCGCGCAGCCAGCGCTGTGCACCGCACCAGTCGACCAGCATCGGTCCCCAGTCCCCGGGCATCGGCGCCGTGGGGTTTACCGAGAATCGCCACAGGGGTTCGGGTCCGTCGAAAAAAGGGTGGGTGAGTTCGCGCAAGGACGCCCAGACTGCGGCGTCGTCCTCGAGGCGCTCCCCACCCCAGCGACCGGCGCTGTGTGCCACCGCACCCGGGCTACCCGACAGGCGCAGGTAAAGTCTGCCCGCTACCCAGCAGGCGCCGGACAGGGGAGCCGGTTCGCCGGCCCGGCGGTTCATCGTCACGAGTGCCTCCGGCAGGGCCAGGTCATAAGCCAGGCTGAGGCTCTGTTCCGGGCGCGGCAGCACTTTCAGGCTGATCCGGGTCAGGATGCCGAGAGTGCCCAGGGCGCCGGCCTGAAGGCGCGAAACATCGTAGCCCGCCACGTTCTTCATCACCTGGCCGCCGAAGTTGAGCAGTTCACCCCGGCCGTTGATCAGCTGCACACCGAGCACGAGGTCGCGCACTGAACCGGCCCAGGGCCGGGCCGGGCCCGAGAGGTTGCAGGCCAGGGTGCCGCCGATGGTCGCCTTGCCGTCGAACCCTGGCGGCTCGAATGGGAGCGCCTGTCCGTGCTGCTCCAGAATCTTTTCCAGTTCGGCCAGGGGCGTGCCGGCGCGCGCGGTCAACACCAGTTCGCCGGGGTGGTAATCGACGATGCCGGTATGGCCCGAGACATCCAGAGGCGCCGCATTGCACTCCCGCCCGGCCAGGTTGCGCTTGCTTCCCCCCGCCGTGACGTACAGGCCCCGGCCCTCCTGCCGCGCGCTGACGACGGCCTCCACCAGCGCGTCCCCCTGGTCACTCATGACGATGCCTCGCAGGCAGGGCCCGGTACTCCTGGCAGCGCCGCAGAATCGGCACACCTTTGCCGGGGTTGAGGGTCAGGTGGGGGTCGAAGGCGTGCTTGATCTCCTCCAGCTGCAGCAGCTCTGCCTCGGTGAACTGACTGGGCATCTGTTGCAGTTTTTCCAGTCCCACCCCATGTTCGCCGGTAATGCAGCCGCCCACTGCCACGGAGAGTTCCAGGATGCGGGCGCCGAAGGCCTCCGCCTTGTGTATCTGCTCGGGGTCGCTGGCATCGTAGAGGATGAGGGGGTGGAGGTTGCCGTCCCCCGCGTGGAACACGTTTGCCACCGCCAGCCCGTATTCGTCGGACAGCCTCGATATCTCACCGAGCACCCGGGAGACCTGCCCCCGGGGAATGGTGCCATCCATGCAGTAGTAGTCAGGTGCCAGCCGTCCCACAGCGGGAAATGCGGACTTGCGCCCCTTCCACAGCAGGGCGCGCTCGGCCTCGTCCCGGGAAACCGCAACCGAGGTGGCGCCCAGTTCCCGGAACAGCGCCGCCACGCGTTCACTGTGCTCGGCCACTTCCTCGCGGGTACCGTCCACTTCGCACAGGAGAAGGGCCGCGGCATCCCTGGGATAACCCGCCGCTGCGAAATCTTCCGCCGCCTGTATCGCCAGCTGGTCCATCATCTCCAGGCCGGCGGGAATGATGCCCGCGGCGATGACGGCACCGACCGCGTCCCCGGCCGCGCTGACACTGCCGAAACCCGCCATCACCACCTGTGCGGTCTCGGGGCAGGGCAGCAGGCGCACGGTCGCCTCCACCACGATGCCGAGCAGTCCCTCGGAACCGGTGAGCAGTGCGAGCAGGTCATAGCCCGGGCTCTCCAGGCCCTGGGTCCCGACCGTGAGCCGCTCCCCCTCCACGGTGAGCAGTTCCAGGGAGAGGAGATTGTGCACGGTGAGACCGTACTTGAGGCAGTGCACGCCGCCCGAATTTTCCGCGACATTGCCGCCGATGCTGCAGGCGATCTGCGAGGAGGGATCGGGTGCGTAGTGGAGACCGTGCGCTGCCGCCGCACCGGAGATGGCGAGATTGGAGACCCCGGGCTGCACCCGCGCCGTGCGGGCGAGGGGGTCGATCTCCAGTATCCGGTCGAGCCTGCTGAGGCCCAGCAGGACCCCTTCCGGGTGCGGCATTGAACCGGCGCAGAGGCCGGTCCCCGAACCCCGCGCGACCACCGGCACGCCGAGGGCATGGCACTCTCGCAGGATGGTCTGCACCTGATCGACCGTCTCCGGCAGCACCACCAGCAGCGGCAGCTCCCGGTAGAGGGTGAGGGCGTCGCACTCGAAGGGACGCTGGGATTCCCGGTCCTCCACGACGGCGTCAGGGGGCAGGTGGCGGCGCAAGCGTCGCAGCAGTTCACTGCGCGACACCGGCACCAGAGTGTTTCCACCGCCGCTCACAGGTGGGCCACGATGTGCCGGGTCCCGGCGTGATGGCGGTGCTCCCAGAGGTAGATTCCCTGCCAGGTGCCGAGCAGCAGGGCGCCGTCCTGGAAGGGTATGCTGACCTGGGTGGCGGTGAGGGCGGATTTTATGTGGGCCGGCATATCGTCGGCGCCCTCCAGAGTGTGGGTATAGAGCGCATCATTCTCCGGGACCAGCCGGTTCAGCCAGTTCTCGAGGTCCACCCGGGCGCTGCTGTCGTAGTTCTCCTGGATGAGCAGGCTGGCGGATGTGTGGCGGATGAACAGGGTGCACAGGCCCTCGGGCCGGTCGCAGCGCGCCACCAGGGGACGCACCCTGTCGGTGATGGGATGCAGGCCCTGGCCGCGCACCTGGATGTCAATCTGTTCAATCAAGAAACCGGTTCCACTTGCTTTCGCCGTTGAGTCACGCCCCGGGCGCATGAGTTTATACGATAACCGCACTGATTGCCCTGATCTGCCCCCGGGCGCCTTTCTTCGTCGGGGTCGTGCGACTATGCTTGAGCCAGCAGAATATCGAGCGCGAACGGGTGGGCTCGCTGAATGGGCACACCAGAAGGATACGATAACGAATCATGAGCCAGGAATTCGCAGAGCAGGGTGGCGCCGCCACCATGGATCCGAGCCGCTTCCGTCGCTGGATGACCTCGCGGGTGATCACCTCGATGGTCAGACCCGGTCGCCGGGAAAAGGCAGAGGCAGAGGCTGAGCGCGCCCGGGTGAGGGCAGGGCTGCCCCACCGCCTGGAGTATTTTCACCAGGTCGATGACCCCTACAGCCACCTGGCAGCCCAGGCCCTGCAACCCCTGCTGCAACGGTACGCCGTGGAACTGGTACCGCGCCTGGTGCGGGCCCCCACCGGCGCCAACCTGCCCGAGCCTGACCTGCTGCCCGCGCTCGCCCGCCATGACGCCGCCCTGGTGGCCCCCCATTACGGCCTCGAGTTCCCGTCGCCCGCTATCGCGCCGGACCAATCCCGGAGCGCCTCCGCCGCCAGGATGCTGGCCGGGGTGCCGCCGGCACAGTTCGCTGAGGCAGCGGTTGCCGTGGGCGAGGCGCTGCACGGCGGAGATGGTCCCGCGCTGCATCGCCTGGCCGAACGCTACCCTGCCGTCCCCGAGGACCGCGCGCAGCAGGTGCTGGACGAGGGCACCGACCGGCGCGCCGCACTCGGGCACTATGCCGGTGCCATGTTCCATTACGGTGGACAGTGGTACTGGGGCGTCGATCGGCTCTATCATCTCGAACGCCGCTGGATCGGGCTCGGTCTCGGGGCCGGCGACGAACTGCTGTTCCCGCGGCCGCCGATCGAAATGGGTTCCTACCGCGACAACGGGAGCATGACCCTGGAGTTCTATGCCTCCCTGCGCAGTCCCTACACCGCGCTCATCTTCGACAAGGTGGTGGAGCTGGCAGAGCGGGCCGGCGTGCGGCTTGCCCTGCGGCCGGTACTGCCCATGGTGATGCGCGGCGTCTCGCTGTCGCGGGAGAAAGGGATCTATATCTTCCGCGACGCTGCCCGGGAGGCGCGCGCACTCGGGGTTGAGTTCGGTAAGTTCTATGATCCCATCGGCGAGCCGACCCGGCGCTGTTTCTCCCTGTTCAACTGGGCCGGCGAGCAGGGCAAGCGGGTGGCACTGATGAGTGCGTTTCTCAGGGCTGCCTTCGCTGAAGGGGTCAATACCAGCCGGGACAGCGGCATGCGGTATGTGGTTGAACAGGCAGGTCTCTCCTGGCGGGAGGCGGCAGAGGTCATCGGCAACGATGGCTGGCAGGCGGAGCTCGAGGCCAACCGGCTGGCGATGTGCGGCTTTGGCGCGTGGGGAGTACCGACGTTTCGCCTGCTCGACGCCGAGGACAACCCGGTAGTGTGGGCCTGGGGACAGGACCGGCTGTGGCTGATCGCGCGGGAGATCCGGCGCATGCTGGTCCAGGCCTGACCGCCCTTTTCATCACTCCCCGGACGCGGAGACGACGACATGGCAGCGGATTACATTCTCTACGGTGGCGAACTGTCACTCTACACCGGCAAGGTGCGCGCCTACCTGCGTTACAAGGGGCTCAACTGGGAGGAGCGGGTCGCGACCCGGGAGGTCTACCGCGATATCATCCTGCCCAACGTCGGGGCCCCGATCATCCCGGTGTTGGAGACCGCAGACGGTCGGTACGTCCAGGACACGACGGAGATCATCGACTTCCTCGAGGCGCGCCATCCCGCGGCTTCGGTCTACCCGGACACGCCCCTGCAGAAGCTGGTGGCACTGCTGCTGGAGTGTTACGGGGACGAGTGGCTGGTGATACCGGCCATGCACTATCGCTGGAGCGTGCTCGACCAGCAATACGATTTTATCATGTCCGAATTCGGCAAACTGAGTGCGCCCGAGGCCTCGCTGGCAGAGCAGGTGGCGCTGGGGGAAAAAATCTCCGCCCCGTTCCGGGGCTCTATCACCGCGCTGGGTGTCACGCCGGAGACCATTCCCGGTATCGAGCGCGCCTACCGGGAGCTGCTGGCCCAGCTCGACGCCCACTTCGCCCGGCATGATTTTCTCCTCGGTTCCCGGCCGGGGATTGGTGATTATGGCTTCATGGGTCCGCTCTACGCCCATCTCGGCAGGGATCCCGTGCCCAAAGCCCTCATGCAGGAGACGGCTCCCAACGTCTACGCCTGGGTGGAGCGGATGAACCACCCGCAGCCCCGCTCCGGCCAGTTCCTGGCGAATGACGAGATCCCGGAGACGCTGCTGCCGGTGCTGGCCGGCCTGGCCCGGGAGTACCTCCCCGACGTGGTGGACGTGATCGACCACAATGCGCGGTGGCTGGAAGCGCACCCCGGCGGCAGCCTGCCGCGGGCGCTGGGTATGCACCCCTTTACCACCGGTGGCGCAAGCGGCCAGCGCTATATTCACAGTTATGCGCAGTGGATGTTCCAGCGGCCCCTCGATCACTATCAGGCGCTGGCCGGCGAGGCCCGCCGGAGCGCCGACGCGCTGCTGCGGAAGATCGGCGCATTCGACGCGTTGAATACAAAGCTGAACCACCGGGTAAAACGTCGGCCCGGGCAACTGGAACTGGTGGAAGGGACTGAATGAGACGGCATAATGGCAGCTGAATTCGATAACGGATGGGGATAGCGATGGAAGATTTTGCAGGAAAGGTAGCAGTGGTCACCGGGGGCGCCAGCGGTATCGGCCGCTCCCTGGTCCGGGAACTGCTGGCAGCGGGCGCGAAAGTGGTCATCGGCGACGTCGAACAGGGGGCCCTGGACCGGGTACTGGCAGAGCTTTCCGGTTCGGGCGACGTGCGGGGTGTGGTGACCGACGTCTCCAGCGCCGCTTCGGTGAATGCGCTGGCCGACGAGGTCTACGCCGCCCACGGCGCCTGCCACCTGCTGTTCAACAATGCCGGCGTCGCGGCCCCCTCGGCCAATGTCTGGGAAACCACGGTCAACGACTGGAAATGGGTCCACGGCGTGAACGTGCTGGGCGTGGTGCACGGTATCCAGGCGTTCGTTCCCCGCATGATCGAGGGCGGGGAGGAGGGATACGTGATCAACACCTCCTCGGGGGACGGCGGCATCTCGCCGCTGCCCTACCAGTCGGTCTATGCCTCAAGCAAGGCAGCCGTGAGCTGTATCAGCGAGTGCCTGGCGGCGCAGCTGGAGAGCGAGGGGACCCGCCTCGCTGCCTCGGTGTTCTATCCCTCTGGGGGACTGCTGGATACCGGCATCTGGACCACCGACCGCAACCGTCCGGCGGAGCTGGCGCGTGAGAAACCCACTGATCCGGTTCCCACGGTTCAGGATTTCAAGGTGGCCGCAGAGGCCGCCGGCATGCAGCTCGAGTTCCAGGACCTCGATGAACTGGCCCGCTTCTGCCTGCAGGGAGTCCGGGAAAAGCGCTTCGTGATCATGATCGGGCTGGAACAGGCCGCGGCAACCCTGCAGGATCGCGCATCGCGGATCGGCGGTGGCAACCTGCCGATCGACCCGGCGGAGATTCCGCAGCTCTAAACCTCGTGCCCTGCCGGACTTGCCTCGTAAAAATCCGCGGGTGCGCTAAGCTTCAGTGAAAGCCAGAGGAGTCTCCTGCCATGACGGACCAACGTATCGCCGACAACCTGCCGGACTGGATCCGGGATCACCTGAAGCGCTACATCGAGAGCGACGGCGCCGACGGTCATTACTGGGATGCATCACTGGGCGGCGGTGAGGGGATGGTGCCGACGCTCCTGCTCACCACGGAGGGGCGAAGGTCGGGCCAGCCGCTTACCATTCCCCTGATCTACGGTGAGGCGGACAACGGCTATTGCGTCATTGCCTCCAAGGGCGGGGCGCCATCGCACCCGGCCTGGTTCCTGAACCTGGAGGCCAATCCCGAAGTGCATATCCAGGTCGCCGCGGATAAATACATGGCCCGGGCCCGGGTGGCCGAAGGCGAGGAGCGCGAACGCCTGTGGCAACAGATGGTCGCGATCTATGCGCCCTACACCGACTACCAGGCGGCTACCGAGCGACGTATCCCGGTAGTGGTGCTGGAGCCCCTGAACGGGCCGCATTGACCGGGCAGGGCATCGTGAGCGCGGCGATCTGGGTGGATGCGGACGCCTGTCCCCGGGCGATCAGGGAGATCCTGTTCCGGGCGGCGGTGCGCAGGGAGATCCCTCTGACCCTTGTCGCCAACCACCTGCTACCAGTCCCCAAATCCCCCTGGATCACCTCCCGCCAGGTCGAGCAGGGGTTCGACGTGGCGGACGATACCATAGCGCGACAGGTCGCCAGCGGCGACCTGGTCATCACCTCGGACATCCCCCTGGCGGCGGAGGTCATTGAGAAGGGCGCGGTAGTGATCTCCCCGCGGGGAGAGCGGTTCACGCCGGAGAATGTCCGGCAGAAACTGAACATGCGCGACTTCATGGAAACCATGCGTTCCAGCGGTGTTGTGACCGGTGGCCCCGCGGCGCCGGGCGATCGCGAAAAACAGGCATTCGCCAATGCCCTGGACCGCTATCTCGCACAGCAGCGCCGAAGCTGACCAGCGGCACCGCAGGAGATCAGTGGCGACGGGGGTGAACCACCACCGGGAGTTCCGTATAGCCCTTCACGAAGCTGGAGACGACCCGCTGGGGCTCCCCGACCACCTCGATCCGCTCGAAACGCTTGAGGATCTCCTCCCAGAGAACGCGCAACTGAAGCTCCGCCAGCCGGTTGCCCATGCAGCGATGAATGCCGAAGCCGAAGGAGAGATGCTTGCGCACATTGGGTCGCTCCACCATGAAATCGCCCGGCCGCTCGAATACGCGTTCGTCCCTGTTGCCCGAGACATACCACATGGCGACCTTGTCCCCGGCCCGGATCTTCTGTCCGCCCAGCTCCGTATCGACCTTGGCCGTGCGTCGCATGTAGGCCAGGGGTGTCTGCCAGCGAATGGTCTCTGCGACCATGGAGGGGATCAGCCCGGGATCGGCCACTACTTTGGCGTACTCTCCGGGGTTGTTGTCGAGTGTCAGCACGCTGGCCGTCATGGTGCTGCGGGTGGTGTCGTTGCCGCCGACGATGAGCAGCACGAGATTGCCCAGGTACTCCATGGGGCTCATGTTGCGGGTCGCCTCGCCGTGGGCCAGCATGGAGACCAGGTCAGTTGCCGGCGGGGCGTTGACACGCTCGTTCCACAATCCCGTGAAATACTCCAGGCAGCCCAGCAGTTCCTGGATACGCTCTTCCTCGGTCTCGATCAGGCCGGCCCCGGGGGTCGCGGTGGAGACATCGGACCAGCGGGTCAGCTTGCTGCGCTCCTCGAAGGGGAAGTCGAACAGGGTCGCGAGCATCCTGGTGGTGAGCTCGATGGAGACCAGGTCCACCCAGTTGAAGGTCTCCCCGATCGGCAGGTGTTCGAGGACGTCGATCGTCCGCTCGCGGATAATCGGCTCGAAGTTGCGCAGATTTTCGGCGCCGGTTACCGGCGCTACGATACGGCGCTGCTCGTCATGTTTCGGCGGGTCCATCGCGATGAACATTTCCAGCGGCATCTCTTCCAGGGGGTCGCGCAGGACGATGATCGGCTCGGAGGAGAATATCTCGTGGGACGTGTCGACGTGCATGATGTCGTCGTAGCGGGTCACGGACCAGTAGGGCCCGAAGGGACTGTCAGGACAGTAGTGCACCGGCGCCTCTTCCCGCAGGCGCGCGAACCAGGGCCAGTGGGCATCGTGACTGAACAGGTAGGGATTCGAGACGTCCATCGCCTCCAGGGGGATCGCGTAAGGGTCGACGTCGACCTGCTTTTCGTCATACAGTGGCATCTCTTCCGGCATGAGTTAGAACCCGTCATCGTGGCTGAGAGGGCAGTGTAGGCCAGTTGCTGTTGATCTGCCACCCGGCGGAAATCGAGGAGTCACCACATGGATTACAGTGCCATCGAGTACGCGACTCGGGGGCGGATCGCCACCATCACCCTGAACCGCCCGCATCGCATGAACGCGATCTCGCTCGCCATGCCCCGGGAACTTGCCGATGCGGTCGAGCGCGCCAATCGGGACGACGCCGTGCACGTCATCGTACTCTCAGGCGCGGGAAAGGGCTTCTGCAGTGGATACGACCTGGTCGATTTTGCCGAGAACGAGGGTGAGCAGCCGGGATCTCAACTGGGCGGAAGTGAGCGCGACGGCGGCGCCTGGGATCCCATGGCGGACTTCTACGGCATGCACGAGAATACCCGGAACTTCATGGCGCTCTGGCGCTCCTATAAACCGACCATTGCGCGGGTGCACGGGCCGGCGGTGGCAGGGGGCAGCGATATCGCCCTCGCCTGTGACCTCGTGATCATGGCTGACGAGGCGGTCATCGGCTATCCTCCCGCGAGAGTCTGGGGTTGCCCGACCACCGCCATGTGGGTCTACCGGCTCGGCGCGGAGCGCGCCAAGCGCATGCTCCTGACCGGCGACCTCATCAGCGGCAGGGAGGCGGCTGAAATGGGCCTGGTGCTGGAGTCGGTTCCCCTGGAGAGGCTGGACGACCGGGTGCTGGCCATGGCCGAGCGGATGGCGGGCGTGCCGAAGAACCAGCTGATGATGCAGAAGCTGATGATCAACCAGGCCTACGAGAACATGGGGCTGGCCAGTACCCAGATGTTCGCCACCCTGTTCGACGGGATGACCCGGCACAGCCCCGAGGGCGTCTGGTTCAAGCGGCGCGCCGAGAGCGTGGGCTTCAAGCAGGCGGTGGCCGAGCGAGACAGTGGCAAACCGATCGCCGATGGCGTGAGCCGGCCCCTGTCACCCTACCCGGAGAAAAAGGATTAGATAATGAAAAACCATGATGTGCTCGTGATCGGCGCCGGTTTTGCGGGCATGTACATGCTCTACCGCCTGCGGCAGCAGGGGCTCGATGTCCAGGTGCTCGAGGCCGGCGAAGACGTGGGTGGTACCTGGTACTGGAACCGCTATCCCGGCGCGCGCTGTGATATCGAGAGCATGGAGTACTCCTACCAATTTGACGACGAACTGCAGCAGGAGTGGGAGTGGACCGAGCGCTACGCGGCCCAGCCGGAGATCCTGGCCTACGCCAGGCACGTTGCCGACCGCTACCAGTTGCGGGACGACATCCAGTTCAACACCCGGGTCGCCTCGATGGTCTATGACGAGGAGTCCGCCACCTGGCGGGTGACCACGGAGGCGGGCGATCAGCACCGCGCCAACTTCGTGGTGGCTGCAACGGGTTGCCTGTCGGTGCCGAATATTCCCGATTTTCCCGGCAAGGAGCGGTTCAGGGGCGAGGTTTACCATACGGGGAGCTGGCCCCATGAGCCCGTCGATTTCACGGGCAAGCGGGTGGGCGTCATAGGGACCGGCTCGTCCGGTATTCAGTCCATTCCCCTCATCGCCGGGCAGGCCGCGGAACTGTTCGTGTTCCAGCGCACACCCACCTATTCGGTTCCCGCGCACAACGGGCCGCTAGACCCCGAACTTCAGGCCCGCGTCAAGGCGCGCTATGCGGACCTGCGTGAACGCAATAAACAGTTGGCGACGGGATTCAGCGCCCGCTACCCGCGCAATGAGGGCTTCGTCTTCGAGATGACGGAGGAGGAGCGGCAGGCGCAGTTCGAGCGTCACTGGCAGCAGGGCGGATTGCTCTTCATGCTGACCTTCGGCGATATGTTGACAGATCCTGAGGCCAACGAGGCTGCCGCGGAGTTCGTCCGCAACAAGATCCGGCAGATCGTGAAAGATCCCGAGACGGCGGAAAAACTGTGCCCGGACACCGTTATTTTTGCCAAGCGTCTCTGCGCCGATACGGGGTATTACGAGACTTTCAACCGGGAGAATGTGCACCTGGTCGATGTTCGCGAGTCCCCCATCGAGGAGATTACCGAGACCGGCCTGCGCGTGGGCGAAACGGACTATGCGCTCGACTGCATCGTCTATGCGACCGGATTCGACGCCATGACCGGCGCGCTGCAGAAGATGGAGATCCGAGGCAGGGGCGGCCTGAACCTGCGGGACAAGTGGGCGGACGGGCCCCGCACCTATCTGGGGCTGGAAACCAGCGGTTTTCCCAACCTGTTCATCATCACCGGCCCGGGCAGCCCCTCAGTCCTGACCAATATGCTGCCGAGCATCGAGCAGAACGTGGATTTCGTGGCGGAATGCGTCGGTTATATGCGCGAGCGCGAACTGCGCAGTATAGAGGCCGACCCGCAGGCCGAATCGGCCTGGGTGGAACACGTCAACGAGGTCGCCGAGGGCACCCTGCTGCCCCAGGCCGACTCCTGGTACATGGGCGCAAATATTCCCGGGAAACCCCGGGTTTTCCTGCCGTTGCTGGGCTTCCCGGACTATATCGCCAAGTGCGAGGAGGTGGCTGCGAACGACTACGAGGGGTTTCTCTTCAGTTGAGGGCGGGTCCCGGGCGGGACCGGCGGCCGGGCGCAAGCGGCCCACCCGCGCGGTTGCCGGTGCAGCGCAGTCGCGACGAGTCCACTCACCGACGCCCCTTCAGGTAGCCCCCGCCATGCTCAGGCCAAAGGGCTTCTTCCGCTGTACGCGGGGGGTGCTGTTGCCAATGGTCCGGACAAGGTTGAACAGCGGCACGACGTGGTGCGTAATCAGCGGAATACCGGTGGTCAGCAGTGATACCGAGATCTCCCGCTCCGGGTCAGCCCAGTTCAGCTTGTTGATCATGCCCGCGTGGCCGAAGGCGTGCCTGCTGTGGGGCCCCCAGATGCCGAAGGGTTCATCGCCCAGCATCAGCCCCGCGCTGTAGCGCATCGGGATCATCAGCGTCCTGTCCAGCGTGCGATTGCCGAATTCCTGCACCGCTCGCGCCACGGTCGTTTCCGCGCAGATCCGGCGCCGTCCCCAGCGCCCTCCATTGAGCATCATCTGGAAAAACGCCGACGTCTCGTCGGCGCTGGCGGCGAGGTTGCCCGCGGGGATAATGACAGCCTGGAAGCGCGGGTCATTGACCAGTTTCGCCAGCGTCGCCATATTCGTGCCCAGCGCACGTTTGACGAACCGCGCGAGCAGCGGACCCGGCCGCGGCCCCGTGGCATAGGAGAGCGCCAGATCGTCCAGGTGCCGCGACTCGATGCCGTAGGTAAAGTACTTCATGCCCATGGGCTGGCGGATCTTCCTGTCGATATAGGCGTTGATGTTGTCGCCGGTGACTTGTCTCACCACCCGCTCCAGCACAAAACCACCGGTGATCGCGTGATAGGCCAATTTCGAGCCGTCAGTCATTATCGGCTCGGCGTCGCACAGCAGCTCCCAGGTCCTGTCCTCGTCCCACAACACCTCGATGCCGACGTCCGCCGGCAGGCCCGGAATGCCGCCACGATGGGAGAGAATCTGGTGGATGGTGATGTTCTCCTTGCCGTTGCGGGCGAATTCCGGCGCGTAGAAAGCGACCGGGTCCATCACGTTGATCAGCCCGTCCTCTGCCAGCATGTGCATCAGCAGCGCGGTGATTCCCTTGGAGGTCGAGTAAAGGCAGATGGGGGTCTCCGAGGTCGCCAGCACTTTTTCGGATTCAGGCCCGTCGGCAGGGCCGTTGCCGCGGGCATGGCCGATGCCGCGCGAGACCAGCACCTCGCCCCGGCGGCGGATACTCAATGTAATGGCCGGATGGGCGCCTGTCCTGTAGAGCTTCCGGACCTGGTCCCAGATGGCGTCAACATCCTTTCTGCGCATCCCGACGGAGCGCGGTTCGACCTCTTTTTCGGTGTCGATGGTGGTGACCGAATCGAGGTCTGCGGGGATCTTGCTCAGTTTGAAAATGTGCTTGCTGCCTTCGCTCGGGTCGTCGTCTTTCTGGCCTTGGTTCGCGATCGACCGCCGGCTGCCTTTTTGCCGGCCGGGCGCTTCTGCGCCGGACGACGGCCCCGTCCCTCGGCGGCCACGCCGAACTCCCGGGCCAGCGCCTGGAACCGGTGGTCCATGCGCTCTACCAGGTAGTCGATATCGGGAAGCGTGCCCCGCGCCGCCAGAAGGCCGAAATCCAGATGGTTGCCATGGGAGAGGACGGTGACGTTGAGGTTGTTGCCCGGCGTCAGCGTGGAGATGGGATAACTCGCCACAAGCCTGGAGCCCAGCATGTACATATCCTCTGTGCCCGGCCCGGGCACGTTGGAGACGAGCACGTTGTACGACTGCGGCACGAAGCGGTCCAGGCCCGTCCTCTGCAGCAGTTCGAACGCACCTCCCATAAGAAGCACGAAATCGATCAGCCCCTCTTTCGACATCTTCCTCGCATCGGCCTTGGATCCGCTGGCCGATTTCGCCACCTGCTGCAGGCGTTCGCGCAGGTTTGCGCCGGGCCGGCCCAGTTCCACGAGGAGCGTGGCGACCTGGGTATTGGCGCTGTCGTCATCCGCGTCCCGCAGGGACATGGGGCACATGGCGACCAGCGGCTGCCCCGGGTCATCCCCGTGTTTTGCGAGGTAGTCGTGCAGGGCCGCATCGGTGATGGTGAGCACCACGTCGTTGACGGTGCAGTCCGCCAGTTTGCCGATCTGCTTCAATTGATCCAGGGGCATCGATGTGACGCCCATGGAGCGCAGATCGGACTCGACCGGGTCGTTGATCCGGGTGCGCGGCGCCCTGAAGGGGATGCGACCGGTATGACGGTGCAGCCTGGCCAGTTCCAGCGCCACCTTCGCCAGTTGCGAATTGACCTGGGTCACGGCGCGCGCCTGGGTAAGGGCCGCCTGGCCCGCTCCCCGCAATCGGCTGGCGGGGCTCTTCGCCGCTTTCTTCCCGGTGCTTCCGCCAGGTGAGGGTTGGTGACCCCAGAGTGTCACGATCTCCCTGCTATTCGGATCGGTGCTGAGGGAGCCGTACATGCGCCGCACCCCCGACATGCCGTCGATGTAGGCGTGGTGGATCTTGCAGTAGATGGCAAAGCGGTCGTTCTCCAGGCCCTCGATGATCTGGCAGATCCAGCCCGGCCGCTCGCGGTCTAGGATGCCCGCGTGCAGCCGCTGTATCACCTCCATGAGCTGTTTCATGCTCCCCGGCCTGGGCAGCGCGGAGTGGCGCAGGTGGTATTCCATCTCCATGTTGTCGACGCTCTGCCACTGGGGCATGCCGGCACGAGGGAAAAAAGGCTTGAAATTAAAGGGCTCCACGGGGGGAATCCTGCGCAGCCTCTCTACCAGGTCGAGCATATAGTCCTCGCCCGCGTCCGCAGGTTTTTCGAAAACCTGGAGGCCGGCCACGTGCTTGGGGTTGTCGTGGGACTCCATCAGGTAGAAAAGGAGATCCAGTGGCGGGATCGGTTTCTTCACACTTGCGTTCCCTCTTGTTAGTGGCACTCTGGTGCGATTACGCAATCTACCAACGGAACGGGTATACACTCAAGCACGAAAAGCGTTTCCCGAGGGCAGGTCGGGTGAAAAAACGGTTTTCATTGAGCGGGGTCAACATGAGTGCATTGCCCTCGGCCAGGCTGGCGGTCCCCGACGGGCGCTGCTCCGGCCCGCTCAGCTTATCCGGGTCTTTTTTCGGCGCTGCTGCGGTTTTCCCGGCGCTTTTTTTCGCGTGCGGGTCGCAGAGCCCACGGTCCGCCGCTTTTTGACCGGTTTCTCGCCCGAAGGGGGAGTGCTCGAAGAACGTCCCGCCGGCCAGTGCTTTCTCGCCTGCAGGGCGAGCGACCTGACCCGGGCGATATCCTCATCTGAGTAGACCCCGTTGACGCCGGAGATCGCGGCCAGCTGCATGCCGTGTTTGAGGCCCAGCCTGTAGATTTCGTGGACCTTTGCCCACTCGATATTGCGACCAACGGTGAAATTCTCGAAACGCCCCTCCAGGGTCAGGACGATGGTCTCGGCCAGGCAGGCGTAGACGATATGCGGATCCTCGAAGCCAATCTGCTTCATATGCACATCGCCCGGAAGGTAAACCTCGCCCGATTCGATGACCAGCACGTCCGGCCGTTTCGCCACCTCCTCGGGGGGGAGGTCCAGCGGCCGCGCCACATCGGTGATGACGCAGCCGGGCTTTACTTTCATGATATCGAGAATCTTCTTGCCCGCCCCGGAGGTCGCGGTAACGATCATGTCCATCTCGCCGATGCGTTTGTCGCTGTCCGCATAGGAGGAGAGAACTACCCGTGTCTCGGGGTTTTCTTGCAGGATCGACTTCTCCAGCACAAGCAGTTTTGCCGCCTCCGGGGAGACCAGGTGAAGTTCCTCTGCGGTCCTGGCCAGGAGCCGGGCGCAGGCGGCGCCGATGGACCCGGTCGCGCCGACGACCATTGCCTTGCCCTTGACCTTCCTGCCTTTCTCGAGCTTCACAAGTCCCAGCCTGCGAACGGCATCGTGGGCGGCCCAGAGGGCGCCTGAGGCGCTGTAGCTGTTGCCCGTGGTAATTGGCAGGGGGGACCGCTTCGCGACAGTGACGCCCGCGTCGCCGACAACCTTGGTGAACGCGCCGAGTCCCATTATCTGGGCGCCCAGCTTTCTTGCGATATCCGCCGCCGCCAGCAGCCGACGGTAGGTGAACTCGGGGCTGTGTGACAGTATCTCCTTCGGTGTCCCGCCGACGATGATCAGCCACCCCTCGGCCTCGACGCCCTCGGGGGAACGGATCCCCTCCACCTTCGAGTAGATGAAGGGAGGTGAATAGGCCACGGCCTTCTCCACCAGATCCATGACCGGTTGTGGCGACACTTTCGAAAGCATCTCAAGCGGCCTGACGTTGGTCAGGTATTTCTGCGAGAGCGGGTGAATCACGAAGGCGAAGCGGTTGATCTGCTTCAGCCCCTCGATCGGGTAGAGCAGCCGTGGCTTGAGATCGAGGTCAGTAAAGATTTCGAGGTAGTCGTCGTGGGTGATCTGGCCGGGCGGTTTGTCCAGGGCTGCCGTGACCATTGCCTCGACGACATTGAGACCGACGGTCTGCCTGAAAGGCTGGATACTGCAGTCGATGGCCAGGCGCACCCCCTTGTCCCTGAGGCTGTCAAGTCGCTCGGGCGACAGCGTGGATGTCAGGACCGTTTTGCCCTGCAGGTCATCGCCGTCGCAGGACTCCAGCTGATCGAAAGTCGCCACCACGACATGGGCGTCGCGGACGGCTCTTCTCATGACCAGGCCCGTGAACAGTTTCACGGGTAAGAGCCCCTTGACGGGATTGATGCCCGGCCCGTACCGCGAGATCGTATGGCTGCCGGCCGCGTAGAGCTCCAGCGCCTGCAGGGAATGGAGCGGATTCGGCGCTCCAAGCTGGAGAACCGGGTCGGCGAAGGAGAGATTCTGCGTATACTCCGACAGAACCGAGGCCAACCGGTAGTTGCTCAAACCGGAGAGAAACAACACCCGGGCGTTGTTGAAGATGTTGCCCAGCTCGGCCTGGGCGGAGCGAACCGACCACTCCTGTACGATCTCCCGCAGCCTGGCGCCGGTGGTGGCCGGTGTATCCCCCGCTGCGCGTTCCAGCTTCCGGGTGCTTCGCTCGAGAAAGTAGCGGGTGCCCACGGCGTGGTGATCCGGCACCATGCCGAGCCCGATCGCATCGGCCTTCTCCCGCCATTCCCGGATCAGCTGCGCCGCTCTGCGGTTACTGTTATCCGTGCCCAGGCGCTTGACGTGGAAGCTCCGCCCCAGGAATCGTGTGCTGAATTCGTAATCCGCCGCGCTGGCACCGAGACTGATGCTGACGATAGTTTTCATGAAGCTGCCTCTCAAGTCTGTTTTCAGGCGGTTCGCTACCCGGGGCTGTCGACTGTGGCGGCAGTCTGCCTGCAGAAGACGCCTGTTCGCGCCGGCGGCGCCTGGCCGGTCAGGCCACGGCGAGGCCCGGGCATCTCAGCTGCAGGTAGCGCCCTCTGCCAGGTCACAGACCGCCTGTTCGCCCTCGTCCAGGCGGATATCGTACTGTTGATCCTCCGGCAGCGGTATCGCGATGCCATCGAAATCGACCGGGTCGTCACCGGCACTGTCGCAGGCAAAGGCCAAAGTATAGTCACCGGAGGGGAGGAAACCGAGGGCATACTGCCAGCGCCCCGTTAGCACGTCCCTGGCGAGGGCGGCTACCGCGAATGGCGCCACGGCACCGTCGGGTATCGCAGCGCTACTGTCGCCAGTGTGGACGTCGGCGAGAACTGAGGCGGACAAGCCCGTTCCCTGGAAGAGATAGACCCTGCTGCCCGACTCCGGGTCGCTCTTTTCGTCACAGGGCGTCACCGCATCAAACAGGCTGCTATCTACCCGCCCGGAGAGGCTGGCGGCCACCGCATTGTCCACCACTCGCATGCCGGTGTCGGTCAGTCGATAGTCGTCAGTCGGCGCCTGGTACTGCAGCGCCTGCGCCAGGCTGAATGCCACCGTGTAGCGCTGGCTGCCGCTCGCCAGCACAACCCCCGGCAGGGAGAGTGTGTCAGCCGGTAGGGTGATCTCCCTCAGGATGTCATCCGCGCCCTGCACGTAGGAGCGATTGACATCGCCCCCCAGGATGCCGATGGCCCTGCACGTAGGAGCGATTGACATCGCCCCCCAGGATGCCGATGGCTATGCTGTTGTAACTTCCCGGCTCCAGTTCGAGTTCATCGATGACCAGTAACTGGTTGAGCCCCCGGTACTGCAGAAGGTCAAGCTGGAACGTATCCGCCTCCACGAGGCCAAGGTCCTCGATCGTGAAGGTCTCGACGGGGATTTCCTCGCCGGTAGTGCGCCGCAGGGTGATTCTGTCCACCTCGATGACGACCTGTTTCAGCTCCTCCAGTGACTCGTCGGAAAAACCCAGGCTCAGAAGGGCGGGGCCGGGATCGTCGTCATCATCGTTGTTGCAGCCGAAGCCGCAACCGCAGCCTCCTGCGGAGGCCATCAGCATCGCAACGAGGGTGCCGGACAGCAGGATCAGCAGTCGTTTCAGCATCAGGTAGGTTCATGGTCTGGTGTGGGCGGTGACCCTATTCTAGAGCATCCGGTCCCGCTTGTTGCAACTACTGCTTGAAACGGGGCGCTGACGGCCAGGCCGGTGCCCCGGGGCAACCTGCCGGCCGCACCCGCGGTGCCGCAGGCAGTGCCTGGAGGGGAGCCAGCGGCCTGACGCCGGTGCGAGACAGACCTTGCCGGGAACGGTGTCCCGGGTGGTCCGCTGCAGCCAGTGCACGTCGCACCTTTAGTGGGTGCATGATCGCGGTCACCGCCGGAAGCTGTCGAGGATCGCCTGCAGCCTGGCGGCATGGTTGCTGAATATCCACTCGACGCCGCGATTGAGTTCGCGCAAGAGGCAGTTGCGGGACGCCACGAAGCCGGTACCGATGCGCTGCCCCGCGAGTTCGTGGCGCTGTTTAACGCGCGCATCGAGCAGCAGAAAGTGACCGGTGAGGCCGCCATAACCGTGTTCGAGGCTTGCCCGGCTCAGGGCGGCCACGTTGGTTTGTGCCACCGGGAAGCAGTACTCAGGAGGCAGAAAGTTCACCGCGGCGAACAGCTCGGGGTCCAGTGCCAGCACGTGGTAGTCGCGGCCCGGGACCAGCCCGGCGAGATGCCGGCGCAGGATCCCGGCCCAACGATCGCGCCGGGGCGAGTCCTGAGCCTTGATCTCCAGCATCAGGTGGGTATTGCCGCCGAACTCGGCCACGACCTCCGCGAGGGAGGGAATGAGGGGCAGTTCCCGCCGCAGCTGTTCAAACGTCACTTCCGCGATGCGCAGCGGCCGACCGAAAACGCGCCGGGCATCGGGATCGTGTAACACCACCGGGACGAGGTCGGCGGTCCAGCGAATGTCGCACTCCACCCCCCAGACACCTGACGCCCTCGCCAGCTCGAACGCGGCCAGGGAGTTTTCCAGCACCCGTCGATTGTCGTGCACGCCGCGGTGGGCGATGATCCTGCAGCGTTCCACCAGCGCCGTGTCCGGCAGCTCGCGCGGGATCCCCGCCATGAAGCCGTCGACGGTCATGATCGCCGCGTGCTGCAGCAGACGCTTCATGTCATGCGCCCGTCAGCCGGCGCCCGACTTTACTGCCCGGCGCAATGCGGGCCGGCCGGCACGGGCAGGTGACGACCCAGATCCTCCGCGTGGCAGGCCCTGTCCGCTGATGCGGACGGGTGGCGGGTCCGGAGCAGTTGCGCCGGAACATCACGGGACGTTCGATATCAGGTTCCACAACTGAAATTATAACCCAGGCCGGGGCGGCGCCGGATGGAGGGGTTTGGCACCAACCACGGCCCGGTGCAACCACCTTCCCGGAGGCAAGGTGCAAGCCCATGCAGTAGGTTGTGTTCCGGGGCGCCTTAGGGTGCCGGACACAATGGCCCGATCCCGCGGGGCAAGCCAATATGTCTAGAAAACGTAGTTGACGGCGAAAAACCCTTTCAGCACGTAATCCTTGTCGACGATCGGGCTGTCGGTGATTTCGTCATCGAAGAACTCCACGGCGACATTCATGACCACCAGCCAGTCGGTCGTTATCTCGTAGAGCACGCCCAACCCGATATCAGCAGTGAAAGCGGAATCCGGACGGTAGGCGGGCCGGTCTGACCTGGCCTTGTTCAGTGGTACGCCGTAATCATATTCGGTCAGGTCCTGCGCCAGCCAATTGATGCCCAGTTCCGGTGTAAAGCGAAACGTGCCTGACTGGAACGATTTGTCGACAGCAATCCGTGCCTCTCCGCCCCCGATTCTGTCGAGCACGTCATGCTCATAGCTCAGGGCGATATCGTAGCCCATTGGCAGTTCCGCCTGCAGCGACAGGCCAGCCATGAACGTGCTGTCGCGATCGCCCAGCCCCGCGAGATAGTCGCTGTCGTCCTCATCGTAGACGCCCAGCCGATACGTTCCTGCGGCCGCCAGCCTGAGTTTGCCCGTTCCGACAAGCCCAAAGCTGACATTCGGTCCCAGTATCTGCAGGCGTGCGCCGTTGTAGGTGATGGCAGGAATGACCTGGGCCACACCGCCATCATAATCACGGTAAGGGCTGCTGCGACCGATCACGCCCACGCCCACGCCGAGGCGACCACGCTTGCCCAGCGGGCGGTACAGACTGACGTTGAACTCCCGTCGTTCATCCTTAGCCAGGCTGAAGGCGGCCCGGGTGTAACTGGGCGGCCCCTTTGGTCTGTAGTCGTTCGAAAACCCCAGCGGCTCGGTCGGTATCCCGATAAAGTTCTTGTCTATCTGGCGGTTGTCATTTTCATCGTAGTAGACCATCAGCGCATACTCGCCGGCCGCAATACCGGTCATGAGATAGCTGTCGCGCCCGTCCAGGGTATAGGTCTCCAGCCTGACAGGGTCGCGCAGGTCGCCGAAGGTATTGGCCGAGTCGAACAGCGTCAGGGCGACCGTGCCGGAAGAGGGCGGGTCCTCCAGCTGCACGGCGACCTCGGCCGCCGACGCGGGCTGCGCGGCCATCGGCAGGAATAAGCACACGAGGGCGGCCGGTAACGTTTTTGCCGTTCTGTTCACAGTCTGACCATCCGAGTTATGGAGGCTTCAGCTGACCGAACCGCCGGACTCTGGCGCCGCAACATTGATCGTCTGACGCTTATGGCGAGCGGTCTCCGGCGGGTTCCAGCACCTTGCCCGGGTTCAGCAGGTTTTTGGGATCCAGGGCGGCTTTCACCGTCCGCATCAGCGCGATCTCGTCATCCGAGCGTGAGCAGTGCAGAAAAGCGCGCTTCTCGAGTCCGATGCCGTGCTCTGCGGAGATGGATCCCGAAATATCCTTGAGCCCGCCGTAGACGATGTTCTCCACTGCTTCCTTGTTCTCGGTTTTTCCGACGACGAGATGAATATTGCTGTCCCCCAGGTGACCGAAGACGACCAGGCGACTGCCGGGCAGTTGCTCCTCGAGCGTCTTCTCGATATTGTTTACGTAGCGCTCCATCTCCCGGATCGGAAGGCTGACATCGAAAGGTACGACCGGGTTCAGGGTGACGACAATGTTCTCGATGTCATCGCGCATCTCCCAGAGCTGGCCGGCCTGCTGGCCGGACTGGGCGATGACAGCGTCGGCGACATGGCCCTCCTCCATCAGGCTGCCCAGCACCGCCATGAACTGCTCAGCCTCGCGCGCCTCGTCCGCCCCCTCGGATTCGACCAGTACGTAGTAGGGATAGTCTGGCGGCAGGAATGCCTGGTGCTTGCCGGTCTCTGTCACCATCAGCTGGTACAGGTTCTGCCACATGACCTCGAACGCGCTCAGTTTGCCCTCGAGTTCAACACCCAGACGGCGCAACAGTCCCGCCACATCGGCGAAACTGTCGAGTGCGACCAGCGCGGTTTGCACCGTACGCGGCGCCGGGCGCAGGCGCAGCACGGCCCGGGTCACGATACCGAGGGTCCCCTCGGAGCCGATGAAGAGATGCTTGATATCGTAGCCGGCATTGTTTTTCAGCATCTCGTTCATCGAGGTAATGACCGTCCCGTCGGCAAGCACGACCTCAAGCCCGAGTACCTGCTCCCGCGCCATCCCGTAGCGGACCACGCTGTTGCCCCCGGCATTGGTGGATATGAGGCCGCCGATGTGGGCGCTGCCCCGGGCACCGAAGTCGACGGCGAACATCCAGCCCGCCTCCCTGGCTGTTTCCTGAACATTCTGCAGGATAGCGCCGGCCTGGACCGTCATCGTGCCCGCCTCGGCGTCGAAGTGCTCGATCTCGTTCATGCGCTCGAGACTCACCACGATGTCCTCCGGCGCAGCGGTGGTGCCGTTGACCAGACCCGTCAGCCCGCCGCCGGGGACCACGGTCTGACCCCGCTCGTGGCACAGGCGCATGACCTTGGAGAGCTCCTCGGTGCTGGCGGGGCGGACAATGGCCTTCGCCTCGCAGCTGCCCTGGCCCCAGGACAGGTTGGGACGCGCCCTGACGTCGTCGCCGGTCAGCAGACCCTTGGGTCCGACGATATTCTTGATTGATTCGATCAGTTCCATAGGGGCTACCTCTATATTGCTCAGGTTGATGTTTTATGAGTATGACGGCGAGGCTGGCGGGATGCCATCGCCCTGATGACAATCTTCCACCGTTCGCAGTGCACTGACAAGTGTTGGTGGCTCTGATCCTCCCGTCCACGCCCATTCCGCCCGGCTGATCTCTGCTATGCTTGTGACGTCAGTATCCCGCCGTTGCCAAGAGGCAGGGGCGATAGCAACAACCCGAGGCGAGGAATGAACACTATGCCGTTGCGTTCGCTGAAGACCATGCTCTTTCTCCTGTGCTGCGTCAATCTGCTGGCTGCCCCGGTCCATGGGGCCGACAAGCCCAATATTCTGGTGATCTGGGGCGACGACATCGGCATCTGGAATATCAGCCGCTACAGCCTGGGCCAGATGGGTTACCAGACACCCAACATCGACCGAATCGCCAGCGAGGGGATGATATTCACGGACTACTACGGCGAGCAGAGCTGCACCGCCGGGCGTTCGGCCTTTATCACCGGGCAGCACCCGGTGCGGACCGGACTGACCAAGGTGGGCGTTCCCGGCGCCGAGACCGGGCTCCAGCCGGAGGACCCGACGCTCGCCGAACTGCTCAAGCCCCATGGCTATGTCAGCGGCCAGTTCGGCAAGAATCACCTGGGCGACCGCGATGAATTCCTGCCGACGAACCATGGTTTCGACGAGTTTTTCGGCAACCTCTATCACCTCAATGCCGAGGAGGCTCCCGAGGATCCGGACTACCCCAAAGATCCTGACTTTGCCAAGCGCTTCGGCCCCCGGGGGGTTATCCGCAGCTTCGCCGACGGGCGCATAGAGGACAGCGGCCCCCTGACCCGCAAGCGCATGGAGACCGTGGATGAGGAGTTTCTGGCAGAGGCGCTGAAATTCATCGAGCGCGCGAACCGGGACGGCAAGCCGTTTTTCGTCTGGTTCAATTCCACCCGCATGCACTACTACACCCACGTGAAGGATTCCGCACTCGGTGTCTCCGGCCAGGGCTTTTACAACGACGGCATGGTCGAGCATGACGGCCATGTCGGCCGGCTTCTGGACAAGCTGGATGAACTCGGCATCGCGGGCAACACCATCGTTTTCTACTCGACGGATAACGGCCCTCACTACAACCAGTGGCCGGACGCGGCGATCACCCCGTACCGCGGGGAGAAGAATACCAACTGGGAAGGGGGGTACCGGGTGCCCGCGATGGTGCGTTGGCCGGGCCGTATCAGGGCAGGCTCGATCAGCAACGAGATCATGTCACACCTGGACTGGGTGCCGACCCTGCTGGCGGCGGTCGGCGAGCCTGACATCGTCGACAAGCTCAAAAAGGGGCACAGCGCTGCGGGCAGGACCTTCAGGGTGCACCTCGACGGTCATAACTTCCTGCCCTACCTCACCGGGTCCGCCAAACAGGGCCCGCGCAAGACGTTTTTCTACTTCAGCGATGACGGCGTGTTGACGTCGACCCGGGTCGGCGACTGGAAGCTCGTCTTCGCAGAGCAGCGCGCGCATCGCTTCGACGTCTGGCGGGATCCCTTCGTGCCGCTGCGGATACCCAAGATCTTCCACCTGCGTCGGGATCCCTTTGAGCGGGCTGACACGGACTCCAACACCTACAACCGCTGGTGGGACCACAAGATCGCGCATGTCGGTACGCTGGGAACCGTCGCTGTCACGCAGTTCGTGCAGTCATTGCAGGCCTTTCCCCCTCGCCAGCGCCCGGCGAGCTTTACCATCGACCAGATAACGGAGGGACTCTACCAGGGCAAATAGTCGCCAGCGCCATGTCCACACTCCGGCGACTCGATCGGCGCTTACCGATGAATGAGCGGACCGCGACCGGCATTGATGCCGTTGGGACCGGGCTTGAATCGCGCCAGCGGTTGGGTATCCGCGCCGCAGACGCGCAGCTCACCCCGCGGCTGTAGTGCCGCGCCACGCGGATCAGGGAGGGGCCACTTGCCGGGACCGGCCGGAATTGACCAAAGATTGCCGCTGATTGTAGTGTATTGCCCGTCGGTTCGGGCACAATGCACGATCGTGTTGATTCCCTCTTCAGGCCAAACAGGAAATCCAAGTGATGACAGCAGTTCAGGAAAATTTGCACGGTGAGAGGGCGGCAATGCTCAGGGCAGCCTTCGACAAACAGCGGTCGGCTTACCTGGCCAATCCCAACCCCGGGTATCGGCAACGCAGGGAGGACCTGGTCAACCTGAAGCGTATGATCAACGAGAATCGCGATGCCATTATGGACGCGATAAGTGCGGATTATGGCAACCGCTCCCGCCACGAAAGCCTGTTTGCGGAAATCATCGCTGTCACGGACGGCATCAACGACAAGATAAAGCGCCTGAAGAAGTGGATGCGGGTGCAGAAGCGGCACGTCGACCAGACCATGTTTCCCGGTGGCAAGAACCGGGTCATTCCCCAGCCGCTGGGTGTGGTCGGTATCATCGTCCCCTGGAACTTTCCGGTCAATCTCACTTTCCTGCCCCTCGCGGCCGCCTTCGCCGCGGGTAACCGGGCAATGGTCAAGATGTCCGAGAATTCGATCGCGTTGAGTCGCCTGCTGCGGGATCTGTCCGCCCGTTACTTTCCCGACGACAAACTCGTATTCTTCGAGGAGACGGGAGGCGTCGGAATCGAATTCTCCCAGATCCCCTTCGACCTGATTATGTTCACCGGTTCGGGCCAGACCGGCCGCGCGGTGATGGCCTCCGCGGCGCAGAACCTGTGCCCCGTGATTCTCGAACTTGGCGGCAAGGCGCCAGCGGTGATCGACCCCGGGTATCCACTGGAGAAAGCGGTAGAACGCATAATGTTCGTCAAACAGTTCAATGCCGGCCAGATCTGCACCAACGTGGATTATGTCTTCGTCCACGAGAGTCAGAGGGAGGCCTTTGTGAAACTGGCCCGGGAATGGGTAGCCGTTCATGTGCCCGATATCAACAGTGACGACTATACCTCCATCATCGACGACCGGTCGTTTCAGCGCCTGCTGGAAACCCTGGAGGATGCCCGCAACAGGGGGGCTACCGTCATCAACCTGCACGGCGAACAGCAGCCCAACCGCGAGCAGCGCAAGCTGCCGCTGCACCTGATCCTGGACACCACCGAGGATATGATTATTCGCAGCCGGGAGACCTTCGGTCCCATTCTCAAGGTCATGACCTATCTGGAACCGGAAGAGGTGGTCAGGTACGTCAATTCGCGAGACCGTCCCCTGGCCTTCTATCCGTTCAGCAAGGACAAGGCGCTGATCCAGATGTACGTCGATCGCATCATGTCCGGCGGCGTAACCGTCAACGATGCGCTGTTTCACGTGGCCCAGCACGATATCCCCTTTGGCGGCGTCGGCCCCAGCGGCATGGGCCACTACCACGGGTACGAGGGCTTCATCGCATTTTCCAAGCTTCGGCCGGTCTTCTACCAGCCGGGCTTTACCGCGATGAAATACCTCCAGCCCCCTTACGGCAAGTTCGCCGACAAGGTGTTCGCGTTGATTGCCCGGATGAAATCGTGAGCCGGGAGAGGCACGCGAACGCCTTTATTCCGCGGACGCCGCACAGTTCAGTCGCGCAGCGTGCGCCGCTCCCGGTATCGGGTGTGTCACCCGGCGTTTCAGGCCTCGTGGACCATGTCCCGGTAGGCGAACCAGGTGGCGTGACCCAGCAGCGGGAAAACGACGATCATTCCCAGCAACCAGGTGGCGAACCCGGCGAGCACCAGTCCTGTGATCAGCAGAGCCCACAGGACCATAGCGGGAAAGTCCCTGGCAGCGACCCGCAGGCTCATGCGCATCGCCGTGCCCGCATCGACATGGCGGTCGATGATCATCGGAACGGTGACCACGGACAGCGCAAATACCACGAAGGCGAGCGCCGCGAAGGAGAGCGCGTAGGCCACGACCTGGGTGTCGTTAAGGGTGCGAAGGACATCACCCCACACCGTGCTCTCCACCCCCGGGAAGACGCTGCCGGTCGCGGCATAGAGCGCCGAGGCGGACAGGGCGAACCAGGCGAGCGCTATTGCCAGGAGCGTCCCTGCGAACCGCAGTAGATTGACGCTGTTGTGCTGGAGACCCTGCAGCGACGCCTGGAAAGTGGTGCTTTCGCCATGGTCCCGGCGCCGCGACAGTTCACACAGCCCGGCGGTGATCACCGGGCCGACCAGCAGGAAAGCAGCGATCGTGGCAGCGAGCCAGGCGGGGTGGCGTTGATAGGCCAGGATAAGCGCGCCGAGGGCGGCCACCAGCCACCCGTACGCCAGGCTCGCGCCCGGGTGGTGGAGCAGGTCACGCCACGCCTCGCCCAGCCACACGAAGGAACGCGTCACCGGAACGCGATGAACAGGGTACATGTCGATGGATTCGTGTAATACAGCCATGGTGTTGCCTCCTCTCAGACCGATTTCCAGTGGTTTTACCCACTCTGTCGTGTCACAGTTGAGGCCCCGGCGACCCCGGAGATGCAGCCATCGGTCATCGAAGCATGCCTGGTCGCCTCGGCCGAACTGTGCAGTTCATTAGTTGGGCAGCGGTAAGCGGCTTAAGTTTCATGCCTGCCGTGGGGCGGCAGACCAGCCCGGCGGGCGGAAAAGCGAGGCGGGAGAGTAGCGCAATGATAAAGGGAGATTTTTTTATGCGCAGCATCATGATCGTGGCGATTCTGCTGCTGGCATCCTGCAGCAAACAGGAGGCGCCCGGCAGCGCGTCCACTCCGGCGGCGGATCAGCCTGCCCCCGTGCAGCAGGATGTCGGCTGGGTGCTGCACGGTAATGATTATCGGGAGCAGCGCTACTCGTCCCTTGACCAGATCAACCGCGATACCATCGGAGATCTTGGCCTGGCCTGGTCGTTCGACCTCTACACCCGGCGCGGCATCGAGGCCACGCCGCTGGTGGTGGATGGCGTGATCTACGTGACGGGCAGCTGGTCGATGGTGTATGCCCTGGATGCCAGGAGCGGTGAGCTCAAATGGTTCTACAACCCGGAGGTCGACCGCTCCTTCCTGGCCAAAGGGTGTTGCGATGCCGTCAATCGTGGTGCGGCCTACCGTGACGGTCGCGTGTTCGTAGGCACCTATGACGGGCGCCTGGTCGCGCTCAGCGCCGCCAGTGGCGAGGTCCTCTGGGACGTGCAGACCACCGACCGCGAAAAGTCATACACGATCACCGGTGCCCCGCGCATCGCCGGAGACAAGGTGATCATCGGCAACGGCGGCGCCGAAATGGGCGTGCGGGGCTACGTCTCGGCCTATGCCGTCGACGACGGAGAACTGGCCTGGCGGTTCTACACCGTGCCGGGAAATCCCGACGACGGCTTCGAGAACGCCGCCATGGAGAAAGCGGCTGCGACCTGGACCGGCGAGTGGTGGCGGTGGGGCGGCGGCGGCACCGTCTGGGATTCGATGGTCTACGACCCTGAACTGGACCTGCTCTATATCGGCGTCGGCAACGGGTCGCCCTGGAATCAGAGCCTTCGCAGCCCGGGGGGAGGTGACAACCTCTTCCTCGCCTCCATCGTCGCCCTGCGTCCCGAGACCGGGGAATACGTCTGGCACTACCAGACCACGCCGGGCGAGACCTGGGACTATACCGCCACCCAGCATATGATGCTGGCCGACCTGAAGATCGACGGGGAAGATCGCAAGGTATTGATGCAGGCGCCGAAGAACGGGTTTTTCTACGTGCTGGACCGGGAGACCGGTGAACTGATTTCTGCGGAGAAATACAGTATCGCCAACTGGGCTACCCATGTCGATCCGGAAACGGGGCGCCCGGTGGAGACGGCCAACGCGCGGGTCTTCGATGGCAAGAATGTCTCCATTCCCAGCAATGCCGGTGCCCACAACTGGCCGCCCATGGCATTTAATCCTGGCCTGGGGCTGGTCTATATACCGACCATGGTCTTCCCGGTCGCCTTTCTCGAACCCACCGAAACGAAGGACATGAGGCCCGGACAGGGCTACTGGAATGTCGGTTTCGACCGCATGGGAAATTCACCGCCGGCGATACCCAACCTGGATGAGGTCATCGACAGCCAGTTTTCCGGACAGCTGGTAGCGTGGGACCCGGTAAAGCAGGAGGCGCGGTGGAAGGCATCGCCCGGTCGGCCCAGCGGCGGCGGCCTGTTGAGCACGGCGGGCGGGCTGGTGTTCCAGGGTGGCGGCGATAACCAGCTGTTGGCCTATGACGCTGCCAGCGGCGAACTGCTCTGGTCTGCCGAGGTGCAAACCACTGCCATGGCCCCACCGGTGAGCTACTCTCTGGACGGCGAGCAATACATAGCAATCGCTGTCGGCTTCGGCGGCGGACTCGCGGCGGAAGGGGGCACTGTGGCCCACCACTGGAATGTTCCCAATATTTCGCGGGTGATGACTTTTAAACTCGGCGGCAAGCATCAGTTGCCGCCGGTCCCAGAGGATAGGCGCGAGATGCCTGAACCGGCCCCGGTCACCGCCAGCGCGGATGTTATCGAGCGCGGTCACGTGGTGTATGCCCGGCATTGCAGCTATTGTCATGGCGACGGCCTGCGCACGGGGGGCGTCACCCCCGACCTGCGATGGTCCTCGCCGCAGGTGCACGAGATCTGGCAGGACATCGTCCGTGGCGGGATGCTGAAGGCCCGGGGAATGGTGAACTTCAGCGAGTTTGTCACCGAGGAGGACGCTGAGGCAATCCGACAGTACGTCCTGGCGGAGGCGAACCGGCTGTATCGCCGCAACCACCCGGAGCAGGCCGCCGGGGGCGACTGATGTCCCGGCCGCGCCAGGGCGCCCGGCGGAGTCGTCTTACACCTTGGTCTAGTTGCCACCGCGGCCGGTCCGGTGTTAGCGTTTCAGGGTGACTGACAGGGAGTGGCGACAATGGTAAACACGGATCTCTGGCGGCAGGCCGCCGAAAATATCCACTGGTTCGACGCGCCTGCGACGGTGCTGGATGACAGCGCGCCGCCGTTCTACCGCTGGTTTCCCGACGGGGTGACCAATGCCTGCTACAACGCCCTCGATCTGCACGTCGCCGAGGGCAGGGGGGAGCAGGCGGCGCTGATTTACGACAGCCCGGTCACCGACACGAAGCGCCAGTACAGCTACGCGGAACTGCTCGATGAGGTATCGCGTTTTGCGGGCGTGCTGGCGGCCCAGGGCGTCGTCAAGGGCGACCGTGTCATTGTCTACATGCCGATGGTGCCGGAGGCGCTCATTGCCATGCTGGCCTGCGCCCGACTGGGCGCCATCCACTCGGTGGTGTTCGGCGGATTTGCCAGCAACGAACTGGCCGTTCGCATCGACGACGCGGCGCCCCGGGTTATCGTTTCCGCGACCTGTGGCGTCGAGCCGAATCGCATCGTGCCGTACAAGCCCCTGCTGGACGCCGCAATCGAGCTCGCCCAGCATAAGCCGGACCGCTGTGTCATTTTGCACAGGCCCATGCAGGATGCGGCGCTGGTCGCGGGTCGCGATCTCGACTGGGCCGAGGCGATGGCGGATGCCACTCCCGTCGACTGCGTCCCGGTGGGAGCCAATGAGCCCCTCTACATCCTCTACACATCCGGCACCACCGGACAGCCCAAGGGGGTGGTGCGCGATACCGGCGGCAGCATCGTCGCGCTCAAGTGGAGCATGAAGAACATCTACAACGTCGATCCGGGGGATGTGTACTGGGCCGCATCCGATGTCGGCTGGGTGGTGGGCCATTCGTACATTGTTTACGGCCCGCTGTTCAACGGCAATACCACGGTCATGTACGAGGGCAAGCCGGTGGGCACGCCTGACCCGGGAGCCTTCTGGCGGGTTATCGAGGAGTATGGGGTGAAGGTGATGTTTACCGCCCCCACGGCATTTCGCGCCATAAAAAAAGAGGATCCGCAGGGCCGGCATCTCGCCTCGTACGATCTCTCTTGTCTGGAGGCGCTGTTCCTTGCGGGGGAGCGCTGCGATCCCCACACCCTCGAGTGGGCCGAGGAAAAACTCAAGGTGCCGGTCATTGACCACTGGTGGCAGACCGAGACAGGCTGGCCGATCTGCTCCAATTGTCTGGGTATTGAGCTGCTGCCCGTGGTGCCCGGCTCGCCTGCCCGGGCGGTACCGGGCTATGACGTACAGGTGCTGGATGAGGAGGGCAGGCCTGTTCCCGCGGGGACCATCGGTGCCCTGGTGATCAAGTCACCGCTGCCACCGGGTACCTTCACCACCCTGTGGAACGCCGAGGACCGCTTCGTCAAGGCCTACTTCAACCGGTATCCCGGCTACTATGAGACGGGTGATGCCGGCTACATCGACGAGAACGGCTATGTTTTCGTCATGGCCAGGACCGACGATGTCATCAACGTTGCCGGCCACCGCCTCTCCACCGGGGCCATGGAGGAGGTGCTTTCGGAACACCCGGATGTCGCCGAATGTGCGGTGATCGGCGTGGCGGACCCCATGAAGGGCCAGCTACCCATGGGCTTTCTGGTACTGAACGCGGGGGTGACCCGGGACAGCGCGGAGATCGTGGCAGAGGCGATCCGGCATGTGCGGGACAAGATCGGGCCGGTCGCGGCGTTCAAGCTGTGTGCGGTGGTAGAGCGCCTGCCGAAAACCCGCTCCGGCAAGATCCTGCGCGGAACCATGCGCAGTATTGCCGACGGTGAAAGCTGGAGAATGCCGGCGACGATCGACGATCCCGCTATCCTGGACGAGATTACCGGCGCGCTGCAGGGACTGGGCTACCCGCCGGCGTAAGCCGCTGTCAGGGCGAATTGTCCCGGTAGCGGTTGGCGATTTCCGGTTTGCCGAAGAAGAACGCCGCGCTCAGCAGCAGTCGCTCGGCACTGCCCATTTCCGCCCGCTCTTCCAGGACCCGCCTGGCCAGTGCCGGCTCGTCGGTGATGACACCGTCGACCCCCATGGACATCCAGCGGGAGAGTGACTGGGCGTCATTGATCGTCCACACGAAAACCCGCTTGCCAGCAGCGTGGACCCGGCGGATGAAGCCCGGGCTGGCGAGGTTCTCGTTCACCGCCAGGAAATCGACGTCGAGCCGGGTGAGGTCGCCCACGGCGGTGGCGGCAAGCAGGCCGGCGGTCCAGTCCGGGCGCAGCGACTGCAACTTCTGAATACCTGGCAGTTTCAGGGACATGATCACCACGTCATCTGCCATGCCGGCGCTCTCCACCAGATCTACCACCCGCTCTTCCAGCCGCTCATCGTGCCCGTAATATTTCAGCTCTATCACCAGCCGTGAGCGTCCCTGGATCTCCTCCAGCACCGCGGCCAGCGTCGGAACGCGCTCACGGGCGAACTGCGGATCGAACCAGCTGCCGATATCGATCTGCTGGATCTCCGCCAGGTCTCCCTCCCAGACCTTGAGCGGGTTGCCCGCAAGCTTCATGAAGTCGCTGTCGTGGACGACGACCACCCGGCCGTCGCGGCTCTCCTGAACGTCGATCTCCACCCAATCGGCGCCGTCGGCGATCGCCCGGCGGATCGAGGCCATGGTATTTTCCGGGGCGGCACCGGCGGCCCCGCGATGGGCTACGACCAGCACATCATCGTCGAGTGTGACGCGATTGAGGAGCCAGCCCCCGGCCAGCAGCGCAAGGCAGGCACCCAGGGTCACGACCAGCGCCACCCGGGTTGCCGTCCAGCCGCTACCCGCCGCTGATTCCGCCTGGCGAAGCTCAGCGGCAATGAATTCGTCTGTCAGGGGCGGGCCGAAGCGCTCATACAGGTGAGCAATGACCAGGGTCAGGCTGCCCAGATTGAGCGCCGCAACGAAAAAGTTCATCACTGACCAGATGAGCGCCGTTGCACCCAGCAACAACAGCAACGGCGTGAGGCTTTCATGCGGTGACCCCATGATCCACCCCATGCTCACATTGATGAACAGGACCGGAATCAGGGCCAGCAGGTTGGCGATCAGCAGCCAGCCGAGAAAGGCGCGCACCAGCACACCCTGGTGCCCGCTGGCGATCCGCTCGCTCTCGCGAAACGTCTCCGCAGGCGGCACCCCGCCGAACAGCAGCAGCGGCAGTGCCAGGCTCCAGCACAACAGCCGCCTGCCAAGCAGCCAGCAGAGCAGCACGCCCATGACGGCGGCCGCGGCGAGGGCGTAGTAGAACTCCGGCGGGTGCTCCGCCAGGTAGTAGTTGATATCGTGGTCGGTCAGCAGCAGCCAGGCGACGAGGCCGACGCCCGCCAGAAACGGCAACAGGTAGAGGAGCACTCGCAGGGTGAATCCGAAAGTCAGTCGCAGCAGCGGCAGGGCGTGGCGCAGGGCAAACATGGCCGCCGCCATCGGGGCGACCCTCACCGAGTGATTAGCGGCCTGGGCGACCACCTGCAGGGCGCCCAGTTCCAGGCCGGCGATCGCGAGCACCAGGCTGGCCAGCACGATACCCGATACCGCACCGACCGGTGACAGCAGCAGTCGCGCGATATCCTGGTCGGCCACGGCCGTCGAACCTGACAGGCCCAGCAGCGCGCTAACCAGCATCCCGAACAGGGGGGTGATGATCGCCACGCCCAGCAGAGTGAATATCAGATGAACAAAAAGGATTGGACGCCAGTAGTCACGCAACTGGCGCAGGAGCAGAGGAACGTTCATGGCTGCCGGGGATCCGTACTCAACATTCAGGCTCGTACTCTACCATGATTGGCAGGAGGGCGCCCCGGCTTACCGTCCTGATCCCGCCCTGGCAGGCTCCCCGATTCAGCGGGTCGATCGGGGTGGGAAAAAAATTGCGATCCGCAGTGATCCGGCATGATGCCGCCGGCGTACATTACTCAGTTGAAACCCATCCAGGTTTCCCTCTGACCATCCACTTCCCCCCCGGATGGTACTTCTGGCCCCGGCACTCAGCCGGGGTTTTTTTATCCAGGCGGCGGTGATCCCCTCGAATGTTGACAGCGTATGCCGGATGGAAGCATGGGATGATACGAGGTGTTACATGAGGATAGTGGGCTGGATCGCACTACTGATGGTGGGGGCAGTTTCCCTCTCGGGATGCTCTGCCGTGACCGTGGAGGATTACGCGGATAACGCGCCCGTGCTTCAGCCAGAGCAGTTTTTCGATGGCGACCTCATCGCCCACGGCGTGATCAAGAACCGTGGCGGCAAGGTGATAAGGCGTTTTAACGCGGAGATCAGGGCTTTTTGGCAGGATGGCGTGGGTACGCTGGAAGAGGATTTTGTGTTCGATGACGGTGAGCTGGATCGCCGGGTCTGGACGCTCAGGCCGAAAGGGCCCGGCCGCTACGTCGGCACCGCGGGCGACGTGGTGGGTGAGGGGCAGATCGAGGTTGCCGGGAACAGTATGTTTCTCGCCTACGTCCTGCGCATTCCCTACGGTGATGGTACGCTGGATGTGCGCATCGATGACCGTATGTATCTTGTCAGTGACAATGTCCTGATAAATGAGTCGCGGATGTTCAAATTCGGGTTTCGGGTGGGGGAGATCCTGCTGGTGATCGAGCGCCTCAGCGAGCCAGGCGAAAGCGACTGACCACCCGCCGGCACCGCGCGCTGTAGGGGCAATCGGGCGCGCTGCCGCTGGCCCCGGGGAGCCGCCGCGGCGCCTTGTGGGAGGGACGTGCCGGCGACGCCGATTTCGGTTAAAGTGGCCGTTGAAGCCAGCCGGCGATAATCGCTGATAAGAGGAAAACAATGAACAAGCTTCTCCACTACCTGGGGACGGCGTCGGGTCTGCTCGGCGCTCTCATCTGTCTGGCGTCCGGCCTGACCCGTATTGCCGGCGGGTTTTACCTGGGGGGCTACGCCGCCACGACCCTGTTCATGGTCGGTGTCGGCCTGATGGTGTTTGCCTGCCTGCTGAAACTGGAAGCGCTGGCTGCCCGCGACCGCTTCAGCTGATCGTGGCGGGGCTGCCCCTCCGGCCGCTTCAGGTTGCCGGCGCATCCATGCAAATGGCGATTGACGGTCGGGGAAGCGCGACACGCTTGCGCGCCTCCGCGCACCCGCCTTGTCAGCTATTTTTACTCATCACTAACCTGAGCGTGGCAACTGTTTGCTAACTGTTTGATTTCATTGGGGAGGCACATTTATTGCAAGCCTCAGGGTGTTCCAGTGAAGAACCAGACAGGATGGCTTTATGCCGACTCAAACAGGGAGTTGGGAGATGGGATCACTGCCTGTGGGCCCGGTGCGCAAGAATGGCCAATCGGTGCCGGGCGTGGAGAGCGAGGACAGTACCTATGCGGCGGTTTCCGTGTCCTGTGGCGAAGGCCCCTGTTGTCGTGCCGAGGCGATAGCCGGCATCCGCTTTCTCATCGACGAAGCTCCCCCGCTGCCAATGCCCGACTGCACCGCCGAGACCTGCACCTGCCGGTATTTTCATTTCAGGGACCGTCGCAGTTTCCTCAGCAACCGGCGCTCCGGCACCGGGCTGGAGCGTGTCCCCCCCAAAGCCCTGTTTGAACAGGACCGGCGCCGGGGCCCCAATCGTCGCAAGCTGAAAATTCTGGAACTGGACCATCTGGCCTGACGCCGCTCGGGAAAAACCAACGCGCTAGTCCCCGTCCAGGTAATGCCTGTCGTCGAACGTCTTCATGATCTGCGGGTGAAACACCGTCAGCGTGGTTACCAGCATGCCATTGATAAAGCCCTCCGGAAACAGCATCAGGGCGATTAACGGCCAGTTCTCCAGGGCACTCCTGGTCCAGTCTTCCTGCCCGATGATCCAGAGCAGCGGCAACGCCGCAGTCGCCACGGCAAGCACCGACAGCAGGCCCCCGCCGAAACCCGCCCCGAGCAGGTAGATAAACAGGTTGCGGGATCTCAGTTTGCGCAGGGCATGGACCAGCAGCCGCGAGACGGCCACGGGTATGGCGACAGTCAGCAGCCACGCGGGGGACAGTCCTCGCCAGCTCTCCCCGAGGAGCAGGGCGAGCAGTACCAGCGCCGCCGTGCCCGCGAGCAGTGCGAAGCGAGCGCCGAGCAGCAGCGTGACGCTGGTCATGCCGAGAAAATGGAGCCACAGGCCGTCGATAACCCGCACAGAAAGCAGCCACAACACGAGGCAGAAAAGAATGGCGCCGAATACCAGGTGCTGCCTGGCAGGCACACTCAACAGGGCGTGCCAGTCGGCGAGGCGCCAGGCAAAGGCACAGACCGGCAGCAGCAGCATCCAGAGTCCGATGGCAACACCGTGGGGAACAAGGTCACCGGCGATGAACATCGGGTCAGTGTTGTTCGCGGCACCCTGCGCCGTCTTCGTCAGCAAAACTCAGAGTCGTATAGCGCAGCAACTTGATCGAGGAAGACCAGTGATCGTGAGGCAGGCCTGCTTTCAGCAACAGCTGGCCCAGAAACGCCTCGGGTTCCGCCAGCTGTTCCCACACCTTGGGCAGAAAGGTGGACCGGTGATAACCGTCCTCAAGCACCAGTCCGTCCCGGCCCGGGACCAGCGTGTCCAGCAAGTGGCTGCGACTCTCGGCCGCCACCGGCTCCATCCCCGACAGCACTGAGATCTCGACCCGCGTCCGGGCACACTCGCCTGCTGCCAGGGCCGGAAAACGGGGGTCGCGGAAAGCCGCGCTGTAGGCCGCGTCCGCCACCGCCTGTGCCAGCGGCGCGACGCCCTCCAGCGAGCCGATGCAGCCCCGCAGCTGGGCCCGCTGGGTCAGGGTGACAAACACCCCGTGCACGGCAGACAGCGGATCGTCGTTTCCGGGGGCTGTGACCTTCAGCGTCCGGCGCTCCTCCAGCCCGCAGTGTATCGCCTGGCGGGCAATCTCCAGCAGTCTGCTGCGCGACGCGCGCGGCAGGTCAATGCAGCAGGAAGCTGCCATAACCTACCACCCGTTCCCGGTCGCCGGCCGTGTCGCCCGAATTGCAGAGATCCAGCAGCTCTACCTGGAGCGAGCGCCGGCGCGCGCTGTGCATCAGCCCGTTCAGCGCATAGGCTCCGCACGCCCGCTCACCGTCGAGGCCGGTCGACCTGGCCAACAGCTGGTCACAGGTGGCGCTGTCGATCCGCCTGGCCTCTTCATAGGAGTGAAAATGGGAGAGGTCCGTGCTCACGATCAGCAGGGTCCCCGGTTCATCCCAGAGGGTGTCCATTGCCGCAGCGACAGTGTCCGCTGCGCAGCGCCCGACCACCACCGGCACCAGGGAAAACTCGCCGAGGACGGACTGCAGGAAAGGCAACTGCACCTCCAGGCTGTGCTCCTGGCGGTGCGCCTCGTCGGAGATGCATACCCCACTCATTCGAGCGATGCGCGCCGCCCCAGCCCGGTCGATGGGCACGTCGCCCAGGGGTGTGGCGAAAATGTCCGCGGCGGGGAGGGCCATGCCCTCCAGGTATACCCGGTGCGCCGGGCCGAACAGGAGAACTCGCCGGACGCTGTCCCGGATGGGCGCCAGGCAGGCATAGGCCGCCGCCGCCGTTTTTCCGGAGTAGACGTAGCCCGCATGGGGCACGATCAGGGCTCTCGGGACAGGTCTGGACAGCGGGGTCACGGCCTCCATCAGGTCGGCGACATGCCGCTGGAGGCGGCTGGCGTCAGCCTCGTAGAACAGCCCTGCGACTGCGGGTGCGCGGATGGGGGGGAACTCCGTCATAAAATACCTGTCTCTTAATCTTTGACCACACTTGAAATATGGGTATTCAGTCCCAAATTACAACCCATGGCAGATACGATAGTCTCAACCCGGTACTGGCACCAACTGGACAATGGTCAGTTGCAGTGCGACCTCTGCCCCCGCCACTGCCGCCTCCGTGACGGTCAACGCGGCCTCTGCTACGTGCGGCAGTCCCTCGACGGGGAGATCAAGCTGGTTACCTATGGCCGCTCCAGCGGCTTCTGCGTGGATCCGATCGAGAAGAAGCCGCTCAACCACTTCTACCCGGGGAGCGGTGTGCTCTCGTTCGGCACGGCCGGTTGTAACCTGGCCTGCAAATTCTGCCAGAACTGGGACATGAGCAAGTCGCGGGAGATGGACACGCTGGCGGACCGCGCGGAACCCGGGCAGCTCGCCAGCGCCGCCGCCGAGCTCGGCTGCCGCAGTGTCGCATTCACCTACAACGATCCGGTCATCTTTCTGGAGTACGCGGTGGATGTGGCGGCCGCCTGTCGGGCGGAAGGCATCAATTCCGTTGCCGTGACCGCAGGCTATATCGACCCGCTGCCCCGGGAAGCGTTTTTCGACGCGATGGACGCGGCCAACGTCGATCTCAAGGCCTTCTCCGACCGCTTTTATCACAAGATCTGTGGCGGACACCTCGCGCCGGTGCTGGAGACGCTCGAGTATATCAGGCGCGAGACCGACACCTGGCTGGAGTTGACCACGCTGTTGATCCCCGGTGAGAACGATTCAGACGCAGAGCTCCACGCCATGACGGCCTGGGTGGTCGAGCACCTGGGGCCCGATGTTCCCATGCACTTCACCGCGTTTCACCCTGACTGGAAGATGCGTGAGCATGCACATACGCCGGCATCGACCCTGACCCGGGCCAGGAGAATCGCCATGGAGAACGGCGTGCATTTTGCGTACACCGGGAATGTGCACGACCCTTCGGGCTCGAGCACCTGGTGTCCCGGCTGCGGTGAGCTGCTGATCGAGCGCGACTGGCACCGGCTTGGACACTGGGGTCTGGACCAGGGAGGCTGCTGTGTTTCCTGTGGCACCAAGCTGCCTGGCCACTTTGCGGGGCAGGCGGAGCACCTGGCGTCACGGCCGATGCGCGTGCGTCTCGCCTGAGCCTGCAAGGTCGGGAGGGACCTCAGCTTCGCGTAGCGGGGTGACTCAGTTCTTCGCTGCCCGGATGTAGGTATCCAGGTTCTTCTCTGCTTCGACGCGACGCTCGAAGGGCCCCTCCACAGTTCCCTCGCGAGTGAGGAAGTACCACTTGTCGATCGAGACGAAAAACCGGCTCTTGCGATACCTCGGCTGTGCCTCTGACTCCCCTTTACGGATGCCTGTCATAGTGTTTTCACTTTATTGATTTTGACCAGACTATAACACAGCAACGTCACGCCCAGGCAATAGGGCAGGGGGGCCAGTAACCCGTCCGGGGTAGGGTCTTCGTGGGCGCCCTCTTCGAGAGAGCCTCCGGGGTGACGTGGTGCGGCGCCGGGCTTCCCGCCGGGGCTTGCCGACCCTGAGGGCACCCCGGCAACCGTGACCAGCTGCCAGATCCCGAGTGATGATGGCCCGCCTGATAGGAGTCGAACCTATGACCTACCGCTTACACCGAGAGCGGTCGTTGGCGCTCTGGTGAGGCCTATGGCAGAAAACACGACCTTCTCGGCCGGTCGCAGGCCGTTGAATTTGGCTACAAGACAGGCCCGAATGTGCCAGCGGTCGTAGTTCAGAGGATATAACATCAGAATTTGTAGTTGGCTAGACCAATCCGACCCGCTAGGCATCGGGAGGCTGCTTGACCTCCACCTTCGGCGCCGCTCTCTCTTCGGCAGAGATTTTGACTTGAAGATTGTTAATTGTTTACTACGCTACTTACAATCCAAAAAATATTAGTCAAGTCCCGACCACGCCGGGCAGAGGAATTCCACGCCATGACTCACTCTCGCACTCGGCTCGCAATCATCCCCGTCTTATTTGCTGTCGCCGCGCTTCTTGGCGGTGTTGCCAGCGAGGCGGTAGCGAAACAGAAAGGAAAGCCCTACAAGGCCGAGATAACCTGGACCACGTTCGGCATCCCCCATGTGCGCGCGAGCGACTGGGGCGGGCTGGGTTATGGCTACGGCTATGCCTTCGCACGCGACAACCTGTGTACGCTGGCGATTGACGTGGTCGAGTCCGAAGGTCGACTCTCCCGCTTCTTCGGTGAGGCCGGCGGCAACCTGCATAGCGACGCGGTGTGGTCGCTATTCAACTCGGACGAGGTGGCTGCCGAGGCCTTTGCCAAACTCGACCCAGACATGCAGGCGCTCGTGCGCGGCTATGCAGCGGGCTATAACCGCTACCTGCGTGATACTGGCCTGTCCGCCCTACCCACTGACTGCCGCGATGCGGAGTGGGTCCGGGAGATTGACGAGTTTGACATGCTCAAAGTGCTGAATAAACTCACCCTGCGTGCTGGCGTCGCCAACTTCATCGATCAGATCTTCGCCGCACAGCCGCCATCACCGCTGACAGCCCGCGCCGCTGCCTCCAGAGCAGCCCCTGCCATGCGGGCTACAAGCCAGGCCGATGCTGAGCGCCTGCTGGAGCAGACTGACCTGCCAAGCTGGGACATTGAGCGCAATGGCAGCAACGCCGTCGCCCTGGGCAGCGCGCTCACGAACGATGGCGGCGGAGCGTTACTCGGCAACCCGCACTTTCCATGGTTCGGCATCAATCGCTTCCACGCCGTGCACCTTACCATTCCCGGCCGCTATGACGCGATGGGTGCAGCAATTTATGGCTTCCCCCTGGTGAGCATCGGCTTCAATCGCCACGTGGCCTGGAGCCACACGGTCTCCACCGCCAGGCGCTTCGTGGTCCGCGAGCTGAAGCTCGCACCCGGCGATCCCACGTCCTACATGTACGATGGCGAGGTGGTCCCGATGACAACGGACACGGTGAGCGTGGATGTTCTCCAGACCGATGGCAGCGTGGTACCGGTCAGTCATACCTTCTACTCGTCGCAATTCGGCGTGATGCTCGTCCTGCCCCCACTTGCAGGCTGGACTACCGAAAATGCTTACGCATTCACTGACGTGAATGTGGGCAACGTGCGCGGCCTCAATCAGTCTAGGGAGATGGGGAGCGCCCGCAGTATGGCTGAATTCACCGACGCCATCGAAGAAAACCTGGCACTACCCTGGGTAAACACCATTGCTGCGGACGGGGCGGGGCATGCGTACTATGGGGACATATCGACCGTGCCTCATGTAACCGATGTGAAGCTCTTCGCGTGCGCCAACACCTTCGTTGCGCAGGCGCTCTCCGCGGCGAGAGTCTACACCCTGGACGGTTCAACGTCGGCGTGCGACCTGGGCAACGACGATGACGCGCCGCAACCGGGTATCTTCGGTGCGGGCAATCTCCCTAGTATTAATCGAGACGATTTCGCCCAGAACTCAAACAACAGCTATTGGTTGGCGAACCCGGCGCAGAAGCTCGAGGGCTTCCCACTCATCATCGGCACGGACGAGGGCGGACAGCAGAACCTGCGTACGCGGCTCGGCCTCACCCAGATCCAGGACCGCATGGACGGTACCGACGGCCTGCCGGGCGAGGGTTTCGGCCAGCAGTGGCTGCAGGATGTACTCTACCAGAACCGCCATCACAGCGCCGAGCTGCTGCTGCCTGGCGTGCTCACGCTGTGTAATGAAGAGGACAACCTGGTGGACGGCGTAGACGTATCTGAAGCCTGCGGAATCCTCCTGGCCTGGGACGCCACGAACAACACTGACCGCGTGGGACCGCACATCTGGCGTGAGCTCTACAACAACATCAACGGCATCCCAAACCTGTATGCCGTGCCATTCGACGTCAGCGACCCGGTGAATACACCGCGCAACCTGAACACCGGCGATCCCGCAGTGCGTAGCCAAGTCATGAGCGGCCTTGCCGCCGCTGTCCAGCGCCTCTCGGACGCCGCTATACCGCTTTCCAGCACGTGGGGTAATGTGCACTTCGATACACGAGATGGTGACATCTTCCCCATCCATGGCGGCCGGGGAGGTTCCGGCGTCTACAACGCGATCTCGTCGGGAGGCCTGATCGACGGCGTCGGCTATACGCCCATCTTCGCTGGCTCCAGCTACATCCAGGCGGTGCGCTGGCAGCGCGGCTGGCCCGTCGCACAGGCCATCGTCACCTACTCCCAGTCCACGGACCCGGACAGCCCGCACTTCTCGGATATGACGCAGGTCTTCTCCGACCAGGGTTGGGTCTCGTTCCCTTACCAGGTGCGCGACATCAAGAAGGACCAGATCGAAGCGATATCACTGTTCGAGAAGCGCTGAGCCCCTGCGACGAGTTTTACTACGGGGAGG
>JARRPM010000001.1:0-94521 GCA_037382865.1 Halioglobus sp. | reverse complement strand
TTGCGCCTGGGACCGCTCCCGTGTCTCAACCGGCAAACAGGCCGGCATTGAGCCAGAGGTGAGTGATGATGCTCGCGGCATAGCCCAGCGCTATCACAGGTGTCCATTTCAGGTGGCCGAAGAAGGTGTAGTGACCCCGTGCCTGCCCCATCAGGGCCACACCCGCTGCGGACCCGATCGACAGCAACGAGCCGCCCACCCCGGCGGTGAGTGTCACCAGCAGCCATTGTCCCATCGACATGTCAGGCATCATGGTCAGGACGGCAAACATGACGGGAATGTTGTCGACAATGGCCGAGAGCAGGCCGATTGTCACGTTGGCATTGGTCGCCCCCCAATCAACGTACATCACCTCAGACGCCATCGTCAGGTAGCCGATGAAACCCAGCCCGCCTACGCAGAGCACCACACCGTAGAAAAAGAGCAGCGTGTCCCACTCGGCCCTCGCCACCTTCTCGAAGACGTCGAACGCCACCGGGTCACCCAGTTGACCCGCGTGATTGTTGTCCAGCGCCGCCTGGGCGTGATCCCGGTGTGCGGTCTTTTTCAGGTAGAAGCCGAATACCTGGAGATAACCCAGCCCGGTCAGCATCCCCACCACCGGCGGCAGGCCCAGGAAGTTGTGGAAAGCGACCGCGGTGGTGATGGTCAGAAGAAAGAGGGCGACGACCCGCCTGGCCCCACGCTTCATGGCGACGGCTTCGCCCCCTGCCGACGGGCGCGCATCCGGCACCGCAAGGGTCATGATCGCTGCAGGCAGCGCCCAGTTGACGAGGGCGGGCAGGAACAGCTGGAAAAAGGTCCAGAAGTCGACGATACCCTGGGGCGTGTGGATATTCTTCTGCCAGACCATCAGCGTGGTGATATCGCCGAAGGGACTGAAGGCCCCGCCCGCATTGGCGCCAACCACGATATTGATCGCCGCGAGCAGGACGAATTTTGGCTGGTCGCCGCCCACCGCGAGCACGACCGCGCACATCAGCAGCGCCGTGGTGAGGTTGTCCGCCACCGGAGAGATGAAAAAAGCCAGGGCGCCGGTAATCCAGAAGAGCTTGCGGTAGGTGAAACCTCTCCTGACCAGCCAGCTGCGGAGCGCCTCGAACACCTGGCGCTCGTTCATCGCATTGATGTAGGTCATCGCGACCAGCAGGAACAGCATCAGCTCGGCATATTCCAGCAGGTTGTGCCGTACCGCGGCCTCTGCCTCGTGGCTCAGGCCGTGGTTGGCATAGACCCAGCCGATCATGGCCCAGATGATGCCTGCGGCGAGGATGACCGGCTTGGACTTGCGCAGGTGGGTGAACTCCTCAGCCATGACCAGGGCGTAGGCGAAGACAAAGATCGCGATGGCGGCAATGCCGACCCAGTGGCCGGTGAGGTCGAGTTGCCTGCCGTGGGTGTCGGTGGCGGCGTGGAGCAGGGCGGGCAGGAGCAGGGCCAGTCCGGCCAGCGGGTAGAGGATTTTTTTCACTGCGATCTCCAGGCGGAAGGCGGGGCGGGGCGATTATAGGGCAGAAGGTGCCGCATAGGCAGCCCTCCGGTGGTCACAGCGGCTGTCAGCAGCCGCACCCGAGCGGTGCCGCCTTCCGGGGGCGTCACCCGACCAGCCGCCGCACACCGGACCGGGGTGGTGTTCGGGCAGCGCGTCCCGGGGGGTCGCTCAGCCGCCCCCGCGCAGCTGGCGGCGCAACTGCCGCCGCAGGGCAATTTTCTCCTGGGCGTCCTGCGGCAGATCGCCGAGGGCGATCAGTTCCTTGTCGATCAGCAGGTCGATGAGATCCTCCAAAACCCGGATAAAGCCCTGGTCGGTGCTGCCGATTCCGGAGGCCTCCGGTTTGAGCGTGGCAAGAAAACGGGCGAGCGCCGCGTCATCCCCCGCCACCTCTTCTGCCCAGCCGTCTCCCGCACTCTGGCTGACTGCGACGATTTCGCCGGCTGCGTTGCGCCTGATAAATGGCATGAAGCGTTCCCACCCTCGGTTGGATCCCTGCGCAGAGCTTAGCGTAAAAGGCTGGAATTGCGCCACCGGCGCATGAAGAGGGGAAGTTGTTGCGCGGGCGGGGCGCACTCTGGCGTGCTAATACATGCATGCAGCAGCTTGGGCTATGCTGTTGCTAAAACCCGGAGCGGGGCCTGCAGGTATGACGCAAGAATTTTCCCAGGCGCAGATCATGTTGAGTCTGTCGCTGCTCTCATACCGCGGCTTCTGGGATACCAGGGTGGAAAACCGGTCCGCCATGGCCGATTCGATCAGGGGTGGGCTGGCGGGCTTCAGGCCGCTGCAGGACGACTGGACTCTGGTCTGGGGCCCCGGAACCTATCGTTACCTCGGCTCGGTTTTCGACAGCGCCATGATGTATGTGGTGCGCCACCGGCACCTTCCGGCACGATATGCCATCGTCGTGCGTGGCACCAACCCGGTGGACCTTTTCGATTGGCTGTTCGGCGACTTTCTGCCGCACCGTCAGGTGCCGTGGCACCCCGTGGACAATGGATTAGCAGCCGGTGCCAGGGTGTCTCTCAGCACGGCCCTGGGGCTCAAGATACTGCTCAACATGCGAGCGGAGAACGTGCCCGAAAAACTCGCCCAGCCCGGCAAATTCGACTTCCTGATCGATCTCGGCGACAGGGCGCTGGCCACCACCCGGGATGCGGCAGACCGGCTGGCCGATGACTCGACGGCTTATGACAGGATCCGCAGGCTGTCCGGCAGGTTGCTCCGTTACCAGCGACTGTGGGGTATTGCGGAATGGCTCACCGGGCGCGTTGGCACCGCGATGGGCGACATGCTGCGCCTCGAGAGCATTGCGCGAATGATATCCCTGCGCCAGCGCCTGATCCGGGCCCTGGACGACTCCCTCGAGCGGTTTGCAGAGGTCCCTGTCGCCATGTTGAGCCCCGGTCTGGAAGAGCTGGCCGGTAAACAGCTGCCCGGTATCGGGTTGCTCGAACTGCTCGGCAATCTTGCCGCCATCCACGGTGACGGTCTCGAACTCTTCGTCACCGGCCACAGTAAGGGCGGAGCGCTGGCCCCGGCGCTCGCCCTGTTTCTCAATGATACCCAGCGCAACGAAGAAATCCCCGTGAGGCGCCACTATCGCTGGAATCCGGGGTCACGGGCGGCGATACACTGCTACGCCTTTGCCGGCCCGACACCCGGCAATACCGCCTTTGCCGAGTACTTCAACCGACACCTCGGCCGGCGTTTCTACCGGTACGCCAACCAGATGGACATCGTCACCCACGCCTGGCAGAGCGACCGGTTGCGCAGGCTGGCGGATATCTACGGCGAAAGCGTGACCCCGCTGCCGGGCCTTACTCCGGTTTTCGGCGAGATGGCCGATGAAGTCGAGCGGCTCGACTACACCCACCCTGGCCTGGATTACCCGGTCACCGACGCTCCCGGGAACAGGGTGGAGAAACATGTGATCGAATTCACCGGTCCTATGCAGGCGGACACCACCTCCTATCTGCTGCAGGCACTTTACCAGCATGTCGAGGCCTATATCGATCTTCTGGGGCTGGGCAAGCTGCTCGACCTGGGAGAGCTGCTTGGCCTGGGCGGTTCACAGGGGGACAGCTGACCGCCGCTCCTCGCGCTGTAGATGGCCATCGGTTGTGCAGGGGGGCGTCCGCTCCTGTATTCTTGCCGCTCAGTCGATGAAGGGGCGGTCGGTGCAAACCGGCAGCTGAGTTATGCAATCTATTCTTGAGGCCGGCAAAAACTGCTGGCGGGTCGCCCACGCAGGGCGGGCGGCGTTCATCATTGACGGCGAAGACTACTTCGCGGCCGTCCGGCGCGCGCTGCTGCTCGCCCGGCGCTCGATCTTCATTATCGGCTGGGACCTGCACAGTGAGTTGCGGCTGGTGCGCGAAGGCAGGTCCGACGACTACCCGTCGACACTGGGCAAGCTGCTCGACGCCCTGGCCAGTGAGCGCCGGGATCTCGAGATCTACATCCTCAACTGGGATTTCGCGATGATCTATGCGATGGAGCGCGAGTTCTTCCCCAGTTACAAGCTGCAATGGAAATCCCATGAGCGCGTGCATTTCTGCCTCGACGGTGAACACCCGGTCGGCGGATCCCAGCACCAGAAGCTGGTCGTTGTGGATGACTCTCTCGCCTTTGCCGGTGGGTTGGACCTCAGCAAGTGGCGCTGGGACACCCGGGCGCACCAGGTCGATGATCCCCGCCGCACCGACCCCGACGGCGAGCACTATCCGCCCTTTCACGACGTCCAGATGGTCGTCGATGGTGATGCTGCCGCCGCCCTGGCCGAGCTGGCCCGGGAGCGCTGGTCCGCAGCCGGTGGCGAAGCCGCCCCGTTGAAGCCGGCTTCCGGGGAGGCGCCATGGCCCGCTGGCATACGTCCCGACCTGCACAACGCCATGATCGGCATCGCGCGGACCCTGCCGGCACACGGGGGGCGCGAGGAGGTGCGCGAGGTCGAACAACTCTACCTCGATGCGATAGGGGCGGCGCGTCGCTTTATCTACATCGAAAACCAGTATCTTTCCTCCCACCTGGTCGGGCAGGCCCTGAAGCGGCGCCTGCGCGAGGAGGGCGGTCCCGAGGTCATTATCGTCATGCCCAGGGAGACCGGCGGCTGGCTGGAGCAGCACACCATGGACGTGCTGCGCGCGCGCCTGCTGCGCGAGCTGGAGGATTCAGACCGGCTGCGGGTCTATTACGTGCGGCTCTCGGAAGATCCGCCGGTCGCGCTCATGATACACGCCAAGGTGATGGTGGTGGATGACCGGTTTGTACGGGTGGGTTCCTCCAATCTCAGTAACCGGTCTATGGGGCTCGACTCGGAATGCGACCTCGCCTTCGACGGTGGAGAGGAGAGCGGCCGTCACGGCGACATCGCGGCGTTCAGGCAAAGCCTGCTGGCAGAGCACCTCGGCGTGGAACCGGCGGAGCTCGACGCGGCGGAACGGCAGCACACGTCGTTGATTGCCGCGGTGGAGTCCCTGCGCGGCGGGGAGCGAACCCTCGAGCCACTTGCCACCGAGGTGCCGGATGAGGTCGATCAGTGGGTCCCCGAGTCGAAGCTGATCGATCCGGAGCAGCCGGTCGAGCCAGAGCAATTGCTCGATTACGTCGTGGGGCCGCGGCAGCAGAAAAACGCCTGGCGCCACTTCCTGCGTGTGGGCCTTCTGCTGGCTGCTGTGCTGGGCATGGCCGCCCTGTGGCGTTGGACACCCCTGTCCGAATGGCTCGACGCGGACCGGGTGTCTGCGGCCGCGCAGTGGATCGAGGCCAGTCGGTTCGCGCCGCTATTGGTGCTGGTCGCCTATGTCGTCGGTGGCTTACTGGTCATGCCGATTACCCTGATTATTGTGGCGACTGTCACTGTCTTCGGCCCCTGGCAGGGGATTCTCTACTCACTGCTCGGCGCTGAACTCTCTGCCCTGGTCACCTTCGGCCTCGGTCATCTGCTGGGTCGTGACGCGGTGCGCCGGCTGGCTGGCAGCCGGGTCAACAGTGTCTCCCGGTTGCTCGCCAGCCGCGGCGCTCTGACCATCATCACCCTGCGCATCGTTCCGGTAGCGCCGTTTACCGTGATCAACGTAATCGCCGGCGTCTCGGATATCCGGCTTCGCGACTTTGCCATCGGCAACCTGGTCGGGATGATCCCGGGGGTGCTCGCTATCGCCTTTCTGGCTGATCGCATCGTCGCCTACCTGCGCGAGCCTACTCTCCCCGGCATTGCCATCCTGTTCGTGGCCGTCGCAGTGGTGGCGCTGGGACTTTTCGGCCTGCGCCACTGGATTCGCGCGCGGCGCTCCGGGGGATAAAAACGCCGTGAAGGTGCCGCTGCGCATAGCAACCTACAACATCCACCGGGCAATCGGCCGTGACGGTCGGGAAGATCACGGCCGAATTGCCGGGGTCCTCGGGGAGATTTCGGCGGACATTGTCGGCCTGCAGGAGGTAGGTTTCCTGCCCGGTGAGGCGGATAACACCCTGCACGAGCTGGCCAGCCGCCTCGGGGCCGAGGTGATCGAGGGTGTCACCCTGCAGGATGAACGGGGACATTACGGCAACGCCCTGCTGACCCGACTCCCGGCCGGCCGGGTCCGCCTGCACGATCTCAGCGTCGATGGACGGGAGCCCCGGGGGGCCATCGAGCTGAATTGCCATATCAATGGCGTGGATGTGCGCCTCGTCGCCACCCATCTGGGCTTGAGGCCGGGGGAGCGGCGCTACCAGGTGCAGCGTCTGCTGCCGGTTTTTGAGGGGGGAGCGGAGCGGGTGGACGTTCTCCTGGGCGACCTCAATGAGTGGTTTCTTTACGGCAGACTGCTGCGGAGACTGCATCGCCTGTTCGGCGCGCTCCCGGCGCCCGCGACTTTCCCCGCGAAGTGGCCGGTGTTTGCCCTGGACAGGCTCTGGGCCAGGCCCCGCTCTGTGGTGAAGTCGCTGCAGGTGCACAGCAGCCCGCTGGCGCGGGTGGCCTCGGACCACCTGCCGCTCGTGGCGGAGCTGGAGATTGGACAGCCTGGTATGGGTACCGCTCAGCTCACGCCATAATAGTCGATGACCTGTGCCAGCCGGCTGAAGCCGGCGATATTGGCGCCCCGTTTGTAGTCCACGCCACGGCTGTCCTCACCGAATTCCAGGCAGGCCTCGTGAATGTCCGTCATCACCTTGCGCAGCTCCTCATCCACCCGCTCGACCGGCCAGCGCAGGCGCATCCGGTTCTGGCTGATTTCCATGCCGGATACAGCAACACCGCCGGCATTGACGGCCTTGCTGGGTACGAGAATTACCTCTGCCTCGCGAAGCACCCGCGACGCTGCGCTGGTGCAGGGCATATTGGCTGCCTCGAACACCGCGTCGCAGCCGTTTTCCACCAGGCACCTGGCGTCAGACTCTTTCAGCTCGTTCTGGGTGGCGCAGGGAAATGCCAGGTCTGCGGGGACAGACCAGGGTTTCTCGCCAGAATGGAATTCCCACCCCTCCTCGCCGGCGAGTGCCTCGAGGCGCCCGCGCTGCGCCTTGTGGTCTGCTATCTGCTCCAGCGTTTCACGCCCGATCCCCTCCGGGAATCGAACGAAGCCGTCACTGTCCGAAAGGGTGATGACCTTCGCGTCGCAGTCGATCAACTTCCTGGCAGTATGGAGGGCGACGTTGCCGGCGCCGGACAGCGTGCAGCTCTTTCCCTCCAGCCCGTCACCGCGCTTTTTCATCACCTCCTGGGCCAGGTAGACGCAACCATAGCCGGTGGCCTCCTCCCGGAAACAGCTGCCGCCGAAGGTCGGGTGCTTGCCGGTGAGTACGCCGGAGAAATGCCCTGTCACCGTGCGGTACTGGTCAAACATCCAGGCGATCTCCCGGATGCCGACACCGATGTCTCCCGCGGGCACGTCGATATCGGGGCCGATGTGGCGCGCCAGCTGGGTCATGAAGGCCTGGCAGAAACGCCGTATCTCGGCATCGCTGCGGCCCTTCGGGTCGAAGTCCGCACCGCCCTTGGCACCGCCCATTGGCAATCCGGTCAGGCTGTTCTTGAGGGTCTGCTCGAAGGCCAGGAAGTGCAGGACGCTGGCGTCCACGCCCGGGTGGAAACGCAGGCCCCCCTTGTAAACGCCCATGGCGTTGCTGTACTGCACCCGGAAGCCCTGATTGAAACGCATCCGGTTGTCGTCGTCCTGCCAGGTCACCCTGAAGCTGATCACCCGGTCCGGCGAACTCAGGTACCTGAGAATCCGGGCCTCGTTCTCGTTGCGCCGGGCGTTGATGTGGGGGATGACGTCCTCTGCGACATCTGCCATTGCCTGGTGGAACTCGGGCATGTGTGGATGCCTTTTGGTGAATTCATCGAGAAATCTATCGGTCTCAAGGGCGTTGTAGGCCATGGTTCCTGCGTCCTTCCGGATAGTTGTTTGTTTCACCTACGTGTCGCGGTCGCGATTCAGATTAACATCTCCGCCCGGGTCCGCCGGGGTGGTCTGGCCGAGAGTGTTTCGGCGTATAGTACACCTGTCAATTCAGTTTGAGTCGGAGGGGAGGTAATGAACGGGTATCTTCGGTTCCTGCTGGCAGGGATCATGCTGGCTGGAATCGCGGCGGGCATCAATGCCTACGAGTCGGAGGAGCGGCGTGACTGCGCCGACGCGCAGGAGCGCTATGTCTTCAGCTGGCCGATCGGCGATGACTGTCACGACAGGCCGCGCGGCGGCACCTCGATTGGCGCGCCGGTAACGCCCGATTCGGCCGCTCACCCGGGTTGGCTTGCGATCCGGGAGCCGGGGCTGTCCCGCTTCGAGCGGGACCGCCGTGCAATTCTCGCGATGGCGGGACCGTATCGCGTGACCTTCGATTTTCTGGAGACCGTGGGCTTCGGTGCAAACTTCGAGCGGGATCGCCCCTACCAGTCCTGGGGCACCGAATACATCTACGTCATCGAGGATCGCGAATCCTTCATCAGCCTGCAGCACATCATGGTCATGTATTTCGAGGCGGAGGGAGAGCAGGAGCCAGAGCCGGTCGTAATGAAGCACTGGCGTCAGGACTGGACCTATGAAGACGACACGCTGCTCGTGTACGACCACGACAACCGCTGGCAAAAAGAAGCCGTCAGCCAGGCAGAGCGGGTCGGACGCTGGAGCCAGGCGGTTTTCCAGGTCGACGACTCGCCGCGCTACGAGGCGACCGGCCGCTGGGAGCACAATGGCAGCTTCTCCAGCTGGCGCAGTGAGCGAACGCGGCGGCCGCTGCCGCGTCGCGAGTCCAGTGTGCGGGACGACTATGATGTGCTGGAGGGTTTCAATCGCCACACCATCACCCGCGACGGCTGGGTACAGGAGGAGGAGAACCTGAAGCTGGTGGTCGACGCCGAGGGCACGCCCGACAGTGCTTTACCCTACCTGGCCAGGGAACTGGGGGTGGCCCGCTATCGGCGCATCACCGGGACAGACTTCACGCCCGGGGACAGATACATGGCGCTGGCGGGGCGCTTCTGGGATGACGTGCGCGGCGCCTGGGCCGCGGTCATCGCCGCCGGGGACGTCCTCGTGCTGCGCGATGCGGTGGATGGCGTGCCGCTGTTCGCGCCACTGTTTGAGTATGCCGAGGGGGTCATGCAGGCGGGTGAGTACGACGCCTCGAAAGGACGTGACTTTGCCCGTGAGACGCTGGAGGCCTATGTCGTCCGGCCCGGCTGAGGCGGCGGGCGCCCGCGGCCATCGCGCAGGCGGCCGTAGCGCAGGAACAGCCGGTTGAAGACGCGCAGGTTGATCCAGCTCGCGAGGGCTCCGATCATGCCCACGACCATGGTGATACCGATAGGCTTCAGGGCGATGGCGAGCCGGCGACGCAGCTGTCTGACCCACTCGATCTGGTCCAGCCACGCGATGATACGGGCGTTCTGGATGAAAGCGACGGCGGTCAGGACGAGCAGCCCGAGCACGACCCAGGCGGCTGTGGGAATGGGAGGCAGAAGGTAGATCAGCAGGGCCGACAGGCCGATGGGAATCAGCGTGGGCAGGATGACGATGATCCACGGGAGAGTCCTGCCCATGTAGAAAATTTTCAGGAACTGACGTGACCCCACGTCCAGGTAGCGCAGCACGCGGGCGCGTTCCCCGGGATTGCCGGCGAGTGCCTCGATGCCCTGGAAGGCCCAGCGATCTCCGGTTTCCCCCGCATCCGCTCCCGGCGCATGCTCGCCCAGGTGAAAGCCGCTGAGCATGAAACCGTGGTACATCAGTGACCAGGCCTCCAGGTCGTTGAACGCATCGAGGTCTGTGCGGATTTCCCGCAGGGCGTGCAGGAAGCGCCCGGAATCCTCGCCGAAAGCGGCGTTGCCATCGTCATTCCCCAGGGTGAATACCGCATAGCGGCCGGGCGGGTGTTCCGCCAGCTCGGCCATGATCTCGTTGCGGATGCGGTCCATCATGATGTCGTTGGCCCGCATCGCCACCTGGTGGATCAGTTCAACCGGTTGCGACTGCCACTGCAGCACCTCAGATGCGTCGCTGCAGATGAAGTGGGTACACCCCTCCTCGAAGAGGGAGACCAGGCCCTGGTTGTCGAACACCCCGCCGTCCACCAGCTGCACCACGACATCGTCGCCCCCCTCGCTCCTGTACAGCCCCGCCAGACTGAATGGCTCGAACAGGCCCGGGACGCAACAGGACGCCGCTACGGCCTGGCCCAGGGTGAGCTGGCGCAATCTGTTGCGTTGCGCGGGGGAGAGCGCGGGATCATTCATGACCAGTCGTGGCAGCATCGGCATGGTGGAGGTGCCACCGATCACCGAGGAGACTGAGGATTCCCCGACAAAGGTGCCGGTCATCTGGAACAGGTGCCCGGTGTTCAGCGCGGTGGCGTTGAGAATCAGCGTAGGCACCGCGGCCTCACCACCCTCGGCTACCCTGATCGGGAGATCGTGCAGGGGCGTGGGATCATCGCCGGTGATGGGCTTGAAAAAGTAGGTATCGAACAGATCCGCAAAGCGCTGGCTGGAGGAGTATTCATTGGCGAGCATGCGCGCGTTCTGGAGCCGGTCGGCGAATGCCATCATCCGGAGGTTGACCTGCAGCGCTGACAGGAACTCCTCTTCGACCTCCCTGACCAGCTGGCGATAGGCTGCCGCAGAAGGTGCGAGACCATCCTCCCTCGCGCCCTCCAGCAACTGCTTGACCTTGAGGTAGTAGAAGGCACCGATGATGGCGCCCCCAGAGACAGTGGAAATCACCGAGACATGGCGCAGCAGGTCGCGCTCCGCCAGTCGGGCCAGCACCCCGATGTGAAACAGTGCGGCCCTGAAGCCGCCGCCGGAGAGGGCGATGCCGAGCTTGCCGGCCCGGGCGGCTTCGAGAGACAGCCGCTGGTTTTGCCCGTCTTTCATACCAATTCGGCCTGCATGGGGATCAACCTGTATTTAAGCTGCCCGAGCAAGGGCGAGGGACCCGAGGGATCGGGGCGTTCAGCCTGAGGCCGGGATGATACGTAGAGTCAGCCGTTCGCGCCACCGCCGCTGGAAAAACCGTATAATGCCCGTTTCAGGAAAGAATCGACAACAATCATTCTGAGGCCCCGGGCCACACGCCGCAGCCCGCGGCTCCGCACGGCGTACCGGCCGCGATGGGGTGCTGGACGGGGATTGAAACGGTCGACTTGGACAGCCGTTTCGGCTAATGTCCTATCCCATGGACGACAACCAGGACACGGCACCCGCGAAAGGCTTCTCCGGCAAACAGGTACTGCTGTTTGTCCTGGGCGCCGTCCTGTTGACGGCCGGCCTGAGCTTCTGGCTGATCCGCACCTATATCCATCCGGGCGATTTCAAGCCGGTATCACTCTCGGCCCGGGAGCAGGGCCAGCTCGATGACAAACTGCGTCAGCTGGGGGTCAACCCGCGGGAGCTGCTGCCCAATGCAAAACGAGAGGACCAGTTCGACGACGAGGGCAGACTGGTGCCGGAGAAGTACAGCGAGGATTCCGGGAAGCGGGATATACGCATGAGTGAGCGGGAGCTCAATGCCCTTGTCGCCAACAACCCGGAACTGGCCAAACGGTTCGCCATCGATCTCTCGGATAACCTGGCCAGCGCCAAACTGCTGATTCCCGTCGATCCCGACATGCCGGTGCTGGGTGGCAGGATCCTCCGCGTCAACGCCGGGATAGAGGTGGCTTACCGGGAGGAGCGCCCGGTGGTCAAGCTGCGCGGTATCAGCGTGATGGGGGTGCCGGTGCCCAATGCCTGGCTGGGTAACCTGAAGAACGTCGACCTGGTTCAGGAGTTCGGTACCGGGCCAGGGTTCTGGAACAGTTTCGCCGCCGGCGTCGACCTTATCGAGGTGGTCGACGGAGAGCTGCACATCAAGCTCAGGGAGTGATGCGACCCCTCAGGGAAGCGTGATCTCCTCTACCCGGTAGAATTTCACCTCGGTGCTAACCGGCGGGTACTGCGCCACCTTTCGCTGGAATTCGGCCATGTGCGCTGACTTGAAGTGTGCCTGCAGCGCCTCCGCATCCACCCATTTTTCCGTGACGTGGACAATCGATGGGTTGCTCAGTTCCACGCTGAAGCTGTAACCCAGGCAACCCTCCTCTGCGCGGCTGGCCGCCTCCATCTCCAGGAGGTCTGGGGTCAGGATCCTTATATCATCCCGTGTGCTCTCGATTCTGGCGTTGACGATGATCATGTCGGGCAATCCTGTGCGAATGACATCCTTGTTTCAAGTATAGGCAATTCCGCCCCCGCCGGGCTATACAGAGAAGGTCAGCTTCAGCTGCGCGCGGATACCCGGCGCCTTCTCCTTCTGGACCGGGACATCGAGGCGCCAGCGACCGTCCGTCTTCGCCAGAGTGACCGTTTGCCCGGCGCCATTGGTGCGTTGCTGGTCCCAGCCGTATTTCACTCTCAGGCTGTCGTCTTCGGCCCTGACAAACAGGTTGAGCTTGTCGCGAAAAATGTACGAACCCTCGAAGTGGTCCTCGAACAGGAGGCGTCCACCCACGCTGTATTCGGGCACCAGCACGCCGAGGTCTACCGAAAAGCCCATGTAGCTGCTCCGCGAGACAATGGCCGCGGATGACAGGAACTGGGTAAACAGCTTGACCGGTTTGCCGGATTTCACCATGGCGTCATAGCCGGCAATGATCGCTGAGCCCTCATCCAGGGTGCGTCGATGCAGGTACCAGCGCGTGTCGCGAACATTGGCGCACACCTCGATGTGATAGGAGGCCCTGACCTCACTGCCTCTGTCCTTGGCGCGCTGGACTTTGGGCGGTAGGGTGATCGCCTCGACCTCGAGCTGTCCGTCGACGCGAAGATCGCCGAAGAAAAAGCGGCGCAGGTTCTGGTAACCCTCCTCGGAATTGACGACGCCGAAGTGGCCCGAGTGGGCGCGGTGCACGAATGCCCGCGGTGCATCGTCGATGTAGGCATTGCGGATCTGGACCAGGCCGTCACTCATCGGCCCGACCGCGGCACTGGCGAGGCCCCCGGCGACTTCGTAGTCCCGCGCGTTGGTCCCCACGAGGCTGAAGCAGCGCTCCGGTGGGAATTTCCCGTCCAGGCTGTGGACCGGCACCCTTTTCGAGGAGATCCTCAGGTATTCGCGCATCCGCTCCTCATTGAAGTTCTCGGTATTGTTGATCTGGACGAAGCGGGGGATATTGCCGATCAGGCGCAGGTCTATACCCCGGTGCGGAGTGGCGTAGGTGAACAGCTTATCGGCGACGACCGGGTCCTGCTCCCGCAGGCGGGTATTCTGGAGCCAGCAGCGGGCCACCAGCCCGCCCATGGAGTGCGCGACGAGGTACACGCGAAACGCATCCCTGGCCCGCGGGCTGTCTCCGCAGATCCTGTCGCGTATGTCGCGCAGGAAACTTCCCAGCCCCTCGGCATACTGCTCCATCTCCGGGCGTTCGCCGCGGCCCAGTTCCCTGGAGACCTCCTCGTAGTAGCGGTAGATCCAGACGGTGCGCCAGGAGATACTGTCGCTCCCGGTGAGTTCCGTGCCGTTGGCATAGGCGTCAGAGTAACCGTGGTCCTTCATCAGGCGCACCAGGGGCGATTCAAAGATGTGCCGGATCACGCTCCGGTCCCACTGCTGCCGCAGCTTCGTGCTGCCCCGGTTGAAACCCATGTAGGGGTCGGCGACGGTCTCCTCCACCTCGCCCTGGGTGCCCGCGTAGCCGCGTATATAGATGATGGGGTACCAGGGTGCTGCAGTCATGGCCATCTCCGGCGGTTTCAGCGTACGCGGCGCCAGGTTTCGGTGGGTTGGCTCTTCTGGTTGAGGCCGTGGTAGGGATGACGGTCGACCATCTCCGGGACCTTGAAGAAGGTGATCAGCGCCGCGCCGGCGGCGAAGCCCCCGATATGCGCCCAGAACGCGGTACCGCCACCCTCGACGCCGATTGAGCCGAAGCCGCCTATGAACTGCAGCAGCAGCCAGTAACCGAGCATCACTATCGCCGGTACCGCGATCACGGTGACGAAAAAACCGAGAAAGATCAGCATGTGAACGTTGACCCTGGGATAGAGGACGATGTACGCGCCCATGACGCCGCCGATCGCTCCCGATGCGCCCACCATCGGGATGCCGGAGTCCGGATCGGACAGGGTCTGGCCGGTCGCCGCGGCGAGACCACACAGCAGGTAGAAGAGGCCAAACCGGAGATGGCCCATGGAGTCCTCCACATTGTTGCCGAATACCCACATGAACCACATATTTCCGATGATGTGCATCCAGCTCCCGTGCATGAACATGGAGGTGAACAGGGTATGGATTGAGGACCCATTGCCCAGGACGCACCAGGTCTGCGGGCCGACCTGGAACTCGGTGCCGGCGGGCAGGGTCCCGAGCAGGTCTCCCGGCATCAGCCCGAGGGTGCAGACCGATCGGGAGAGGGCGGGCTCCGAGCCCATTCCCTGGAGAAAAACCCAGGCGAGGACATTGAGCCCGATAATGGCGTAGGTCACCCAGGGTGTCAGGAAATGGGGGTTGTCGTCGCGCAGGGGAAACATGGATCGTACTCCGTGGCTGACCCGGGAAGCATAGAGTGGCCCCATGGCAAAGTCCATGCCTGCAGCTGCCTGCACCACCGGGGTCAGGCACAGCGCTTGCCAACCCAAAAACTTGGGCTAAACTACAGATCGCAAACCACAACCCGCCCTGGAGGCTCTGATGAAACTGTTCAAATCCCTTGCCCTGTCAACGCTGCTGATTGCAGCAGGACCCGCGCTGGCTGAAAAAACCACCGGAGAAATGGTGGACGACTCGATGATCCAGGGGGAGGTCAAGGCAAAGCTGGTGGCCGAAGACGTGATGGGTGGAATGGGCGTCAACCTCGAGACCCGCCATGGCGTCGTGCAATTGGGCGGTTTTGTCGATGACGTCGAAAAAGGCAAGAAGCTGGCCGAGCTGGCCGCCACGGTAGAAGGTGTCAAGAAGGTAGACAACCAGCTGCACGCCAAGCGTGGTGATCGCAGCACGGGCCGGGCGATCGATGACGGCGTCGCCACCACCCGGGTGAAGACCGCAATCGCATCCGCTGACCTTGGGGACGGTGTGACCATCAATATCGACACCTACAACGGCGTGATGTTGCTGACGGGTTTCGCCGATACCGCCGCCAGCAAGAAGCGCGCCGGAGAACTGGCGGCAGCGGATGACAACGTCGAGGATGTCATCAACGGCATCTACGTCATGGAGTGATCGAACGAAGTCTTCCCCGCATCGTCCCGGCGTTCACGCCGCGGCTGCGGGGAGAATACGGTATGTCTGCCCCTATCTGGTCTACGCTCAACAGGGCGCGCTTGCGGCCCTATCCCAGCAGGAGAATGCCCCATGGCCAACCCGCAACCCCTTAAGTATCTCGATAAAGCCCTTAACAGCCTGCGCGATCTCAACCTCGTCCCGGAGACTTCCGACGAGGCGCCGATAATCGACCTGATCGACCAGATATCCGATCTCGATCAGGACAAGACCCTGGCGATTGCGCGAACCCTGAACCAGACCTCCCTGTTCAACGAGGTGGTCCGCGAGCAGGTCAGTGGCATGGAGCTCGGTGAGCGTTACGAGGAGATCACCAACGCGTTCAACAGCATCCGCGACGATGCCAAGAGCATGGTGGAGCAGGTCGAGGACGGCAAGCTCGATACCTTCGAGCGCATCGGCAATGTCTGGATGAAAGTCACCCGCGGCGATATTCCGGCCCGTTTCGAGAAGATCAAGAAGACTTACCTCGATGTTGCCGATGATTCCAAAGACCAGATCAAGCGCGAACACGTGATTCTCGATGCCTACCAGGATTTCAGGGGGGCCATCAAGGAGTCCGAGATCCTGGCGCTGGAGGTGCTGGAGAAGGCCGGTGAACAGCTCGAGGCCGCCAAGCGCGACCTGCAGGCGTCGATGCAGGCCATCGAGGGGTACCAGGGCAATGATCCCGCCGAGCGGGCCAAACTCGAACTGGCCCGCGACGAGAAAATGCGGACCGTGCAGTATCACGACCGGCGTTACCAGATTGCCAAGGACCTGTCCGACAATCTCACCGTGGGCTACAACTCATCGGAAGTGATTATGGCCAGGCTGTTGCAGACGACCAGCGCCAAGGAGCGGGTCTACCAGCAGGCCATCAGCTTTTTCGGCACCAATGAGACCGTGCTGACGGCCCTCACAGCGTCCTTCACCGGCCTGTTCGGGCTGCACGAGAGCACCCAGACGGTCAACGCGATGAAAGAGGGCATCGGCAAGAGCATGGAGGATCTCGCCGATATCGGAGGCAAAGTCCAGGAGGAGGCCCTCAAGGCGGGTTATGGGCCCACGATCGCCGCCGAGTCGGTCCAGAAGCTGGTGGATTCCGTGGTCCGGTTCCAGGAGAACTCCACAACGATCATCAACGAGATGCGCACCCTCAGCACCCAGAACGCCGAGGAGATCCGCAATGCCGTGGAGGACGGCAAACAGCGACTTGCCAGGCTGGTCGAGGAGGGAAAGGCACTGCCGCTTGAATTCCCCGCTGAACAGGCTTCCGCCGCCAAGCCTGCCTGACCGCAACCCCGGCCATGGCGCAGGCGAGCGCAGAGCAGCAGCCCCTCGATGATCTCATGCTGGCGATGGACGTGGTGGACACCCTCCGCCACCAGCAGGTACTTATCGAGCGGGAACTGAACGCGGAGGATCGCGACCGGAAGCTGATCGAACGGCTCCGTGAGATCTATGCCTCGCAGGGCATAGACGTCCCGGACCATGTCCTCGAAGAGGGGGTGGCGGCGCTCAAGGAGGATCGCTTTGCCTACACGCCGCCCCCTGAAAACTTCAGCACCAGACTGGCCCGCCTGTACATTTCCCGGGGGAAGTGGGGCAAGCCGCTGCTGCTGGGACTGGGCGCGATAGCTCTCGTCCTGCTCGCCTACGTGCTACTGATTCGCGGCCCGGCCGAACGTGAACTCGCGCAACTGCCGTCCAGGCTGGACAAACAGCACGAGCTGCTGGTCCGGGAGGCGCGGGGTGAAACCGCACGAGCGCGCACCGAAGCCCTGTACAGCCAGGGAAAGTCGGCCCTGGCTTCCGGCGAGAAGGATGGGGCGGTGGCGGTGCTCACCCAGATGGAGGCGTTGCGGAACGAAATCGAGCGCGAGTATGAACTGCGCATTGTTTCCCGGCCGGGCGAGCGCAGCGGCATCTGGCGCGTTCCCGACGCCAATACCAATGCCCGCAACTACTACATCATCGTGGAGGCGGTCACGCCTGAAGGGCGGGTCCTGAAGCGCACCGTAGTCAACGAGGAAAACGGCAAGAGTTACGAGGTCGACAAGTGGGGCCTGCGGGTCGAGGAGCCGGTCTTCGAACGCGTCGCCGCAGACAAACAGGACGACGGCATCATCCAGCAGAACCGTTTCGGGATAAAACGGCGCGGCTACCTCACCCCTGAATACCTGCTGCCCACCACCGGCGGCGCAATCACCGCCTGGTAGGGGACTGAGAGATGCAAAGCGGACGCCAGACCCTCGCCAGCCTCGACCACGGTCTCAAGGAGATCCACCGGCAGGTCCAGGATATCGACCAGCAGATAGACCGGGTGAGTGGCGCCCTGCTGGAGCTCCAGCAGGAGCAGGCGGGGCGTTACAAGCGCATGGCGGAGATACGCCTGGACAGCATGGTCAGCGGGGAACTCCGGGAAGGGCTCGATGCGGCGGGGCGACGGGTACGCGAACTGCTGCGGGAGCGAGTCGCGGAACTGGAGTCCATCAGGGCGCAGATAGACGGCAATCGCGAGGCGCAGCAGGCGCTGGAGGAGAAGCGGGAGCGGGCAAGCGAAAAGACCACCCGGGCCGCCGAAGCGCTGGATCGGGCGGAGGCCGCCACCCAGGCCCGACTGGAGCAGGATGAGGCGTACCGGGCCCAGCTGGCACAGGCGCAGCAGGCCGAGCGGATGGCGTTGCAGGCCGAGGAGAAACGGGCCCAGGCAGAGTCGGTCCGCGAAGAGAAGGGCGCGCCCTACGAGCAGGACCCACTGTTCTCCTACCTCTGGCAGCGGGGCTACGGGACCGCGCGCTATTCCGCCAACCCGCTCTCCCGGTTCCTCGACGGCCGGGTGGCGCAGTTGTGCGGCTACCAGGACGCCCGTCCCAATTATGCAAGGCTGCTGGAGATTCCCGAGCGGCTCAGGGAGCACGCCGGGCGGGTGGCCGCGACGGCGGACCGGGAATTTTCCAGACTCAAGGCGCTGGAGGAGGCGGCGGCTGACGCGGATGGCCTGCCAGCCCTGCGGGACACGCTGGCGCGGGCCCAGGCCGAGCTGGACCAGGTGGATGCCGAGATCGAGGAGGCGGAGCGTCAACTGCACGAACTGGAGGAACAGCGCGCCCGCTTTGCCAGTGGCGAGGATAGCCAGTTCCGCCGCGCCATCGATACCCTGAGTGGCGCCTTCGAGCGGGAGGATCTCCTCACGCTTTACGACTACGCGCGAGCCACAGCCACCGCAGAGGACGACCTGCTGGTGCGGGAACTGGAAGAGGACAACCAGCAAATCCTTGAGATCGGCGAATCCCTGGCGGAACAGAAAAGGGTGCGGGAGCGACATTACAGCCGCCTGCAGGAACTGGAGGGTGTGCGCCGCCGCTTCAAGCAGCAGCGCTATGACAGCATCCATTCCGGCTTTCGCAATGAGGCGCTGGTGGGCATGATCCTGGGCCAGTTCCTGCAGGGCACGGTAACCGCGCAGGAATTGTGGCGGACCCTGGAACGCGAACAACGTTACCGGCGTATGGACGCCAACCCGGACTTCGGTACCGGTGGCTTCAGGCCGCGCCCGGGCACCTGGAACATTCCGTTTCCCCGCGGGGGAGGACTGGGCGGTGGTCTGGGTGGCGGTCTGGGTGGCGGTCTGGGCGGTGGTTTGCGCATTCCACGGGGCATGCCCCGTCGCGGCGGCGGTGGTTTCCGTACCGGCGGCGGCTTCTAGCGGACCATTGACGACGAGCCTGGTCCACTCGACAACAAGGAGAAAAAGCATGGCAGACAATCAGCAGCCCGTACCTGCAGAATTGGGCAGGAACGTCCGGGCGCTCTGCAAACGCACCTGGTGGGTGTTCCTGTTGAGCGGCATCGCCGCGGTGGTGTTCGGGATTCTCGCCTTCATCAACCCGGGGGTCGCTCTGGCTGTCCTTGCACTTTACTTTGCGGCCTGGGTGCTGGTGGACGGGGTGGTCAATATCGTCGGTGCCGTCCAGCACCGCGACAAGGATGGGTGGGTCTTTATCCTGCTGATCGGGATACTCGGCGCCCTGGTCGGTGGCTATGCGCTGTTCAACCCGCCCGTGAGCATGGTCGCGTTCCTCTACGTGGTCAGCTTCATGGCGATCTTGCTGGGCATCACCCTGATCGCCATGGGGCGCAAGGTGCGGGAAATGGTCGAGAGCGAATGGTTGCTCTATCTCACCGGCGCATTGTCCATCCTCTTCGGGATCCTCATCGCATTCCAGCCGGACTCGGCCGCCAAATCGGTGGTCTGGATGATCGCCACCTGGGCCATTGTCATCGGCCTGCTGCGGATCTTCTTCGCGTTCTTCGTCAGGAACCTGAAGGAGGACGTCGGCGAGCGGATCAGGGGCGGTACCGCCTAGGCGCACGGCGCGCCTCTGTCCAGCGCGCCGGCCCCTGCTGTCTGGCGCGTCCTACGGGGTATCCTCGTCGTCGAGTCCCCCGTCTTCCCGCACGGTCTTGTCCTGACCGTCCCGCCGTCGGGGTGTCTCGTCTCGTGACAGCAGGGCGGCCGCCGCCCTGCTGTCGCCACCCTCGATGTAAAGATGCACGTCGCGCTGCGGGAACGGGATGCCGATGCCGGCCGCATCGAAGCGCTGCTTGACCGCCCTGGTCACGTCCCAGTAGACGTCCCAGTAATCGGCGGTCCGTGCCCAGGGACGGGCGATGAAGTTGACCGAGGAGTCGGCGAGCGCGTTCATGCGTATGGTAGGCTCCGGTTCCTTGAGCACTTTCGGGTGGGAGCTGATGATATCGACGAGGATATCGTGGGCCTTGTCGATGTCGTCGTCGTAGCCGATCCCGAACTCCATATCGACACGACGCTCGGTGACACCGGTGGCGTTGGTGATCACGTCGTTCCAGATTTTGTTGTTCGGCACGACCATGCGCTTGTTGTCGAAGGTCAGTATCGTGGTGGAGACCAGGTTCATGGACTGCACTTTGCCGGACACGCCTCCGGCGTCGATCACGTCGCCCTCGTCGAAGGGCCGGAAGAAAAGGATCATCAGACCGCTGGCGAAGTTGCTCAGGCTATCCTGCAGGGCAAAGGCGATTACGAAGCCGGCGGCTCCGACGACAGCCAGGAGCGGTCCGATACTGACCTCCAGGGCCGAGAGCGCCATGATGAGGCCGATCGCCATGACGATCCAGCGTACAGCGTTGACCAGGAAGTTCTCCAGCAGCCGCGACGTGCCCTCTACCCGGGTCAGTGCGTGCCGCACCCCCGAGCTCAGCATCCGGGAAATGATCCACGCGGCAAAAACGATGACCAGGAATTTGGCGATATTGAACGCCCAGCGCTTGCCGCCCTCATCGGAGAGAAGCCAGCCTTTCACGGCGATCCAGGCGGACGTGGTGTCTTCCACGTCGACCTTGATACCGCTGACGGCCTTGGCATAGAGGCGCAGGTCACGCACCTTCGCCATGGTGTCGCTGTCGGCCTCGTCGGTCTTGCGCTCCAGCTCGTCGAGCACCGTGCGCAGGCGATCGACCAGCGCCGTGCGCTCCTCGCGCAGGAGGGCGACCTGCTCAAGCAGCGTCACCTTGCTCTCTTTCTTCGCGTCCGCCTCTCTCGCGACCGTGTCGGCGGCACTTTCAAGGACGCGGGACTTCTCTTCGATGGACGCGGTATCGTCCTGCAGAACCGCCCGGGCGGCGTCGGCGGCAGCGGTGTCAGCGGCCGCCTCGTCGAGCTGGTCGATGCTCTTCTGCGCCTCCTCGGATGCCTTTTCCGCCTTCGCCGCGGCCTTCGCGTCGCCCTCCGCCGCAGCCGCCTCGGTCTGGGTCGCCGCCTTGTCGAGCTGTGCTTTCGCCTCCGCGGCGAGATCGCGGGTCTCTTCCGCCCTGGCGATCTCCTGGTTGCCGCGTTTGATGGTCACCTCCACCCGGGCGATCTCCTCCGCCTTCGCCTGCAACAGCGCCTGCCAGGCATCGGCTTCGACCAGTAGCTGGGCTTTGGGCAGAGGCTTGAGCAGCAGTTCAAGCTCCTCGATGGTGATTTCGGGGTCGACGACGGTTTGTGGCTGCGGTGGGTCCTCTGCCATGGCAGGGGTTGCCCCCGACAAAAGCAAACCGGCGAGAATCGCCATTACCGTTAGCCATCTGTGCGTGCCTGTTAGTATCACCCTGTCACCTCGAGGTTTGCTGGTTTGGAAAAAGTCCGCGGCGTGCGGGAGCCGGATCGTACCGGCTGTGACTACCAGTTGAATCATCCGGACCGCTGCCGCCTGTATGCCACTCCACGGGAGTGGCCGGTCCAGACGAATGCATCCGGTCGAGAGTCCGCTGCAGCTCCTGACAAAAAGCGGCCGGCGTGATGACCGGCCGCTGGCGCATTGGAAAGAAGCTGCCTGGCAGCGTGAGTTGCGCCCGGGGCCCGGGCGCCGGGAGTCAGGAGAAGTAGCTTTTCACCTTCTCCGAGAGGCTGGCCCAGCCGCTCTCTACGTCGTCGGCGATTTTCTTCCAGTTCTCTTTCGATGCCTCCCAGAGCTTGTCGAATTCCTCATCGGTCGCTGCAGCCAGTTCGCTGAGCTTGGCCTTTCCCTTTTCAAGCTGTCTCTCGGCTGCAGCGAGAGCCTCGGAGAGTTCATCTGAGGCGTCGTCTCCTGCCTCGCTCATTTTGGCCTTGAGCTCTTCGACCTTTTTCTCGCCCTGGTCCAGCTTGTTCTCCATTTCGGACTGAATTTCCTGCCTGCTCGCCATAGTGACTACCTCGCTTGGGATCGTTGGGACGGGTATTGACTGGAGTGTCAGATCTTCTGTCGTCGCGGAATGACCCTTGCCGCGCTGACGTGTAAAGATAAACGATTTCGCGGTTTACGCCAATAGCGTGCGCTACCTGGGCCTGTGTACCTGTTGCAGGGCGGGTGCAGTGCCCCGGCCATGGCACGCTTCAGGCCCGGGCGCTGATCAGCCTGACCCAGGGGTCGAGTACATTCAGCTGTTCCGCCGTGAGTTTGATGCAGACCAGCAGGGGAACCGCCAGCAGGACGCCCACGGCGCCCCACAGCCAGCCCCAGAGAATCAGCCAGGCCATCAGCACCAGGGGGTTCAGCTGCATGCGCTGGCCCAGCACGGTGGGAGTGACGAACTGGGCTTCCACCATATTGATGGCGAAATAGAGCAGAGCCGGCAGCAGTGCCCCGGCCACCAGCCCGTACTGGACGATCCCGGCAAGACTGAGGAGGCAGACGCCGATAACCGGCCCCACGTAGGGGGCGAAGTTCAGCAGTCCGACCACCGCGCCCCACAGCAGCGCGTCTTCGACGCCCATCAGCCACAGCACGGCGGCGGTCGTCATGCCGAGGGCGGCATTAATCAGGCTCACGGTAAGGATATAGCGGGAGAGCTCCCGCTGCACCCGGCCGACCAGCCGGGTCGCCTCCTCCTTGTCTCTGACCCACGGTACGACCTGGATGAACGTGTTGTAGAGGTTAGGCCCGAAAATGAGCAGGAACAGGACCAGGATCACGCACACCGTGAACTGGGCGATGACCACCGGCGCCGCACCCAGCACCGAGATGAGAAGTTCCAGCCCGCCCTGCATGAGGCGTACCGACAGGGCGCTCTCTCCCTGGGCCTTGGCGGGGGGCGATGCCTCCGCCTTCTCCTTTTCCTCATCGCCGAAGAAGTCGAGGAAATCGTACCATTTCGGTGCCTGCTCCGGCTCGGAGGACACGGTTCCGCCATCCTTGCCGCCATCCGACTTCAGCGCCTGGCTGAAAGAGTCCAGTTCCTCGTTGAGTCGCGCAGATAGCTCGGGGAGCAGCTGGATCCACTTCTTCGCCGGTTCGGCCAGTTCGCTGCCGAGCAGTACCACCGGACCACCGATGGCGGTGAGCAGAATCAGTGCCGAGATGGTCCGCGGCACGTGGAAGCGCTTGAAAACGCTGACCAGCGGACTGAGCAGGAGTGCCAGAAGCAGGGCGACGACCACCGGCATCAGCAGCGAGCGGGCGAAGTAGAGCGTGTAGAGCAGCGCCAGACCGAGCAGCCACAGCAGGGGGCGGAGCGCTGGTCCCCAGCGCCCCGGCCCGGGCCGCTTTTCCCCGGCATCCGGCGAATCCTGCTCCTCACCTGCACTCATAATGGCGACCCCGGCGCTCCAGAAGCCCGCAGTGTACTCTCTGGTCGCCGTTACCTGAACCGGCTGCGGCGGTATCACACGCAAATTTGGACAGATCTGGCCTCTCCCTCTATAGTCTCTCTTTGGAAAGGGCGACTGACTCAGGAACGGGTATGGCAAAAGCAACGACACAGGAACGTATCAAGCGGCTGGAGCAGCATTTGAGGCAGGAGAACCCGGTTCTCTCGGAGGCCGTCCACAGTTTTCAGAAGCTGGATGGTGTGACCCGCAAGCTCGGGCTGATGGACGAGGAGCAGTCCCTCGCCAATCAGGTCTCCTGGTGGCCTGTCATCTCGGTGGTCGGTACCTTTTCAGCCGGTAAATCGACATTCCTCAACCAGTATGTCGGCCATACGCTGCAGCGCACCGGCAACCAGGCGGTAGACGACAAGTTCACGGTCATCTGCTACGGCGCCGAGGACTCCAGCACCGCGCTGCCGGGACTCGCCCTGGACAGTGATCCGCGGTTCCCGTTCTACCAGATCAGCCGGGATATCGAAAAGGTCGCAGACGGTGAAGGTCGTCGCGTGGACTCCTATCTGCAGCTCAAGGCCTGCAGGTCCGACGCCCTGCGCGGCAAAATCTTCATCGACTCGCCCGGATTCGACGCGGACCAGCAGCGCACCTCCACCTTGCTCATCATCGACCACATCATGGGCCTGTCTGACCTGGTGCTGGTGTTCTTCGATGCGCGCCATCCTGAACCGGGCGCGATGAAGGATACGCTGGACCACCTGGTGACGAACACGGTCAATCGCCCGGACTCGAACAAGTTTCTCTATATTCTCAACCAGCTGGACAATACCGCCCGTGAGGACAATCCCGAAGAGGTGGTCGCCGCCTGGCAGCGGGCACTGGCCCAGCACGGGCTGACCGCCGGAAGGTTCTACCGCATCTACGCGCGCGATGCAGCCCTGCCCATACAGGACGAAAAAGTGCTGGAGCGGATGGAGCGCAAGCGTGACGAGGACCTCGCGGATATCGAGGCGCGCATCCAGCAGGTGGAGGTCGAGCGGGCTTACCGTGTCGTCGGCGTGCTCGACAAGAATGCCAAGCATGTGGAGAACGTGCTGGTGCCGGCGCTGGAGTCTGCCCGGCGGAGCTGGCGCAAACGGACACTCTGGCTGAGCACGGCGGTGTTCGGCGCGCTTGCGGCGCTGTTTCTCTGGTGGAGTATCACTGCCGATCTGTGGAACGGCTTCGTCTTCACGCCGTTCATCGACCTGGATGTGACCTACCAGGTCACCATCCTCGTGGTGCTCGCCATCGTGCTTTGGTTCATCTATATGAAGCTGCGGAATATTGCGGGTCGCGGCGTGCTGAAAAAACTGGAGAAGGACGAGTCCCTGGGGTCGGATCGTGAACCGCTGGCACGCGCGTTTGCCCACAACATGAAAGCCTGGTGGCGCTCGATCGCCTCAGCGCGGCCGCGCGGCTGGAGCGGCCGCCGCCGCAAGCAGTTGCACGCGGTGATGGCGGACGCCGATTCGTTTGTGCAGTCCCTGAACGACCGTTACGCGACGCCTTCGGGCCAGAAGAAGTAGGGGAAAAAGGCTCCTCGCACATTGGCGGGAGTGGCCCAGGCCTACCGGCCCCGGGCAGGCCATACATTTTCAGTCGCGGCCCGATATCCGCTTGGTGAAAATGTATGGCCTGCCCGTGACCTCCATCCTGTCACCTGATCCCTGCTTGAAATGGCCCACTTCGAGGTTTCGGGAGGAGGGCTGCTTTTCACCAAGCGATGGGATGGTCTCCTCCCCACCTAGCTTCGGCATCGCGATGTGCCATGATTGTTTTGCAACCCAATCAATGAGGAGCAGGAGGAGACCAGTGATGAACCATACGCTAATAGGTCTGGATTTGGCAAAGTCTGTCTTTCATGCCGTTGAGCTCGACGGCCACGGCAAGCCCACGTGGCGGAAGAAGTTTTCCCGGGCCCAGCTCAAGCGCCACTTCGCCAATCGCCAAGCCACCCGCATCGCCATGGAGGCCTGCGCCAGTGCGCACTACTGGGCCCGGTTATTCGAGGGCCTGGGGCATACCGTACTGTTATTGCCCCCCCAGCACGTCAAGGGCTACCTCAGGGGCCAGAAGAATGATTATAACGATGCTCAGGCCATCGCTGAGGCCGCCGACCACGGGGCGCTCCGCCCGGTGCCGGTAAAAAGTATCGCGCAGCAGGATGAGCAGGCCTTCCACCGCCTGCGCAGCCAGTCTGTGGGTGAACGAACCCGGGTGGTGAACCAGATCCGCGGCCTGCTGGCCGAATACGGCCTGGTGATCCCTCAAGGCACGACGGCGGTCCGCAAGGCCCTGCCAGGGATCCTGGCCGATGCCGGGAATGGGCTGACACCCCGTTTCCGAGAGCTGCTTGATCGCCAGTATCGGCGCCTGGTAGCGCTCGATGAAGAGCTGGACTGGTTCCAGGACCAACTGCGGCAACAAAGCGAGCAGGACGAGGTATGCCAGCGCCTGCAGGCGATCCCGGGCTTCGGGCCGGTGGTCAGCAGTGCGGTCAAATGCTGGATGGGAGACGGTCAGCAGTTCCGTCGGGGCCGGGATGCCTCGGCGGCGCTGGGCCTTGTGCCACGCCAGTTCAGCAGCGGTGATAAAGGGCGGCTGCTGGGCATCACGAAACGGGGCGATGGCTACACCCGGGCCCAGATCATCAACGGGGCGCGGTCGGTGGTGATCCGTGCCGGGGGCAAGTCCGATGCGCTCAGTCGCTGGATCGTCCGGTTGGTGGAGAGCCGTGGGTTCAACAAGGCCGTGGTGGCCCTGGCGAACAAGCTGATTCGGATCGCGTGGGTCGTGATTGCCCGGGGGGAATGCTACCAGCCCCGGGAGGCCCTGGCTCAGGGCTGAAACGACTGTGGTAGCGACGACTTGCCGAGGTTGCGAAGGCAGATAGTGAGAGATGACAACACAGGTCACACCGGCGTACTGAAAACCTGGGATATCCGCTGGCAGAGAATGCCGCTCAAGCGATTAGGACGGTACGCGCGAAAGCTCATCGAGGCCAGAAGCGTGATTGCTTCATGAACAGGCCGGATATACGGCAGCAAACCTGTCCCTGTCATCCATCGTTACCTGCCTTGCAAACGGGGAGGAGACCATATACGGATATCGGGCCGCGACTGAAAATGTATGGCCTGCCCGGGGCCGGTAGGCCGGGCCACTCCCGCCAATGTGCTAACTGCCTTTTTTTACGCCTGAAGAGGCTACTCAGTGCGGGACTCACCTGAAACCTGCCCGGTGACCAATGCCAGGGATTCCAGGGTCTGCGGCCCCACCAGGGTTTCGGTCAGCCGGCCCTGTGGATCGAGGATCAAGGTGGTGGGCAGCACCACGGGGCGTGCCACGCCCAGTTGCGGCGCGGGATCCGTCGTCAACAGGTGAAATTCGATGCCGAACTCCCGCGCCTGCGCCTGCAGTTCCTCACCGGACAGTCCGTCGTAGTTGATGCCCATGACCGTGACGGCGGGGTAACGCTTATCGAGCGCGTTCAGCTCCGGGATTTCCTTGATACAGGGCTTGCACCATTCGGCCCAGTAGTTGATGACGACCCACTGGCCGTCCAGGCGCTCGAGGTCGAGTGTGCCGGGGGGCGCATCCTGCCTGTCGCTGCAGCCGATGAGCACCAGAACCATTGCCAGGGAGCGCCAGGCCTTCATCGGTCGAACAGTTCCACGAGATCGATGTCCAGCAGATCGCGCTGCTGCTGGCGCTGCTGTCGCAGCAGCCGGTAGGCCTCCTCCTGCCAGGAGAGGCGGGCGCTGATATCCTCCCGATCCAGCGGCTGTTCGTCATTCACCCACTCCTTCAACTGCCAGAACCTGACGGTGTGGAGGTCGCGGCTCAGCAGGTAGTGGCCGCGTTCATCCTGGGTGATGACCCTTTCATTGATAAACACGTCCCGCAGCTCACGCCAGGTCTCGCTGTCGAGCCCCTTGAGCACGCTGTGCTGATCGTTGAGCATTTCGATCTCCCGTACCGTTTTACCTGACTGCTGCCGCTGCCAGAAAAGGTAGAGTATATCCAGCGCTTTCAGCACCGTCGGGCGGCTGGCCTGCTCGGCGCTCTGGTATGCGGAAAGGCTGTGGACCAGGATCCCGCCCATCAGCACGATGTTCCAGGAAAAATAGATCCACAGCAGAAACAGGGGAACTGCGGCGAAGGCGCCGTAGATGAAAGTGTAGCTGGAGCCCACCACCAGTTTCGTGAAAGCGGTTCGCGCGAAGTGGAAGGCCAGCGCCGCGGCGAGGCCGCCGATCACGGTGTGTTTGAAAGGCACTCGGCAGTTGGGGACGGCCACGTAGAGGAGGGTAAAGCCCGCGGTGGTAAGCAGCAGTGGTGCTATGCGCAGCAGGAAGGCACGGATTCCGATGATGTCGTAGGCGGTCAGGGCGCTCGTGAAGGATGTGACATAGGTACTGATCGCGAGGCCCATGCCGACGGTGACCGGCGCCAGGCTCAGCACCGCCCAGTACAGGAGGAAGCTGGACACCGGGCTGCGGTTCTCCCGGGCGCGCCAGATCAAATTGAAGGCTTTCTCGATGTTGCGCAGCATCAGCACCGCGGTGACCACCAGGAAGACGATGCCGGGCCCGGTCAGGTTTTTGGCCTGCTGGGAGAAATCGCTGAGGTAATCCTGGATTTCGAGACTGGTCTCCGGCAGCAGGTTTTCGAACAGGAAAGCCTGCATCCGTTCCTCCAGCCCCTGGAAGGCAGGAATGGCCGAAGCCATGGTATAGAGCACGGTGAGCAGGGGCACCAGCGCAAACAGGCTCATATAGGTCAGCGCGGCCGCGTTCTCCGAGATGCGGTCGCTGGAATAACGGGAGAAAACGTAGCTGACGCGGCGCCACGGTTCGCGCAATTTCGTCTTGAGGAAATCCATCGCCGGCATTATGGCATGAAAGCGTCCGGCGCGGGATGCGGGTGGGACATGGCCGGGGGCAAATAGTGGGGCCGCGGCCCCGCGCTTTGTTATACTCTGGCGCTGCTTTTCACCAGCCGCCAGGATCCCCGCCATGAGTGATTACACGATCTACCACAATCCGCGCTGCTCAAAGTCCCGCGCAACCCTCGCCCTGCTCGAGGAGCGTGGCGTGTCGCCGGCGATCAGGCTCTACCTGCAGGACCCGCCGGATGTGGCGGAGCTGAAGGCCCTGCTGAAGAAACTGGGGATACCGGCCGCGCAGCTGGTGCGCCGGGGCGAGTCCGAGTACAGGGAGAGCGGTCTCGGTCCGGACTCCTCCGAGGCGGAAATACTCGCGGCGATGGCGGCCCACCCGAAGCTGATTGAGCGGCCCATCGTGGTCAGGGGCAAGCGGGCGGCGCTGGGCCGGCCGCCTGAGAACGTGCTGGCGCTGACTGACTGATGGCTGAACCGTTTGTTCTGGTCCTCTATTACTCCCGGCACGGCGCCACTGCCGCGATGGCCGGGGAGGTCGCCCGGGGTATCGAGCGGGTTTCCGGTATCTCCGCGCGCCTGCGCACTGTGCCGGCGATCTCTGCCAACTGTGAGCAGAGCGAGGAGGAGATACCCGCGGAGGGGCCGCTCTACTGCGAGCTCGACGACCTGCGCGAGTGTGCCGCACTGGTGCTGGGCAGCCCGACCAGGTTCGGCAACATGGCGGCGCCTCTCAAGTATTTTATCGACCAGACCTCCTCGCTGTGGCTGAGCGGCGCGATGATCGACAAACCGGCCGCAGTGTTTACTTCCACGTCGAGCCTGCACGGCGGCCAGGAGACCACCCTGCTCAGCATGATGCTGCCCCTGCTGCATCACGGCATGATCATCGCCGGCCTCCCCTACAGTGAGCCGGGCCTGATGGCCGCGCAAAGCGGTGGTACACCCTACGGACCCTCCCATTGGGCCGGCAGTGACAACCGCCGTGCCCTGGATGAAACAGAGGCCTCCCTGTGCCGTGCGCTGGGTCATCGCGTGGCGCGTCTGGCGCTGGGTACGCCGCGTTGAGCACGCTGGCGGAAAATACAAGGCGGATCTGCTGGACGGCCTGGTCGGTACTGCTGCTGCAGCAAATCGCAGATGCCTGGATTCACCAGGTGCCCTGGATTATCTGGCTGGGCAAGCTGGTGCCGCTGCTGATTTTCGTCCCGGGCTTGCTCAGGGATAACCTGCGCACTTACATCTGGCTCTGTTTCGTCAGCCTGCTCTATTTCATAGCGCTGGTGGAGCGCCTCTTCGCCCAACCGGGCAGCCTGCTGGCCGTTACCGGTATGGTGGCGGTTGTGGTACTTTTTGTCGCCGCGATGCTGTATGTGCGCTGGCGGGCCCGCGAACTTCGCGCCGCCGGAGCCGTTCGGCCCGCGGCAAACTCAGGAGACTAGTTTATGGCCAAACCCTCGCTGCTGCGTCGGTTATTCGGGGCGATCTGGACCGGTATCACCTGGCTCCGCCTGGCTCTGTCCAACATCCTTTTCCTGCTCATGATAGCGGTGATCTACTTCGTCTACGTCGGTGGCGCACCGGAGCCCCTGCCGGGTCGGGCCGCGCTGCTGCTCAATCCCGCCGGGACCGTCGTCGACCAGAAGACCCAGCTGCAACCCTTCGAAGCGCTGCTCGGAGGTTCTTCGCCCGCGAGCCATGAAGTGTTGTTGCGCGATGTGATCGATGCCATCGAGTTCGCTCGCGATGATCCCGCCATCACCGCGCTGGTGATGGATCTCGACCAGCTGCTCTCGGTGGGGATCAGCAAGAGCCAGGAGATCGTTCCCGCCCTCGACGCGTTTCGCGCCAGCGGCAAACCGATCATCGCGGTGGGGGATTACTACACCCAGGACCAGTATTTCCTGGCCAGTCAGGCGGATACGGTGGTCGTCCACCATATGGGCGCGATTGCCCTCGAGGGTTATTCCAGTTACCACAATTACTTCAGCGACGCCCTCGACAAACTGTCGGTCAACGTACATGTCTTTCGCGCCGGCGAGCACAAATCCGTGGCCGAACCCTTCCTGCGCAACGACATGTCGCCGGGTGAGAAGGCGATCACCCGCAACTGGCTCGGCGACCTCTGGGGTCAGTTTACCGGCACGGTCGAGGCCCGGCGCAATCTCTCCCCCGGGGCGGTCGACGCCTACATCAACGACTACGCCGGGCGCCTCGCCTCGCAGGACGGTGACGCCGCCCGCACGGCACTCGAAGCCGGCCTCGTGGACAAGGTGCTCAGCCGCGCCCAGGCGAATGAATACCTCGCCGGCGTGGTGGGGGCCACCGACGATGAGGGCCGCTACGAGGCTGTCCCCTTTGAGCACTATGCCGCACGCAAGCGGCCGAGCTCACTGATGGGCGTCCACGGGGACCGGGTTGCGGTGATCACCGCCCGGGGCAATATCATGCCTGGAGAGCAGCCTCCCGGCACGATCGGCGGCGACTCCCTGGCCCGGCTGATCAAGAAGACCGTCGGTAAAGCCGGCGTGAAGGCTATCGTTCTGCGGGTCACCAGCGGTGGCGGCAGTGTGTTTGCCTCCGAAGTGATCCGCCAGCAGGTGCTGGCAGCGCGCGCGAAGGGGATACCGGTGGTGGTTTCCATGGGAGCGGTAGCCGCCTCCGGGGGCTATTACATCTCTGCCGAGGCCGATGAGATATGGGCCACGCCGTCGACCGTAACCGGCAGTATCGGCGTATTCGCCGCCGTTCCCACCTTCGATGAGCTGCTTGGTCGTGCCGGGGTGAGTACCGACGGGGTCGGTACCACCGACCTTGCCGGGGCCCTGCGTGTCGACCGGCCGCTCAACCCGGAGCTCGCCGATGCCTTAACCCGGTCCGTGGAGTTCATATACCGGGAGTTCCTGCAGCTCGTCGCCGCGGGGCGCGACATGACAGTGCAAGAGGTGTCAGCTCTGGCCGAGGGGCAGGTCTGGAGTGCCCAGGACGCGCTGGACAACGGCCTTGTCGACAAGCTGGGTACGCTGGACGATGCCATCGCGGCGGCGGCGTCCCGGGCGGGCCTGACTGAGTACGAGGTGGAGTTCGTGGCGCTGCCGCGCTCACCCCGGGAGATGCTGCTGCAACAGTTGATGAGCGGCGCGCTCGGCGCCGGGCTGCAGAGCGTGGCCGGCATCCCTGCTACCGTTCCCGCGCTGTTGCGGCCGCTGGGCTCGGCGGTCGCCGAATTGGAGGCGCTGCAGGATCCGCGACATCTCTACCTGCGCTGCATTCCCTGCGGCGCTCTTCACTAGCCGGACGGGGTTTCTCCAGCCGGGGGCCTGGCTGCAACGGATTTACGGTCCCTCCGGGCGCCTTCGCGGGCGGACCACCAGTGGTCGAGATCGCCCAGGATCATGTAAAGGCTGGGTACCAGTAACAGGGTGATGACGGTGGCAAACACGATCCCGAAGGCGAGGGAGATCGCCATCGGAATGATCTCCTGGGCCTGCACGCTGCGTTCCAGCAGCATGGGCGCCAGCCCGAAAAAGGTGGTCAGCGAGGTCAGCATGATCGCGCGGAAGCGCCGGGTGCCCGCCGCCACTACAGCCGCGTGGCGGTCGCTGCCGGCCGCCAGCGACCTGTTGGTGTAATCCACGAGTATCAGGCTGTCGTTGACGACGACCCCGCTGAGTGCGATCACTCCCATCACCGACATCATGCTCATCGCGTAGCCGGTGATCCAGTGGCCGACGATGGCGCCGATCACGCCGAAGGGGATCACGCCCATGATGATGAGCGGCTGCAGATAGGAGCGGGTTGGTACGGCGAGCAGGGCATAGATGCCGAAGAGCGCCAGAACGAACCCGATCATCATGCTGACCGCCACTCTTCGTTCCTCGTCGGAGAGGCCGGAGACATGGTATTCCAGCCCGGGATACTTCCGCTGCAGCTCCGGCATCACCTGCGTCTCGATCTCTTTCACGACCTTTGCCGGCTCGACGATGCTTTTGTCCGCCTCCGCCGTGACTTTCGAGGCACGCTGGAAGTTGATCCGGGTCGCCTTGAGCAGGCCCTGGGTGACGTCCAGTCGGGCCACCGTTTCGAAGGGCACCTCGTCCCCGGCCGGCGTGCGGATGAACATGCTGTTGAGGCTGCTGACGTTTTGCCGGTCCGCCTTCGGATAGCGCACCATGACCTTGATCTCATCGATGCCGCGCTGCACGCGCTGGGCTTCGGCACCATAGAAGGCATGCCGCACCTGGCTGCCCAGGTCGTAGAGCGTGAGTCCCAGGGATTCCGCCTCCGGCAGGATATCCAGATGGAACTCGTCGGCAGTATCGCTGGCACCGTTGCGGAAATCATAGAGTCCCGCGTAGTGGCGCAGGGCCGCCTCCAGCTCTGCCGATGCGGCGCGCAGGGTATCCAGGTTGCTGTGCATCAGGTCGAGGGAGACGTCGGGGCCGAAACTGGGGCCGTCAGCAGTGCTGATCGCGAGTACCTCCGCACCGTGGACCTTGCCCAGTCGATCGCGCAGGCGTTGCTCGATCCGGGTGGTCGGGATGCCCCGCTGGTCCTCCTTGGTCAGCTCCACATCGATCCGTCCGTTGATACGGTCGAAACCGTAGGCGGCGACGTGGGCGAGCAGCTTTTCATCGCTGCCGCTCTCGCGTTGGTATTCCCGCTCCAGCGTCTCCAGGGTTTCGACCACGTGGTTTATCACCTGCAGGGTGCGCTCCTCCGGAGTGCCCTGGGACATGCGCAGTTCGACCCGGATGAACTCACCGGGGATGTCGGGTGCCAGCACGGTGCGCACGACACCCCCTGCCAGCAGGCCGCAGGACAATACCAGCAGGGCCAGGAAAAAGGCCAGGGTGACGTAGCGGTTGCGGATGCACCACTCCATGAGGGGACGGTAGCGGTTGGTCACGAAGCGGGAGAGGCGGCGGTTGGCGGCCTCCTGCACCCGGTCGACCCTCAGCAGGAGCCGGTTCCGGGCGGGCCTGCTGTGCGCCAGGTGTGCCGGCAGAATCCACTTGGACTCGAGCAGCGAGAAACTGAGGCAGAGTATCACGACCCAGCCGCAGGCCTCCGGAAATGCGCCGAAGACGCCCTGGATAAAAAGCGTCGGGGCGAAGGCGACGATGGTGGTGAGCACACCGAAGGTGGCGGGGGTGGCCACGCGGTAGACCCCGTTGATGATATTCTCGGCGCTGTGCCCGTGCTGCTCCTGCTCCGTGTAGGCGCTCTCGCCGATGATGATGGCGTCGTCCACCACGATACCCAGCACCAGGATGAACCCGAAAATGCTGATCATGTTGAGCGAGGCGTCGATATAAGGCGTGCTGATCAGGGTCATGGCCCCGAGAAAACAGATGGGGATGCCGAGCATGACCCAGAAGGCGAGCTTGATCTCCAGGAACAGGGCGAGAATGACAAATACCAGCAGGGCGCCCATGGCCAGGTTCTTGAGCATCATGCCCAGGCGGCCCTTGAGGTAGTAGGTGGCGTCCGCCCAGATCTCCAGGGATACCCCCTCGGGGAGCTGTGCCTGCTTGCCGGCGACGTACGTCCGCGCAGCATCGGCGGTATCGATGATGTCCTGCCGGCCCATCGCGAAGACATTGATCCCGATGGAGTATTTGCCGTTGAACAGGGCAAAACCGGACACGTCCTCGAAACCGTCATAGACCGTGGCGATGTCACCGAGCAGCAGGCGGGTGCCGTCGGGCCAGGTGCGCAGGACGATCTGCTCGAAATCCCTCTGTACGTAGGCCTGGCCGATGGTGCGCAGCATGATGTCGCCGTGCTCCGTGCGCACAGACCCGGCGGGGAGATCGAGCGAGGAGGCCGCAATGGTCCTGGCCACATCGCCGAGGGTGAGGTGGTATTCTCGCAGCAGCTGCTCCGAGATCTCGATGGATATCTCATAGTCGCGAGCCCCCACCACATCCGCTGCCGATATCTCCGGCAGGGTCAGCAATTCGCGGCGGATCTCCTCTGCCAGGGACTTCATGCTGCGTTCGTCGATATCCCCGGAAATCTGCAGTGTCAGTGCGGGAAAGAGCAGTTCGGGCTGGCTGACGATGGGCTTTTCCGCCTCCTCGGGGAATTGTTCCACGGCGTCGACACGGTTCTGGATGTCATCCAGCAGTTTCTGTATATCGGTACCCGTCTGGGGCTCTATCCAGAAGCGGGCGACGGATTCATGGGCCTCCGCCTCGACCCGCTTGATCCCGTCGACATCGTTGATCGCCTCCTCGATACGCAGCACCAGCCCCTGCTCGACCTCCTCGGGGGCCGCGCCGGGGTAGGTCATCACGATCCGGATGAACTCCAGGTCGATAGCGGGGAACATGGCGCGCTGGATGTTGAACGTGGAGATGAGTCCGGCGACCACGATGATCAGCATCAACAGGTTGGCCGCCACCGGATTGTAGGCGAACCAGGCGATGATCCCGCTGTGGCGCGGAGGCGTCACTGCCCGGCAGCCACGCTGGCCGACGACGCGGCCGTTGCCGCCGGTGGGAGCGCTGCGGGTTCGTTCCCGGGCTGCCCGGGGGTATCGAGCTGATCGCTGCGGACCCGTGACTGGATTTTCACCGAGGCCCCGGCGAAGGCGCTGTCGAGTGCGGTGAGAGAGACCAGTTCCCCATCATCCAGGCCTGCACTGACGAAGACGCGGTCGCCGCCGACCCGCAGGGTGGTGACCTTGCGGCTGCGCAGGTGAAGGCTGTCGTCGACGATCCAGACGAGGTTGCCAGCGCGCAGGGCATAGCGCGGCAGGGTGACCACCTGCTGCAGCTCGCGACCCTCGATATTGGCATTGACGAACGTGCCGATCCTGAGGGGCTCCCGGCCGGGGTGGTCGAGACCGTAGGGATCCTCGATGCGCGCCACCAGGTAGAGGACGCGGGAACGCTCGTCGAACACCCCCTCGGTGCGATGGAGTTGCGCCGTCCAGTGCGTGACGTCCCCGGCGACATCCGTGTAAAGGTCGACCCTGGTATCCCCCGCGTAGCCCTCGATGCCGGGCAGGTCCAGGTAGGCCAGCTTGCTCTGCGGTATGGGGAGGCGCACCTCGGCGTAGTCGATGGAGAATATGTCCGCCAGCGGTGCGCCCGGGGCCACGAACTGGCCCAGTTCACTGTGCTTGGCGCGGATCAGTGCATCGTAGGGTGCCCGGATGATGGTGCGCTCCAGGTTGTCGCGGGCGGTATCGAGGTCGGCCCGGGCGGCGAGCAGGGCCGACTCCGCCTGCTCCAGTTGGGGCTTGCGCAGGTAGAGATCCCGGGCCTCCTCGCTGCGCTGGCTGCCGCGCGGCAGCTTCTGCCATTCGCGCAGAGCGACCTCGGCGCGTCCTTTCTCCTGCGCCAGATTGCTCTCCGCCGACTCCAGGGCAGCCTGCGCGCGCAGCAGGCTGGTCTGGTAGTCCCGCGGGTCGATCCGCAGCAGTACCTCTCCCCGGGTAACGAACTGGCCCACGTTGAAGGCGTCTGCCACCTCGACGATGCGCCCGCGCACTTCCGCCTGGATCGAGGTCGAACGCAGGGGGGTTACCGTGCCCTGAGCCTGGACCGGTACCTGCAGGTTGCCCTTGACCACCTCCAGGACATCGACCGTGACCGGCGCGTACTCGGGCTCGGCGATATCGGAGGGCGGGCGATTGACATAAAGGAGAGCGGTGGCGGCTGCTGCGGCGGCCAGCATGGCAATGGAGGTCAGCGTCTGTTTTCGGGTAATGGCCACTGTGACTACCGATGGGGGGTTCTTACCGGACAGGAGCCGCCCCGCGCGCTGGCGAAGGCGGAAGTGGTGTCAGTTATACCATAAAGGGGCGCGCGCAACTGTGAATTACTTCTCGCAAAAAGCCGCTGCTGAGGCCCGGCGCGGCGGATGGTATAGTCCCTGTTGCCGGTACCAGTGAGGAATTCCCTATGACCGCGATCTTTGACGAGCCCGCCGCCCTGCTGCAGGCGGTGGGACAGCATCTGGGCTACAGCGACTGGCTGGAGATCGACCAGCGGCGCATCGACCTCTTTGCCGATGCCACCGGCGATCACCAGTGGATCCACGTGGATCCGGTCAAAGCCGCTGACGGCCCCTTCGGCAGGACAATCGCGCACGGCTACCTCACGCTCTCCCTGGCCAACCTGTTCCTGCCGCAGATCATGCGGGTAGACAACGCGTCGATGGGGGTCAATTATGGCTGCGAGAAAGTGCGTTTCCCGGCGCCGGTGCCGGTGGGAAGCCGGGTCCGCGGGGGCGGCGAGGTCATCAGCGCCGAGGAGGTCAAGGGCGGCGTGCAGGTGGTCGTGCGCGTGACTATAGAGGTAGAGGGCTCCGAACGGCCGGGCTGCGTGGTGGACACGATCAGCCGCTTCTTCCCCTGACCGGCATAGCTCACCGCCCTTCAGCGTTTGACGATCACCGAACTGCCGTGGCCGAACAGGCCCTGGTTGGCGGTGATGCCGACCCTGGCGCCCTCCACCTGGCGGTCGCCCGCCTGGCCCCGCAGCTGCCAGGTCAGCTCGCAGACCTGGGCGATCGCCTGGGCCGGCACCGCTTCCCCGAAACAGGCCAGGCCCCCCGAGGCATTGACCGGGATCCTGCCGCCGACGGCCGTATCGCCGGCGCGCAGCAGGGCGGCGGCCTCGCCCCGGGGCGCCAGCTGCAGGTCCTCGATCCAGTCGAGCTCCAGCGCGGTGGAGAGGTCGTAGACCTCGGCCAGGTCGATCTCCTCCGGTCCCAGACCGGCCTCCTCGTAGGCTTTTACCGCCAGGCTGGCGCGGTAGGCGTGCGCCTCGATCCCGGGTGCCGCGGCGGAATCCGTGGCGATATCGGGCATCTCCACCACGCCGCTGGCAAAGGTCGGGGTGACGGTGGAGATGGCCGCCACCCGGGGAGCATCGCCCCTGCCGAGCCTGCGCGCGTAGTCCAGACTGGCGACCACCAGCGCAGCGCCGCCGTCGCTGGTGGCACAGATATCCATCAGGCGCAGAGGGTCGGCCACGACCGCGGAGGCGGCCACCTCCTCGGCGCTGAAGCTCTTGCGGTAGCGGGCTCGCGGGTTGTGGCTGCCGACCCGTGAATTCTTGACTTTGACCGCGGCAAAATCCTCCAGGGTATCCCCGTACAGCGCCATCCGGCGCCGCGCATACAGGGCGAAGTAGGTGGGGTTGGTTATGCCGAGGTAGAAGCGCACCCAGTCCGGGTCCTCCGGTCGGTAACCCCCGGCCGGGGCCAGGAAACCCTTGGGCGTGGTATCGGCCCCGACCACCAGGGCGACATCACAGGCGCCCGCCAGGATCTTGTTGCGGGCGGCTGCCAGGGCCTGGGAGCCCGAGGCGCAGGCAGCGTAGGAGGTATTGACCTCGGCGCCCTGCCAGCCGAGTGCCTGGGCGAAGGTGGCGCCGGCGACATAACCGGGGTAGCCGCAGCGCACAGTGGCGCCGCCGGAGACAAAGGTGACATCCTGCCAGGGAACACCGGCGTCGCGCAGCGCTTCCCGCGCCGCCGCCACCCCGTACTGCACGAAGTTGTGGCCCCACTTGCCCCAGGGGTGCATGCCGGCGCCAAGAATTGCGATTTCTGCCATGTTGCGATGCTCCCTAGGCGACCGGCCGCCACTTCCAGGTGACCTTGACCTCGTCGTCGGTCTCGTGCAGCCGTTCCAGCACCAGCTCCACCGGCATACCCACCTTCAACTGTTCGACGCCCACACCGGTGACGACCTGTCCCAGCACTACCATCTGCTCCTGCGCCAGCTGCACCGCCGCGATGGCAAAAGGTACGAAGGGATCCGGGGCGACGAAGGGCGGGGGCGGTTGGTAGCCGGCACTGGTATAACTCCAGATGTGGCCGGTCCGGCTCAGCTCCACTTCGCGAAAGTCCGTGCTTTCACACTGCGGATTCCGGCAATAGGCGCTCTGGGGCGGGAAGAAGTAAGTGCCACAGCCCTCGCAACGGGTGCCGATCAGGTGCGGCTTCGCATCCATGGTGTGCCAGCCCTCTATGGCGGCGACCAGGGGTTTTTCGCTCATGGTGATCTCCAGGGAAAAGCGCGCTCAGGGTACTACCCGCCGCGCGGCGCAGGCAACCTTGGAGCCGGTGCCAGGAGCTTGCGGCACACAGAGGGGGGACCCGGGTTTACTATGTCATGCCGTTGCCCCGGCGGCCGCTTTTAGGCAGAGTGTCAGGATGTGTGGACGATTCAATGTCATCGACAATCCCGGACTGCAGCAACTGCTGCAGGACCTGGGCGTCGACCTGCAACTGCCCCGGGGCGTGAACCTGGCGCCTACCGAGCCGGTCAGCCTGGTGCGTGAAATGGAAGGGGGCAGGGCGGTGCAGCCGGCGCGCTGGTGGCTGACGCCCGCCTGGGCACCCGCGGTGGACCAGAAGTACGCCATGTTCAATGCCCGGGCCGAGACCCTGGCCAGCAGCCGCGCCTTCCGCCACCCCTTCCGGAGCCAGCGCGGCATCGTGCCGATGAGCAGCTTCATCGAGTGGCGTACGGAGGACGGCGCGAGACAGCCCTGGCTGATCACCTCGGAGCATCAGGCACTGGCCGTCGCGGCCCTCTGGGATGTCTGGGAGGGTGGGGAGACACCGCTGCTCTCCTGCACCCTGGTGACGACGGAGGCCGCCCCTCCGTTCCAGCCCTGGCACCGGCGCATGCCCCTGCTGCTGGATCGGGATGAATACCCGCGCTGGCTCGACAATTCACGGGGAATCGCGCCGGACGACACGATTTTCCGCCGCGAACTCAAGCTGAACCTGCGGCTGCAGCCGGTTTCCCGGGCGGTCAACAATGCCCGCAACAAGGATCCGCGCGCCCTGGAACCCACCGGCGAAACGGTCGAACTGCGCGCCGGCGGGACCTCCTGAACCGTTCAGAAGGAGTAGCGCAGGTCCACGCCCCAGGTCAGGGGATCCTCGATGCTGGTGTGCGGCGCGCCCAGTACGTCCGCGACGAAGCCGCCGGGATTTTCGGCGTACTCCTCGTCCAGCAGGTTCTGGCCCCACAGGGCGACCTCCAGGGTATCGGCGTCGTTCTGCCAGGCCACACGCGCGCTGAGGCGCTTCCGGTCCTGGAGGTACCAGGGCCCGGTGACGAAAATCGCGTCGATCTGGTCGTCGCTCTCGGCCTCCTGGAACACGTAGTCGACGTGGACCAGCAGGTAACCCACTGGCACCTCGGGTGTCCAGTCGAAGCGCAGGGTATAGTCGTTGCGCGGTTTTATGGACTCCTTCCCGCCCCCCTGTAATTCCCCCGCGGCGTCGTAATACGGCTCCGATTCAGAATCGGTCTCCCGATAGGTGGTCATTCCGGTGAGGCGCAGGTTCTCCAGCACGTTCCACTGCACGATCAATTCGATGCCGTCGCTCTTTTCGTCGCTGCTGATCACCGTGGGCTGGGCCGTGGGGTCGTCGGGCCCCTCTTTCGCATCGACCGAGCGCTGGCGCCCGTCCAGCTCGTGGTGGAACAGGGCCGCTTCCAGCCGGAGGCTTGCGTCGAGGAAATCCCCCTTCATTCCCCACTCGATACTCTCCATCTCCTCCGGGTCGAAGGGGCCGGCGAGGTAGGCTGAAAAGACCTGTCCGTCGAAGCCCCCCGACTTGTAGCCGGTGGCGTAGGAGAGATAGGTCATGGCCTGGTCGGAAAAGGCCCAGTCCGCCACCAGGCGGCCGGTGGTCTTGCTCCAGTCCTCGGAATCCTCGAACTTGTCGAAGTAATCCGCCGGGTCGGCACCGGTATCCGCGGGCTCGTAGGCGAGCCGCGCGGGGGGCAGGGGCCAGGCCAGGTCCGAGGGATAGGTTTTCCAGGAGTAGTCCTTCTCGTCGTAGCTGTAGCGCAGCCCCGCCGCCAGCCGCAGACTGTCGGTGAGCTGGTAGCTGACGTCGCCGAATATGCCCCAGTTGACGAAGTCCCCGCTGTTGTCCATGGTCTCTGCCAGCAGCTCTCCGGCGAAGGAGGGGGGTATGACGGCCACCCCGTTGGCCTCGGTCAGCGCCTCATAGATAACGGGGTTGTCTCCGAAGATATCCCAGAGATGCTCATCCTGGCCGAGCCCTGCCTCGACCGAGACAAACTGCATGTAGGAATCTGCCAGCGTGTGGATGTCGGTGCGCTGGAACACGCTCTCCTCGCTGTAATTGCCGCCCACAATCAGGTCCATCCGTTCATTGACGTAGTTGAACCGGATTTCGCTGTAGAGGATGTCCGAGTCCTCTATGTTGTTGGTGTCGAGGTAGCGCCGCGGGTCCGCGGTGCCGTCTTCGTCCTCGAGATTGGTGGTGTCCCACTCCCGGTAACTCACCACGCCGAACAGGGAGAGGCGCTCGTTGAAGTCGTGATTGAGCTTCAGGGAGACGCCGTACATCTCCCGGGTCTCCTCCTGGCCCGCGACGTCGTTGGCGGCCTTGCCGGAGAAGGGGTCGGGATTGCCGCGATAGGCGTATTTACTGACGCCGATCGTCTGCCGCGGCTCCTCGTCCCGGTCCTCCATGTCGTAGCTGAGCTGAATGTCGGTCTCCTCGGACAGGGTGAACCGCACCGACAGGCGCGCGGCGATGAACTGCTCGTCGCGAATATCGCCGCCGATGCCGACATTTTCGACAATGCCATCCCGCTGGTGGGAGAAGACATTGGCGCGCAGCGCGATGCTGTCGGTAATCGGGGCGTTGACCATGCCCTCGAGGCGCACCAGCCCGTAGTTGCCGAGCCGGCTCTTGATGAAGCCCTCGAACTCCCCGTGCGGATCATTGGGCACGATGTTGATGACCCCCGCGGTGGCGTTGCGCCCGAACAGGGTGCCCTGTGGCCCCTTCAGCACCTCGGTGCGGGCAATGTCGGTAAAGGGAATGGAGGTGACTGCCCGGGGCATGTAGCTGCCGTCGTAGAAGGTGGCCACGGAGGGGTCCTGGCCGGAACTGATATTGGGGCTGCTCACGCCCCGCACAGTGATGCCGACCTGGGTCGAGCCGCCGTCGCTGACCTCGACGCCGGGCATGAAGTCGTCGATGTCCTGGATGTTGACCGCACCGGTATTGACCATGTCCTGGGCGGTAAAGGCGTTGACCGTCACCGGCACCGCCATGTAGTCCTCCTCGCGCTTCTGCGCCGTGACGACCACCTCCTCCAGCTGCAGGCTGTAGCCGGCACGCGCCTCCTGGGCATGCAGCGCCGGGGGCCAGGCCGTGCCCCCCAGCGCGGCGGTTATCGCCAGCAGCATGGCGTCACGGCGCCGGTTAAGGTTTTTCCCCTGTTTTCTCAGATTATCTGGCGCAGTCCTGAACAATGCAGCCTCCATTGCTATCGTTATAGGTATCGGGCCGGTGGGGCGCTTCAGCCGACCGCGGCAACAGGTCGGCGGCCGCTGCCCCCGCCTGAATTCTAGCCGAGCCTGAACCGCGGCACTAGCTGTCCATATCGGCGCTGATCACGCTGGCGATGAGCTGGCTCAGCTGGGAGAGCAGCGCGCTGTAGGCCGGCGCGACGCGCTCCGGCGCGAGGCCCCCGGCGGGAAGGTCATACTGCAGCCGGCTGATCCGGCGCCCCACCGGCTCCCCAGTGGCCGGCCGGTACACCAGCCATTCCGCTACCAGCGCCGCCCGCTGTTCATCGACATCGAGGTTCAGCACGTTGACCGAGACGCCGTAGTCCGGCGGGCGCTGTGAATGGAAGGGATAGTAGCTCAGGTTCCCCGTGTCGAGCAGGCCGGCCAGGTTGAGGCTCAGCACGCGCTGGACACCCTCCTCGAGCGGTTCTCCCCAGCGCTCGGAGTCCGCAATCTGCAGGCGGTTGTCCCCCAGGCGGTAAACCAGGCTGTTGCGCCTCAGGTATTCGGGTATGTGGACCGGCCCGATCCCCAGTGCCGGCACCATCCCGTCGGGCGGGGCCTCGTCCATCGCCGATAACAGGTAGTAGTTACTGGGCGGTGTCGTGCCGCACCCCGCCAGAAGCAGGATCCCGAGGCACCATGCGCCCAGTACGGCTGTTCTGTTCATTCAGGGGTCTCCACTCTTGCCACGGATCAGCGCCTCGGGCTGCTCCTCCAGGGTCCTGGCCAGCAGCTGCAGGGCGCGGCCTGCCCGGGCCAGCTCCTCGAGCGCCCTGTTGAGCTGGTAGGTGGTTGCCGAATCCGGCGAGACCAGGTCGTCGATCTCCAGCATCGCCTGCTCGAAAGCGATCATGGCATCCTCCAGTCTGGCCGCACTGCCCCCTGCCAGAGAGGACAGCCGGGGCAGCTCCGTACCCGCCTTCTCGGCGGTAACAGTGGCGCTGTCCAGCAGCTTCTCCATCCGGGGCCCCAGCGCAGAGAGTTGCTCCCGCAACTGGTCGCTGAGCCCGGTGACGGAGGCTGCGGCCTGCTCCAGCCTGGCGGGCAGGTTGCGCGCTTCCTCGCTGCCCATCACTTCATTGAGGGAGTTGACGATAGCCTCGAGGTTGATCGCAATGCCCGCAATATCCACCGACTCGATCTGCCGGGTGAGCCGCTGCAGTTCTGTCGGTATCGTGGGAATCTGGAGATGGGGTGAATCGATGTCCGCCAGCGTCAGTGGCGACTCCGGGTGGAAATCGAGCTGGACGTAGAGCAGGCCGGTAAGAAGGCTCTGCAGGTTGAGTTGCGCCCGCATGCCCCGGGCGATGAGCTCCTCCATCAGGTCGCCGCGCGCATTGCCGCTGCGCCGCACGTTTTTTCCGGAGAGTTCAGCCTCGACCAGCATGATCAGCTCCGTGGTTTCCGACTGCAGAACCAGCTCGATATTGGTGACCTGGCCTATCTGGACGCCGCGCAATGCCACCGGGGCCCCGACGGAGAGTCCCTTGACCGATCCGTCGAACACCATCACGACGCTGCGCTTGTCGCTCCCGATGCCGGTGCCGACCGCGAACACCACCGCGCCGAGGGCGATCAGGAGAGCGCCTACAACGAAGGCGCCGATGGCGACGGTGTGCGGCTTTTCTGTCATCGCTTCACTTCCTCCTCCAGCTTTGCGCTGCGGGTCAGGAACTGGCGCACCACCTCCTCCTCGCTGTGATCGCGCAGCTGTCTCGGGTCGCCGTAGGCGATCATGGTGCGGCGCTCGGCATCGAGATAGACCGAGTTGGAGGCAATGCCGAGAATGCTCGGCAGTTCGTGGGTGACCATCACGACCGTGGCGTCGATGGAAACCTTCAACTCCACAATGAGTTCGTCCAGCAGGCTGGCGCTGATCGGGTCGAGGCCCGCAGACGGTTCGTCGAAGAACAGGATTTCCGGATCCAGGGCGATGGCGCGGGCGAGGGCGGCCCGCTTGCGCATGCCGCCGCTGATCTCCGCGGGATAGTAATCCTGGTAGCCGTCGAGACCGACCAGCGCCAGCTTGTAGGCAACGACATCCGCGATGTCCGCCGCGCTGTAGCGGGTGTAGAGCTGCATCGGCAGGGCGACGTTTTCCGCGACGCTCATCGCACTGAACAGCCCGCCCGACTGGTAGGTGATGCCCCAGCGCTGGCGCATTGCCTGCTGCTCGGCCTCGCTGGCCTCGAACAAACTCTGGCCGTCATAGAGGATGTCGCCCTGTGCCGGATGGATCAGGCCGAGCATATGCTTGAGCAGCGTGCTCTTGCCGCAGCCGCTCCCACCCATGATGACAAAAATGTCACCGCGATAGACATCGAAGGTGAGATCTCGCTGGATCACCCTGGCGCCATAAGCCATGGTGAGTCCCCTCACGGCGATGTGGGTCTCGCCTCCGGTAGCCGTCATCAGACCCCCACGTGCTGGAAAAAAATGTTGATGGCGGCGTCGGCCACGATGAGATAGACCACCGAGGTCACGACCGCATCGGTGGCCGCCTGGCCGACCCCGGCCGAGCTCCTGCTGGCGTTGATCCCCGCGCGGCAGCCGGCGACGGCAATCAGCGCGGCATAGATCACGCTCTTCAGCAGCCCCACCCCGACGTGGGAGAATGCGAGCGCCTTTTCAGCCTGGCTGATGTACTGCAGTGATGTTATTCCCAGGCCGCCGGCTACGATGCCGCCGCCGACTATTCCCAGCAGGTTGGCATAGATGGTAAGCAGCGGCATCACCACCACCAGGGCGAGCAGTCGCGGCATGATCAGGAATTCCATAGGGGAGATCCCCAGCGTGGTAATGGCGTCGATCTCATCGTTGGTCTGCATGGTGCCCAGCTGCGCGGCATAGGCGGCGCCGGTGCGCCCCGCCATCACGACGGCTGTCATCAGGACCCCCATCTCCCGCAGGGTGCCGATCACCACCAGGTTGGCGACATAGATCTCGGCGCCCAGCTGGCGCAGCTGCACGGCGCCCAGGTAGGCCAGGATCATCCCGACCAGCACGCTGGTCAGGCTGATGATGGCGAAGGCGTCCGGCCCGGCCTGGTAGCAGAATTTCCAGAAATCACTGAACCGGGTATTGGCCTTGCCGATCAGGAGCCGGTAGAGCGCGATGGCCACCTCGCCGGCGAAGGCGAGAGACTCCTTCAGCGAGTCGAAAATGTTGCCGAGCAGGCGGGCCGGGTCGATGGCGTGCAGCCAGGAGAGCCTGGGGGCGGCGGGCGGCTGGTGGGCCCTGACGGTCGTCGCCAGCCGCAGCAGCTTGTCCACGCCCTCAGGCATCTCGCGGGTCTCAAACTCGATGGCCTCTTCCCGGCAGTGGTTGTGGCACTGCAACAGAAACGCCATGAGTACGGAATCCCAGTCGCCCAGTGCGGACCCGTCGGCGATCAGCCGGTTGGCTGCCCCGTGCATCAGATCTGTCCTGATTTCGGCGAAGTTGCCGTGCGACTGGCCCTGTACCCAGTCTCCCGTCAGTACCAGGTGGCTTTCATCCCGATCGTTGCGGAGTAATTGGAAGCCGGGGGGCTGGTGGGTCATGCGGCGTCATGGGCAGGTTGGCCAGGGGCCAGTCTAATGGCTGCCCCGGTGAAATGCCACGGCTTACTGGAAGGGCATGTCCGGTCGCAGTGGTGCGATGATGTCGTAGGCCTTCTGGTAGATCTCCTCTACCGGCGTGCGGTTGTCCGCCTCCCGGCGCCGGGAAATCATGGTCATCGGGAACAGGTAGTTGTCGGTCTCCCGGTAGCGCAGCGCGCGACTGCGGCCCAGTGAGTCCTCGTACACCACCCAGTGCATATCCAGGTCGGCGGCCAGCAGGTCGCCCATGATGACGCCCATGGCCTGCAATTCCCGGGTCTGGTCAGGGCGCACCAGACGCCTGTCGAGCAGCAGCTGCAGCAGCTCGAGATCGTTGTCCCGGCTGCCGTTGAACTGCCGGCCGAGATTGCGCTCCACCAGTTCCGAGAGCGTTTCCCGCTGCTGCGCCATGTACTGAAGGTCCAGATAGGAGAGTTCGCCGATGCGCACGTTGTCCTGGCCGAGGGCGCCAGGAACCACGGCTATCGAAGCCAGCAGCAGGGCGCAAAGCAGGGCTTTGACCGACATATTCGATACCTCCTGTTTATACGACGCCGCTTTGTCCCGGTGAGTTCAACCGCGCGCCATTTTAGACCAATTTGGTTGTCATCCGGCCACGGGCATGGATAATGGCGATCTTCCCCCACGGGTGCGCGCCGCGCAGGGCCTCGCCCGGCAGTTTTTCGGAGACAGTAAATGATTACCGGCAGTATTGTCGCCCTGGTCACGCCCATGCATGCCGACGGCGGCATCGACTGGGCATCCCTGGAGCGGCTCCTGGAGCTGCACATGGCCGCCGGCACCAGCGCCATCGGCGCGGTGGGGACCACCGGTGAAAGTGCGACACTCAGCGTCCCGGAGCACTGCGAGGTCATCGAGCGCTGCGTGAGGCACGCCGCGGGCCGGATCCCGATCATCGCCGGCACCGGCTCCAACTCCACCACCGAGGCGATCGAGCTGACCCGGGCTGCGGCAGCGGCGGGGGCCGACGCCTGCCTGCTGGTGACGCCTTACTATAACCGTCCCACTCAGCGGGGTCTGTATGAGCATTTCAAGGCGATCGCTGAAGCGGTCGCCGTCCCCCAGATACTCTACAACGTGCCGGGGCGTACCTGCGTGGACATGGACAACGAGACCGTAGAGCGGCTCGCGGAACTGGACCACGTCACCGGCATCAAGGACGCCACCGGCGACGTGGCGCGGGCCCGCGATCTCATCGCCCGCTGCGGCGAGCGGATCGCCATTTATTCCGGGGACGACGCCACGGCGATGGAATTGATGCTGGCGGGCGGCCACGGCAATATCTCGGTGACTGCCAACGTCGCCCCCGGTCTGATGGCGGAGCTCTGCCGGCTGGCCATCGCCGGAGACCGCAAGGGCGCGACGGAGGTCAACGAGCGTCTTGGTCCGCTCAACAGGGCGCTGTTTCTCGAGGCCAACCCCATCCCTGTCAAGTGGGCGCTGCAGCAGCGCGGTCTCATCGGGTCCGGGATCCGCCTGCCCCTGACGCCCCTCGACGAACAGTTTCACGGGGAAGTGCTGGCGGCCATGGAGGCGGCGGCAATCTCATGACAATGACCTTCCGCTTCGCAAGGCTGCTGATTGCCGGCGTCATGGTGACCGCTGTCAGCGGGTGTGGCTATCTGTTCGGCGACAAGGGCGTATTCCGCGATACCTCGGAGGACTACAAGAAGGCCCTGGAGCTGCCGGAGATCACCGTTCCCGAGGGCCTGGACGGGGATGCGCTGCACGAGATCTACCCCATTCCCGAGGTCCGGGAAAATGTCGTATCGGCAGGTGAATTCGAGGTTCCCAGGCCTTCCCCGATGGTAGCGGGCGCCGCCGATGACGTGGTCCGGATCCAGAAGCTGGGCGATGACAGCTGGGCACTGATCAACGAGGCGCCGGGCCAGGTCTGGCCGCAGGTTCGGGGTTTCCTGTCGGCGGCGGGGGTCCCGGTAGCCAGGGTAGATGCCAGCGCCGGCATCATGGAGACCTCGTGGCTGGAGCTGCAGGACGCGCCGATGGCCAGCCGTTTCCGCTTCCGCATAGAACAGGGCGTGCAGCGCGGCACCAGTGAGCTGCACGTGCTGCAGATGGATCAGGCCGGCGACATCCAGGACTGGCCGGCCAGTTCCGACAACCTGGACCAGGAGGCCGAGATGTTGCAGGCTGTGGCGCAGTACCTCGCCAACAGCGCCGATACAACGCCGGTGTCGATGATCGCCGAACAGTCCATCAGCGCCGGCGGCAAGATATCGATGCAGGAGTCTCCTGAAGGCTACACCTATATCCGCCTGGCGCTCCCCTATGATCGCGCATGGGCCTCCCTGGGCAAGGCACTGGAAACCTCATCTTTCGAAATTACCGATCGCGATCGCAGTGCCGGAATCTACTACGCCCGTTTCCTCGGCACTCCCGATGAGGACGAGGGGGGCTGGTTCGACTGGCTGTTCGGCGACGAGGAGCACCCCCTGGCCGGTCGCACACTGCTGGTCAGCGCAGAAGCCCAGGATGCCGAAAACGTGGTGATCAGGCTGCGCGCGCAGGACGGCGCGGAACCGCTCGCCAAACGCGACGAGCAGGCGCTCCTGGCCATTATCCGGGGTAATATCAATTAGGGCCGAATCATCCAGCGTGAGCGGGCCCTGATGCGCTTCGCCTCGCTGGGGTCTGGAAGCAAGGGCAACGCCACCCTGGTGGAGGCCGGCGATACGCTGGTCCTGATCGACTGCGGTTTCTCCCTGCGCGAGACGACGCGCCGCCTGGTGCACCTGGGTGTCGACCCCGGGCAACTGGACGCCATCCTGGTGACCCATGAACACTCCGACCACTGCGCGGGTGTCGCCGCACTCTCCCGACGCCACCGCATTCCGGTCTATCTCACCCACGGTACGGCCAGCAGCGGGCGCTGCGAGGGAAGTTTCGAGCAGCGTCGCTTCAACAGCGAGGACCGGTTTGAAATCGGCGCACTGGAGGTCAAGGCAGTCACCGTGCCCCACGATGCGCTGGAACCCTGCCAGTACCGGCTCTCCTGGCGCGAGTGCTCCCTGGGTGTGCTCACTGACCTTGGCTGCATCACGCCGCACCTGGTGGAGAGTTACCGGGCGTGCCACGGGCTCGTTCTGGAATTCAACCACGACCTGCCGATGCTGGAGGCCGGCCCCTACCCGCCGCACCTGAAGCGCAGGGTCGGCGGTGACTGGGGACACCTCAACAACGGCCAGGCGGCCGGCTTCCTCCGGCAGATCGATGCCGCGGCGCTGCACCATCTCGTGGTGGCGCATGTCAGTGAGAACAACAATACGCGGGAAAAGGCCGAGCAGGCGCTGCTGTCGGTGCTGGACTCCCTCGACCGGGTGGTGTGGGCGGAGCAGTCCGGGGGATTCGACTGGCTGGAGATCGAGCCGGAGCGCTACCAACCACCCGCTTAAGGCCATCTGGTAGCATTTGGTGCTGCTACATCGGCGCCAGATCGCGTACAGCTTGACGGGACTCGCCGTAAATACATCCCTGTAAGCCCGTATCGCGCATACCGCTATACAGCGGGGCAGGCCCTCCATGCGCTCAACGGTCCCGTCAAGCTGTACGCGATCTGACGCCTACGTTCTGCTCTCTGGTCTGGACTAAACGCCTTTCTGCCCCAGGCTACTACGGGGCCCCCTGCGCTTCCTCCGCAGCCCGGTCCCGCTTCCAGCGCCGGTTGCTCCACAGCCAGCTCTCGGGTTCGCTGCGGATCGCCTGTTCCGCCAGGCGCACATAGGTGTCGATGATTTCGTGCGACTCTTTGTCATAAGGCGGTGTCGCCACCTGGTGGAACTCGACCTCGTAGTACCCGGTTCGCAAGCGGCGGCACTGGGCGAACAGCACCGGGAAACCGGTCATCTTGGCGATGGTCTCGGCGCCCTGGTAGAAGGCGGCCTCCTGGTTCATGAAGCGGGTCCAGTAGCCGCGCTCCCGGCGGATGGGGGACTGGTCCGCCACCATCACGAAGATGCGGAATTCACGGCGCCGGCGCAGGATATCCCGGGTCGACTCCGCCATGGAGAGGGGGCGCGAGCCGAACTGGCTGCGAATGTCGTAGATCAGCCGGTCGACGGTCCTGTTGTGCAGGGGTTTGTAGACCGGGTCGATGGGAATGTCCAGGGCGATAGTGGCGCCGTGTAGCATCCACTCCCAGTTTCCCTGGTGAATGGTGAGGACGATGACGGACTGCCGGAAGCCGTCGCTGGCCTCGCGCAGCCGCTCCGGGTTGACCAGCCTGACCCGCTCCAGGAACTGCTCCCGCCGCATGCGCCTGGCTTTCACAATCTCGAAGGCGACCTGGGCCAGTCGCCGGTAGAACGATTTCGCGAGCGCGGTGACCTCTGCCTCGCTCTTCTCAGGAAATGCCCGGGTCAGGTTCTGCCGTACCACCGCCCTGCGATAGCCGGCCACGTAGTAGAGCACGAGGTAGGCGAACCAGGCGGCGGCGTACAGCAGTGGGAACGGCAGCCAACTGATCAGGCGGTAGAGAATCACGGCTCACCGCAGTGGGCTGGCAGTTTGAGGTTTTCCACCCTCAGCAGCGCACCACTGGCAGGGCACTGCAGGCCGGGATTCCCCGAAAGATCCAGGCGATACAGGGCGGGCAGCTCGTACAGCGGCACGGGGTCTACCACCTGGTTGTCATCCAGGAACAGCTCTTCCAGCACGGTCAGCCGGGCCAGTTCGTTCAGGTTGCGAATGCGGTTGGAGGAGAGCTTCAGCCTCGATATGCCGGTGAAGGTGCCCAGCCCCTCCAGGGATTCAATGCCGGCGTGGCTGCAGTTGAGGGTCGAGAGCTCACTGGCGGCGGTTATTCTGCCGTCGTCGATAGCCTGCTCCAGGCAGGCCCGCAGGGCGTCGTCCGGCACCGCGAAATCGGCAAACAGGGGCCGCGGGGTATAGACCACCTTGTCGTTGACAGTGACATCATAACGGCCACAGGCGGCCAACGTCAGGAGCGCCAGGCAGGCGAGGCTGAATCTTGGACCGTGGGGCATGACCGGTGATCTCTCGTCGTTGCGCGATGCCCGTCCCGACGGAAAGGGCGACAATCCGCGTAGCCCCTGCATCAACTGCTCCCTATAATGGTAGTGGAACGGGCTGATAAAAACGAGTGGGGAGATGATCGAGTCCAGTGAATCTGAAACTTCGCGGCGCGGCGGCGAGGAACCGGCTGACGCGATCAGCATCGTACAGCGGGGCAACCTGAAGACCCTCGAGCGAACCCTGCGCAAGCAGTGGCGGCTGGGGCAGAACATTGTCCTTTGCTGGAGTGCCGACGAACGGGGGCTGCTGGTCATCCTGGTGCCGCACTACTTCCTCGGCAACTACTGCGCGATACACGATGAACAGCCGGGGTCGGAGCCGGATAACGAGGCGTTCATCCGCAATCTCATTTCCGGCCGGCGGCGCAAGAGCCGGGATGAACTGTTCGCCATCTGCAAACGTCTCGACGTGGCGCCTACGTTCATCAAGCTCAGCACCGCGCTGGCCGAGGAGGCGGGAGTGATGCAGGCGGTGGAGCAGCTGATCAAGCGCTACGGCATCAGCTACGTGGATAACAGAGCGGTGCTGCTGTTCGATATCGTGGAGTTCTCCCTGTTCACGCCCTTCGAGCAGGCCAGCCAGCTCAACAGCCTCTCCTATTCCCTCAACTCGGCCTACAACAAGCTGCTGGCACAGGGCATCGAGATCAATTTCTCGCGCACCACCACCGGCGACGGCTATTACGTCTGGAACCGCGACCTCGGGGGCAATGCCAACCGTGACCTGCTCTTCTTCATGCTGCTGGTGATCGCCGACAATGCCATCGCCCGCGCGGCCTCTCGGGGCAACACGGTGCCCGTGATCCGCACCGGCTATCACATCGGCGGCCACTATGAGCTGTACCAGGCCGAGGGTGTCAACCCCACGGTGCTCAGCTACATCGTGGGGGATGTCACCATCGAACTGGCCCGCATGGTCGACCTGGCCCAGGCGGGCCAGATCCTGGTGGGGGATTTCCAGTGTCCGCCGGTGGGTGGTGCTGTGGCGGTGGGCGGAACCATTGCCACACCGGCTTTTATCAGTGGCTGTAACCGCGAGCTGACCGCCATGCGCGGCACCCAGCTGGCGGGCAAGCCGATCGGGGGGATCTCTTGCCATCTTACCCGGAGCGACGAGCAGGACGGCAAATCCGGCCCCCGTCGCTTTCGCATCGTGGACAAACACGGCCTCTCCCGGCACGCCTATAACCTGCAGGTTGCACTCGAACTGGAGGGCAGGGAGTTATCGCTGGGCCTCGACGAGTCGAAACTGCCCACTCGCGGCCAGGCGTCCTCCCCCCCGGGGAGCGCGCCCGGGCAGGCCGGTGCGGCGCCGAGTACCGATGAGCTGATCGACGACCTCGCCGGCATGCTGAAGCGGCGCAGCGCCAAGTCCATCGTCGAGGATTGAGTGTCCGCCGCACCCGCCCCCCTGGCGGTGCTCCCGGGGAGCGGGGAAGACACCACCGCCGCCAGAGCGCTGGCCCGCAGGCTGGCCCTGCCCCTCCTCCCGGCGGGCGCCGACCTCCGGCACTGTGATCGTGTCGTTTCCGTCGTGCTGGAAGTCGCCGGCCAACGCCTGTCCCTGCGGCGCACCGGCAGACATGCGCCCGGACCCGTGCAGGTCGATTTCGGCAGCGCCGGCATGCGCCACCGGCGCCGGGCCGGCCATAACGAACTGCTGGGCCGGGCGGTGGGGGTGGGTAAAAAGTCGCCGCTGCGCGTTCTCGACGCCACCGCCGGCCTGGGCCGGGACAGCTTCGTGCTGGCTGACCTCGGCTGCGAGGTGCTGCTCTGCGAACGCGAGCCGGTGATGGCCGCGATGCTGGAGTGGGGTCTGCGGGCGGCAGCGAGCGACGACCCCTGGCTGGGCGGGGTGTTGCGGCGGATGGCGCTGTTCGCGGGTGACGCCCGCGACGTCGAGCCGCAGCGGTTGGCAACGTTAGACGTGATTTACCTCGACCCGATGTTTCCGGCGCGGGACAGGCGCGCCGGGGTAAAAAAGGAGATGGCGCTTTTCCAGCAGCTGCTCGAGCGCGCTGACGCCGGGGACGATGCGGCGGCGTTGCTGCAGTGGGCCCGGGGAAGTGCCGCGGCGCGGGTGGTGCTCAAGCGCCCCCTGCGCGCCCCGCCCCTGGCTGGCCAGGAGCCCTCGCACAGTATCGCCGGCAAGGCGGTGCGCTTCGACGTCTACGTCCGGCGCGCCCTGGCCTGAGATCCTGCCGCGCCAGGTGGCGGGCGCAGGACACCCCGGCAGGAGGAGGGTATCATCGCGTGGGTGCAGCGCGGCCACTGCGCGGCTGAAATGCTCTGACCGGAGGTGGGACCATGGCGGAAGAAAAAATCACGGCACTGGTAACAGGCGCCTCCTCCGGGCTCGGGGCCGAGTTCTGCCGGCAACTGGCGCCGCGCTGCGACGTCATCATCGCGGTGGCCCGCCGCGGCGAGCGCCTGGCGGCACTGGCCGGCGAGCTGGAGGCCGAGGCGAGACTGGAGCCGGTGGTGGCGGACCTCACCGGCATCGAGGGTGTGGCGCGGACCCTGGAGGCCCTGCGCCAGAAGGGGCCGGTGGACTATCTCGTCAACAACGCCGGCTTCAGCACCTTCGGTGACTTCGCCGCCAACGACATCCAGGACCAGCGGGCCATGGTCAGCCTCCACTGCGACGCCGCGATCACCCTGTGCCGCGCGGCCATTCCGTTCATGCGCGAGCGGGGCGGCGGCCACATCATCAACGTCTCCTCCGTCGGCGCATTCCTGCCGGGCAGAGGGCTCGCGGTCTACGGCGCCACCAAGGCCTTTCTCAACTACTACTCACTTGCCCTGCAGGCTGAGCTTGCGGGTACCGGGATACGGGTACAGGCCCTGTGCCCCGGTTATATCCGCACCGGCTTTCACGATGAGATGGCGGCCGAGGGCTTCGACAGGAGCCGCATTCCGGCCGACATGTGGTCCGACGCGCCGGACGTGGTTGCCCGGAGCCTCGCCGCCCTTGATGGCGACGGCGTGCTGGTGGTTCCGGGGGAGGGCAATCTCGCCCTGGCGCGGCTGGGTCTGCAGCAGCAGCTGGACGGGCTCTGAGCTTTTCACCTCAGGCTACCGGGCCAGAAGCAGACGCTCCAGAATACCCCGGTAGATCGCGGCCAGGCGCGGCAGGTCCGTCGCGACGACTGCCTCGTTCAGCTTGTGGATGGTGCGGTTGACCGGACCGAGTTCCACCACCTGGGCGCCGGTCGGTGCGATGAAGCGGCCATCGGAGGTTCCGCCGGCGGTGGACAACTGCGTCCCCAGCCCGGTCTCCCTGCGGATACTCTCCACCGTGGCGTCCACCAGGTCGCCGCCGGGGGTGAGAAAGGGCTGGCCGCTCAGCGACCATTCGATGCTGTAGTCCAGCTCGTGGAGGCGCAGCAGCGTCTCGGTCCGCTCGCGCAGTTCGGCGTCGCTCACCTCGGTGGAAAAGCGGAAATTGAACACCACCTCGAGCTCACCGGGAATGACATTGGTGGCGCCGGTACCGCCCGCGATGTTGGAGATCTGCAGGGAGGTTGGCGGAAAGAAACTGTTGCCCTCGTCCCACACCTCCGCGGTGAGCGCCGCCAGCGCGGGCAGCGCCCGGTGAATCGGGTTGTCGGCCAGCTGGGGATAGGCGATATGGCCCTGCACGCCGCGGACGGTGAGCACCGCGTTCAGGGATCCCCTGCGCCCGTTCTTGATCACATCGCCCAGCTGTTCGCTGCTGGAGGGTTCGCCCACCAGGCACCAGTCGATGGCCTGGCCCCTGTTCCGCAGATATTCCAGCACGCGCACGGTGCCGTCCACTGCCGGGCCCTCCTCGTCGGAGGTGATGAGAAAGCCGATCCGGCCGGGGTGGTCGGGATGAGCCGCGACGAACGCCTCGCAGGCCACTACCATGGCGGCCAGGCTCCCCTTCATATCAGCCGCGCCGCGCCCGTAGAGGACGCCGTCGCGCAGGGTGGGTTCGAAGGGGGGGCTGTCCCATGCATCCACCGGTCCGGGAGGCACGACGTCGGTGTGGCCCGCGAAGACCAGGATGGGGCCCGAGGTGCCACGCTCGGCCCAGAAATTGCTGACCTCGCCGAATGGCAGGGGCGTGCAGTCAAACCCCAGCTTTTCCAGGCGCGCCATCATAAGGGCCTGGCAGCCGCCGTCCTCCGGGGTCACCGAGGCGCGCCGGATCAGGTCGCAACAAAGTTCCAGGGTCGGGTCCACAGGGCGCTCCGGCTCAGTTATGAGCGTGCAGTTCCTCGTTGAGCTCCACGGCGGAGCGATTGGTCAGGCACTCCACCGCACCGGTGGTGGAGTTGCGGCGGAACAGCAGATCGGACCGCCCGATCAGTTCCCGCGCCTTCACGGTCTCCACCGGCATGCCCCCGGTATCGAGCAGGGTCACCTTGGTGCCCGCGGTGACGAACAGACCCGCTTCCACGGTACAGCGATCCCCCAGCGGGATGCCGATGCCGGCGTTGGCGCCGATGAGACACTCCTTCCCCACCGAGATGACGATATTGCCGCCGCCGGAGAGGGTGCCGATGGTGGAGCAGCCGCCGCCGAGGTCCGAGCCGCTGCCGACGGTGACACCGGCGGAGATGCGACCTTCGATCATCCCGGGCCCGTCGGTCCCCGCGTTGAAGTTGACGAAGCCCTCGTGCATGATCGTGGTCCCCTCGCCGAGGTAGGCCCCGAGCCGCACCCGGGCGGTGTGGGCGATACGCACACCATCCGGCACGACGTAATTGGTCATCTTGGGAAACTTGTCCACGCTGCTCACCTCCAGCACCTCGCCGCGGAGTCGGGCCGCCAGCTGGCGCATTGGCAGCTCCGCGAGGTCGACGGCACCCTCGCTGGTCCAGGCCACGTTGGGCAGGATGCCGAACAGCCCCTCGAGGTTGGTACCATGGGGCCTGACCAGGCGGTGGGAGAGGAGATGCAGCTTCAGGTAGCCCTCCGGCACATTGGCCGGGGGGCGGTCCTGCGCCAGCAGTACAGCGACCGCCGGCCGGTCGCTTTCCATGAACCGGCGCGCCAGCGCAGCCTGCTCGTTTTCACCGGCGGCCTCCAGCGCCGTATGCAGCGCACCCAGCCGGTCGCCGTCGAGGGCGGTACCGGAATCACAGTCGGCCACCGCCGCCGCCAGCGCCGCGGAAGGGGAGAGCAGGGGACGTGGAAAGAATACCTCCAGCCAGTCGCCACTGTCGTTGTGTGTGCCCACGCCGAGGCCAAAAGCAAATGCGCTGTTCGTCATCTGGGGTTCCCGATAATCTGCTGCACCCTGGTCAGAGGGTGTGTCGGTTGAAAATTTTCTCGTAGTCTGCGGCGGAGAAGCCGGTTAAGCGCTCGTGGCCCACGTCCAGCAGCGGCCGTTTGATCAGGGTCGGCTGGGCCAGGATCGCCCTCAGCGCCGTCGCGTCGTCCATCGTCTGGCGGGCCTTCTCATCGAGGGCTTTCCAGCTGGTGCTGCGCCGGTTGACGAGGTTCTCCCAGCCCAGTTCCCGGAGCCATTGCTCCACCTGGCCGGCGTCCAGCCCGTCCTCCCGGAAATCGTGGAACGCGTATTCGATACCGTGAAGATCCAGCCACTTGCGCGCTTTCTTCACCGTGTCACAGTTCTTTATGCCATAGAGGGTTATCATGCCCGGGCTCTGCCGAATGCCGTACTATTCGCGGGCCGCGTAGCATAGCAAATCCACCGGGTCAGATATAGCGACGCCGGCAGGTTACAGGCATCGGAGCGTCCCCACGGTGGCGCCCCGCCCGCAAAGATAACAACCGGTTTCAGCAATCCCTGAGATGATGCGAATCAACCGGGCGCCGGGTTAGGCTTTGCGGGTTTTCCTGGGGTGCTTGCGGTTCGGGTAGCAGGTCCGGCAGATTTCACACACGCGGCCGTCGCACCCCCGTGCGGTGCAGTGCTCGCGCCCGTAGTAGATCATCTGCAGGTGCAGGCGGTTCCACGACTCTTCGGGGAACAGGCGCTTCAGGTCCCGTTCGGTCTGGGCCACGCTCTTGCCGCTGGTCAACCCCCAGCGCTGGGCGAGCCGGTGAATATGGGTATCGACGGGGAAGGCGGGGACACCGAACGCCTGGGCCATGACCACGCTGGCCGTCTTGTGCCCGACCCCGGGCAGACGCTCCAGCGCCTCCATGTCGGCGGGCACCTCCCCGCCGTGCTCCTCCAGCAGTATCTCACTGAGGCGCCTGATGGCTTTCGCCTTCTGGGGCGCCAGGCCGCAGGGGCGGATGATATCGAGGATCTCCTCCACCTCCAGCGCGGCCATTGCGGCCGGGCTGTCTGCCCTGGCAAAAAGCCGCGGCGTGACCTGGTTGACCCGCTCGTCCGTGCACTGGGCGCTCAGCAGGACGGCGACGAGCAGAGTGAAGGGATCCTGGTGATCCAGCGGTATCGGCGTCTCCGGGTACAGCGCCTGCAGGCGCTCGAGGATGAAATCGACGCGTTCCTGTTTGCGCAATCTAATCTCCGTCACTGGCTGTATCACCCCAGCCTGGCGAGCCGATCGACGATGCGTCTGGCCGCCTCCTCGCACTCGGCCTGTTCCGCGACGAGTGCCATGCGCACCCGGGACTCGCCGGGATTGACGCCTTCAGAGTGGCGCGCAAGGAAGCGGCCGGGCAGCACGGTGACATTCTCTCCCTCGTACAGGGCCCGGGCGAAGTCGGTATCCGGCACCGGGGTCCGGGGCCAGAGGTAAAAACCGGCGTTCGGAGCGTCGACTTCCAAATGTCCTGCCAGGATACCCAGGACGGCAGTGAACTTGTCCCGGTAGCGCTGCCGGTTCTCCCGCACGTGCCCCTCGTCCTCCCAGGCGGCAATGCTCGCAAGCTGGTGGTGGAGCGGCATCGCGCTGCCGTGGTAGGTGCGGTAGAGCAGGAAGTCCCGGAGTATCGACGCGTCGCCGGCGACGAAGCCGGAACGCAGCCCGGGCAGGTTGGAGCGCTTGGAGAGGCTGTGGAAGACCACGCAGTTGCGATAATCGCTGTCGCCCATGGCGGCGCAGGCCTGGAGCAGGCCGGCGGGCGGGTCGGCCTCGTCCCGGTAGATCTCGGAGTAACACTCGTCGCTGGCAATCACGAAGTCGTGTTCCCGGGCGATTGCGATGAGCGCCTGCAACTGGGCCAGCGGCAGCACGGCCCCGGTCGGGTTGCCGGGGCTGCAGAGGTAGAGCAGACGGCACCGCCGCCACTGCGCTTCCGTCACCGCGCCGAAATCCGGCAGGTAACCGCTTTGGGCCGTGCAGTTGATGAAATGGGGCTGCGCGCCGGCGAGCAGGGCGGCGCCCTCGTAGATCTGGTAGAAGGGGTTGGGCATCATCACCAGGGCGTTCTCCCCGGGGCCGAGCACCGCCTGCGCAAAAGCGAAAAGGGCCTCGCGGGTGCCGTTGACCGGCAGCACCTGGTGCGCCGGGTCGATATAGCCCAGCGCAAAGCGCCCGGTCAGCCAGTTCGCGATCGCAGTCCGCAGCGCCTCGAGACCCGCGGTGGCGGGATAGTTGGCGAGCCTGTCCAGGCTGGCGGCGACTGCCTCCACCACGAACGGCGGTGAGGGATGGCGCGGTTCGCCGATGGACAGGCTGATGGCCGTCTTCTCCGGGGCCGGCGTGAGATCGGCGAAAAGCTGCCGCAGTTTCTCGAACGGGTAGGGCTGGAGCCTCTCCAGGAGCGGGTTCATCCGGTGCGCCTCGTTACTTGTTCGGTTGCACCAGCCGCGCTCGAAGGCGGGTGCGGCAGGCGGCGTCCCAGGCCGCCACCTCTCGACTCAGGTATCGGGAACATCGGCAAAAGATAGCCCTAGGCCGCTGCCTGCTCGTCGAGCTCGCGGCAGATGGCCTTCTGCAGTGCCGCACATACTTTCGGGTCGGTGATGGGCTGCTGGTCCGCGTCGGTGATGAAAAAGACGTCCTCCACCCGTTCGCCAAGAGTCTGGATCTTGGCCGCCTGCAGTTCGATGTTGAAGTCCACGAAAATCTTGCCGATCCGGGCCAGCAGGCCGGGGCGGTCGGGGGATGAGACCTCCAGCACGGACATGTTCTTTATTTCGTCCACCGACATGCTGGTCTCGGTCGGAATGGAGAAGGACTTCATCTGCCGGGGCGTGCGCCGCTGCGCAATATCGGGCTGGCCCAGGTCCTGGCTCAGGCTCTCGGACAGGTATTCCCTGATATGTTTCAGCCGGGCGCCGTTATCGGCGAGGGGCTGTCCTGAAGAGTCGAGCACGAAGAAGGTATCGAGGCTCATGCCGTCGTTGGCGTTGTAGATCCGGGCGTCATGCACACTGAGATCGAGTTGCTCGAGGTCGGCGCAGATGTGGGAGAAGAGCTGCGGATGACTGCGGGTGTGGATGAAGATCTGGGTGGTGTTGGCCACCGACGACTCGATGTTGTTGCGGATCAGCACCAGGGGCCGGGTCTTGTCATGGTGTCCAGCAATCGCCTCGGTGTGCCAGGCGATGTCCTCGGCGCGCTCGCGCAGGAAGTAGTCCTCCTCGCGCTCCTGCCACAGCTCGTCCAGTTCCTCCGTGGTGAAGCCGCGGTCCTCCAGCATCTCGCCGGCGGCCTGGCGCGCATGGTCGACGATAATGCGCTTGTTCAGGGGGTTTTCCAGACCCCGGCGCAGGGCCCGCTTGGTCTCCGTATAGAGCTGGCGCAGCAGGCTGCCCCGCCACGCGTTCCACAGGGTCGGGTTGGTACCGTTGATGTCGGCCACGGTCAGCGCGAAGAGGTAGTCGAGGTGATTCTGGTCCTGGACCTGCCGCGCGAAGCGCTGGATCACGTCCGGATCGGAAATGTCCTTGCGCTGGGAGACCGCCGACATTACCAGGTGATTGCGCACCAGCCAGGTCACCAGCTCGGTGTCGCGTTCATCGAAGCCGTGGTCGCGACAGAAGCGCTCGGCGTCGACCGCGCCCAGCTCTGAGTGATCGCCGCCGCGGCCTTTGCCGATATCGTGATAGAGCGCCGCAATATAGAGCAGTTCCGGCTTGGGCAGGCGTCTCGCCACGCGACTGGAGACCGGGAAACGCTCCTCGAAATCCGGGTAGTTGAAGCGCCGGGTGTTCTTGACGACCTCCAGGGTGTGGGCGTCGACAGTGTAGGTGTGGAACAGGTCGTGCTGCATCTGCCCGATGACCCGGCCGAACTCGGGCAGGTACCTGCCGAGGATGCCGTAGCGCGACATGCGGCGCAGCTGGCGCGTCATCTTGTGCGGTGCGCGCAGGATATCGATGAACAGGCGCTTGTTGTGCTCGTCTGCCCGGAAGGTTTCATCCACCAGGTGGCGGTGATCGCGGATCATGCGGATGGTGGGCGCCGCCACCCCCTCGATCGCCTCGCAGGTCGCGCAGAGCAGGAAAACCTCGAGCAGTGCCGACGGCTCCCGCATGAACAGGTCCTCCGAGCGCGCCTCGATATAGCCGCTGCGCACCTGGAAACGGTCATTGATGACGGTGACCTCGTCGGCGGAGCCGGACCGCAGGATCGTCTGGTCGAAATACTGGATCAGGACCTCATTGAGCTGGCCCAGAGCCAGTGCCCAGCGGTAGTAGGTCTGCATGAACTGCTCCACCGCCAGCTTGTCTCTGTCCTCGAAACCCCAGAGCTCGGCGAGTTCCCGCTGATGGTCGAACAGCAGGCGGTCCTCTTCCCGGTCGGTGATCATATGCAGGGCGTACCGCACCCGCCACATGAATTCCCGTCCCCGGGTAAGGATCTCCATCTCCTCGGGATTGAGAAATTCCTCTGCCGAGAGCTGCTCCAGCGACTCCACCCCGAAGTGGCGCTCGGCGATCCAGCCGATCACCTGCAGGTCGCGCAGCCCGCCGGGGGAGCTCTTGACGTTCGGCTCCAGGTTATACTCCGTGTCGGCAAACTTGGTGTGGCGGGCGCGCTGCTCGTCGAGTTTGGCCTGAAAGAACGCGGGGCTGGGCCACATGCGGTCCGGCCCCGTCAGCTCGCGGACGCGCGCCATCAGGTGCGCCGGTCCGCGGATGACCCGCGCCTCCATGAGATTGGTGAGCACGGTGATGTCGCCCGCCGCCCGGGTCGCGCACTGGTCGGGGGTGCGCACGCTGTGGCCGATGTTGAGCCCGATGTCCCACAGCAGAGTGAGGAAGGCCTCGAGGGTTTCCCGGCAGCCGCCGCTCTCATCACCGAGCAGTACCAGGATATCCACATCGGAATGGGGGTGCAGTTCGCCCCGGCCGTAGCCGCCCACGGCGACCAGGGCCAATTCCGCTCCCTGCCAGGACTGCCTGTCCCAGAGTTCGCCGAGCAGCGCGTCTACGAAGGCCGCCCGCTGGTGTATCAGGTCACTGGCCGCGGCCCCCGCCCGAAACCGACTGTACATGTACCCGGACGCGTGCTTGATCGCGGCCTTGCAGCATGTGACGGGGTTTTCGTCTGCCAGTTGCGCGCGGAATGCCACCGGATCGAATAACGCGGCGGGGAGGGCGCTGAGCTCAGGAGCCATAGGGATCTCTACAGGGGTTCATTGCTGCGCCGGGTAAACACTTCACAGCCGGTATCCGTCACCCCGAGGGTATGTTCCCACTGGGCCGAGAGGCGGCCATCCTTTGTCGTTACGGTCCAGCCGTCTTTCTGGTTCAGGCGGGTGTGGCGGCGGCCGGCGTTGATCATCGGCTCGATGGTGAATGTCATGCCGGGTTCCAGCACGAGGCCGGCGCCCTTGCGCCCGTAGTGCAGAACCTGGGGGTCTTCGTGGAATTCGCGACCGATGCCGTGCCCGCAGTACTCCCGTACCACGGAGTAGTAGTTCTTCTCGGCATGCTGCTGGATGACATGGCCGATATCCCCCAGGGCCGCCCCGGGTTTCACCACGTCCAGCGCCAGGTAGAGGCACTCGCGGGTGACCTCGATCAGGCGTCGGGCGTGGGGCGCCACTTCACCGACCTCCACCATGATGCTGCTGTCGCCGTGGTAGCCGTCCTTGATAACCGTCACGTCGATGTTGATGATGTCGCCGTTCCTGAGTTTCTTGGCGTCCGATGGGATACCGTGGCACACCACGTCGTTGATCGAGGTGCAGATGGAGCGGGGAAACCCGTGATAGTTCAGGGGCGCTGGAATGGCCTGTTGCACCCGCGTGATGTGGTCGTGACAGATCCGGTCCAGTTCGCCGGTGGTGATGCCGGCCTCCACCCGGGGCGCGATCATTTCCAGCACTTCGGCTGCGAGTCGGCCTGCGACCCGCATTTTTTCCAGCTCGTCTGCTGTCTTGATCGATACACCCATCAGTAACCCGTTGAAAAAGTTGAATATCTGCGCGAACAACCCGGCGCCACGGCATCCGGGGGAGGCACATTCTACAGCATTCCCGTGGAAAAAGAGTAATCGTGGGTGTGCCCGCGCGCCAGGATCCTTTAATCCCCGCTGCGGTTGTGGTATAAAGCGCGCCTCTTTTTCGGGGCTGCCTGCATCGGGCGCCGTGAAGAGGCCAACGACACACACATATCGGCACCTGTCCCAGGGTGCCGGCCCGGCTCATGCAGCCGCGCCGGTTTGGGCCGGGGATATGTGGAGGTTTAACCCAAACACAAGGTATATCATCATGACACAGGTAAGTATGCGCGACCTGCTCCAGGCAGGCGCACACTTTGGTCACCAGACCCGTTACTGGAATCCCAAGATGGACCAGTACATTTTTGGTGCCCGCAACAAGATCCACATCATCAACCTCGAGCACACGGTTCCCGCCTTCAACGAAGCGCTGGACCTGGTGAAGCGGCTGGCCGGCAACAAGAACAAGATTCTGTTCGTCGGCACCAAGCGCGCCGCGGGCAAAATCATCAAGGAACAGGCTGAGCGGGCGGGTATGCCCTATGTCAGTCACCGCTGGCTCGGCGGTATGCTGACCAATTACAAGACGATCCGCGCATCCATCAAGCGCCTGCGCGAGCTCGAAGCCCAGCAATCCGACGGCACCTTTACCCGGCTGACCAAGAAAGAAGCATTGATGCGCACGCGCGCCATGGACAAGCTGGAACGCAGCATCGGTGGTATCAAGGACATGGGCGGTCTGCCGGACGCGCTGTTCGTGGTCGATGTCGATCACGAGCGCATTGCCATCACCGAGGCCAACAAGCTGGGCATTCCTGTCATCGGGGTTGTCGATACCAACAGCAACCCGGACGGGGTGGATTACGTGATTCCGGGCAACGACGACGCCATCCGTGCGGTCAAGCTGTATGTGACCGCGGTGGCCGATGCCTGCCTGGCAGGGAAGGCCGAAGCCGGCGACATGAGCGCAGTGAAGGATGAGTTCGTCGAGGAGACCGCTGCGGCCGGTACTTCCGTCGAGACCCCCGCAGAGTCTGCGGCACCCGCCGCGCCTGCAGCACCTGCAGCACCCGCAGCAGAAGCCGAGTAACTGTCAGCTGTCCTGGCCCCGGGGTGACCCCGGGGTCGGTAGAGGAGGAGTATCAATGTCAGCAGCACTGGTTAAGGAATTACGTGAGCGCACCGGCCTGGGCCTGCTCGAGTGCAAGAAAGCCCTGGCCGCGGCCGGGGGCGATGTCGACAAGGCCATCGAGGAACTGCGCAAGTCCAGCGGTATGAAAGCGGCCAAGAAAGCCGGTCGCACCGCGGCCGATGGCGTCGTGGCGACCCGCATCGCAGACGACGGCAGCTACGGCGTGCTGGTCGAAGTGAACAGCGAGACCGATTTCGTCGCCCGCGACGACAATTTCCGCGCCTTTGTCGAGAAGGTGGTGGAAGCCGCATTCAGCGGCAGACAGACGGACGTTGCGGCTCTGATGGACGGTGAACTGGAGCAGGCGCGCGAGGCCCTGGTCCAGAAGATCGGCGAGAACATCAGTGTGCGCCGCATCGAGTTGCTCACCACCGACGCGGGGGTGATCGGCGCCTATGTTCACGGCAACAACCGTATCGCGGTGCTGGTCGAGCTGAAGGGCGGGGACCAGGACCTGGCGAAGGATGTCGCCATGCACGTGGCCGCGGTCAACCCCCAGGTAGTCTCCCCCGCTGATATGCCGCAGGAGGTGATCGCCAAGGAGAAGGAGATCTACACGGCCCAGGCCCAGGACTCCGGCAAACCGGCGGAGATCGTCGAGAAGATGATCGAAGGTCGCATCAAGAAATTCCTGGCCGAAAACAGCCTGGTCGAGCAGCCGTTCGTCAAGGACCCGGACGTCACCGTGGGCAAGCTGGTGGCGGGCGCCGGGGCCGAGGTTGCCGCCTTTTCGCGGTTCGAGGTGGGCGAGGGTATCGCCGTCGACAAAGTCGATTTCGCCGACGAGGTTGCGGCCCAGCTCAAGGGCTGAGCGCGGTCGGCTGCGGCAAAACGGGGCTTCGGCCCCGTTTTTCGTTGGGTGAGAGGCGATTGTCCTGTAAGATACGGCCGCAATTCAGGAGACCAGGCCCATGCCGAAACCCGCCGGGGACAAGAAATACAAACGCATCCTGCTCAAGCTCAGCGGCGAGGCCCTGACCGGCCGGCAGAGCTTCGGCATAGACCCCGCGATCCTCGACCTGATGGCACTGGAGGTCGGACAACTTGTGGGTATCGGTGTGCAGGTGGGGCTCGTGGTTGGTGGCGGCAACCTGTTCCGCGGCGCCTCGCTGCAGGCCGCGGGGCTTGACCGCGTGACTGGCGACCATATGGGCATGCTGGCCACGGTGATGAACGCCCTGGCCCTGCGCGATGCCCTGGAGCGCTCCAATATCGCCACCCAGGTCATGTCCTCGATCCCCATGAGCGGCGTGGTCGACCACTACGACCGGCGCAAGGCGATTCGCGCGCTGAGCAACGGCGACGTGGTTATTTTCGCGGCGGGGACCGGCAATCCCTTCTTCACCACGGACTCCTCGGCCTGCCTGCGCGGCATCGAAGTCCAGGCGGATCTGGTGCTGAAGGCGACCAAGGTCGACGGCGTCTACTCCGCGGATCCCGTGAAGGTGCCCGATGCGGTAAGATACGAGCGCCTGACCTACGATGAGGTCCTGGACAAGAAGCTGGAAGTGATGGACCTGACCGCCATCTGTCTGTGCCGGGACCACAATATGCCGGTGCGGGTGTTTGAAATGGAAAAGCAGGGCGCGCTGCTGAGCATCGTTCGGGGCGGAGACGTCGGCACCCTGATCGAATAGCGGCGACCCGGCAGGAGGAAACCAGTTGATCAACGATATCAAGAAAGAAGCCAGCGAGCGTATGGAAAAAAGCCTGGAAGCGCTGGGCCACAACTTCAACAAGATACGCACCGGGCGCGCCCACCCCAGCCTGCTCGACGGGCTGCGAATCGAGTATTACGGCGCCGAGACGCCGATCAACCAGGTGGCCAACATCAATGTGGAGGACGCCCGTACCCTCTCTCTGGCGGTGTGGGACAAATCGATGATTCCCGCGGTGGAAAAGGCCATCATGAAATCCGACCTGGGTCTCAATCCCTCCACGGCTGGCGGTGTCATCCGCATTCCGATGCCCATGCTTACCGAGGAGACCCGCAAGGGATTCATCCGCCAGGCCCGGCACGAGGCGGAGGCTGCCCGGGTTTCGGTGCGCAACGCGCGCCGCGACGCGATGGCCATGCTCAAGGAACTGGTCAAGGAAAAGGAAATCAGCGAGGACGACGAACACCGCGGTCAGGAGGAGATCCAGAAGCTGACCGATACCTTCACCGGCAGGATCGAGAAGCTGCTGGCCGATAAAGAAACCGACCTCATGGAAATCTAGGCCCCAGGCGGCCCGGCACATGTCCAGCAGCCCCAAGTCACCCGCGAGCAATGACCGCGGGGAGACCGTGATTCCCCGGCACGTCGCCATCATCATGGACGGCAATAATCGGTGGGCCCGGCGTCAGGGCCTTCCCGGGGCGGCTGGCCACCGCGCGGGTGTCGAGGCCGTGCGCGAGGTGTTGCGTGCCTGCCGCCAGCACGGGGTGGAGGTTTTGACCCTGTTTGCGTTCAGCAGCGAGAACTGGGGCAGGCCCCAGCCCGAGGTGCGGGCCCTGCTCGCGCTGCTCTCGAGATACCTGCGCAACGAGGTGCGGGAACTGCACAGTGACGGGGTCCGCCTGCGCTTCATGGGAGAGCGGAACCGCTTCAGCGCGGGCCTGCAGAAACTCATGCGTCAGTCCGAGCAGCTCACTGCCGACAACACTGCCGCCACCCTGGTCATTGCGGTCGACTACGGCGGCCAGTGGGATATCGCCCAGGCCGCACAGAAGCTGGCGCGCCAGGTCCGGGCGGGCAGCCTCGAACCGGAGGCGATCACGGCGGAGCTCATCGACCGCAGCATCTGCATCGCCGACCTGCCGCGCCCTGACCTCTGCATTCGCACCGGGGGGGACGCGAGGATCAGCAATTTCATGCTCTGGCAGTTCGCCTACACCGAGCTCTACTTCACCAATACGCTGTGGCCGGACTTCGGCGAACTGGAATTTGCCCGTGCGCTCGCCGACTACAGCCGCAGGGAGCGGCGCTTCGGTCTGCGTGAACCGGACGGCCTCATCTCGGGGGGCAGCGCCGATGCTTAGACAGCGCGTGATCACGGCCCTCATCCTCGCCGGCCTGTTTCTCGCCGCGGTGGCGTTCCTGCCGCTTCCCGGCCTCGCCCTGCTGTTCGGCGCCATCGTCGCCGCCGGTGGCTGGGAGTGGTCGCGCCTGTCCGGCTGGCAGGCTGTGCCGGCCCGCGCGGCTTACGTTCTGCTGCTGATCGGGACGCTCGCTTCCCTCTATGTCTACTGCAGCCTCGGTGAGGCACCGCAGCGGCAGCAGGTGCAGCCGTTTTTGGGCCTGGCCTGCCTCTGGTGGTCCTTCGCGCTGTTGTGGGTCAGGGGCTATCCGGCCAGCGCGGTACTGTGGAATTCCCGGTTCATGCGCAGCGTCATGGGCCTGCTGATCCTGGCGCCGGCCTGGCTGGCCGCGATCTACCTGCTCAGCTATCCCCGGGGTGGGGCGCTGATGGTGGTGCTGGTGCTGGTGGTGGCGTCGGCCGATATTGGCGCCTATTTCTCGGGAAGGGCCCTGGGTCGGCACAAGCTGGCACCGCAGGTGAGTCCAGCCAAGACCTGGGAGGGATTCTGGGGCGGCCTTCTGGCTGTCGCCCTCGCCGCCGTCCTGTTGTGGTCGCTGCTGCCGGTGCAGGCGGCACACATCGGGCTGGCGGCGGTGCTCGCGGTGACCCTGACCACCGCGCTCGCCTCCGTGGTGGGCGATCTCTCAGTCAGCATGGTGAAGCGCCAGAGCGGGGCCAAGGACAGCGGCAGCCTGCTTCCCGGCCACGGCGGTGTGCTGGACCGGCTGGACAGCCTCTGTGGCGCGGCCCCGGTGTTCGCCCTGGGTCTGCTGCTGGCGGGTTGGTAGCGATGGATCATACGCGGCGCAGCGTCACGGTCCTGGGTTCCACCGGATCGATCGGAGTCAGCACCCTGGACGTCATCGGACGGCACCCCGATCGCTTCGAGCTCTACGCGGTGGCCGCCCACAGCTCGGTCGAGGCGATGCTGGGCCAGTGTCTCGAGTATCAGCCGCGTTACGCGGTGATGACGGACGAGGCCGCGGCGGAGGCCCTGCGCCGGAAGATGCCGGCGAGTTGTCCGACTGAGGTGCTGCAGGGCGATGCGGGCATTCTGCAGGCGGTCACCGCGCCCGAGGTCGACAGCGTGATGGCCGCTATCGTCGGCGCCGCGGGGCTGCCCTCCACCCTGGCGGCCGCCCGCGCCGGCAAGACCGTCCTGCTGGCCAACAAGGAGTCCCTGGTGATGGGCGGTCACCTGCTGATGCAGGCCGTGCGCAAGTCCGGGGCCCGCCTGCTCCCCATAGACAGCGAACACAACGCCATCTTCCAGTGCCTGCCGGTGGGGGAGGATGCCACCCCCTCCCTGCGCGGCGTGAGCAGGGTATTGCTGACCGCCTCCGGCGGGCCGTTCCGCGAGTGGAGCCTGGAACGCATGGCCGCCGCCACCCCCGACCAGGCGTGCGCCCATCCGAACTGGTCCATGGGCCGCAAGATCTCCGTCGACTCCGCCAGCCTGATGAACAAGGGTCTGGAATTGATCGAGGCCTGCTGGATCTTCGACCTGACGCCGGATCAGGTGGAGGTGGTGGTGCATCCCCAGAGCATCATCCACTCCATGGTGCAGTACCGGGACGGCTCGGTACTGGCGCAGCTGGGCAATCCCGACATGCGCACCCCTATCGCCTACGGCCTGGGCTGGCCCGAGCGCCTCGACGCGGGGGTGCAGCCGCTGGACATGGTGGCCACCGCGCGCCTGGATTTCGAGGCGCCCGACGAACACCGGTTTCCCTGTCTGCGACTCGCGCGGGAGGCCGTCGCCGCCGGCGGTACCGCGATGGCCGTCTGCAACGCGGCCAACGAGGTGGCCGTAAGCGCGTTCCTGGCCGGTGAGATCGGTTTTACCGCGATTCCCGCGGTCATCGAACACACGCTGGGCGCAATGCCCGCGGTTGAACCCACCTCCCTTGCCGTGGTCGAATCTGCTGACGCGGAAGCCAGGGCCGTGGCGGCCGGGTATGTGGCCGCAGCCCGCCGCCAGCGGGGAACTCGAGGCGAATTGAACTGATGGATATGCTCTACACCATAGCGATTACCCTCGCCACTCTCGCGGTACTGGTGGCGGTTCACGAGTATGGCCACTTCTGGGTAGCGCGCCGTTGCGGGGTCAAGGTGCTCCGTTTCTCGATCGGTTTCGGCAAGCCGCTGGTCAGCTGGCGGGACCGGCTGGGTACTGAGTATGCCGTGGCTGCCATACCTCTCGGCGGCTACGTCAAGATGCTCGACGAGCGCGAAGGCGAGGTTCCGGCCGCCGAGCACGACCTGGCGTTCAACCGCAAGCCGGTGCTGCAGCGCATCGCCATCGTCAGCGCCGGTCCCCTGGCAAACCTGCTGCTCGCGGTCTGCGCCTACTGGTTCCTCTTCATGGCCGGGGAGAGCGGTTATGCGCCGGTGATTGGCGAGGTCGAGGCCGGTTCCGTGGCGGACGTGGCCGGGCTTGAGCCCGGGCAGGAGATCGTCGCGGTGGACGGTACCGAGACCCCCACCTGGCAGGCGCTCAGTTTCCGTCTGCTCGATCGTATCGGCGATACCGGCCCTATCACCTTTGCCGTGAAGTACCCAGATTCAGACGTGGTCTACGAGTCCCATGCGGTGGTGCAGCAGTGGCTCTCGGACGAGGAGCAGCCTGACCTGTACCGCGGTCTGGGCATTCGCCTTTACACCCCCGAGGTGCCTCCGGTCGTGGACCGGGTGATCGATGGCGGTGCGGCGGAAGAGGTCGGGCTGCAGAGCGGCGACCGGATCCTGCGCGCCGACGGCGTGGCCATGCCCCTGTGGATGGACTGGGTCGACTACGTGCGGGCGCGTCCGGGGCAACCCATTTCGCTGGAGTATGAGCGCGGGGGCGAGATCCGCCAGACGCTGATTACGCCCCGCGCGGTGACGGACGAAAGCGGTGATACCTTCGGCCAGGTGGGGCTGGGGGTGGCTCTCCCGGAGATGCCGGCTGACATGATTCGCGAGTTCCACCGCGGTCCCATAGAGGCCCTGGGGGCAAGCTTCACCCGTACCGGTGAGCTTGTGATGTTCACCCTCAACTCGATCAAGAAAATGGTCATGGGGCTGATTTCCCCAAAAAACTTGAGCGGCCCCATCACCATTGCTAAAGTGGCGTCCGCTTCAGCCAAGTCCGGGCTCGAGGCCTATATCAGTTTTCTGGCCCTGCTCAGCGTGAGCCTCGGCGTACTCAACCTGTTGCCGATTCCGGTGCTGGACGGGGGCCACCTGTTGTTTTACACGGCGGAACTGTTGGCGGGGCGTCCGGTACCTGAGAAAATACAGGCGCTGGGCTACCAGTTGGGCCTGTTTCTCGTGCTCGGTATCATGGTGCTGGCCCTGTATAACGACTTTGCACGCCTGTAACAATGGTGGCGGGGGCTCGGTGAAGCGGCAGCCCGCAGGCAACACCTTTTGTCAGTTGAGACTATTTTGACTAAAAGAATACCCAAATTTCTGGCTCTGGCCTTTGTGTTGCTGGCGTCTGCCGCCTCTGCCCAGACTTTCATCATCGCCGACATCCGGGTCGAGGGTTTGCAGCGTGTCTCGGCGGGCAGTGTATTCGCGGCGCTGCCGGTGGGCGTGGGTGATCTGGTGGACGAGCGCGCGGTGCGCGCCGCCGCCCGCAGCCTGTTCGCCACGGGCAACTTCGACGATATCCGCATCGGGCGGGACGGCAACGTCCTGGTGGTGGTGGTGGCCGAGCGGCCCAGCATCAGCGAGATCAACATCGAGGGCAACAAGGCGATCGAGACCGAGGCGCTGCTGGACGGGCTCAAGGGCGCCGGTCTGGCAGTCGGCCAGGTTTTCCAGCGTTCGACCCTCGAGGGCATGCAGATGGAGCTGCAGCGCCAGTATGTCCAGCAGGGGCGCTACGATGCCAAAATCGAGACCGAGGTGCTGCCGGAGCCGCGCAACCGGGTGACCGTCAACATCGATGTCGACGAGGGCACGGTGGCCGCGATCAAGCACATCAACGTGGTGGGCAACGAAGTTTTCGACGACGAGCAACTCACTGACCTGTTCGAGCTGCACACCACCGGCTGGCTCTCCTTCTTTACCAACGACGACAAATACTCCCGCGAGAAGCTCACCGGTGACCTGGAGAGCCTGACCTCCTACTACATGGATCGCGGCTATCTCCAGTTCCGCATCGACTCCACCCAGGTCTCGGTCTCCCCCGACAAGAAAGAGGTGTACATCACCGCCAACGTTACCGAGGGCGACAAGTACAGTGTGAGTTCCGTGGATCTCTCCGGCGACCTGGTACTGCCCGAGTCGGACCTGCGCCGCTTCCTGCTCGTCGCCGAGGGGCAGACCTTTTCCCAGCAGATGGTGACCAGTACCGAGGAGTACCTGACCCGAAGGCTCGGCAACGAAGGCTACAACTTCGCCAAGGTGACGGCCATTCCCGAGATCAACGAAGAGGACCACAGTGTCGCCCTCAAGTTTTTCGTCGACCCGGGCAAACGTACCTATGTCCGGCGTATCAGCTTCCGGGGCAACCTCAAGACCTCCGACGACGTCTTGCGGCGGGAGATGCGGCAGATGGAGTCGGCGCCCGCCTCGTCGGCAGCCATCGAGCAGTCACGGGTGCGCCTCGAGCGCCTCGGCTATTTCAGCAGGGCGACGGTCGAGACACCCGAGGTGCCCGGTCACGACGATCTCATCGACGTGGAGTTCGAGGTGGAGGAGCAATCCTCGGGCAGCATCGGGGCCAGCTTCGGTTACGCCCAGGATGCCGGCCTGATCCTGGGCCTGAACCTGCAGCAGGACAATTTCCTGGGGACCGGCAAGCGGGTGGGTATCGCGCTCAACTCCTCGAAGTACCAGGACCTCTACAATTTCAGCTATACCAATCCCTATTTCACAGAGGATGGGGTAAGTCGGGGCTTCAACGTTTTCTACCGCTCCACCGACCTCTCCGAAGTCAACGTGGCGAGCTACACCACCGACACCTTCGGCGCCGCCCTCAACTTCGGCTACCCGATCAAGGAGACCGAGCGCCTCGGTTTCAGCTTCGGCGTCGCCGACACGAAAATTACTGCCGGCCGCTTCGCGGTGCAGGAGATCAAGGCCAGCCCGCGGCTGGAGAAGGGCGTCGACAACTGGTACCAGAGCACGTTTCAGGATGACGGCACCTACGCCGCGGTTGAGGAGTTGCTGCCCCTGAGCGCCCTGCCGCCGGAGTACCTCGTCATCCCGGATCAACCCGGTTTCCTCGACAAGAACGGTGACAGTTTCCTGAACTGGACCGTGACCGGCAGCTGGAGCCAGTCAACCCTGAACAGGGGGCGTATGGCAACCCGCGGCGGTGCCCAGTCCGTTTCGCTGGAAGTGGCCGTGCCCTTTTCCGACCTGGAGTTCTTCAAGCTCACCTATCGCGGCGAGGTATTCTACCCGGTATACAACGAGTGGACCGTGCGCCTGCGCACCGAGCTGGGCTACGGCGACGGCTATGGCGACACCACCAACCTGCCGTTTTTCGAGCACTATTTCGCGGGTGGATTCGGCTCGGTGCGGGGCTACGAGAGCAATACGCTGGGGCCGCGCAGTACGCCGGCCGAACTTTACGCGGTAGAGCAGCCGGTCACCGGCATCGACGAGAACGGCGTTCCGACCCAGATCGGTGGCCCCAACGGCGAGCAGTTCGGCTACGTCTACGATCCAAGGACGGGCAAACTGGCGAACAGCGCGGTACGGGACAACCCGGACCCCTTCGGTGGCAACGTCCTGATGGAGGGCAGCATCGAACTGCTCTTCCCGCTGCCGTTCATCAAGGACCGCAGCAAACTGCGCTCGGCGTTCTTTATCGACGCCGGCAACGTGTTCAATACCGAGTGCGGAGCCAACCAGATAAACTGTTTCGACGTGGATGTGTCGGAGCTGCGCTATTCCTTCGGGGTCGGGGTGACGTGGATTACCGGTTTCGGCCCCATGACATTCAGTCTCGCCAAGCCCCTCAATGCCGGGGACGACGACCAGGAAGAGGCGTTCCAGTTCACCCTCGGCAGAGGATTCTGATCAATTCTGTAACCTGATGGAGAAAAATCGTGTCCAGATTATTGAAAACAACACTCGCCGTCATCGCATTGAGCCTGCCCGCCCTCGGCTGGGCCCAGGGCAAGATCGCGGTGGTCAACCTGCAGGAAGCGATCCTGCAGACCGATCTCGCGCAGAAACGCCTGGGTGATGTACGCAGCCAGTCCGATTACAAGTCGGACAAGAAAGAGTTCGACAAGCTCAAGGACGAGTTCGAAAAGCTTGCGAAAGACTTCCAGAAGGATGCCGCCGTGATGAGCCAGGAGCAGCAGCTGGCGGCGCGCAAGAAGCTGGCCAGCAAGCAGGCCGACCTGGAGCATGTCACAGGGAAGCTGCAGCAGGCCGAGCAGGCCGCGGGCCAGGCCCTGTTGCAGGAGATGTCGCCGCGTGTGCAGGAGGTGCTGCGCGAGCTCATCAAATCCGAGGGGATAGGGCTTCTGCTCCAGCGCTCGGCGGTGATCCATGCGGACGCCGGATACAGCATCACCGCCAAAGTCACGGACCTGCTCAACCAGAAAATGTCGAAGTAGGTCCTGCGTGTACACCCTGGGAGAGCTGGCCGACCGGTTCGGCCTGGCTTACTCGGGCGACGCTGGCCGGCGCATCACCGGCCTCGCCACCCTGGCGGAAGCGGGGCCGGACGAGCTCGCGTTCCTCGCCAATCGAAAGTACCTGCCCCAGCTCTCCCGGACCGGCGCCGCCGCCGTGGTCCTGCACCCGGATCTCGCTGACCAGTGCCCTGTCGACTGCCTCCTGTCGGAGACGCCCTACCTGGCCTTCGCACGGCTGACCCACCTGTTCGACCGGGCCCCGTCCGCGACACCCGGCGTGCACCCGCGCGCCGTCGTCTCGCCGGATGCAAAGGTCGATCCCGAGGCGTCGGTGGCCCCCAATGCAGTTATCGAGGCGGGTGCTGTGCTCGGTCCCGGGGTGGTCATAGGCGCCGGAGTCTATATCGGCCACGACAGCCGCCTCGGCGGCCGGACCCGGGTATTTCCCAACGCCGTGATCTACCACGACGTCCACATCGGTGAGCGCTGTGTCATCCACAGCCAGGCGGTGCTCGGGGCGGACGGCTTCGGCTTCGCGCCGGGCGATGCGGGCTGGGAGAAGATCTGCCAGCTGGGCGGCGTGCGCATCGGCGACGGAGTCGAGATCGGCGCCTGTACGACCGTGGACCGCGGCGCCCTCGGCCACACCGTGATCGAGGACGGGGTGATCATCGACAACCTGGTGCAGATCGCCCACAACTGCCGCATCGGAAAAAATACCGCGATCGCCGGTTGCACCGGGCTGGCCGGAAGCACGATCATAGGCGCCAACTGCACGCTGGCCGGCGGCGTCGGTGCCGTGGGCCACGTGGAGATCTGCGACAACGTCCACGTGACCGGCATGACCATGGTGACCAAGTCCATCACCGAGCCCGGGTCCTACTCCTCAGGCACGCCGATGGCGCCCACGCGGGACTGGAAGCGCAGTGCCGTGCGCTTTTCCCAGCTCGACAGCATACAACAGCGGCTCGCCGCCCTCGAAAAGCAGCGCACTGACCGAAACTAGGATGGGAGAACGGCTCCGATGATGGATATCAGCGAAATTCGCACCTACCTGCCGCACCGCTATCCCTTCCTCCTGGTTGACCGCGTGGTGGAGATCAATCTCGGGGAATCCATTGTGGGTTACAAGAACCTCACGGCGAACGAGCCCTTCTTCAATGGCCACTTTCCGGACCGGCCGGTATTCCCGGGTGTTCTGCTGGTCGAGGCGATGGCCCAGACGGCGGGCATACTGGGTTTCAAGACCATGGACAAAACTCCCGCGGACGGCTCCATCTACTACTTCGTGGGCGCCGACAACCTGCGTTTCAAGCGCCCCTGCCTGCCCGGGGATCGCGTCATGCTGCGCGCCTCGATCGTCTCCGATCGACGCGGTATCTGGAAATTCAACGTCAGCTCTGACGTGGACGGCGAGCTGGCGGCCTCCGCCACCATCCTCTGCGCGGACAGGTAACGGGCCGTGATCCACAGCCAGGCGATCGTCGATCCCGGCGCCAAGCTGGGAGAGGGGGTGACGGTTGGCCCCTGGAGCCTGATCGGGCCGGAGGTCGAGATCGGCCCCGGCACGGTGATCGAATCGCACGTGGTGATACGGGGTCCGACCCGGATTGGCGCGGGCAACCATATCTACCAGTTTTCCAGCATCGGTGAGGCGACCCCCGACCTCAAGTACCAGAACGAGCCGACCCGCCTGGTCATCGGCGACAACAATGTGATCCGGGAGTGTGTCACCATCCACCGCGGCACGGTGCAGGATCGCGCGGAAACGGTGATCGGTAACAGTAACCTGATCATGTCCTATGCCCACATCGGCCATGACAGCGTGATCGCAGACCACGCTATCCTGGTCAATAATGTGGCGCTGGCCGGTCACGTGCGGGTGGGCGACTGGGCCGTTCTCAGTGGCTATACCCTGGTGCACCAGTTCTGCCAGATCGGGCCTCACAGCTTCAGCGGCATGGGCACGGCGATCGGGAAGGATGTCCCCGCCTATGTCACCGTTGCCGGTTCCCCCGCCGAGGCCAAGACCATCAACTCCGAGGGCCTGCGCCGGCGCGGGTTTTCCTCCGACACCATCGGCCAGCTGCGCCGGGCATTCAAGATACTCTATCGCCAGGGCCTGACGCTCGACCTGGCCATGCAGCGGCTGGAGACCATGCTGCGGGAGACGCCCGAGGTGCAGCTGCTGATAGATTCCGTGCGCGCTTCGGAGCGCGGCATCGTCCGGTAGGATGCCGCGGCGCGCAAAGCTTCGCATAGGCGTACTGGCCGGGGAAGCCTCCGGCGATATTCTCGGTTCCCGCATTCTGGCTGCCCTGCGCGGCCACTGCGACACGCTCGTCGTCGAGGGTATCGGCGGCCCCCTGATGGCGGCCCAGGGTCTGCAGAGCATGTATCCCATGGAACGATTGTCGGTGATGGGTTTCGTCGAGCCCCTCAAGCGGCTCCCGGAACTGTTGCGCATTCGCCGGGAGGTCTACCGCCATTTTCGCGACAACCCCCCCGATCTTTTCCTCGGCATCGATGCGCCGGACTTCAACCTGCGTCTGGAGCAGAAATTGCGGCTGGCGGGAGTGCGCACCGCCCACCTGGTGAGCCCCTCGGTCTGGGCCTGGCGCCAGGGAAGAATCCGCAAGATCGCCCGCGCGGTGGACCTGATGCTCTGCCTGTTCCCGTTCGAGACCGACATCTACCGGCAGCACGGCATCCCGGTCCGCTTCGTCGGTCATCCCCTGGCCGACGAGATTCCGCAGCGCGTCGACGGGCCGGGCGCTCGTGAGGCACTCGGGCTGGCGCCGGCGGGGAAGCTCCTCGCGCTGCTGCCGGGCAGCCGCGGCGCCGAGGTTCGCCTGCTCGCACCCCTGTTCCTGCAGGCGGCACGCCTGCTGTGGCAGCGCGACGCCCGGCTCAGCTTCGTCATTCCCGCGGCCAGCGCCGCCCGCGAGGCGGAGCTCGAGGCCCTGTTGGCGACCTGCCCCGACCTGCCGGTGACCCTGGTTTCGGGTCGCTCCAGAGAGGTGATGGCCGCGGCGGACGCCATCCTTCTGGCCTCCGGCACCGCCACCCTGGAGGCGATGCTGCTGAAGCGGCCGATGGTGGTCGCGTACCGCATGGGGGCTTTTTCCTGGGCGCTGGTCTCGCGCCTGGTGAAGACCCGGTACGCGGCCCTGCCCAACGTGCTGGCCGACGCGCCGCTGGTGCCGGAGCTGATCCAGGATGCCGCCACCCCCGAAGCCATGGCGTCCTCCCTCTGGCCCCTGCTAACCGGGGAGGCCGGGGGGCAGCAGCTGCAGGCCTTTGACGCCCTGCACGGGCAGCTGCGCCAGGGGTGCGCAGAACAGGCCGCCGCCGCGCTGCTGGCGCTGGCCGCCAACGCTCATGGAGGTCGCTGTGAAGCATCTGTTCCAGGTTGATTACGAGGGCCCGGACCTCGCCGGGGTGGACGAGGCGGGCCGCGGGCCGCTGGCCGGGGACGTGGTGGCGGCGGCGGTCATCCTGGATCCCGCCAGGCCGGTCCCGGGCCTGCGCGACTCCAAGAAGCTGACGGCGGCCCGGCGCGAGACGCTGGCGGCCCTGATCCGGGAGCGGGCCCTCGCCTGGGCCGTGGCGCGTGCCTCCGTCGTCGAGATCGACCGGCTCAATATCCTCCACGCCGCGATGCTGGCGATGCACCGCGCCGTGCAGGCCCTGCAGCCCCAGCCCGGCTACGTGCTGGTCGACGGCAACCGGCTGCCCCGCTGGTCCTACGCGGCGGAGCCGGTGGTCGGGGGGGACGACCGGGTCCCCGCCATTGCCGCGGCCTCGATCCTGGCCAAGGTCCAGCGGGACCGCGAGCTGGTCGAGCTGGATGCGCACTACCCGGGATACGGATTCGCCGCCCACAAGGGCTACCCGACGCCGGCCCACCTGGCCGCGCTCAGGGCGCTCGGCGTAACCCCGGTGCACCGGCGCAGCTTCGCTCCCGTGAAAAGCCTGTTACAGGAGATGGCGGGGGAGTAGAATCGGGGCATGCCGCAGTTCGTTCACCTTCGCCTCCACACGGAATTCTCTCTCGTCGACGGCCTGGTGCGCGTCAAACCGCTGATGGCGCGCGTCGCCGAGCTGGGCATGCCGGCGGTGGCGGTGACCGATTGCAGCAATTTTTACGGCCTGATCAAGGCCTACAAGGCGGCTTTCGCCGCCGGCGTGAAGCCCATTTTCGGCGTCGACCTGATGGTGCTGGAGGGCGACGACCCGGAGCGCGCCTGGCCGCTCTGCCTGCTGGCGATGGACCGCACGGGCTACCACAACCTGACCCTGCTGATCTCCAGGTCCTATACCGAGGGACAGCACCTCGGCCTGCCCTATGTGCACAAGTCCTGGCTGGCCGAGTGCGCTGCCGGGGTGATAGCACTCTCCGCAGGCGCTGCCGGCGAGGTGGGGCAGGCATTGCTGGCTGGCCGGGAGGCACTGGCCGAGAGCCGGGCCCGGGAGTGGATGGCTGTCTATCCAGGGCGTTTCTATCTGGAGATACACCGCACCGGCCGTGAGGGGGACGAGGCGCACCTGCATGCGGCGGTCGCGCTGGCCGGGCAGCTGCAGTGCCCGGTGGTGGCCACCAACGACGTGCGCTTCCTGGATGCCTCGGAGTTCGAGGCCCACGAGGCGCGCGTCTGCATCCGCGAGGGGCGCACCCTGGACGATCCGCGCCGGGCCCGCCCCTACACCGAGCAGCAATACCTGCGCTCCCCGGAAGAGATGGCGGAGCTGTTCGCGGATATTCCGGAGGCCCTGGCGAACACGGTGGAGATCGCCCGGCGCTGCAATCTGGTGCTGGAACTGGGCAAGCCGTTCCTCCCGGACTACCCGGTGCCCGACGGGCTCACCATGGACCAGTACTTCCGCCAGCTCTCCCACGAGGGGTTGGACCGCCGGCTGCAGCGCCTGTTTCCGGTCGCGGCCGGCGATTTCGCCGAGCGGGAGAAAATCTACCGGGAACGGCTCGATTTCGAGCTGGACACGATCATCCAGATGGGCTTCCCGGGTTACTTCCTGATCGTCATGGACTTCATCCGCTGGGCCAAGGAGCACGATATACCGGTGGGCCCCGGGCGCGGGTCCGGCGCCGGCTCGCTGGTCGCCTACGCCCTGGAGATCACCGACCTCGACCCCCTGCAGTACGATCTCCTGTTCGAGCGCTTCCTCAACCCGGAACGGGTCTCCATGCCCGACTTCGACGTCGATTTCTGCATGGAGCGGCGCGACCGGGTGATCGAGTACGTGGCTGAGACCTACGGCCGCGAGGCGGTCTCCCAGATCATCACCTTCGGCACCATGGCGGCCAAGGCGGTGGTGCGCGACGTGGCCCGGGTTCAGGGCAAGTCCTATGGCCTGGCGGACAAGCTCTCCAAGATGATTCCCTTCGAGGTGGGAATGACCCTCGCGAAAGCGCTGGAGCAGGAAGAGCCCCTGCGCGACTTCCTGGAACAGGACAGCCAGGCCCAGGAGATCTGGGACATGGCGGAGCAGCTCGAGGGCATCACCCGCAACGTCGGCAAGCATGCCGGCGGCGTGGTGATCGCGCCCTCGAAACTCACCGATTTCGCCCCGCTCTTCTGCGACGAGGCCGGCGGCGGCCTGGTCACCCAGTACGACAAGGGCGACGTGGAGGATGCCGGCCTGGTGAAGTTCGACTTCCTGGGCCTGCGCACGCTCACCATCATCGACTGGGCGGTGCGCATGATCGACACCGTGCGCCGGGACCAGGGGGAGACGCCGCTCGACATATCGATGATCCCGCTGGACGACGGGGCGACCTTCGAACTGCTGCAATCGGCGGAGACCACGGCGGTCTTCCAGCTGGAATCCCGCGGCATGAAAGACCTGATCAAACGCCTCCAGCCCGACTGTTTCGAGGATATCGTGGCCCTGGTGGCCCTGTTCCGCCCGGGTCCCCTGCAGTCCGGCATGGTGGACAACTTCATCAACCGCAAGCACGGGCGGGAGGCGATCTCCTACCCGGACGTCCAGTGGCAGCACGAATGGCTCAAGCCGATCCTGGAGCCGACCTACGGCATTATTCTCTACCAGGAGCAGGTGATGCAGATCGCCCAGGTGCTGGCGGGCTACACCCTCGGCGGCGCCGACATGCTGCGCCGGGCCATGGGCAAGAAAAAGCCGGAGGAGATGGCGAAGCAGCGCGCGGTATTCGAGGAGGGCGCGCGAACGCTGGGCGTGGACGGTGAACTGGCGATCAAGATCTTCGACCTGGTGGAGAAGTTCGCGGGTTACGGTTTCAACAAGTCGCACTCCGCCGCCTATGCCCTGGTCTCCTACCAGACGGCCTGGCTGAAGACGCACTATCCCGCGCCGTTTATGGCCGCCGTGATGAGCTCGGAACTGCAGAACACCGACAAGATCGTGGTGTTCGTGGAGGAGTGCCGGCGGATGGGACTCGCCCTGAAGCTGCCCGACGTCAATGAGGGGCAGTACATGTTCACGGTGAACCCCCAGAACGAGGTCATATACGGGCTCGGGGCGATCAAGGGGCTGGGGGAAGGGCCTGTCGAGAATATCCTGGCCGCCCGCAACGGCGGCGGTGTCTTCACCGATCTGTTCGACTTCTGTGCCCGCACCGATCCGCGCAAGGTCAACCGGCGCGCTATCGAGGCCCTGATCCGTTCCGGCGCCCTGGACGCCCTCGGTGCCGAGCGCTGGGTGATGATGGCGGCCCTGGACGATGCGCTGAAGGCGGCGGAGCAGAGCGCCAGCAACCGGGACAGCGGGATCGACGACCTGTTCGGCGAGGTGGTGCCCGGCCCGGGCAACAGCAGCGCCGATCTCTATGCCGGCTTTCGCGGGGTGCGGAGCTGGACCGGCAAGGAGCGTCTCGGTGGTGAGAAGGACACTCTCGGGCTCTACGTGACCGGCCACCCCATCGACGAGTACGAGGATGAGGTGCGCAAGTTCGCCCCGACCCGGATCGCCGACCTGCGCGGCGACATGCAGGGCAACCAGGTGGTGGCCGGCCTGATCGTCGCCAGCCGGACCATGAAGACCAGGCGCGGCGACACCATGGCCATCATCCAGCTGGATGACCGCAGTGCCCGGATCGAGGTCACGGTCTACGGCGAGACTTACGGCGAATACCGTGAGCTGCTGGGCAACGACCAGCTGGTCATCGTCGAGGGCACCGTCGATTTCGACGATTACTCCGGAGGCGTCGGGATGCGCGCCCGCAGCGTGCGCAGCCTTCTCCAGGCACGCCAGGCCTATGTCTCCGAGCTGACCATCGAGATCAGCCATGACATGGTGGACGACAGGATGGCCGCCCGCATCGAACAGACCCTGGCGGGCGCCGGCGGCGGCAACTGCCCGGTCTCCCTGATCTACAAGCAGGCGCGCAACCGGGCGCGGGTCAGGCTGGGAGAGCGCTGGCAGGTGGTGCCCAGCGACGAACTGCTGCACGAATTGCGCGAATGCGTGGGCACGGAGCGGGTGCTCCTGCTCTATTCATGAAACGATCAGGAAACGGGGTCTGTCCCCTTTTGGAGGCGAGGGATGAATCTGCTTGAGGGAAAGGTGGTCATCGTGTCGGGGATCGGGCCGGGCCTGGGGCAGGAATTGTCCACCCGCGCCGCGCAGGAGGGGGCCGCGGGGGTGGTGATGGCTGCGCGCACGCCGGCAAAGCTGGACGCGGCGGAGCGGGCCATACGCGAGCTCGGGCTTTCCACGCCGCTGCTCAAGGTGGCCACCGATATCGCCGACCCCGGACAGTGCCGGAACCTCGCCGAGCGCACGGTGGCGGAATACGGCCGCATCGACGTGCTGTTCAACAGCGCCTACGACCCGGGCAATTTCGAGGCGGTCGAGGTGGCGGATCTCGAGAGCTGGCGCCGGGCCATGGACGTCAACTTCTTTGGCACCGTGCAGCTTACCCAGGCCTGCGTGGCGCCTATGAAAACAGCCGGGAGCGGCGCCGTGGTGATGATCGGCTCCATGGTGGAGCACAAGCCGCTGGCGACCCAGGGGGGCTATGCTGCCTCCAAGGCCGCCCTGCGCGCGGCCACCAAGCAACTGGCGCTGGAGCTGGGCCGGTACAATATCCGGGTCAACAGCTGCCACATGGGCTGGATGTGGGGGCCCGCTGTGCAGGGCTACTTCGCCTGGCAGTCGGGGGAGACCGGCCGGCCGCAGGAGGAACTCATCGCCGAGGTGTCCCGCAACATTCCGCTCGGCAGCATCCCCGACGACGCCGACTGTGCCAGGGCGGCGGTACTGCTCGCCACGGACTATGCCCGGGTGGTCACCGGTGCTTCCCTGGAAGTCAATGGCGGCGAGTTCATGCCGCTCTGATCGCGCCGCGGCGGCAGGGCCCTGAACAGACTAACAGGAGGTAAAGACCATGGCCGAAACCGAGAAGATAGAGGCGGCGGTACTGCGGCGCCTTCTCCGACACCTGGATGAGCGCAAGGACGTGCAGAACATCGACCTGATGAATCTCGCGGGCTTCTGCCGCAACTGCCTGTCGAAGTGGTACGTGGCGGCTGCGGCGGAGGCGGGCGAGGAGGTGAGCTACGAACAGGCCCGGGAGCGGGTCTACGGCATGCCCTATGCCGAGTGGAAAAGCCGCTACCAGAGCGAGGCGACGCCGGAACAACTGGCGCAGTTCGCCAAACGGCAGGATTGAGGGCAGCGTTCTGCGACCCTCACCTGCCCGGGGTCAGTCGTCGCTGTCGCGCAGCCGGAGCAGGATCCTGAAGCGGCTCGTATAGGGCTCGACCGCCTCGTCCGCGGTCCGCTGGAGCAGCGTTGTCAGGGACTCCTGCGGCAGCTCCTCGCCGTCACCGGCGGTGAGCTGCCGGCTCAGCTGGCTGATGCCGTCACCGATTGCCGTGGCGCTTTCGATGGTGGCCTGGACCAGGAACATCTCCGCCATGACCAGGTCATTGACGGTCCGGCGGAAACGCCCGGGTTGTACATCGTCGATCTGCATGTGTTCTGCTCCTGCCTGTCGGTGGTTGGCGTGTGCCCCGGGGGATCCCAATGCACCGGCGAAGTGCGCCGGGCCGGGATCGCGTCCCATCGGGGTGCAAAAAGAGCCGCCTAACCAGGTGGTTCTGCCCCCTCGGGGTCCGGTCGAGGATCCGCCGCAATACTCGTGCCAGGGCGGGCATCCTAGTCCATTTTTGTGACAAGACAAGGTCTGTGGTCCATAATTTGTGTGAATTTTACCGGCCCCCTCTGCGCTCAAATACCCGGTACCGGTTAGAGCCTTGCATGGCCCGTGCGTTCCCTCTTTCTCCCCTAAAACAAAAGGTAAGCAACCATGTCCGCAAGACTATTTTTACTGCCCCTGCTGTTACTCTGCCTGGCCGGCCCCGCAACTGCAGCCGGGAAGCCCAATATCCTGATTATATGGGGTGACGATATCGGTATTACCAACATCAGCGCCTACGGCGACGGGATCATGGGGTACCGCACCCCGAACATCGACCGCATTGCCAGCGAGGGCATCCGCTTTACCGACTACTACGGTGACCAGAGCTGCACTGCGGGCCGTTCCAGCTTCATCACCGGCCAGTCACCCCTGCGCACCGGTCTCAGCAAGGTGGGTTTGCCGGGTGCGGAACTGGGTATCCAGGACCGGGATATCACGATCGCCGAAGTCCTCAAAACCCACGGCTACGCCACCGGGCAGTTCGGCAAGAACCACCTGGGTGACAAGGACGAGTTCCTGCCCACCAATCACGGCTTCGACGAATTTTTCGGCAACCTCTATCACCTGAATGCGGAAGAGGAGCCGGAAGACGTGGATTACCCGAAGGACCCCGCTTTCCGCAAGATGTTCGGGCCCCGCGGCGTGATCCACTCCTACGCGGACGGTCGCATCGAGGACACCGGCGCGCTGACCCGCAAGCGCATGGAGACGGCGGACGAGGAGTTCGTGGCAGCCGCCAAAAAATTCGTGGACCGGGCCGTCAGGGATGACAAACCCTTTTTCGTCTGGCTCAACACCACCGGCATGCACTTTCGCACCCATCCGGCCAAAAAACACCTGGGCAAGTCCGGGCAGGATTTCTACAACGATGTGATGGTGGCTCACGATGAACTGGTGGGTGAGATGCTCGACCAGCTGGATGAGCTGGGCATTGCCGACAACACGATCGTCTTCTACTCCACCGACAACGGGGTCCACTACAATACCTGGCCCGATGCCGGGATCACCCCCTTTCGCAGCGAGAAGAACTCCAACTGGGAAGGCGCCTACCGCGTCCCCGCGGTGGCCCGCTGGCCCGGCAGGATCAAGCCCGGGCAGGTCTCCACCGTGGTCATGTCCCACCTGGACTGGATGCCGACCCTGGTCGCTGCCGCCGGAGACCCGGAACTCAAGAAGAAGCTGCTGCAAGGCACCCGCATCGGCAACAAGAACGCGAAACTGCACCTGGACGGCTACAATTTCCTGCCCTACCTGACCGGCCAGGCCGACCGTCCGCCACGACGTGAATTCATCTATCACAACGATGAGGGCATGCCGGTCTGCGTGCGGGTGGGCGACTGGAAGATTGTCTACGCCGAGAACCGCGCCCAGACGCTTGCGCTCTGGGCGGAACCGTTCGTGACGCTGCGGATGCCCAAGATCTTCAATCTCCGGCGCGACCCCTTTGAGCGGGCGGATCACAATTCGAATTCCTACTGGGACTGGATGATCGACAAGGGGTACCAGATATATGTCGCTGGTGCGGTCGCGGCGAGCTACCTGCAGACCTTTGCCGAATACCCGCCCAGCCAGAGGCCGGATTCCTGGGCAATAGACAAACTGACCGAGCGGTATCTGAAGGCCCGTTAGGCCGCCCTCAGCGCCGGTCGAACCTCGTGGTCCGGACCGGTGCGGGCGGGCCGCTACCGCTACCTGGAGTTCGGACTGCCGGGCGCCTATGCCTCCGCGACCGCAACGGCGGTCAACCGCTTCGCGTGCGACGCCTACTGCAATGTTGCAGAGAGCTTTGGCGCGGCTTGAGGTGGCCTCGGTGTTCGACAGGAACGATTCTTGCCTGGTGCTTTCTAACTGACCAGACACTGATGCACACCGGGAGGAGCCGCCATGCTGTTGAAGCTGCTCGAGCAGGGTGTCAAAGAGGGCACGATAGTCCTTTACTACGGCGACGGCCGGCGCTATCGCTTCGGGCACGGCGCGCCCAGGGTCGCCTGGCACCTGAGGGATCGCAGGACGGGGGAGCGGATCGCCCGCAACCACCCGTTGCAACTGGGCCAGACCTACATGGACGGGGACTGGCACGTGACCGGAGGCTCACTCCAGGAGCTGCTGTTTGTGCTGCGGCGCAACTTCAGCGACCAGTCGCCGCCACGGCTGCTGGCACCGGCCCTTAAACTGCTGCAGCAGTGGAACAACGCGGCCGCCAGCGCCCGCAACGTGTCGCGCCACTACGATTTGGATCGCCAGCTGTTCGAACTGTTCCTGGACCGGGATATGCACTACTCATGCGCCTACTTCGAGCGGGAGGGGGTGTCACTGGAGGAGGCGCAGCAGGCGAAATGTCGCCACATTGCCCGCAAACTGCTGCTCAGACCGGGTGACAGGGTGCTGGACATCGGCTGCGGCTGGGGCAGTTTCGCCCGCTACCTGGCGCAACACCACGAGGTGGATGTGACCGGTATCACGCTCTCCCGGGAGCAGCTCGAATACGCCCGCAGCCGCGCCCGCAACCAGGGGCTCGGCAACCTGCGCTTCGAATTAAAGGATTACCGGGAGCACGAAGGCCAATACGACCGCATAGTGAGCATCGGCATGTTCGAGCACGTGGGGAGGCCATTCCATCGCGCCTTTTTCCGGCAGCTAAGGCACCTCCTCAAGCCCGACGGCGTGGCGCTCATTCACACCATCGGGCGCGGTACGCCCCCGGGACCCACCAACCCCTGGATCCGCAGGCACATCTTTCCCGGCGGAGCGATCCCCGCGCTGTCCGAAATGGCCGCGGCGGCGGAGCAGAGCGGGGTCATGCAGACCGATATCGAGGTTCTCAGACTGCACTACGCGCACACCCTACGCGCCTGGTACGACCGCTTCAACCTGCACCGCGCAGACATTGCCGAGCGCCTGGGGGAGTCGTTCTGCCGGATGTGGGAGTTCTACCTGGCCGCCTGCGAGGTGAGTTTCCGCTGTGCCGACCTGCTGGTCTACCAGCAGCAGCTCGCACTGCAGCACGGCAGCGTGCCTGTCACGCGGGATTATCTGTACGAGCCGCAGCAGTGGGCCGAGACCGCTCCCAGGCGCGAGCGCCCTACCCGGCGCCTGCTCGCCGGCTGAGTGAAGCAAGCCGGGTAGCGCCGATCGGACGCTGTCCCGGATTCAGTGCAGTCCCGGCAGGGTGACGTTCAGTTCGAGCACAGAGCAATTGCCGTTATTGTCCACCTGCACGTCGACGTCGTCCTGGTCGACCTCGACGTACTTGCGGATCACGTCCAGCAGCTCCTGTTGCAGCATCGGCAGAAAGTCCGGCTCGCCGCGCTGGGCCCGCTCGTGGGCGACGATGATCTGCAGTCGCTCCTTGGCGATCGACGCGGTATCGACCCGGGTCTTGCGGAAATAGTCGAAAATACTCATGCGCTCCTCCGGAAGAGTCGCTGGAACACACCCTTCTGCTGCACCGTGACGAAACGGTGGGGCACATCTTCACCCAGCAGCCGGTCCACGGCATCGGCGTAGGCCTGGCCGGCACTGCTCTCGGTGTCGTGGATAACCGGGGTGCCCTGGTTGGAGGCCTTGAGCACAGACTGAGACTCCGGGATGACTCCCAGCAGCTTGGTGGCGAGGATCTCCTCGACGTCAGAGACGCCCAGCATCTCGCCCTTCTCGACGCGCTCGGGATGGTAGCGGGTGAGCAGAAGGTACTCCTCGACCCGCTCGCCCTGCTCGGCCCGGCGGGACTTGCTCTGCAGGATACCGAGAATGCGGTCGGAGTCCCGCACCGAGGAGACCTCGGGGTTGGCCACCACGATTGCCGTGTCGGCGAAATAAAGGGCCATGAAAGCGCCGTGCTCGATCCCGGCGGGGGAGTCGCAGATGATGTACTCGAAGCCGTCTTCCGCCAGCTCGTTCAGGATCCGCTCGACCCCCTCTTTGGTAAGCGCGTCCTTGTCCCGGGTCTGTGAGGCGGGAAGAATGTAGAGGTTTTCGGTGCGTTTGTCCTTGATCAGCGCCTGGCGCAGATTGGCCTCCCCGTTGATCACGTTGACGAAGTCATAGACCACGCGGCGCTCGCAGTTCATCACGATATCGAGATTGCGCAGCCCGATGTCGAAATCGATGACCGCCGTCTTGTGACCGCGCAGCGCGAGTCCGGTACTGATGGCGGCACTGGTGGTGGTTTTCCCCACGCCGCCCTTGCCTGAAGTTACTACTATGATTCTGGCCACGTCCTTTACCCCTGTCTGTCGTTGTTGAAACCCGTCTGCCCGGTATCAGGCAAGCGGGCTGATAATCAGTGACTCCCCGTCGAGGTGCACCTGCACCGGCTGTTTCCAGTGTTCGCCACGCAGATCCTCGTCCAGCTTGAAACTCCCGGCGATGGAAATCAGCTCCGCTTCGAGGCTCTGGCAAAAGATCCGCGCCGTGGTGTCGCCCAGCACCCCGGCCAGCGCCCTGCCGCGCATGGCGCCGTAGATATGGATATTGCCGTCCGCCAGGATTTCCGCACCGGCGGATACCGAGGAGAGGACAATGAGATCGCCGCCGGGTGCGTAGACCTGCTGCCCCGACCGGACCGGCGTTGTCACCAGCCTGCTGGGACTGTGCGGGTGCGTCTCCTCCTCCGCGGCGACCTGCGGTTCCTCCTCCGGCGCCTGGGCCGATGGCGGGTTGGGGGCCGTTTTGCCCCTGCCGGCGGCCATCAGCGGCAGCCCTTCGGCCCGCGCCTGGGCCTGCAGCGCCTCATCGGCCGAGCGCAGGGCAACCGGTATCAACCCGTACTCGCGGCACAGGGCCTGCAGCTCCGGCAGCGGCACGGCGCCGGCCTCCTCATGGAAGGTGTCGAAACTGAGAACGACCGGCGCCTGCTGGAAAAACGCGGGAGCTTCCGCCACCTTGTTCTCCAGGTCTCGCTCGAATTCGGTGCGGTCGTAGCGGGTTATTTCCAGAAGTGTGAGGGGAAAGAGCCCCCCTTTGAGTACAAAGCTGGCGGGGTGCGGCGTATCGGCTGCCGCGGCGTTACTGGTCAGTGTCATGAACCTTGTTTGCGTACTTGCCGCCGGGATTGGCGTAAGTGGGGTTTTTATACCGCGTTAGCCTTCGATAGGCAAGGAGAACCGGGGTCGGGCGGGGCAGAAAGTGGCGCGCTGATACGGCAAATACCGCGGTTTTTGCAACGAAACCAGGCTTCTCATTGTGCCGGTGAGGGTTGCGCGAGAACCAGGTCCTGGTTGAAGAGAAAGTCGTCCGCCACCGTCAGCTCCCGGGTCGCAGAGGTCGCCGGGGCGGCGCCGTCGACGGCAGTCGGTCGCGTGGTGATACCGGCCGGAATCCACAGGGAGTTCGGCATGGCCGGAGCGACATTCGACGACAGCGCGGCCCCGGAAGGATCTCCCGGCAGACAGCGAGAGTGACTTTAGGCCGGCTTGTGCCGGGCCGCGCCTGCGTACCTGTTGTTCGAGGGTAAACAGTCGGCTCCGGCTGTTTGTGCAGAGCCAACTCCTTAACATCCAGATCATGCCGGCAAGCGCCCTGCCACACGCACTATCTACCGATTTTATTAATAAAAAACAATGAGATGGAATTGATGTCACGGGCTCTTTTAAAGCTGGCACGGGTGCTGCAACCCCTTTCCGGAGGAGGGCCATCGGTGGTGCCTCCGTCGACGCTGTGAGGTTCGAGGAGACGATGATGAGTGAGAGCAAGCTGAGAGGGGTGGTGTTCACCCTGTTACTGGCGATGACCTGCTGGGCTTCCCCCGGCGTCCAGGCCCGGGACGTGGCACCACAAGCCGGTATCTGGGCCATTGCCGAGGAGAACAATGGCAGCCCCGGGCGGGGATTCCAGATCGACGTCCAGAACGACGTGCTGGTGCTGAATTTCTACGGCTACACGCCATCAGGCAGCGCCCGCTGGTGGCTGGCGGCGGGAACCTTCAGGCCCGGCTTCAACAGCCTGACGATGGACCTGGGCGCCTATGAGGGCGGCATGACCTTCGGCGATCCGAGGAAAAATGCGGCCTATCTGGGATCGGAGGGAACAGTCAGGGTCAGCTTCAGTTCGCCGGTTTCCGGCGAGATCTGCCTGCCGGGCGAGGCCTGCAAGTCGATCATCCCCCTGAATTTCGGCTGGGGCAACGATGCCCGCGAACTCATAGGCACCTGGCACGTGGTGGGGCGCGATGCCGGGCCCGGGGGGCCGCTGGTGGCTTACGAGTTCAACTTCGATCCGCTGGATGCCATCAGCCGGCCTGATGTCATTGATTCAGTCAACGCCAAGGCGAAGTGGACTGCGGACGGCACCTCTTTCGACGCCTCCTTCGTATGCGAGAAGCCGCGCAACCCGGGGGCCTGGCAGTACGAATGCGCCATGAGGGCAGGCTTCGAATCCATGCGGCTTGTGTTCAGTGTCAGCCGCAACGGGCTGCGCGGCGAGATGCATGACGAGACAGGCGCGATACGGCTTGGCACTCTGACCGGCTTCCGGGTGGAGAGTGAAAACGGGCGGCAGCTGGTGCCGAACTAGCCGGCCTCGGCGCCCGGGTGGGGTCGGTCCGTCTCAGGGCCTTATTTCGGCAGCAGTCCCAGCTTCCTGCCGATCACGCGGTCGATCACCCGCCGGGGCGCGTAGCGCAACAGCATTTTCTCCAGCAGGGGCGCCTTGACGGGCGCATAGCGAACCTTCGGTCGCGTCGCCGTCAGCGCGGTGTGGACCAGCTGGCCAAGGCGCTCTTCGGGATACCCCTGGTGGCCCTGGCTGATGAAGGCCTGCTGGAACCCCTTCAGCATCGGCTCATAAGGTGAATCGGCGTAGCGCGAGAGATCCACCTCTTTGGCCTTGTCCCAGATCGCGGTCTTCACGGCGCCGGGCCCGATCACGATGACGTCGATGCCGAACAGCAACAGCTCGCGGCGCAGGGCCTCCGAGTAACCTTCCAGCGCAAACTTGGACGCCGCATAGGGGCCGAGAAAGGGCAGGGCGCGGACCCCGGCGATGGAGCTGATATTCACGACCCGCCCGGGCGCGCCGCGCAGGGATCGGTCGGCGCCGAGCAGGGGGCCGAAAGCCTTGGTCACGAGGAAGGGACCGACCACGTTTACCTCCAGCTGCTGGCGGAATTCGTCGGTCCCGACCTCCAGCAGCGGGCCGGAGAGCGCGATGCCCGCATTGTTCACGAGGCCGGCCAGGGTCTCTCCCCGCAGCGTTTCGCGAACCCGGGTGGCGGCGTCTGCGATGGCGGCCTCGTCGGTCACGTCAAACAGGAGCGGCGTGAAGCGATCGCCGAACTCTTTCGAAAGACGCGCGGCATCCGCCTCCCTGCGCACCGAGCCGAAGACATGGAAGCCCGCGTCCACCAGCACCCTCGTGGTGCCGTGCCCGATGCCCGTGGATACGCCGGTGATGACGACCGATTTCATGCGGTGACCTCTCAGGGAGCCGTTTGACCGGCAGATTGGCGGGCGCTATTCCGCGGTTTCGCGCCACGCATCGATCGCCGGGCAGGCGCAGAACAGGTGCCGGTCGCCGTAGACGTTGTCGACCCGGTTGACCGGCGACCAGTACTTGTAGCGGTACAGGGAGTCCACCGGGTAGGCGGCCCGCTCGCGGGTGTAGGAGTGCGCCCACTCGTCCGCCGTCACGTCTGCCAGCGTGTGGGGCGCGTTGCGCAGCGGATTGTCCTGTGCATCCAGTTCCCCCGCCTGCACCGCGCGGACCTCCTCGCGGATGGCGATCAGGGCATCGCAGAAGCGGTCCAGCTCCGCCAGGGACTCGGATTCGGTGGGCTCCACCATCAGGGTGCCCGCGACCGGGAACGACATGGTCGGGGCATGGAACCCGTAGTCGATCAGGCGCTTGGCGATATCCTCCTCGCTGATGCCCGATGCCTCCTTTATCGGGCGGATGTCGAGGATGCACTCGTGGGCCACGCGACCGTTCCTGCCGGTATAGAGAATGGGGTAGTGATCCTGCAGCCGATGGGCGATGTAGTTGGCGTTGAGAATGGCCACTTTAGTCGCCAGGGTCAGGCCCTCGCCGCCCATCAGCGCGATGTAGGCCCAGGAGATCGGCAGGATGGAGGCGCTGCCGAAGGGAGTCGCGGAGACCACGTCATTGTCCGCGTCGAGCCCCTCCACCGGGCGCACCGGGTTGGTGGGCAGAAAGGGCTGCAGGTGGGCGCCGACGCCGATGGGGCCCATGCCGGGACCGCCGCCCCCGTGGGGTATGCAAAAGGTCTTGTGCAGGTTGAGGTGGGAAACGTCGGCGCCGAACGCCCCCGGCGCGGAGATCCCCACCAGGGCGTTGAGGTTGGCGCCGTCCACGTACACCTGGCCGCCGTGCTGGTGCACGATATCGCACAGCGCCATGATCGATTCCTCGAACACGCCGTGGGTGGAGGGGTAGGTCACCATGATCGCCGCGAGGTCGTCGCGGTGGCGCTCCGCCTTGTTGCGCAGGTCGTCGAGATCCACGTTGCCCTCCTCGTCGCACTCCACGATCACCACCTTCAGGCCGGCCAGCGCGGCGCTGGCGGGGTTGGTCCCGTGAGCGGAGGAGGGGATGAGGCAGATGTTGCGCTGATGGTCGCCGCGGCTCTCGTGGTAGCGGCGGATGGCCAACAGGCCGGCGTATTCGCCCTGGGAGCCGGCGTTGGGCTGCATGGAGATCGCGTCGTAACCGGTGCATTCGAGCAGCATGTATTCCAGTTCCGCAATCAGGGCCTGGTAGCCCCGGGTCTGCTCCGGTGGGGCGAAGGGGTGCAGCCTGGCGAACTCGGGCCAGGTGACCGCCAGCATCTCGGTGGTGGCGTTGAGCTTCATGGTACAGCTGCCAAGGGGAATCATGGCCCGGTTGAGGGCGATATCCTTGTCCTCCAGGTAGCGCATGTAGCGCAGCATCTCGGTTTCCGAGTGGTAGTCGTTGAACAGTGGATGCTGCAGGTAGTCGACGGGGCGCCGCAGCGTTGCGGGTATGCCTGGCTGCTCCCCGGTGCTCTCGTCGATGCCGGCCAGGTCCGGCAGGCTGTCGCCCTCGACCAGCACCGCCCACAGTGCCTCGACATCCCTGGCGGTGGTGGTCTCGTCCAGGGAGACCCCCACGCGATCGCTGCCGACCACTCGCAGGTTCATGCCCTTCGCCAGGGCGCGCTGCACGATGACCTGCTGTCTCTCACCCACGGTGACGGTGAGGGTGTCGAAGAAGGTCCGGTTGTCCGCCTCCAGGCCCGCCTGCGCCAGGCCCCGGGACAGGATGCCCGCCAGGCGCTGGATGCGTTCGGCAATCCGGCGCAGGCCCTCCGGGCCATGGTACATGGCGTAGAATGCCGCCATCACCGCCAGCAGCGCCTGGGAGGTACAGATATTGCTGGTCGCCTTCTCCCGGCGGATGTGCTGCTCCCGGGTCTGCATCGCCATGCGCAGGGCCGGGTTGCCGCGACGGTCGATGGAGACGCCGATGATGCGCCCCGGGGTGGAGCGCTTATAGGCATCGCGGGTGGCGAGATAGGCGGCGTGGGGGCCGCCGAATCCCATGGGGACCCCGAAGCGCTGGCTGTTGCCCACCACCGCGTCGGCCCCGAGGGCGCCGGGGGACTTCACCAGCAGCAGCGCCATGATGTCCGCGGCCACGGCGACCAGGGTCTGGGCCGCATGCGCCCGCTCGATGAGCGGGCCGATATCACGCAGGTGACCGTAGGTGCCGGGGTACTGCAGCAGCAGGCCAAACGCCTCGCCGCGCTCGAGGAGGGCTTCGGGATCGCCGACCACCACCTCGATATCCAGCACTGCGGCGCGGGTCTTCACCACCGCGATGGTCTGCGGGTGGCAGTCGTCGGCGACCAGGAAGACGTTGCTGCGGTTTTTCTTGTTGACCCGGTGCAGCATGGTCATCGCCTCGGCGGCGGCTGTGCCCTCGTCCAGCAGCGAGGCGTTGGCGAGATCCATTCCGGTGAGATCCATGATCATCTGCTGGAAGGTGAGCAGCGCCTCCAGGCGGCCCTGGGAAATCTCCGGCTGGTAAGGGGTGTAGGCGGTATACCAGCCCGGGTTCTCCAGGACATTGCGCTGAATCACCGCCGGGGTCCAGGTGTCGTGGTAGCCCATGCCGATAAAGGACCGGTTGATGATATTCTGTCCGGCCAGCTCGCGCAGTCGCCTGACGACCGCCTGCTCTGACTGGGCGCCGGGGAGGTCCATGTCGTCCCTGCGGCGTATGGCAGCAGGGACGGTGTCGTCGATCAGCGCGTCCAGGCTCTCGTAGCCCATCGCCCGGGCCATCTCCTCCTGCTGTTTGACAGAGGGGCCGATATGGCGTTGGATGAAATCCGCGTGGTTTTCCAGGTCGTGCAGGGAAGGGCGGCTCATAAATGCTCCGGCGGCGCGATCAGAGGGGGTGGCGCAAAGGGGGAATGCTCAAAGGCCGCGATGTTAGCAGCAGCGCCGGTGGCCGGCAATAAATTGTACGCTTGTTGACCAGCTCGGGAGGTGGTGTTGCAAGGGAGAAAGAGAGCCAGCCCAGCGCCCGCGGGAGAGATTCCCCTGGCCGATCTCCTGGCCGAGGTGCGTAGCTGCCGGCACTGCGAGGAGAGCCTGCCCCTGGGGCCCAACCCGGTGCTGCGCGCCAGCGCAACGGCGCGCCTGCTGATCGTCGGCCAGGCGCCCGGAACCCGGGTGCACGCCACCGGCATTCCCTGGAACGACCCCAGCGGGGACCGGCTGCGGCAGTGGCTGGAGCTGGAACGGGAGGTGTTCTACGACGAATCGCAGATCGCGATCGTGCCGATGGGGTTCTGTTATCCCGGCCGCGGGCGCTCCGGGGACCTGCCCCCGCCCGAGGCGTGCGCACCCCTGTGGCATGCGCGGCTGCTGGCACAGATGCCGGAACTGCAAAGCATCCTGCTGGTGGGCCGCTATGCCCAGACCTATTACCTGGGGCGCGAGCCGGGCACGCTGGCCGAGCGGGTGATGCGCTGGCGGGAGTTCGCCCCGCGCTTCTTTCCCCTGCCGCATCCCTCGCCCCGCAATACCCTATGGCTGCGCCGCAACCCCTGGTTTGAGGATGAGGTAGTGCCGGCGCTGCGTCGCCAGGTCGAACGGATACTGGGCTGACGCCTCTCCCGCTTGCCTTTTTCGTACTGTGCGGTTATCACTATCGGCCTCTGACGAGAGGGGAGGTGGGCTATGCTCGATATTGTGGCACCGGAATCGGTCGGTGTGGACGGCGCCACGCTGGCGCGAATAGGGGAGCACCTGCGCCGGCGCTACCTGGAGCCGGGCAAGATTCCCGGCAGCATCGCCCTGGTCGCCCGCCGCGGCCGGCCGTGCTACCTGGACGTGGCCGGGCTGCGGGATGTGGAGCGCGGCACGCCGATGACGGCTGACACCATTCTTCGCATCTACTCCATGACCAAGCCGATCACGTCTGTGGCGCTGATGACCCTCTACGAGCGCGGGCTCTTCGCCCTGGACGACCCGGTCCACCGCTACATTCCCTCCTGGCGCGGATTGCGGGTGCGCGCCGGAGGTTCCTGGCCGCTGTTCGAGACCACCCCCTGCCAACGGCCCATGACCATCCGCGACCTGTTCCGCCACACCTCCGGTCTCACCTACGATTTCATGCGCGCCACCAATCTCGATGCCGCCTATCGCAAGCTGCAGGTGGGCCTCAACCTGACCGGGGACGCGGCGCAGCAGGACTACACCCTGCAGGACATGATCGACCAGCTGGCCGAGCTGCCGCTGGAGTTCTCCCCCGGGGAGCGCTGGAACTACTCCCTCTCCACCGACGTGCTGGGCTACCTGGTCGAGGTCCTGAGCGGACAGAGCCTGGCGGAATATTTCCGCACCACGTTCTTCGAGCCCCTCGGCATGACCGATACCGGCTTTGAGATCAGCCCGGACAAGGTGGCCCGGTTCGCCTCCTGCTACGAGCGCAATCTCGAGCGGCAGATGGTGCTCAACGACGACGGCCAGAACAGCCACTTCGTGCGGCGCCGCTTCTACTCCGGGGGCGGCGGGCTGCTCTCCACCGTGCACGATTATTACCGCTTCTGCCAGATGCTGGCCAACGGCGGCACCCTGGACGGGGAGCGGATCATCGGCTCGCGCACCCTCGCCTTCATGACCCGCAACCACCTGCCCGGCGGCGCCGACATGAGCGTCTTCGCCACCGGCACTTTCAGCGAGACCGCCTACGAGGGGGTGGGTTTCGGGCTCGGCTTCGCCAACAAGCTGGACCCGGTAAAGAACGGCTACCCGGGCTCCACCGGCAGCTTTTTCTGGGGCGGCCTGGCGAGCACCCTGTTCTGGGTCGACCCGCGGGAGGAGCTCGTGGTGATCTTCATGACCCAGCTCATTCCCTCCAGCACCTTCAATTTCCGGGGGCAGCTCGAGTCCATCGTCTACGCCGCGCTGGACTAACGTCTTTCGACAGGGGCGCAACGGCCGGCTACTTTTCGGTTCTTCGCACCTTGGCGGGATTGCAATAGACCGCTATTGCGAGCGGCTCCGGCAGGAGGGCTGCTTTTCAGTCGCGGCCCGATATCCGCTTTATGAAAAGCAGCCCTCCTCCCGAAACCTCGAACAGCGCCTTTTCAGGCGGGGATAAGAAGCTACGATCGAGGTCCCGGGCAGGGGATACATTTTCAACAAGCGGATATCGGGCCGCGACTGAAAAGCAGCCCTCCTGCCGGAACCGCTCGCAGGAGCGGTCTATTGCAACCCTCCACTGTGCGAAGAACCTTTTTTATCCCATATTCGCGCCGTGATCGTCGGCCCATGTCGCAGCGGAGCTCATACCTGCAGCCACGACCCCGGCAACTGCCGCGGCCAAAATGCACTGTTTCATACTTCCCTCTATATTCATTGTAAGATGGAAGCGAAATATTAGTGGGAATCATTCTCATGTACAACACTGAATGAGAAATATT